>DAOSWG010000007.1:0-5992 GCA_035379945.1 Bacillota bacterium
AACAAGTTCTTTCCACTCTTTTTATTTAACTGTCCGTTTTAATCAAACTAACTCACATAGGGTAATTAATATAGACTTTCCCATTTTCTGTTTCGTTATTAAATGTATTCAGTATATCTTTAATCACTTCATCAGAGTATTTTTGATAATTAGGTTCATAGTCAAAAATCATATAAATGGAAGAAAAAGCTGTTTTTGATAAAGTGTTGGAATCCAAAATCAGCCCCTTTTCAAATCTCAGATATTTTACAATGTCGTCATATGACCCTAATTTGTATTGCTCGTAAAGCTCATATATGGGGTTGCGAAATGGAATAACAATAAAGTCCTTTTGGGGATCAATCAAAGATAACAAATTGTGAGTACCTTTACGTAAGGTTTCCTCTTCATCAGCCCCTTCAACGATGATTAAAATCTTACTCATCAAACTCTCCTGAAATCATCATTTTTTCTAAATTATGCCCTTGTCTGATAACCTTTTTTGTACTATCGGCAAAACTCCGAATTTTTCCATCTTTGAGAGCAAAATAACAATCCGGCCTTAAAAGATCATTATCAATTAAAAATGTGTTATGAGTTGTTAAAATAGACTGGATTTCTCTCTTGCTGTTGATATATCTCAAGATGTACTGTGATAACTCAAAATGATAGAATGCATCAAATTCATCCAAATAAATGAATGAAATATCAGTCGTTCTATTCATCCAATAAAAGAAGAGCCATAATGATAGGGTTCCTGTTGACGCAATTGCTTCAAATCTAGCAGTAAAGTTTTTATATTTCACACCTAATACTTTTTTTCCCATTTCAGACATTTCTTGTAAGTGATATTCTTGCCCACATTCACTTAGAAAATTCTGAAAATGGCTAGTCAATCTGTTATTTATTATGAAATCACTGAGGTTTTCCCCGTTTGGCATAAGCCCCATAAATTCATTTTGTTTCAGTGATCGGAACCACAACATATTTTTTACAAATTCAATCATAAGTTTTACTGGGCTGTTCTCCGGCCAATACATAGTATTAACATAGATAAACTTGAGTGCGGACATTTCTCTATTTCTCTTACTCATATCTATTGTTTGAGCTTCGCTTATTAAATTTTCAAATTGATTATTTTTATAATTGTATTTGTATATAGACTTACCATTCACAATGAATTCTTCAAAAACCAACTGACGATTTGGAGATTTAGAATACTTATATTCAATTTCTTGATTTTCAAGTAAGAAGAGATAATTAAAATCAACATTTGATTCAATAGAATCCCCGTTCATATAATAATTATATAGAATGTTTTCGTGCTGATTATCTGTTAAGTGGCAAGTAATATCCATAATTGCTGCGCCTAAATTACTCTTGCCGGTATTGTTTTTTCCATATATAAGCATCTTGTTTACAAGCCCATTTTTGATTAAGTCCTGTTTAAACTCATAATCCCTTTTATTTGAAAAATCGATAGTAATCTCATCTTTGAAGTTTTTGAAGTTTTTTACGCTGAATTTTTTAATCATGCTTATCACCTCAACCACATTATAAACTAGTCGAAATAAAATTACAAGCATAATGTAAAAATTTTACATTCATTCCGCGCGATACTCTATTTGAATTTTCTGAATTTTAATTAGTGGATGTGATTAAACAGAAAAAAACTAATTGTCGTGCTTGCTTAATTTTTTGTTCATCAGCATACCAAAATCTATAATATTCTATATTACAACAACATTTGCATGGGTATTAGTTATTCGTTTTTCTCATAATAGACAATCTTTTTACTATGAAAAGCCCAAGAAAGCATGACTTTTCTGCGTGAATGTCGTTTTCTCGGATGATGGGTTGAAATTGTGGAGCTGGGAATCCATAAAACATACGTGTGTACGCGAATAATACTAGTGGAGATTGTTTTTCTATATTGAATATATTTAGCTTTTGTTAAAATAATATTGGCATTAATAAAAAGCCTAATTTATCAAAAAAGTAATAGCTTATCGCTAATTACCAATTTACTCTTTAAAAACAAATAGATTTCTTTTTTTTAAAACGTATTTTAAAAACCTATAGTCAGCAAATGTTTTGATTTCTATTGCATCAAATTCTAACACATCTGCTATTTCTTTGCATGAATATAAATAATTATCATAATGCCTTTTGTCTCCATCCATATAAGCTTCAGCTTTTTTAGGAATATAATCATATTTACTAATGTCTACCCACGATACATCTACTTCACTAAATATTACAAGATTTTCTTTTGAACAGTTTTTTACTCTCTCATGAATCTCACAAAAAGCATCGTAAAGAATCCGTATGTATTCGTTGTATTCACTTTTAAATAACATTTGAATATTTTTGCTAATTTTATGCAATCCTTCATCTATTTCCACTAAGCATATATAATAATAACTTTTCTCGTCTCCGTGATATCTTTTTATTATGCCTTTTTTCGTCTTCAATATTTTTGTATATAAATTATCATCTTTATTATAAAGACTATCTACAACTAATTCATCAAAAAAACCTTGAACTTTTTTTCGTAATATTTCCAATAATTTTAAAGCCACATCAAAAAAATTTTTATAAAAAAGCAATAAATCTGAAATTATTATATTCTCTCTATATCCCCAAGGGGCATTAGGATCGTTTACATATACAAAAATGTAAAGATCTTCTTCATGCATATCATAACTCAATGTCCAAGAAGCAAATACTCGTTTACCATTTATTTCGAGATTTGAAGGGTGTTGGCCAAATGCAGCTCTTATATGTTTAAAATAGTCTCTGTCATTTCTATTTGTTATTCCCAAATAACTGTCATGTTCATGATTCATTTTTTTTGTTTTTTGAAAACTATCTAAAGCATTTATAAAAACTAAATATTCATCTGTAGTTAATCCAATTATATATTTTAGCCCTTCTGTACTATCAACCAAAACGTTGATGCATGTTATTAACTCAATTATAAAAAAAGTTTTATCGTCTGTACTCAGTGTTTGGAATTCATCAAATCTAAGATTTTTTATTCTGTTTACTGTAACATTAATCCAGTCTTGAATAGAGCATATTTTATGCCAATTTTTTATTTGATTTTTTTTCTCGAAAAATGTGAGTAAATCTTCTTTAAATTCTTCATAATATTCGAAATACTTTTCATATGACTTCAAAATACGGTCAATTGATTCCTTATTTTTTATCTCATGCTTTGAATCGGTTTTTCCGTTTTTCATATTTTTTTACCTGTTTTTCTCTTCTCTTAATTTGATTTTCCATAAAACTTTTTCCATAGCGAAAATCGAACAGTCATGAAAAACAAATTCCATTGGCAAACCTGTAGGTGTAGAAAAAAAACTTAACTTAAAATCCAACTTTTCTGTATTATTACCATATTCGTCCAAATGACACACTAACGCATCTGTTGAGCCAAAAATGAACCAGAATGTTCCTATTTTTTCGGTAAATGCATTAATTTCAAAATAATAATCTGGAACAAAAAAATCATCTGATGGCTTTGCCGTATTGTACGTTTCAAACCAATGTGTGCTTCTTGTATAAATTGTTTTGCTATCTCTCAAAATTGATAAATTAACAGAAGTAAATGCTTTATTTATTTTAAACCCATTTATCATTTTTATTGGTAGCATTCCAATTCCATCATTTTCGACAAATAGCATAGAGTCTAGTAAATATATATCAAATGAGCCTTGATTATTTACTTTTTCTTTTACTTCTAACGGATTAAGTTTTCTTGTTACTGTTCCTATACGAATATACATTTGCCCTTGCAAACTGTCCTTTATCTTTTCTCCTTTTCCATTGTACCGAGTAAGGAAAAGCGGCGCTGATATAGAATATGGGCCGTTGATGTAATCTGAAAAAATAGTGATTACTACAAATAATTTCTCCTGTATATAAAACTTTTTAAACTCGATCGAAACTGATGGAGTGATACTGTTTTGTATCAAATCTTCATAATGAGCAAAATCCTTTAAATTTTTATATTCACATGGTATACCGATAGGAGAAAAATTATTATGTCCATCATCATTAACACCAATCACTATGCATTTTAGACCGGCATGTCTTGAATTTGCCATAGCATCTATATCCTTAATAAACTCTGCTTGATTATCTTCATAGTAAGGGATGGCCTTATATTCTAGAAATTCTGTCTCTTTTCCGTATTCAATCAATTTATGTATCGTTTCTTCTGAAAGCAACATTTTTTGAATTACCTCTCTTTTTTATTCGTGTTTATTTTATTGCACAAAAATATGGTTTGATCGATTACATTCTTACAGTTTTTTTAATTTTTACATAATAATTCACTGATAATTGAAATAACATTAAATACTACTAATAAGATTCTTGATATGCAATAACTCGTTAATAAAAAAATTATTTGCAAAAATACCCAATATACTTATACACTATTTCACCTGTTAATGTCATAAATATTATGTAAAATGTTTGCTTTATATTTAATTTTTTGGCATATAATCGAATAAATTTTATATGTATCAATATTATATTACTTTTGAGTATCATTATTTTAATATAAAATAATTATTATTTTGATTGCCAAAATATGTATGATAAACACAATTTTATTAATAAAAAAGCCCGAGAAATATACAATATGTAAATACTGTTTTTCTCAGGTTACGGGATTATTTGGTGGAGCTGGGGAGAATCGAACTCCCGTCCAAAACAGCCAATCATTTGACTTTCTACATGCTTAGTTTCCTTGTTTATCTCATTGGCGGGGAAAAAGAAAACCAATACCCCGACAACCAGTCCTGTTATTTTCGCTAAAATGCCTAGAACAGCGACATTCTTCGCTATCCTGCTTAGCTGTAGCCCATTTAGACCCGCAGGCTGGTAAAAACGGACTCGCTACCTCTTCTTAGGCGGCGTAAGCGTAATTTTGGTTTCCAGTTATATTTACTGGGTGCATTTTGAGATCTGCCGATCGCATGCTTGTCAAACTCGAACTGTCCTGTCGAATCCAAAACAGCCCCATAGGGTCAGGCTTACGCCTGATAGTCGCGCACCGTCTTTTCCATCCGGCGCGCTGAGTCTTCTTCTTTTGCAGTTTCTCTCTTGTCATAGAGTTTCTTGCCTTTGCATAAGGCAAGTTCTATCTTACAGAGATTTTCCTTGAGATAGACTCTTGTGGGCACCAGGGTAAGTCCCTGGGTTTTTAATTTCTGTTCGAGACGGATGATATCGTGTTTTTGCATCAATAACTTCCTATCTCTTTTTTCCTCGTGATTGAAGATGTTGCCCTTGTCGTATTTGGCGATATGCATGTTAATGACGAAAAGCTCGTAATTCTTGATTTTGGCATAGGCATCTTTGATCGCGACTTTTCCCAAACGGACGGATTTGATCTCCGTTCCGGTCAGAACGATGCCGCACTCGTACTTTTCGATGATGAAATAGTCATGGGCGGCTTTTTTGTTGCTGGCGATCACTTTCATGACGATTCCTCCAATGCAAGCCTAAAGTCCACTTTTCCGGTTCTTCGGTTCGCTGAGGCGACTTTCACATTCACCTTCATACCTATATTATACACCTTACGGCTGGCAATTCCAAGCAAGGACATCTTCTCTTCCTCGTATTCCATGGCTTCCGGAAAGGAAGAAATATGGACCATTCCTTCGACGGTATTTGCCAGTTCGACAAAAATGCCGAAACGGACAACACCGGAAATGACGCCTTCAAATGTTTCGCCGATATGCGATTCCATGTATTCGGCTTTCTTCATGTCGTCGGTTTCCCGTTCGGCCGTCATGGCCCGGCGCTCGCATTTCGAAGTCCAGGTGCCGGCTTCAGGAAGCAATTCGGCATAGTGGGCTTTTGTCTCCTGGGCCTTTTTTTCGAACAGGTAGCTCCTTAGCATCCTATGCACCAGCAGATCCGGATATCTTCTGATCGGGGATGTGAAATGGGTGTAGTAGTCGAAGCCGAGGCCGTAATGGCCCTTGTTGTCATC
>DAOSWG010000007.1:6092-8757 GCA_035379945.1 Bacillota bacterium
TTCGGTTCGATGGTTTCTAAATCGATCGAACCGGCTTCTTCCCTGGCTTTTTCCAGCAATTCTTTCAAATCCTTCATTATTTTAAGGGTTGATATGATCCTCTGGTCGGTGATCTTTTCCGATGGCTCGTTGTTGAGAACCTTGTTACACTCGGTGTAAGTCAGTTGCTGAAAGCTCTTGATAACAGACGGGAATATCCTGTAGGAACGCACATTGGCGTTTTTGTCGATGTCCATGACGCAAGACATCGCAAGTCTTCTTACTCCCGGATTCAAAGAACAGATGCCGTTCGATAAGGAGTGTGGCAACATCGGCACGACCCGGTCCGCCAGATACACGCTCGTCGAGCGGTTGTAGGCCTCCTTGTCGAGGCTTGAGTTTTCCGTCACATAGTGGCTGACGTCGGCGATATGGACGCCGAGTTTATATGAACCATTTGACAATATTTCAACCGATACGGCATCGTCGATATCCTTGGTGTCGTCGCCGTCGATCGTGAAGATCACTTCACTTGTGAGATCGGTCCTGTTTTTTATGTCTATATCGCTCACTTCGTCAGGTAACGTCTTCGCTTGTTTCATGACAGTAGCCGGAAATTCATAAGGAATATCCAGCCTTTTAACAACTTCTAAAATATCGATACCCGGATCGTCGCGGTAACCGAAGACTTCGGTAATCGCGCAATCAAGGACGTGGCTTCGTGAGAATCTGACGATTTTCGCGACCACAAAAGCGTGGTCTACCAGGCCCTTCGGCCTTTCTGTTACTCTGTATATGACTCCCTGCTGTTCCTCTTTCGGGAACACCGCTCCTTGGTAATATTCTCCGACCACGATTTCGCTGGCCCGGGAAATGATTTTCTCTATCTGGGCTTCCGTGCGGTTGTCATATGGACTTCTTACAATTTTAGCAAGGCAGATATCGTGATCAAGCGCCGTCATGGTCTTGCTGGCGGGGACGAAAAGATCGTCTTCCCGGCCTTCGACGTGAAGAAATCCGTAACCGGCCGCTTTGATAAAAATCTCGCCCTTGACATAACCCATTCTTTCGGAAAGACCGTAATTGCCCTTCTTGTCCTCTATCACGTCGCCTTCGGCAAGCATTTCCTTCAATGCCGAAAGAAGGCCCTTCCGGTCGTTTGTCTGCAAGCTCCGAGCCAGTCCGAAGAGATCGGTATTATGATATCTTTTGTCGCTCATTATTTTTTTAAGTTCTTCCTTCATTCGGACCACCTCCCTTCAAAGGCAAAAAAAAGAACACATGGCAATGTGTTCTAGCGTACGTAAGCCCAGATGGCCAGGATCGAAAACGCAATCGAGGCTCCGAAGGTAATCCTTGCCAAAAGCAGTTCCGGACCCCGCTGTTTCTGATTCTTGAACAGTTCCGATTTTTCTCCGGAAAACGTGTTCTTGACATCATCCTTCGACTCCTGAAGCATTACCACGGCTATTAGAAGCACCGATACACATAGCAATATAACATCTAACCAATCCATGAAAAAACCTCCTGAAAACCTGTCTGAAACATCGACCTATGCATTGCACTAAACTATTATACCATAAAAAAATGCTTTTGGAAGACCCAAAAGCATGTTTTTTAGGTGTTATAAGATGCCTGGTGATTACTTATTGAGCAAGCTCTTTCCGCCCATGAACTGCGCGACTTCGCCGAGTTCCTCTTCGATTCTCATCAACTGGTTGTATTTGGCGATCCGGTCTGTACGGGAAGCGGAACCGGTCTTGATCTGGCCCGTATTGGCAGCGACGGAGATATCGGCAATCGTCGTATCTTCGGTCTCACCGGAACGGTGGCTGACAACGGCGGTATAACCGGCGCGTTTCGTCATTTCGATGGCGTCGAAAGTCTCTGTAAGTGTGCCGATCTGGTTGACCTTGATCAGGACGGAGTTGGCAATTCCCTGTTTGATGCCTTCGGCAATGATCTTGGTATTGGTGACGAAGATGTCGTCGCCTACCAATTGGATTCTTTTTCCGAGTCTATCGGTCAATAATTTCCAGCCTTCCCAATCGTTCTCGCCAAGTCCGTCTTCGATCGAGACGATCGGATAACGGTTGATCAGATCTTCATACATATCGACCATCTCTTTGCTTGTCAGTTCCTTCTTGTCGTCTCCCAAAACATAAAGTTTCTTTTCGGAGTTGTAGAATTCGCTGGCGGCGACGTCCATGGCCAAAGCCACGTCCTTGCCGGGAACGTATCCGGCTTTTTCGATCGCTTCGACGATCACTTTGAGTCCGGCTTCGTTCGAATCCAAATTCGGAGCGAATCCGCCTTCGTCGCCGACACCGGTCGAGAATCCTTTGCCTTTCAAAACCTTCTGCAGGTTATGGAAGACTTCGGAACCCATTCTTAAAGCTTCGTGGAAATCCTTGGCGCCAATCGGCATGATCATGAATTCCTGGAAATCGATGTTGTTGTCCGCATGGGATCCGCCGTTGATGATGTTCATCATCGGGGTGGGGAGCACCTTGGCGTTGAATCCGCCGAGATAGAGATAAAGTGGAAGCCCGGCCCAGTCGGCGGCTGCTTTGGCGCAAGCCATCGAGACACCTAAAATGGCGTTCGCTCCGAGTTTCGATTTGTTCGGCGTTCCGTCGAGGTCGATCATTACTTTGTCGATGTATGTCTGCATGGTGACGTCGTA
>DAOSWG010000007.1:8857-68372 GCA_035379945.1 Bacillota bacterium
CTTGTGATGTTTGGCATGGTTTTCTCCTTTGACTTTGACATTTTATTTGTTTATCTGTCAGTACAGTTTGTTGCCTATTCCTTGTCCCTTATTATTAGGGAATGTCCGGTCATGGCTTCCGGTTGTTTCAAATCCATCAAATCCAGCATCGACGGGGCAATGTCCGACAAGACGCCGCCGTCTTTCAGGGTGATGCCTTTTTTCGTCACAATCAGGCGGACTTTGTTGGTCGTATGGGCGGTGAACGGTTTTCCGTCTTCCGTCAGCATCTTCTCGCAGTTGCCGTGATCGGCGGTGATGAAGGCGATGCCGTCCATCTCAAGAATCTTGTCTACAACCCTGCCGACGCACTCGTCGACGGTCTCGACTGCTTTGATGGCAGCGCTTATCACGCCGGTATGACCGACCATGTCGCCGTTCGCGAAATTCAGAACGACGATATCGTATTCGCCGGTATCGAGTTCCGCGATCACGCTATCGGTGATCTCGTAAGCGCTCATTTCCGGTTTCAAGTCGTAAGTCGCCACTTTCGGAGACGGGATCAGAACCCGTTTGGCTCCTTCGATCTGTTTATCGACGCCGCCGTCGAAAAAGAAGGTGACATGCGCATATTTTTCGGTTTCCGCAATCCTTAGCTGTTTCATTCCGAGATCAGAGATATAGTCACCCAAAGTATCTTTCATACTGATGAGCGGGAAAGCGAGTTCGCCTTTGACGAGATCGGAGTATTTCATCGTCGAGACATATAGGATGTTTTCCGGATGATTTTCGGTGTTTAGCTTCGGACAGGCTTCCGGATCAGAGTAAGCCGTCGAAATCTCGATCGCGCGATCGGGGCGGAAGTTGATGAAAATGATGGCATCGTCAGACTGGATCATCCCGGTATCGTCGCAGATAAACGGAACCACAAACTCGTCTGTGACATTGTCGGCGTAGGACGCCTGGATGCCAGCAGTGGCCGACGGAAAGTGTGGACCTTTGTCAAACGACATGGCGTCGTAAGCGAGCTGGATCCGGTCCCAGTTTTTATCCCTGTCCATACCGTAATAGCGTCCTCCGACCGTGGCGATGGAACCGAAATTCAGTTCAGCCATTTTACTTTCGAGGTCACTCACATAGGTAAGTGCCGATTTCGGTGGGGTATCGCGTCCGTCCAAGAAGGCATGAAAATAAGCACGTTCGACGCCTTTTTCCTTGGCAATCTGGAACATGTATTTGATATGGTTGATATGCGAATGCACGCCTCCGTCCGACAACAGACCGAGAATATGCAATTTGGAATGATGCTTTTTCACATGATCGAAAGCCTTGTTGTAAGCAGGATTTTCTTTGAAAGATCCGTCCCTGATGGCGACGTTCAGCCTCGTGAAGGACTGGTAAAGCACCCGGCCGGCTCCCAGATTGAGATGTCCGACTTCGCTGTTGCCCATTTGTCCTTCCGGAAGGCCGACGGCTTCCCCGGAAGCCTCTATCTGTGTAGTGGGAAATTCCTGTTCCAAGAGATCAAGATGCGGTTTCTTGGCCAGGTAGATGGCATTGCCGGCATTTTGTTCGCCGATGCCCATACCGTCCAGGATCATTAGTATGACAGGTTTTTTCATAAGTTCACCTCTAACCGCTGTTATTATACTATAAAAGCCCCGCTTTTGAAAGTGTAATGATACCTTTGTAAACCTTTACATCTTTTAAAAGCAGTGTCCATAAATTGATATCTCTTTGATATAATATTAAATGTGAGGTGATATTATGTCTGGATCCCGGTTGATGAAGCTAAAAAATATCCTCGTTAGCAAAATTCCATCCGGTAACATCAATTACACGGTTCCCGATCTTTGGAACGCTTGGAACTATTCCGGCGAGGAAACCCATAGGCTATTGTCGCATGAACTGCTGGTCAATCCGTACCGCTTTTACAGCGAAGTGATTTCATCATACATCCTTCCTAAAGCCAAGGCAAACCAAAACTATTTGGAATCCTTGGCCAAATCAAGCAACACCATTCCCGAAAAAGGAACACTCGGTGGCGAATGGGTTAAAAAAAGCGTTCTCTATTCGACCATGATCCGGGCGTCATCCGCTTGGGACCACGACCGTTCCTATTCGCTCGATGTGTCTAATCTGGACGAAATGAAAGAAACCGGCACTTTCGTCAAGATGCTGGCTTTGTTGCCATTACTCCAAAAACTCGGAGTCGACACGATGTATCTCTTGCCGATATCCCGTTATTCCCGCAAAGAAAAGAAAGGCGAACTCGGTTCCCCGTACGGCGTCGCATCGTTCTATGACATCGACCCGGATCTGAAAGACAACCTGACCGGCGGCGAGATGACGGTAGGCGAGGAGTTTCAGGCCTTCGTCGAAGCCTGCCATATTTTGGGCATGCGTGTCGTTATCGATATCATCCCCCGCACCAATTCCGTCGAAAGCGACCTCATCAGACTTCATCCCGACTGGTTCTACTGGATCGAAACGAAAGACTACGACAAATACCGGGTTCCTTACGTAACCGGACTGGCAAATACGATTCCACCGGAAGCCAAGTTCATGCCGGACGTCTATGCCTCGGAAGATGTCCAAAGACACATTTCGATGTTTCGTAACGACCCATATACCGAAAACAAGGAATTGTGGAACGAAATCAAGGATGCCGAGGACATCGTCGAAGCCATCGAAAAGGCTTACGGTCTTTCCGTCGCCCCAGCGTTCTCCGACCATATCAACGACGTCCAGCCCCCCTGGACCGATGTCACCTTCTTCCGGATGTTTCTGGATCATCCGTCCGACAACGTCAAATATCTGAAAAACAAGAACATTCCTCCATATATTCTTTTTGATACTATAAAATCGAATCTCTTCCCGGGCAAGAAACCCAACATGCCACTTTGGGAGACTCTGTCGGGCATCATTCCCTATTACCAGGAACAGTTTGGAATCGATGGAGCCAGGATCGATATGGGACATGCGCTTCCCAAGGAACTGCTCAAGATGATCATCAGCAAGGCTCGGGAATACGATCCCGACTTCGCTTTTATCGCCGAGGAACTGAATCCGGAAAACGCAGCCAAAGCCAAGGCTTCTGACTATAACATCATCATCGGCAACGGTTTCTGGATGGAACCCAGGATCTGGGAAAAGAATCTGCACAAGTTTGTCTATGGAGCCAAAGACGTCGCCTTGCCGATGTTCGCCTGCGCCGAAACCCATGACACGGCAAGAATTGCCGGGCGTGATGGAGGCAGGGAACTCGCAAGGATGCTGACGATATTGAACATGTTGCTTCCGAATCTGGTTCCGTTCATCAATTCTGGTCAGGAAATATACGAGATCCAACCGATGAACACCGGCGTCGATTGCACGGACAAAGACAAATTCAATCTGCCAAAAGACGACCTTTTCTACGGTAAACTCGCGCTTTTCGACAAATATGCTTTCCATTACACCAGTGAATTCCGCTGGGAGATCGCCGACCACATGCAAGGAATCAAGGAGATAAGAAAACGCTGGCTTAGCCAGATCATGGACCCAAACGCTTCATTGCCGATTTACTTTAACGAATTTGACACGCCGGCTATCGGCGTCGCCTATTTCGACAAAAAAACCGGCAAATGCATCTTAATCGCCGCCAACAGCAACCCCCGCCAGGAAATCTGGTGCAACGCTTCCTTGGCGGAATTACGGAAAAAATCCGGAAATGAAAACTTATCCGGAAACCTGGTTTACTCGACCTACGAAATGGGTAGACCATATGAAGACTTTACCGACGACGGAAGGATCAATCTTCATCTGGGCGGCGGGGAAGTCAAGATCATCGAATTCTGATTGTCACCAAATAAAAAACACGACTTCGCAGTCGTGTTTTATTTTGATCCCGGCCCCAGTTTTCTTTTGGTAATGCCAAGCGCCTCCAAAAGGACCGAAACCAATATGACATAGAACGACACCTCGATCGGCATTTTCACGATTCTCAGGGGAATTCGCACAAAGAAGGAAATACCGGGATTCATGATATAGAGCCAGATCGGCGTCAAAATGAGTGAAGTCAGGACATACATCAGGCTGATGATGAAAAGGATCTTCGTTCCTTCATCGCCGTATTTCTTGCTTTTGTAAACCAAAATATCAAACACCACCAAAAACACGGTACCGATCAAACCGATTCCGGCCAAAAGCAGTTTCTGATTGTCGGTCAAAGTACTGGAAATCACCTGATCGACATGTAAAAAATACCAGAACGATCCCAGAAACAACAAAACAGCCAAAACCAAATTCAGCCAGAAAAACAGTTTTGTCCCGCTGTTTTTCCGGATCCGGTAAATGATCCCCGGTAAAAACCCGTACAAGGCCGCGTTCAAAGTGAAACCGGGAAAGAATGTTTGCCCGGACGGTCCTCCGAAGATGAAAAATCCAAGCAAATCCTGGGCGATACCAGCCATCAGGCCGTAAACCGGGCCGGCGATGATAGAAGCCATGATGAGCGGCAGATAACCGATCCCGAACTTGATGATCGGTTCGGATGCATTCGGAATGTAAATCGACAGAAACTGAGCCAGAACGACACCGATAGCGACCATCAGGCCCGTAAAAACAAGATTGCGAATGTTTTTGTTATGCATATCTTCCTCTGGTCATAGACTGAAATCGACGGGATCCTGATTGGTCGATTCCAGAAATTCGTTGATGCGTGAAAATGGTTTGGATCCAAAAAAGCCCCGAAAGGCCGAAAGCGGAGACGGATGCACGTTTTCGATCACGAAATGGATCGGATTCGTGATAAGCGGCTTCTTGCTTTTGGCATAACTTCCCCACAAAACGAAAACAACCGGTGTTTTTTTCTCGTTCAAGAGCGAAATGATATGGTCGGTGAAAATCGTCCAGCCGTACTTGTCATGGCTTAACGCCTGGTAGCGCCTCACGGAAAGAATCGCGTTAAGCAACAATACTCCCTGCTTCCCCCATTTGGTCAAATCTCCGGATGTCGGAACAGGGCATCCGATATCGTCATGCAATTCCTTGAAGATGTTTTCCAAAGACGGCGGCAACTCGACGCCTTCTTTCACCGAGAAAGCGAGTCCCATGGCCTGATCTGGATTATGATAGGGATCCTGGCCTAAAAGCAGGACTTTTGTATTTTCATACGAAGTCAACCGCAAAGCATTGAACACATCATGGATCGGCGGATAGCAGGTGTAACGCCGGTATTCCTCCCTGATGTCTTCCGAAAGTTGCCGGAAATAATCCTTCTGGAATTCGGGTTTCAAGATCCCGTCCCAGTCATTTCCGATCATTGAGTTCCGGTATCCCTTTCTTTAAGATCGTGCAACTCTGGTTCGTGCATGTGCTACAGGCGGAAAAGTCCTCGAGATTCCTGCACTCCTCGGGTATTTCCGTCTTTTGGTTCAGCACATATGAAATTATGTAGATCGCCACCAACAAAACGACGATGCCGATGGCAATTATGTATTTCCACATCTGAAAGACTTCCTTCCTATCTGATGCCTTCTAACAATTCCCGGATCGCACTTTCAAGTTTTTCAATCTTTTCTTTGGCCTCTATAGCGGTTTTCCCGACGGAGGCGATATATATTTTCAGTTTCGGTTCCGTTCCCGAAGGTCTGAAAACAAACCAGGAACCATCCGAGAAGATATACTTGACGACATCCGCTTCCGGGAGCGTCAAAGCATAATTCTCATTCTGCTTGTAGCCGATCCCCGCCTTATAATCTTCGATCGCGTCAACCCTGAACCCGGCAAATGCCGTTTCACGGTATTTTTGCATGAAACCCATGATTCTGGCGATTTTCTGTTTGCCTTCGATGCCAGTTTCTTCGATATTCATCATCGCTTCATAGTGATAACCGTAAATCTTAAAAAGATCTTCCAGTTTGTCGTATAGCGTTTTCTTCTCCAATTCATTGTAATACGTCGCGGCTTCCGATGCAAGCAACATGGCCTGAAGCGAATCTTTGTCCCGGACCTTGTCGTTTGCCACGTATCCGTAGGATTCCTCGTAACCGAACACAAATTTTTTATCGGTCGATTCCAGGAATCTCGCTTGTTCGCCGATGAATTTAAAACCGGTCAGGGTCGAAAAGACTTCCATACCGAAAAATCTGGCGACCTTCGCGCCAAGATCGGAGGTCACGATCGTATTGTAAACCACTCCTTTTTTCGGTAAAAGTCCCAATTTTTGTTTTTCCGAAAGAAAATAATTCAAGAGCACGGCTCCGGTCTGATTGCCGGTCATAAGTATGTAGTCGTTATCCTTTTTCACGGCGATACCTAGTCTATCAGCATCCGGGTCGGTCGCAATCAATAGATCTGCTCCGACTACCATTCCGAGTTTTTTTGCCATGTCGAAAGCGGCGGGATTTTCCGGATTCGGAGATTTGACGGTGCCAAACATCGGATCGTGCACCATCTGTTCCCTGACGGGATAAATATCGTATCCGCATTCTCTTAAAAGCCTTGTCCCGAGTTCAGCGCTCGTTCCATGCAAAGGTGTAAAAACGATTTTCAGGGGTTTTTCCAATTCCTTGTGAATCTGGACGGTTTTGACCATTTCCAGATAACTGTCGTCAATCTTTTTGCCGATATATTCTAAAAGCCCGCTTTTCTTCAGCTCTTCTTCCGTCATAAAACCGATATGGAACAGATCTTTGACGTCGCGCACGAGCGAGATGATGCGGTTCGCGTATTCCGGCGTATACTGGCAGCCATATTCGTCATAGATCTTATAGCCGTTATATTGCGGCGGATTGTGGCTGGCGGTGACGACGATACCGGCGATCGCGTTCAGATATCTCGTGGCGTAGGATAACTCCGGCGTCGGACGCAAATCTTCGAACAAATAGCATTTGATGCCGTGATAGCCTAAAACCTTCGCCGATTCTAACGCGAACTCCTTCGACATTTGCCGGTTGTCATGGGCGATCGCCACGCCGCGGGAAAGATTCTTGCGTCCGTATCTTTCCTCTAAATACCTAGCCAGTCCGGTGTTGGCGCGTCTGATCGTATAGATATTCATTCTGTTCGTTCCCGCTCCCAATACTCCCCGCATGCCGCCGGTGCCGAACTCCAGATCGGTATAGAACATATCTTCCAGTTCTTTGTCGCTTTTTCCTTCAAGATCCTGTTTCAACGCAGGATCAAGTGATTTTTCGTCGAGCCAATCTTGGTATATCTCTTTCCACATGGATGGTGCCTCCTTTGCGGTATCTGACAGAAAAAATACTTTTGTCTTGGGCAAAAGTATTTTCCTTGATCTAGCGGATGTAATCGACTACTCCTTCTTTCCGCGGTTTCGGTTCCGGATAATCTCCGGAAAGGTATCCGAAACAGATCGAGCAATCGTGCTGGTAACCTTCCGGTATCTTGAGTAATAGATTGATATCGGCGGTGTTCGTCTGATTGAACATGTATCTCGTTTGGCCGATGATGCAGGAATCGATTCCGAGCGCTTTCGCTGCGATCGCCATGTTCTCCATGGCACAGCCGCAGTTCAGTTCGCTATAGCCTTCGAGTTCGGAACTGATCACGACGACGACGGGGGCGTGGTAGAAAACATGATATCCTTCATCCTTGACGATTCCCAGTTTTTCCATGCCTTCTAAGGCAAGTTCGCTCATCCGGTCGATCGTGTCCTTGTCGGTGATGACCGTGAAATGCCAGCTTTGCCGGTTTCTTGCGGAAGGAGCATAGATCCCGCACTCGATGATTTTCTTCAGATCGACTTCGGGAATTGGTTTGTCAAGGTAACTCCTTACGCTTCTTCTTCCTAGAATGGCTTCAATTGTCGGATTTTTCATAAGTTTACCTCCTTCACATGTCGATGATATCGGTAGAGAGCAAGAAACTAGAAGCCGCGGCACAAGCCATCACTATGCAAGCGGCCCTATTTCCCAGCTCCAATGATTTTTCTTTTGAAAGTCCTAGGGACAATCCTCTGATGAGACCGGCATAAAGGGCGTCGCCGGCTCCGGTCGTGGAAACGATTTTCTCCGGGCTTTGAGGATTTATCGAAATGATTCCGTCTTTTCCCACAAGGCGGATCGGTCCGGAACCGCTTGTCAGGAGAATATTTTGTAATCCTTTTTGAAACAATATGTCGATTGCCGGCGCAAAGTCATCTTTGGTGTCGATGCCGGACAAAGCGGCCAGTTCACCCATATTGGCCTTAAGAAGGAAGATATCCTCAAGCAGGCCCGACAAGCGCCCGATTTTCGCCTGGCTGACGCCATCTATGAAAATCCGTTTATCCTTGTATCTCTTGATAAGATAAGTCAAAGCTTCGTGGGACAAATTGCAATCCAGCACGATCATGTCTGCTTTATCCAAATCGGGAAGGCAAGGCGCGAAATCTTTCGCACCTATTGTATCGAAGATAGAGAAATCGTTGATGCCGCATTCCAGATTTCCGTCATGATCATGGATCGCCAGATAACAGCACGATCTTTCCTTATCTTTTATCAAGAGCTTATGACTGATTCCGAGATCTTTCAGTTCCTTGGCCAAGAATTCTCCCGTCCGGTCACTCCCGGCAAAGGAAATAAGCAAGACATCGGCCCCGAGCCGGAAGAGATCCTCGGCGATGTTTCTCGCCACTCCTCCCGAAGAAAGCCTGACTACGCCCGGATTGGAATCGGATTTTAAAATCCGCTTTAGGGATATGCCGACATAATCGCCGGCGCAAGCGCCGACTGTGACGATTTTCAACATATCACTCGAGAATGTTGGTGGTGATGTAATCGACGCCCATCTTGATCAGTTTCTCGGCGTCATTCTTGTCATCAACCGTGTAAACCGTCACTTTAAGACCGGTAAGATGCAACCTTTTGACCACCGTCTCGGTAATGGCATGCCATTCGGCATCGAGCCCCAGACGGTTCTTTTCACAGATTGCTAGTGTCTTTTCGTCTGCTGTCCCTGAAAGCAGGTAAAGACTCATGTCCGGATAGTTTTTTCTCAGATAGACAAGATATTTGTCATGAAAAGAAATGATGCTGGTATCTTCCAGCCGGTGATATTTTCTGACTTCATCAATGACCTGGTCGACATGAGCGTTCGTGAGATTGCTTTTGAGTTCGATGAAAGCGTGCTTCTGATAAGTCATGCAAATGGCAAGATAGTCTTTTAGCAAAGGAATCGTCACGGTATCGGACAAATGCCCCGTTTTCCGGTCGATCAGGGTGAAACGCCTGATCTCTTCATACTTGTATCCTGGTATATAGACATTCAATAAGCCCATTCTCAACAAAGTGTCGTCATGGGTTAGAATCAGTTTGTCATCTTTAGAAGCGTAAACGTCGCATTCGATTCCGAAATAACTGCGGTTTGCTGCAGCGATGTATGCGTTGATCGTGTTTTCGGTTTCGATGCCGGATAATCCGCGATGGGCGATCATACCCCTGTAGTATTTGTCGATTTTAATCGTATTCATAGAATCACACTTTCCGGAAGGGAATCAAAGACAGTTTTATTTTATCATCATTTACCTGTTTTGACATTAAAAAAAACAAAAATGCCATCTTTTTACCCGGGCCCGTCATTTTTGGGTTATAATATTTTCCTGGGAGGGGTGGATGATGGAATACAAAGAAGCCGGTTATGATTTCGATAGGATCAAAACCGCCAGGATTTCAAAGAAAAATCACAGCTACGCTTACGTATCGCTGATTTTTTTCATCGTGTTTTTCTCTCTCTTCGCAACTTTCCTCGTTCTTTACCTCATCGGGATCCCGTTCGAGATCGATGGTATCATCCGTCATCCGGGAGATCTTCCATACCAGAAATTCTTCTTTTACTTTCTCGGCATTACCGGAATGGTGTCGTTTTTAATGATTGCCACCATGATTCCAAACCTTCTCGCCAGGGCGAATGATTACATATGGATCGGCTCTTCAGCCGAAGGCGAAAAGGAAATTTATGTCAGGGACCGCTACAGGGAAACCTATCTGGACGAATCCCTTATGATTATGCTAGATAGGAAGAACCAAAGGACAACCTATTCCGAAAGTAAAACGGAAATCGAAGCCGGTAGATGTTCCGCCCTATTCTGGGAAGAACTGAAAAACGTCAAACTCTGGATCGAAAAATCCAGACCGGGAATGCACAAGATCAAATACCGGCTGGACCGGGGAAACATCAGGTTCATCAAGACATATGTCCTTTATTTCGACAACTTCGGCAATCTATTCAAATACCGGGAAACCGTCTATACCGTCTTTCATGGCAACAGCAATCTGAAATCATTTTGTACATACTACGTGAACGACCTGAACAAATACGTGCGTCTGCCGATAGACAAAGAGATCGAAAATGTCGTTTTCCAAATAAAAAGCGGAATTTGAATTCCGCTTTTTTTATGTCAGGTTTTCCAACACTCCAAGCACTCCGCTTTCGCCTTTTTCCACATTGACCGATTCGTAGGCGACAATGTGAGCGATCGACGGGGTTCCCGGAAAATCGATGGCTTCGTTAATATCGTCATAGGAAGACACCCGCACGAGATAAACCTTGTCGGTTTCCAGCGAGGCTATATAAGCGAGAGCCTCCTGTTTTATCGTTTGGCAAAGATAACAATGCTCGCCGTAAAAATAGATGTAATAGTCCGTTTCCGGCCTTGTGAGCTGATCTTCGGGGCTGTTTATCAAAAGATCGGAAAAATCGTCATATTCATAAGTTGTTCCCGGTTCGGTGGAAACGGTGGTGCTGGTTGTTGTTAGGGAACAGCCAGTGAAAAGCGGCAAAAAAAGCATCAACAGGAAAAACGCAAGTGTTCTTTTCATGTCATCCGGACACTTTCAATAATGGCGATATCCGTTTGTATACCAAAAACACAATCAGCGAAACCACTATGGCTTTGATCAGGTTGAAAGGTATGACACAGACCAGGATGAAGCCAAGCAGGCCATTCACGTTTTCGTTGATGGCGTGTCCGAGGGACACGATATAATCTATATCGATCCCGAACGCGAAAGAATACGCCGGAATCAGGACGAAATAATTGATGATGGAAGCGAAAAGAACCATCATTAAACCGCCAACCGCAAGCGAGACTATAGCATTTTTTTTCGTCTTGTTGTGCTTGTATACGAAGCCGGCGGGAACAACGAAAGCCAGTCCGATTATCAGGTTGCCAAGTTCCCCAACATAGGCAGTCTCGGTACCGTTCACCATCAAGTTGATGAGAATCTTGATGACCTCGATCATCGCACCGGCGCCCGGTCCTAGGGAAAATGTTCCGATTAAGACGGCGACTTCGCTCAGATCGAGTTTGTAGAAGGTGGGCGCCACAAAGGCGATCGGAAGCTCCGGAATCATCAGAATCCCGGCAATCGCTCCCAGAATGGCAACCTGTATCAGATACTTCGTGCTGCGTTTGTTTCCCATCTTCGTTCCTCCATAAAAAAAGCCCGTACTCAGGGCTTTTGAATCCACTTCTTCCATCCAGACTTTACTGTCGGTCCGGGAATCGCACCCGGTCGTGCCCTTTAAGGCTCGCGGACTATACCGCCGGTTGGGGAATTCCACCCCGCCCCGAAGTTATTCTTATCGATTAATATTATAAAGCTGTAAAAAGGAAAAGTCAATCGGCAAGAGCCATGGCCCGGACCAGCGACGCTTCCGCCCCTTCGATTTTCAAAGGCAGGGCAAAAAAGTCAAAATATACCGGCAACTTGTCCAGATTGGCAAGGCTTTCCACAATCAGAATTTCGTTTTCGAACAGATCCCTGTGCATGGCGGCGTTTCCGTTGACTCCATATTTCACCGTCGGTAGATCGACACCGAACAGGCGGACCTTAAACGAAGCCAGAACCTTGGCAAACCCGGGCTCGAATCCGGGACATCCGGTATAATATTCCTTTTTCCCGAATTTATTTGCCTGACCGGTTTCCAAAAGCAAGATCTCCGGCTTGTCGGATAGTTTCTCCCATTCGTAAATGACATCTTGTGTTTTAATGAGACCGCCAACTTGTTTCACCCTGACAAGCGCCGCTTTGCCGTAAAAACGGTCCGGCGGCAGTGAAACGATATCGGCTCCGTTTTTTATCAGATGCGA
This sequence comes from Bacillota bacterium, assembly GCA_035379945.1. GTDB lineage: Bacteria > Bacillota_I > Bacilli_A > Izemoplasmatales > Hujiaoplasmataceae > JAAYZB01. The sequence continues at coordinate 20,916 of DAOSWG010000007.1, forward strand.
AAACGAATCGACATGGGTGCCAAGATGCATTCCGGTCGTGACCCGGGACAAGACGAAATCGTCTTTCCCTTTTTTTTCGTTTTTTTCTAAAATCAGGCAAGGGTCCCCGGGATAGGGCATGGTATCAGGCGATATGGAATGGGTCAGGTCTATCCACCGGGATTTCATTTGTGTTTTCCCTTGGCGATATTCACATGCCAGATCGTCTCGGCGTATTCCTCTACCGAACGGTCAGAGGAGAAGCCGCCGCTCTTGGCGATGTTCGTCACCATCATTTCCGCCCATCTGTTTTTATCCTTGTATAAGTCGTTTGCCCTCATGTGGGCTTCCCGGTATCCGGGCAAATCCTTCAATACGAAATACGGATCTTCATAGACCAGTTTGTCGAAAATATCGTGAAATTCGTTCTTGTCGACATCCGGGAAGAATCCGTCGATCAGGTGATTGAGGATTTCTTTAAGAACCGGGTCGTTATCGTAAAGTTCTTTCGGACGGTAAGATTTTTCGGAATACAATTTTTCAACCTCAGAGGCGGAAAGGCCGAAAATCACGATATTGTCGTCGCCGACCAGTTCGTGAATTTCCACGTTGGCGCCATCCTCGGTGCCGATCGTGATGGCTCCGTTCATCATGAATTTCATATTACCGGTGCCGCTTGCTTCCTTGGATGCGGTCGAGATCTGTTCGGACAGATCGGCGGCCGGCATGATCATTTCGGCGTATGATACGTTATAATTTTCCACAAACACGACCTTGAGCCATTTGTTGGTTTCCTCGTCCGCATTGACCAAGGCGGCGATCGTCGTAATCAGTTTGATAACCTTTTTAGCGAAATAATAGGATCCCGCGGCTTTGGCTCCGAAAATGAAAGTGTGGGGATGGTACCGTCTGCGAAATTCCTTGTCTTCTTTCAGTTGTTTGTAAACATACATGATATTGATGGCATTCATCAACTGGCGCTTGTATTCGTGGAGACGCTTCACCTGGATGTCAAAAATGGAATCCGGATCGATCGTAAGACCCTGTTCTTTATATATGCGAGCGGCCAGGGCTTCCTTTTTTATTCTTTTGATCTCGAATAAGCGTTTGATTGTTTCTTTGTCGGAAGCATATTTCAAAAAGTCTCCGAGTTTGGCGGCGTTTGTCACGAAACCGTCCCCAATCGTTTCATAGAGCAGTTCCGACAATTCCGGATTGGCGTAAAGAAGCCATCTGCGGTGGGTGATGCCGTTCGTGACATTGTGGAATTTGTCGGGATACAAGTCAAAGAAATCCTTCAAAACATATTTTTTCAGAATTTCGGTATGCAACCTAGCGACGCCGTTTACCGAAAAAGAGGCGACAACGCATAGATTCGCCATCCGGATGATTCCGTTGGAAACAATGGCCATTTGGTTGATCTGTTCGATCTTTCCATAACCGTATTTCTGTAACAGGTCGTTGCAGAAACGCCGGTTGATCTCTTCGATCAACTGGTAGATTCTTGGCAAAAGGGGCTGAAATAGCGACACCGGCCATTTTTCCAAGGCTTCGGCCAGGATTGTGTGATTAGTGTAGGCCACCGCCTTTTCCGTTATCTTCCAGGCTTCTTCCCATTCCATGCCTTCTTCGTCCAGAAATATCCGCATCAGTTCCGGAATGATGAAAGTCGGATGAGTGTCGTTGATATGGAAGACATTCATTTCGGCCAGGTTTTTCAAGGTGCCGTATCTTTGCTTGTGTTGCCGGCAAATGCTGTTGATACCGGCGGAACTGAAGAAATACTGCTGCATCAGTCTCAAACGTTTCCCGTCGTCCGTCGTATCGTCCGGATAAAGGAAACCGGAAATTCTCTCCAACTGGCTTTCATATTCGAAAGGCGACATGTCTTTCGGATACTTGCGGGCCGGTTCAGCGTTCCATAGTCTCAGATAATTGACCTTGCCGTTATGGTTTCCGATGATCGGAACATCATAAGGCACGGCCCGGATCCGTTCCGAGGGATGGTAAACCATCTTGCCGTCTTCGAATCCGACATAACCGAAAAACGGTACTTCCACCGCTTCTTCGTCTTTTCTGACTTCCCAGACATAACCGTCTGCCAGCCAGTTGTCCGGACGTTCTTCCTGATAGCCGTTTTTGATCTTTTGGCGGAACAACCCGTAGCGGTAACGAATGCAATGTCCGTATCCGCTGATGCCAAGCGAAGCCATCGAATCGAGATAGCAGGCGGCGAGACGACCGAGACCGCCGTTGCCGAGACCGGGATCGGATTCGTATTCCTCGATGTCGGATAGTGAAATCCCGGCATCGGCGAACGCATCTTCCACTACTTCCCGGACGCCAAGACTCATCAGATTATTCGTCATCAGTCTTCCTAATAAAAATTCGATCGAGAAATAATGGACTTTGCGGCAATCCGCTTTTTTGAGCATCTCGTCGGTCTTTTTCCAATCGCCGGCGATTTCTTCCCTAACAAGGGTGCCGAGTACGTTGAACATCTCACGAACGCTGGCGTTGTCAGGATCTTTCATGTATGTTTTCGACAGCCGGTCCGCGAATTCTTTCCAGAAAACGTCCTTGGACCGGAAAATACTTTTGGTCATGGTGAAACACCTCCACAGATTCGATTATATCATCGATTTGGTGTTGTCAAGCGACAAGGATGCCTTAAAACCGTTTACGGATTTTCTATCAGCATCGTCCGGTAAAGCTCGACATAAGCTTTGGCCGTGTCCTGGGGCCAAAACCTCGTGTTCATCGCATTGATCACCAATTGTTTCCAATCATCCGGCGCATCCTTGAAAACATGGAAGGCCAGATTGATCTGGAAAGAAAGATCGCGGGAATCGTAGTTGTAAAATTTGAATCCGTTTCCGCGTTTCGTGATCTGGTCGAAATGCTCGACCGTGTCATTCAGTCCCCCGGTCTGCCTGACAATCGGGATCGTGCCATAGCGCATGGCGATCATCTGGCCGGTACCGCACGGTTCATATCTTGAAGGCATCAGGAAAGCGTCGGCTCCGGCATAGATATATCCCGGCTCCGTCGCATCATAACCGATATTCAGGGAAACCTGATCCGGATAGCGTTCTTTCAACTGGTTAAGATTCTCGATGAAACGCTCTTCCCCAGTTCCCAGAATGACAAATTGGATCATCGGGTTCCTGATGATATCCTCGAGCGACGGCAATAAGATTTCGAAACCTTTCTGTTCGACAATCCTCGTCACCATTCCTAAGATGAAGTAGTCATTCCCTTGTTTTAGACCCATGCGTTTCTGAAGATCGGCTTTGTCGGTCTTTTTAGCCGAAAAGACATTCATCAGATTGTATTTTTCTTGGATCGTCAGATCGTTGATTGGATCAACATCGGTGCTGATTCCATTCAAAATACCGTAAAAATCCCGGTCTCTCCGATTGATCGTGTCGACCAGATTGCGACTGTAATACTCGTAATGAAGTTCTTCCCGGTAAGTATCCGAAACCGTCGTGATCTTGGAAGCGGTGTTGATACCGGTTTCCAGGAAGTTGATCTTTTTGTTTATGATGTCGTAATTCTTGATTCCCAGTTTTGTGATGATATCGCTGTTATACAAACCCTGATATTCGATATTGTGGATCGTCAGCAAAGTCTTGATATGCCTGCACTTCTCGTCTTCTTTCAAAATCAAAGGAACAAGACCCATATGCCAGTCATGGATATGGATCACGTCGGGTTGGTTCTCGAAGGCGTCGCAAAAAGCAATCGCCGCCTTGGAAAAGAAAGCAAACCGATCGCCGTCATCATCGTAACCGTAGATTTTTTCACGGTCGAAAAAGTCGAACGATTCGATGAAATAGTAATTGACGTTCTGATTGTTGTAATAATAGATCGTCACGTGATATTTATCGGAGCCGTACTCTATCGACTGGTCGGCCCGCATTTCCAGAAACATCTTGTATTTTTCCTTGATGATTGGATACAAGGGCATGATCACGCTGGAATCGACACCTAAAAGGCTGTAATTTTCCGCCAGGGAAGCGACGATATCCGCCAGGCCTCCTGTCTTAACGAAAGGTAGGCATTCAGCGGTGATCTGAACCACCCTGAGATCTTCTCCCGATACAACAACCTGCTTTTTTTCCGAAACGAACAGTTGATTGAGATTTCCCGTTATTTCGGCATTTTCCGCCACTTTTGTTTCTTTATCCAGAAGCGCGTATTCGACATGGGCACCCGATGCAATCACGCATTGGTTCATGATGACGCTGTTTTCAATCAAAGCGCCTTTGGCGATATAGGCCTTACGGCCGATGATCGATCCCTTGACTTCGCCTTCGATCAAGGCTCCGGATGCGATGATGCTTCGGCTGACTTTCGCCTTGTCTCCATATCTGGCCGGAGCCGACATGGTTTCCTTGGAAAAAATAGGACGGTCCTTCCGAAACAATTGGGCCCTCGTCTCCGGATAGAGAAGCTGCATATTGGCCTCATAGAGTTCAAACGGACTGTTGATGAAGAAACAAGCCTGTTCGAAATGATAGGGATTCTTCTTGAGATTGGTCGCGTAGTCGATCACTTCCGTCAGGTTCCGGTAAGGGATCGTATCGTAGTTGCGAATGTATTCCAACAAAAGCATTTTGGATAATACGAATGTCTGTATTCGTTTGCGATCAGCCGTCAAAACCTCCGTAATGTCGGCTTTCGACACCAGATGGCTGTATAGCAGAACCTGATAATCAATGTTCCAGACCAGACTGGAAGGTGTGACGATGACATATTCCTGACTGCTTCTTAAGAAGTATTCGATATGCTCGTACATGCGTTGAAAACTGATCGAATCCTCGATTGTCAGGTTCAGGTTCTTGGGCGGCAGGATAAAAATACCGTCTTTGCGGCGGTTCAAATCCCAACGGTCACCGGAACCGATGTGATCAGACAAAGAGCGGTAGTTCCCGTAAGGGAAGATCGCCACATTGGTGATATGGGAATTCTTGCAATTGGAAAGCGTGAAGTCGATCAACCGGTATTTGGCTCCGAAAGGCAAAGCCCCAGGCATCCGATGACGGGTGAGTTTGCTGAAAGCACCGATGTTGGAGGCATCGCATACTAAGAAAAGGTTAGGCATCTCACTTCACCGCCCTTTCCAGATTTGTCGTGTCCAAAAGCGTGATAGACTCCGGTTCGAAAACAAAGCCGTCGGGGATCACGGTGTTACGGTTCACAACCACATTTTTCAATCTGACGTTTTTGCCGATCACTGCTCCCGGCAAAAGTACGGAATCCCTGATCACAGCGTGAGCTTTGACCATACATTCGTAACCGATGCAGGAATGGCTGACTTCTCCGTCGACGACCGATCCGTCGGCGATCACGGAGCGTCGTATTTTGGCATGGTCCATGACGACATGCGGCGGAAGATTGAGGGATTTCGAGTAAACCGGAAGGTTTCTGGAAACATTGAGCCCGAGAAAATCCGGATCGTCAAGCATATCCATGTTTGCTTTATAAAGAGCTTCTACCGTTCCGACATCGCGCCAGTAACCATCGAATTCGTAGGCACTGACAATCTTCTTTTGTTTGAGACTCTTCGGAATGACATTCATGCCGAAGTCGAGACTTTCTTCGGAAGAATCCTTGAGCAGGTCCACTAAAACATCAGTGTTGAACAGATATAAACCCATCGAAGCCAGATTGCCGTCCGGTTCCTCCGGTTTCTCGGAAAATGCCAAAACCCGACTTTCTTCGTCGACCGAAAGAATCCCGAAGCGCGAAGCTTCATCTTTTGGCACTCTTGTGGCGGCAATCGTCAGATCGGCATTGTGGTTCAGATGATGTTCCCACAATTTGCGGTAATCCATCTTGTAAATCTGGTCGCCAGACAATACCAATACGAAATCAGCCTCGAATTCCTGAGCAAACCACAGATACCGTCCGATCGCATGGGCGGTTCCCTTCTGCCAGAGAATCGAAGCTTTTTTTGTATAAGGCGTGAGAAAATGGATCCCGCCGTCGATGACATCGAGATCCCATGACGCTCCGGAACCGATATAGTTCATCAGTTCGTAAGGCTCGTACTGCGTCACAAGACCGACGCAGTCGATATCGCTGTTGGCGATGTTGGAAAGGGTGAAATCGATCAGCCGGTATTTGGCGCCGAAAGACACTGCCGGTTTCGCCAGATCCCGGGTGATTTCCTGAAGCCTCGATCCGGCCCCTCCGACCAAAATCATCGCTATGATCGTTTTTTTCATCTTATTTCACCAAACAGACTTTCAATTTTTGTTTCCGATGTACTTAAGTACGGACATTGCGAGCGGAGCTACCTTTAAATCGATGGAATCCGTCATGCCATGGTTAGGTTCGGCTATTGTTACAAGCGGCATACCGTTATACACATTAGATCCACCGTACACTTCCTTGTCGCTGTTCAAAATCTCCGTGTAGATTCCTGCTTTCGGTACTCCTACTTTGAAATGTTCATATGCGTTCGGTGTCATGTTCAACAAAATGATGACGAACTCGTTTTCATCCAGGGCCTGACGCAAAAAGATATAGATTGACTGATCGCGGTTGGTCTGATCGATCCAGCGAAACCCGCGGGGATCGTGATCAAGTTCATAAAGGGCTTTTTCTTGCTTGTAGACCAGGAGCATGTCCCTGACGAACCGAGCCGCTTTCTCATGCATCGGATAGCCAAGTAAAAACCAATCAAGTTCTTCCTTGTCCTTCCATTCGTGCATCTGGGCGAATTCGCCCCCCATGAACAAAAGTTTTTTGCCCGGATGGGTGAACTGGAGCCCTATCAACAATCTGTAGTTGGCAAATTTCTGCCAGTAATCACCAGGCATCTTGGCGACGAGCGCTTTTTTGCCATGCACCACTTCGTCGTGCGACAAGGGTAAAACAAAACGTTCGGAATAGGCATAAACCATCCCGAATGTAATCAAGTCATGATGATATTTGCGATAGATCGGATCTTTTTCGAAATATTTGAGCGTATCATTCATCCAACCCATGTTCCATTTGTAATCGAAACCGACGCCTCCGTCGATAACGGATGTCGTCAATTTTGGAAAGGTGGTCGAATCCTCGGCAAATAGCAAAACGGAATGATCGAGTTCCTTGATCGCATACGAAAGATTCTTCAAAAACTCGATGGCGGGATAGTTGGTTCCTATCGCGCTGTTTCCGAGATAATATAGGATATTAGACACAGCATCGATCCGGAATCCGTCGACATGAAAATAACGGATCCAGAAAAACGCATTTGAAATCAGAAAACTCTTGGTCGCACCTTTTCCGAGATCGAGATTCACCGTGCCCCATACTTCATTCTCGCGAATGCTGTAATCGGAATATTCATATAAAGGCTCTCCGTCGAACATATAGAGTCCGTGCGGATCCTTGCAGATGTGTCCGGGAACCCAGTCCATGATCACACCGATGCCCTCTTTGTGGCACATGTCGACGAAATACATGAAATCCTTGGGAACGCCGTAACGCGAAGTGGCGCTGTAATAACCGGTGCCCTGATAGCCCCAGGACTCATCCAAAGGATGTTCGACGATCGGCATTATTTCGATATGGGTGAATCCGTGGCTTTTCACATACGGCAGCAAGTGGTCGACGAGTTCATTGTATTTGTGGAATGATCCATCTGGTTTTGTCATCCAGGAACCGAGATGGACCTCATAGATCGACATCGGCGCCATGAAGGGATTGCCCTTCTTGCGGTTTTCGAGATAATCTCTGTCCGACCAGTCGAAATGGTCGATATCGTAGACCTTGGAACTTGTCTCCGGCCGGTTGTCGGAAAAGAAGGCGTAAGGATCTGCCTTGAAAATGGTTTGTCCGAAAGAAGTGACAATGCAGTATTTATAACGGACCCATTCGCCGACATCCGGTAAGAAAAGCGAAAATATCCCCAATTGGTCGGTCTTTGTCATCACGTGCGTCCGCGAGTCCCACATGTTGAAATCGCCAACGATCGAGACAATTCTGGCATGTGGGGCATAGACGGTGAACCTGGTTCCCAGGAATTTACCGTCCTCGTCATATACCAGATGAGATCCGAAATGTTTGTAAGCTTCCTTCAGTTTGCCTTCATTAAAGAGATACAAATCCAGTTCCGTCATCTTGTAATCCATAGTTTAGCCCCTTTCGACCGTTTCTTTTATCAGTTCGTAAGAGTAGCCTTTCCTTAGCAAAGCCTGTATGGTCAAATCCCTTCTCTTCGCTTCCGGAAGATCTTTCCGTAAGTATTTCGCCTTCACGAGGCGATAGTCTTTTTCGATTTGTTTCTTTTCGTCGATGAATTGGTTGAATTCGCCTTTTCTTTTAGCCATTATATCCTGAATATCAGAGGCTTCGTACCCTTTTTGCCCGAGATGGTGTTTCATCGTCAGAATCGCTGCATTCAGAGATGATTTGCCAAGTGTCGGCAGTTTCTTTTCGAACAGATAGTTCATGTTCTCATAAATGGTATCGTGATTGATTTCAAAAAGAGCCAGTTTTATGCTTTCAGGGTCAAATCCCTTTTTGGCAAGTTCGAAAGCAATGCGTCTTTGACCGAATCTTTTGTCTTCTAGAAGAATCAAAGCATAGCGACAGGCAAAATCGTCGTCGTCTAACAAATGTTTCTCCCGAAGTTTGGCGATCGTCTTTTCCACCAAACTGTCGGAAGCCCCCGCCTTTTCCAAATATTCCCTCGTTTGGCTTAACGAACGCGGTTGGAATAGGAGCCAGTGTTTGGCCTTTTGAAAAAAACGGTCGAATTCGCATACATCCAGAAAGATTGCGTAATCGTCAGGCGAAAGAATCTTGCTTTTCACAAGACGGTATTCGACCACCAAATCCTCGGATACAACGTATTCCTTGTCCTTGCCCAGGGGGGTGGATATGGATACTATGTATTTATTGTTTTTTTTCTTGAGACTGTTGACGGTTGCGGGCATTTCCGATATACACCTCTTCCCCGGGAGACCATTCGCCATTGATTTCCGATGCTGGCGTCACATAGACAAAAGCCGCCGGATCGGTTCTTGTGATGATGTTTCTCACGAAAAGGTATTCGTTGTTTTGGATCACCATGACAAGCAAAGACTTGTCGGTTTCCGTATAACCGCCCTGAACCCGCATTTCAGTCATACCGCGAGAGAAAAGCGCGAAAACGGCGGCTTTTACTTCTTTCGGTTTCGCTGTCACCACATGGACGGCTTTCTTTCCTTCGAGTCCCATCAGGAAAGAATCGGACACTTTGCCTGACAAAATGACGATGACGAGAGCATACAGAGCGTCGATGAAACCCTGGCCGATGCCGCTCTGGCTCGTGATAGCTCCCAGTAAGATGACGGATCCGTCGATCAGATACACCGATGTTGCGAGTGAAAGTCGGGAATTTTTCTTCAGAATCTTGATCGGAATATCGGTGCCGCCGGTCGTGCCGCCGTAGCGGACAACGATCGCGAACCCGATGCCGATGAGACCGCCGGCATAAAGGGCTACAAGCAAAAGATCATTCGGTCCGAAAGTCGGATTCGGAACCGTGTTTTCAAACAAAGCGAGAAATCCCGGAAACAGAATCGATCCGTAGATACTGCGAACAAATTCGCCTTTTCCGAGAAAGAAAAAGCACAGAGCAAGAAATATCATGTCAAAGCAAAAAGCAAATGCCGAAATCGGAATGTTCGGCAGATATCTTTGCAAGATCATGGAAAGACCGGTGACTCCGCCAGTGACGATACCGGAGGGAATGACAAAAAAGTAATAAGCCGAAGCCATGATCAAAACGCCAAGGGTAAGAAAAGCATATTGTTCGAATCTGCCGATTCGGCGAAGCGAGCGATGTTTGGCCATGATAACCTCCCGCTATCTGCTCTTGGTCTGTCTCAGATAGGCATTGATGAAACCGTTCAGATCGCCGTCCATCACTTTGCCGATCGCCGCGGTTTCAAAACTTGTACGATGATCTTTTACCATCGTGTACGGTTGGAAAACATAGGACCGGATTTGACTACCAAAAGCGTTCTGGACGTTGGTTGTCGATAAGGAATCTAGTTCCTTCTGTTTCTTCTCCAGTTCCAACTGATACAATTTTCCCTTCAAAACCCGCAAAGCCGTTTCCCGGTTCTGAATCTGGCTTCTTTCGTTTTGGCATGTGACGACCAGTTTGGTCGGTAGATGGGTGATCCGGACAGCGGAATCGGTCGTGTTGACTCCCTGACCGCCGTTGCCGCTGGAGCGGTAGACGTCGACCCGGATATCCTGCTCGTCAATATCGACATCAATCGAATCGTCGATTTCCGGAACCACCGACACGGAGGCAAATGACGTATGGCGTCTGGCCGAAGCGTCGAAAGGCGATATCCGAACCAAACGATGAACGCCGGATTCCGCTTTTAAATATCCGTAAGCATTAGGCCCGGCGACCAGGATGGTAGCCGATTTGAGTCCGGCTTCTTCGCCGTCCAAATAATCAAGCACGGTCACCTTGTATCCGTTCTGTTCCGCCCATCTCGTATACATCCGGAATAACATCTGAGCCCAGTCCTGGCTTTCGGTGCCACCAGCGCCGGGATGAAATTCTAGAATGGCGTTAAGTTTGTCGTAAGGTTTATCAAGCAACAGCCTGATTGTCAGGGCGTCGTCTTTTTCTTCAAATTCTCTGATAAGTTCCTCGGCTTCCCCCAAATCCATTTCTTCGCCTTCCGAAACCAGTTCGTAGGTCATGTTCAAGGTTTCCAGAATATCACAAAGACGGTGGTATTCCGCGATAACGCTTTTGTGGTCGTTTTGTTCCCGGATCACCTTTTGGGCTTTTTCCGCGTTCGACCAAAAATCGGGAGCGAGCATTTTTGCTTCGATATCCCGGATTTTTTCCTGTCTGTCTTTTTCGTCAACGGTCCGGCCCAGTTCTTCTAACCATTCGGTCAGTTCGTTGATTTTGGTCTTGAGTTCGAGTTGGTTCATGGAAAAACTCCCTTTTGGTCAATCGGCGTTGCGTCCGTGACAGTATTTGTATTTCTTTCCGCTGCCGCAGGGGCACGGATCGTTTCTACCGACTTTGGTGGTATCGGATTTGACCACCGGTTTTTTCTTCTTGTTTTCGTCTTCCTTGCCGGATGAGGCATATGTCGGTTTGGCAACCTGCACGCGCTCCGTATTTTGTCTCACCTGGGCCTTCAGGACAAAACGGGTGACATCGGACTGGATATTGAAGACCATTTCCTCGAACATCTGGAATCCGGTGTCCTGATATTCCCGGAACGGATTGTTCTGCCCGTAACTCTGGAGCGACACGGCCTGACGCAGTTCGCTCATAGCATCGATATGCTGGATCCAGTAAGTATCGACGACACGCAAAGTGACGGCTTTCAGGAAGTCGTTGTATATTTTGTCCCCGGTCAGGGACTTCTTGTTTTCGATCTCTTTCTTGTATTGGTCGAAAACATACGATGTGGCATTCTCTTCGGTTTTCAGGATGTCACGGTCGATCATGTCTTTCTGGAAGTATTTGTTCAATGCCTCGTACATCGCGTCCCGGTCTTCCGCATAATGGTTTATGAGAGATGACAAAACCGATTCGATCATCTGGTTCACCGTATCCTCGATCGTTTCTAAGAACAAGATATCGGTTCTCTGCTTGTAGATGATCTCGCGTTGTCTGCGCATCACTTCGTCATATTGCAAAACAGTTTTCCGGCGGTCAAAGTTGTTTCCTTCAATCTGGTGCTGGGCTTTCATAACCAGTTTGGAAAACATCTTGTAATCAAGCGGAAGTTCGGCTTCCGAACCCTTCTGCGTCGTGATCATCGAAATCATGCTCTTGAAACGGTCGCCGCCGAACCGGCGCAAGAGATCGTCGTCTCCTGACAGGAAAAACCGGGAATATCCGGGGTCGCCCTGTCTTCCGCTACGGCCGCGGAGCTGATTGTCGATACGTCTGGATTCATGTCTTTCGGTTCCGATGACGGCGAGACCGCCTAATTCCTTGACTCCCGGTCCCAATTTGATATCGGTACCACGACCGGCCATGTTGGTCGCGATCGTCACGGCTCCCATCTGTCCCGCCTGGGCGACGATATCGGCTTCGCGTTCGTGCTGCTTGGCGTTCAAGACGTCGTGTTTGATATGTTTACGCTTCAAAAGACTCGACAGAAGTTCCGAACTTTCGATCGAAATGGTTCCGACCAGCATCGGCTGTCCTAAATTGTGGCGTTTTTCGATTTCATCGGCCAACGCCTTGTATTTGGCTTGCATGGTGGCGAAAATCAGATCATTGTCATCAATGCGAATGACCGGCATGTTGGTGGGAATTTCCACGACATACATGTTGTAGATGTTCGTGAATTCTTCCTCTTCGGTCTTAGCGGTACCGGTCATACCGGACAGTTTCTTGTACATCCGGAAGAAATTCTGGAAAGTGATGGTCGCCATGATGGTCGTTTCTTTCTTGATCTCGACCGCTTCCTTGGCTTCCAACGCCTGGTGTAAGCCCTCGGAAAACTGACGTCCGTGCATCAGACGGCCGGTGAAGGGGTCGACGATGATGACCTTGCCTTCGTGAACGACATAATCGACATCCCTGGACATGGTGAAATTGGCTTTCAAGGCATTGTTGATGTGGTGTAACAAAACCACATTGGAAATGTCATACAGGTTTTCAAGATTGAAGAAGGCCTCGGCTTTTTTGATACCTTCTTCCGTCAGGTTGACGGTTTTTTCTTTGATGTCGATCGCAAAATCCTCTTCTTCTTTCAGACGGATCGCGAAATAATTTGCCTGTTTGTACATTTCGGCGGTGCTTTTCTCGCCGCCGGAAATGATGAGCGGCGTCCTGGCTTCATCGATCAAAATCGAGTCGACTTCATCGATGATCGCGAAATTGAGCGGACGCTGGACGATGTTTTCCTTGTAGATGACCATATGGTCGCGCAAATAATCGAAACCGAGTTCGTTGTTGGTCGAATAAACAATGTCGCAATTGTAAACAGCCCGTTTCTCTTCCGGGGTAATATCGCGGACATTCAGCCCGACCGTGAGTCCTAAAAAGCGGAACAATTCACCGATCTCGCCGGATACCTCGCGCCCGGCCAGATATTCATTGACGGTAACGATGTGGACGCCTTCCCCGGGGATGGCGTTAAGATAGGCGGGCATGACGGCGGTCAAGGTTTTGCCTTCGCCGGTCTTCATTTCGGATATGTTGCCTTCATGGATCACGATGGCTCCCATGACCTGAACCTTGAACGGAGTCAGTCCGGTCACCCTGGTCGATGCCTCTCTGACGGTAGCGAATGCTTCCACCAGCAAATCATCCAAAGTTTCACCGGCTTTATATCTTTCCCGGAAACTATCGGTTTTCGCTTTTAACTCATCATCAGAAAGTTGCTTGAACTCGTCTTCGAGTGCAAGGACTTTCTCTGCTGTTTTTTCCAGCCTTTTGAGTATTTTTCTGTTTGGGTCGAATAATTTTGGCACTGGAATCACCTCTTCGTTTTACAAGGAATATGATACCACAAAAACAAAGCCCTATACAACCCATTTGTGCTCCCTATAGAAAAAAAGTGACCTTTAAAGGTCACTTAATATGTCTCGATCAGACCGTATTTGCCATCGTCGCGAAGATACAAAACGCATACTTCCTTGTCTTCGTTCCGATAAATGAAGAAATCGTGTCCCAGCAATTCCATCTGGGTGATCGCCTCGTCGGTCGACAACATGTCCAGCTGGATGCGTTTTTTCCTGATCGGCGAGATGAGTTCTTTTTCCAGCAAGTCGATGTCCAGTTCGTCCGATTTGAATGTTTCTTTCAGTCCTGTTTTTTCTTGCAGGCTCCGATTCAGTTTGTATTTGTTTTTGCGGATCTGGGCCTCCAGTTTGTCAACCGCCTTGTCGATGGCGGCGTACATGTCCTTGTCGAGAACCTCGGCCCTGATCGTCACGAATTTGATCGGAATCGTGATCTCCACTTTCGACATGCCCTTGTAAATCTTACATACTGCGAATGCTTCTAATTCCGTGGAAAACATTTTTTCGACTTTCTTGAGTTTCTTTTCGAAATACGAGCGGATTGAATCAGTGATTTCAAAACCGTCCTTGCCTCTGACATCAAGTTTCACATTCATCACTCCTTTTGAAATGTATCTGATTAGATTATAGCATTGAATTGTGATGAATGTAAACGGATATGCGGGTTTTTGTCAAAAACAGAAATCCTTTTTTTCCGTAAGAAAATCATAGCGGAAAAACGAAAAAAATATCATGGTCCCGGTTTCTTTGACAAAGGGCCACCACGATTCCAGCGTGGTGAAATCATCCGGTTCGAGAATGATGACAAACCCGATCTCATTATACCGGCAAATGGCCATTTCAAGGGCTTTTTCAATAAAATGACTGGAGCGCGAATACATAAATGTGTCCAAATCGTTTTGTTCGCATAGATAATAGTATTCGATCAAACCGTTATCTGTCGGTATCGCCTCCATTATCGGTTCGGCTTTTCTAAGTGTCAGACAATCGCCGCAAAGAATCGGCGGTTGGAACAAGGTGGAAAATTCCAGTTCGGCGACAAACGTTTTCCGGCATATGGCACATATCACGATGAATTGTTCCTTAGCCGGTTCATCCGGGCGATCTCGCGCCGACACGACATCATTTGTCCAGTCAAGGTTTCCGAGTAAAACACGACTTCCCCGGACGGATGACTTTTAAATCTTCCGGCGCGTCCGGATATCTGAACAAGACAGGCTTTATTGAATATGGGATGGTCGGCCGCCAGCACTGCCACCTGGACATCATCATAAGTCACGCCCCTTTCCATGACGGTTGTGGTCACGAGTATCGCAAATTTCTGCATGTAAAAATCATTCAGAATCCTTCTTCTCGCCGGATTGCCAGCATAGAGGAAATCGACCGGCAATTTGCCGTTTTTCATGATTTTCGCCACCTTTTTACCAAGTTCGACCGTCGGCACGAAAACAAAGACGCGTTTGCCGGAATCAAGCCATAAATTCAGTTTGCTTTCGAATCTTGCCGGCAATTTGCCGTTTTTCAATGTTTCCAGAATGTTTCCGGTTTTCACAAATCGCGGTTTATCCAGTCTGAAACCATGGAATCTTTCCGGTACGATGTATGTGTCGATTATGCCGCCTTTCGTCATGGTCGCGGACATGTTTATGAAAACAGCATCCGGAAGGGCGGCTTTCTTCACAAGTCTTTCCAGATATTCATTACCACTATAAGGGAACGCATCCGCTTCGTCCAATATGACAAGGCCGAATTCATGGTAGTAATTTATCAGTTGATTGATAGTGGAAACGACGATCTGGCATCCCTCGTCCGCTTTTTTTTCCATATGCATTTCGCCGACCATGATGCCTTTGAAATCCCGTCTGAGTCTTTTTGCGAGTTCCCTCACCACTTCGCGGCGCGGAATGGCATAACATACCGACATTCCCCTTCTGATGGCTTCGGAAGCGACAAGATAAGTCATCTCCGTCTTCCCGGCTCCACAGACCGCGAATAAATTCCCGCTTTTCCGGTCGGAAAGCAGTTCGAGAAGAAAACGGGAGGCGTCGCTTTGTCTTTTTGTAAGTACCAGATCCGGTCTTATGAAAGGATCGCAATAAGGCAGCTCGCGCTCATAGCGAAAAATATAATCGTCTTCCGTCACAAGACAATCGGGACAATAAAGCTTGTCATGGCAATCATTCGCCAGATTATGCGAAAAGCAGCGGTTGCACATGCCATTGGCGATTGCTTTGAGTTTTTCTTTCGCTTCGCGATTTTTTTCATGAAGATACTCTTTCATTAAAACACCCGTCAAAAGACTACGTCTTGACGGATGTTTTTTCTTTATATCACCAGATTGACGAGTTTGCCTTCGACCACGATTACTTTGCGCACCTGGTTGTCTTTCGTTATTTCCCGGATTTTCGGAAGTTCCAAAGCCAGTTTTTCCAGCTTGTCGCGGCCGGTTCCGACGGGGACTGTCAGTTTGTCACGGACTTTGCCGTTGACGCTCACAACGATTTCGATCTTGTCTTCCGCCAGTTTCTCCTCATTCCATGCTGGCCATGATTCCTTGTCGAGCCAGTGGCCTTTGCCAAGTTTTTCGAAGAGTTCCTCCGTTATGTGCGGAGCGACCGGATAAAGCAGTTTCAACAATGTTTCGTATTCGCCCCTGGTGATTTCTTCCTTCTGTCCCAGTTCATTCATCAAAGTCATCATCTTGGCGATCGCCGTATTATATTTCATACTTTCGTAATCGTCCGAGACTCCCTTGATCGTCTGGTTCATGAGTATTTCGCTTTCTATGGAAAATCCGGGAACGGAATTCACCTTAGGAAACGCGCGCCAGATCTTGTCCAAGAACCGGCGACAGCCTTTGATGCCGTTGTCGTTCCACGGAGTCGGAAGCTCATAATCACCGATGAAAAGAATGTATGTTCTCAAGGTGTCGGCCCCGTACTCATTGATGATATCCTGAGGATTGACCGAATTGCCTTTCGATTTAGACATCTTCTCCCCGTCGCTTCCGAGTATCAACCCTTGGGCTGTCCGTTTGCAATAAGGTTCGGCAAACGGCACTTCGTCGATGTCGTTAAGAAACAGATTCCAGAACCGTGAATAGATCAGATGCCTCGTGACATGTTCCATGCCACCGTTGTACCAGTCGACCTGACCCCAGTAATCCAGTTTGTCGCGGCTAGCGAAAACCGTTTTGTCATGCGGATCAATGTAACGAAGAAAGTACCATGAAGATCCGGCCCATTGGGGCATCGTATCGGTTTCTCTTCTGGCTGTCTTTCCGCACTTAGGACAGGTGCATTCCACGAATTCCTTGATGTTCGCAAGCGGGCTTTCGCCCGTATCCGTCGGTATGAAACTGTCGACCATCGGCAAAGTCACCGGCAAATCTTCGTATGGCACCGGAACGATGCCGCAATCGTCGCAATAAACCAAGGGGATCGGTTCGCCCCAATAACGTTGGCGGTTGAACGCCCAGTCCTTCATTTTGAACTGCACGCCTTTCTTGCCGCATCCCAATTCTCCTAGGTAAGCGATCATCTTCGCAATCGCTTCTTTCACTTTAAGACCGTCAAGGATGCCGCTATTCACCAGAACGCCATCTTCGATGTCGGTGTAGGCTTCTTTTGACAGATCCCCGCCTTTGATGACTTCTACAATCTTTTGGCTGTATTTGGTCGCGAATTCGTAGTCCCGTTGATCATGCCCGGGAACGGCCATGATGGCTCCGGTTCCGTAAGTCATCATCACATAATCGGCGATGAACACCGGAATTTTCTCTTTGGTGATGGGATTGACGGCTTCCAAACCAGCAATTTTCAACCCGGTTTTATCTTTGACTAGCTGTACTCTTTCGAATTCGCTTTTTCTCTTCGAATTCTCGGCATAATCCTTGATCGCATCCATGTTCTTGATCCGGTCTTCATATTTCTTTATCGCCGGATGCTCCGGGGCGATAACCATGAATGTCACTCCGTATATCGTATCCGGACGGGTCGTGAAGACCTCGAGCGAATCGACAGAATCGGCAATCGGGAAACTGATGAAGGCTCCGTCGGACCGACCGATCCACTTTTCCTGTTCGGTCTTGATCCTTTCTGGCGATTCCAGAATTTTAAGTCCTTCCAACAGTTTCTCCGCATAAGCGGTTATCTTCAAAAACCAAACTTCCTTCTCTTTCTGGACGACCTCGGTTCCGCATCTGTCGCAGGTTCCGCCCTGCGATTCCTCGTTCGAAAGCACCACTTTGCAGTCGGGACAGAAATTGACGTAAGTCTTGCTGCGATAAACAAGCCCGTGTTCATACATCTTTAAAAATATCCACTGGGTGAATTTATAGTATTCCGGATCAGTTGTATCGACTATACGATCTAGATCAAAAGAAAACCCGGCTTCGCGGAGTTGTTTCGTGAAAGTCTTGATGTTTTGGTCCGTCACGATCCGCGGATGGATGTTGTTCTGGATCGCATAGTTTTCAGTCGGAAGGCCAAAAGCATCGAACCCGATCGGAAACAGTACGTTATATCCTTCCATCCGGCGTTTACGCACGATTGTCTCAAGCGACATATAGGCGCGGAAATGGCCGACATGCATTCCGATTCCCGAAGGATACGGAAACTCGACCAAGGCGTAGTATTTGGGCCGTTTATCAAAATCCACGGCATGGAAAAGATCGGATGCATACCATCTGTCCTGCCATTTCTTTTCGATTTCGGTGTGATTGAAACTGGGAATAAACTCACTCATACTATCTCCTCCAAAATAAAAAGACCGCCCGATAAAGGACGATCAAGATCGCGGTACCACCTTTGTTCCGGATAATTCCGGCACTCTCTTCCTTAACGCGGAAAACGTCTGCGGTTTTGGCCGCAACTGCTACAGGGACGAGTTCATGCGTTGATCACCCCGGCTCGCACCGATTCGCCGGGTCTCTTGAAGTGATCGGGTGCACTACTGCTTCCCTATCCTGGCATTTTACAATATCATATCACGAAAAACAACGTTTTGCAAGACAGGACAAAAGAATCATTCTTCCGGATCGTCATTATCATTTCCATCATCGTCTAAGTCTTGATCATCATTTTCCATCTTATCGTCAGGCATTCCCATATTCTGCCCCGAACCGCCTTGTTGCTGGCTGTTGTGGATCATTGTATAAATATACAGTTCCCTTTGCAACAGAAAGATTGAGCGGTATGCCAAAGCCATCAGAATGATGAATAAGATTGTTGGCAATGACAAAAGATTGTTGAAAACGAGGATGAGCGCCACGGGTGTCGAAGCGAACACGACTAGTTTGTATATTTTGCCGAAAGATATATATTTGATGAGTCGGGAGAAAACGATCATAGCGATAAGCGAAATCACCGCAAGCAGAGCAGTGTTGGTGATGATTGCCGCAACCACGATCATCACGGAAAACGAATTGACGAATGTCCGCATGAAATAGTCGAAAGCATCGTCGCCGCTCATGCCGGCAAAAGCCGGTGTCTGCATGATCATGGAGGTGCCGATGTATATCGACATCGACTGTCCTTGGAAAACAATGAGCGAATCCGCGTCATCAACGTCAAGCAAGTCAACCGACCCGTCCTCATCAAAGAAATAAACCGAATAATCATAAGCATTGAAAGCGACGCTGTTATCGTGCGACAAACCTTCGCAAACCAAGAATCCGTTCACCAAAGTGCATCCTGTCGCTTCGCTGGTCAAATTGATTTCTCCCCGATTTTTTATCGAATAAACGATACTTCCAGCCGAAACGAATATGGCCAGAATCAGGAGATAAAGGAAAACGAACCAACCGGAACGGTTACGGTAGTTTACCAGCCTGTCGGGATGTAAGATACTGTCAGTAACGATGTTGAACATAGTTTATCACCCAATTGTTTTTATTATATCATAATTAGTTGCTGGAACAACCAAAAAACATCGTTTGTGATATAATTAGTTGTCACGGGTGATAACATGGATTTTGTTAAAAAGGAAAAACCTTACCTTACCGCCAACGATTTCTATCGGGCCAGATTCGGCCATAAAATCGCCAAAATCCCCCTTAACGGCGGCTTCACCTGTCCCAACCGGGACGGTACGCTATCGTGGGACGGATGCATCTTTTGTTCGGAAAAAGGATCCGGTGATTTCGCCGGAGATCCCGGCGAAAGTCTCGGGGTCCAATACGCACGGAGCCTGGAAGTCTTGCATAAGAAATGGCCCGGTTGCCTGACGATACCTTACTTTCAAGCGAATACCAACACATACGCCCCGCTTTCGAGACTTAAAAAATTATACGAAGAAGCCATAAACCTGTCAGACGAAGTCGTCGGACTGTCAATTGCGACAAGACCGGACGTATTACCGGACGATGTTGTCGAATATCTTGGTGAACTAAGGCAACGGACCTTCCTTACGGTGGAACTCGGTCTGCAGTCGATCCATGCGAGTACCGCCAGTTTCATCAACCGGCAGCATTCCTTGGAATCGTTCGTCGATGCCGTCGCAAAGCTAAGAAAAAAGGACATCCATGTCATATGCCATATCATCAACGGCCTACCAGGCGAAACGCCTGACATGATGCTTGACACAATCCGTTTTCTGAACAAACAGGATATCCAGGGAATCAAGATCCACATGCTTTACGTGATGAAAAACACCAGGCTCGCCGACCTGTATGAAAAAGGCGAGATAACCATGATGTCGCGCTCGGATTATATCGAAACAACAGCCGATCAGATCGAATTGTTGCGACCGGACATCATCATATACAGACTCACAGGCGACAGCCCGAGAAAAGAATTGGTGGCTCCCCTTTGGAGCCTGAAAAAATTCACGGTGACAAACGACATCGACAAACTGTTAAGAAAAAGACACAGCCATCAGGGAGCGAGATACGAAGGATGATTACGGTGGCGAAATGGAGCCATGAATGGCTTCTAAAGGATAAACTATCCGGCAAGACTCTTGTGGACATGACGGCGGGAAAAGGGCAGGATACTCTTTTTTTGGCTTCGCTCAGCCATGATGTCTATGCTTTCGACATCCAGGAAGAAGCCATTGCAGCCACAAGCGAATTGTTAAGGAAAAACCATGTCGACTGGGTGAAACTGATCAATGACGACCATGCGAAAATCGACGAATACATCAAAGTCCCAATACAAGGAGCGATCTATAATCTCGGATATTTGCCGGGAGGAAAGAAGAAAATCCGTACTACGGCGGAATCGACACTGATCTCGCTTGAAAAGTTACTAAAGATGTTATCGCCGGGCGGAATCGTCGTCATTGTCGTCTATCAGAAACACGAAGGCAACGAAAGCCAGTTATTGTTGCGTTTCGTCGAAAGACTGCCGGGACAGACATATGATGTATCGAAACATTCCGTTTTAAACAAGGAACTCGCCCCATATATCATTGTCATCAACAAAGCGGAATAAAAAAAGCCGATTGCGGCTTTTCTTTTTATCTTGAAGCAAGTCTCACGACTCTTCCTTTTTTTCATGCAGATACAAATCCCACTTCTTGATTTTAAACAATCTGGCGTAGACATTGAAAGGAAACATCAAGATCTTGTGGTTGAAAATCAGAGCCTTGGTGTCATGAATCCGCCGCATCTCCTGTAGATTTTCATATGTCTCCATCGCATATTCGTTGTTTCCGGATTCTTTGTCTATCAGTTTGTATTCCTCGTCGACCAGATCCAACAGTTCGATCTTTTCCTCGTGGGAGATGTTTTTAATGACTGTTTCGCGATAGTCTTTCAAAATACCCTCTGGGTCGATTTTGGAAAATAGATTGATAGTCTTTCGCAGTTCGATATCAAATTTAGACTGGAACTTATAGACATCCTTGTACCCGGTTTTAAGAGATCTTATCATCAAAACATTTCCAGTGACAAGGATAGCCAACGGTACGGTAATGACGATAATTATTTCGATTGTTTGTTTGATTGTGGCAAAAAACATCATGATCAACCTTCTTTTTCAAGCTTCTTGAGTGTCGGTATGAGATCAAGTTTTTCCCAAGGCAAATCCAGATCCGTACGTCCGAAATGGCCGTAGGCGGAAATTTGTTTGTAGATCGGTCGGCAAAGCTGGAAATAGTCGATGATCGCCCTTGGACGAAAATCAAAACACTTTTTGATGATTTCGATCAATTTTTCATCCGGCAGTTTGCCGGTATTGAAAGTGTTCACACCGATAGATGTCGGTTTGGCAACTCCGATTGCATAGGAAACCTGGATTTCAATCTCCTTTGCCAGTCCGGCCGCCACCACGTTTTTGGCGACATAACGGCAGGCATAAGCGGCGCTTCTGTCGACCTTGCTCGGATCTTTTCCCGAGAAAGCCCCACCGCCGTGATGCACGGCGCCCCCGTAAGTGTCGACGATGATCTTCCTTCCGGTAAGTCCGGAGTCGCCCGACGGTCCGCCGATGACGAAACGTCCGGTCGGATTCACGAGTATCTCGGTATCCTTATCGATGAGATTTTCGGGTATGACTTCACTGATGACATATTTTATCATGTCTTTTCTGATCGTATCCTGAGTGATTTCCGGAGCGTGCTGAGTGGAAACCAGAATCTTGTCGAATCTTACTAAGTTGCCTTCGCTGTCGAATTCGCCAGTCACCTGGGTTTTGCCGTCCGGGCGCAGATAATGCAAGATGCCTGTCTTTCTGACTTCAGCGAGTCTTCTAGACAAGCGGTTCGCATACACATGGGTTATCGGCATGTATTCGTCGTTACCGTCAATAGCATAGCCGAACATCATTCCCTGGTCTCCGGCTCCCATCTCGTGGCTGACGCTTTCGTTGACACCTATCGCGATGTCTGGCGACTGACTGTTGATAGCGACCAACACAGCCAGATTTTCGGCGTCAAATCCGTATTTGCCGCGATCGTATCCGATACCGGCGACAGTCTCGCGCACTATTTTTTGGATATCGACATAAGTTGAAGTCGTGATTTCCCCGGCCACCAGCACGAGACCGGTTGTTACCAAGGTCTCGACGGCGACGCGACCGTTGGGATCATCGGCCAAAATGGCGTCTAGAATGGCGTCGCTGATTTGATCACATATTTTATCCGGATGTCCTTCGGTTACCGATTCGGAAGTAAAAAAACGATACATGGGCATTATCTCCTATTCTTGGCAAAGCTTGTAGTAAAGCGATTCGAACTCATCTCCGTATTTCACAAAACGATCGACGATCTGAGGATCGAAGTACGGGTAGAATTCCAGTTGCATCAAATCGATGGCCCGGGAATGTTTCATTTCCCGTTTGTAATTGCGCGGCTGGCGCAATATATCGTATATTTCGCATAACAGGATGACTTGGGATTCCCGGTTGTCCTGAATCGAATTCATGTCTCTGATAAAATCCTTGTCGGCCGTTTTCTCAAAATGAGCCCGGACAATGTCTTCGCCCTTCTTCTCTAACTGCAGCCGTTTGATGATCACGGATCCGATGATCGTTTTTTCCCTGATCTTCCGGTAGTCGTTCTCGTCCAAAACTTCCTTGTCGTCGTAATCGCTCACCGACAGATAACTTATCTTGTCGATATGGATAGTGGAAAAATCGAAAATCTCCTTGCATAACTTGGGCGAATATCCGAGATAGTTGCCTAGTTTGCTGGCCATGTCGGCGATTCTTTTGGCGGCCTTCCGATTGATCTTTTCCTGATTCTCGTCAACGCGTTGCTTGTAAACGCCAATGACATCAAAGACATCGGAAACAACGGCTTTGAAATCTTTCTCCATCGCCCTGCGTTTGACCAGCTCTTCTTTTCGTTTGGCATTCAGATCTTCCGATATCTTGGCAATGGAATACAAGGCGACCATGAAAACGGCAAGAACGATAGTTTTCAGGATGATGTCTGTGATTACAGGTCCTTTGATATAGTTCCATAGCGATACGATGTCTCCGGCATATTTGTATACCGGGTAGAGAATCGTCACATGTACAATCGTCATGGCGATAATCGCAACTTTGAAAATCGTACCGAGAAGCTTGGAATCCTGATAAAGCGACAAAACTACCAAAGCGAAATACACCAAGGAATATCCGGCCTGCGTGATGCTGAAATATGCTTCTTCGTCAATCGTTCCCAAGGTGACGCGCAGTTTGATATATACCGCCATCGCCATCAGAAAGACATAGAATCCCGATACATATTCCGCCAGTTGCTGCTTATGGAAAGTTCTTGGTTCCTGCAAGATGATCTTGCGGATCGACTGGCTGGTGAAAAACATGATTATCCAGATCGTGAAGATTACGATCAGGTTGATCTTCAGATTGACACCGGTCACGCCGATAAAAGTGAAAATCATGAACACGATATTGGTCAGCCAAATGATGTTGCGGATGACCATATTTTTACGATAAAGGACCGAAGTCTCATCTAAGATGTCGATACCGGCTTCGAAACTGAAACGGCTGATGAAAAACTGTTTCAATTTGGCGAAGAAAATACTCAATTTTCCTTTGCCTTCGATTTCGTATTGTTTTATGTTTGTGCTGACTTTACGCTCATCAAACCGGTTTTTGAACGATGTGATGCGAAAAAAATCAAGAAACTTGTCTAGTTTGGTTTCTTTTTTGGGAGACTTCACCGGTGCGACGGAAGCCATGTATTCGTCGATTTTCGCCTGATTTTCCGGTTTGGTTTCCTTTTCGACATGTTTCTTTTTCGTTGCGCTGTCGTTTTTTCGGAAAAACTCGTCCAGGGCTTTTTCCCGCTTGTCCATCGCGTCACCCCCCTTTTTCATTTTGTCCTTGCTTAAAACAGTTTGGGCTGCTCGACGATCGACGGATCCTTTCTGGCTTCAAGTTCGTTCTCGATCTGCGCCACCCTGGTCGATGCCGCCGCTGCGATGGCGCCGACGATGTCGTCTAGGAAAGTGTGGCAATGCCCTTTTTCCTTTTTTCCGGCATCATTCAACTTGCCGATGATTCCTGGCTTGTTGACGTCGATATCGCCGAAATTAGTCTTGCCGATGGTTCCGTAAAGACCTGCCAGTTCAAGACCGAACAATTCGTCGATTCCGAACATGCCGAGATCGGTTTCCAAAATCGACTGGATCGGGCCATTGAAAGCTTCCGCTTCGGTCAGTCTGTCGATTTCCGCCCCCAGCTGCAACAAATGGAAGACATCGCGCAAAGACAGAATCTTTTCGACCGATTCCAGGCATTCGTTGTAAGAAATCGCTGAATTCCATTTTGCTTGTTGCTTGTAGGCTATTTCTGCTATCTGCTCGATGCTTACTCCGCGTTCATGCAGCTTTTCGACATTCATCAGGTACATTTCTTCCCGGGAAAACAAATTCTTCTGACGGTTCATAAGATCACCCCTGTCAATTATCCACTAACATATTATTATATCATATTTTTATGAAAACTATATGTATAGCGATTCCTATTCGAAAATCCGGCCCTTTTGGAAAAGATTGCGTCCCGTTCCGTTCATGAATGAAACGATATCGAGCGGATTCTTGCCTTCCGCCTGCACTTTTTCCAAAGAAACCGCTCCATCCAGGGTTTTTACAAACACTTCGTTCCCGCCTGACATGACAATTTCACCGGGTACGCCTTCGACTTTTATGTCGTTTGCGATTTTCACTTCGATGATTTTGATTTTCTTTCCGTCTATGGTGGCATGGCACAACGGCTTCGGACGGAATGCCCGGACATGATCAAAGATTTCCTTCGATTTTCGTCCGAAATCGAGTTTTTCTTCTTCCGGACGGATAATCCCGGCGAATGTGACTTCCGACAAATCCTGTTCGGTGGGAACAACATTTCCTGAAGCCAAACAAGGAATCGTCTCAAGCATCAGTTTTTGGGCTGCTAAACCCAATTTTTGCTCCAGAGAACCGAGATCGTCTTCCATAGTGATCGCAACTTCTATTTTGGCAAGCATCGCTCCCGCATCCATTTTCTTTGTCATGTATATGATCGTAACGCCGGTTTTCTCGTCGCCGTTCATGATCGCCCTTTGCATCGGGGCGCCGCCTCTGTACTTGGGCAAAAGCGACCCGTGCGCATTGATCGATTTGTATTTCGGATAATAAAGCACCGATTCGGGAATCATCTGTCCGTAGGCGGCGACGACAAAAAGATCCGCTCCATAAGCCAGGATCGGTTGGAAATCTTCTTTGATTCTCTCCGGTTGGAAAACGGGAATGTTGTGAAGCAAGGCAACTTCCTTGACCGGAGACGGTTTCAGTGTTTTTTTACGTCCGAAAGGACGGTCCGGTTGCGTGACAACCAGGACTATCTCATATTCTTTGACGAGACCTTCCAGAATCGGGACGGCGAATTCGCTCGTTCCCATGAAGACTATTTTCATGCTTGTCACCTCTATCCCAAAGCCGGATTGCGGTCAATCGCAATCCTGACAAGATCGTTTTCAAAATCATGACGTATCCTGTTAAGCAAATCGTTCATATGTTCCTCATGACGGTATTTCACGAGGATTTGGCAACTGTACTGATTCCTGATCTTAGGAATTGGCGGCAATGCCGGTCCCAATACGACGGTGTCTTCCGCCAGTTCAGACCGAAGCAACTTGACGACGGCTTGGGCGCTTATAAACAGATCGCGCATCTTGGGCCCGGAGAATTTGATCTCCGCCAGAAAATAGAACGGTGAGTATTTGGCGATCCGGCGCAATTGCATCTCGTGGTTGTAAAACCCGTCGTAATCCTGATTGCGGGCATATCTGATCGCATAATGATCGGGATTGAAAGCCTGAATGATCACTTTTCCGGGTTCATCGCGTCTGCCGGCACGGCCGGCAACCTGGACGATAAGCTGGAAAGTCTTTTCCGGAGCCCGGAAATCGGGATGGTAAAGATTCCCGTCCGCCTGGATGATTCCGACCAGGGTCACTCTGGGAAAATCCAATCCTTTGGCTATCATCTGGGTACCGAGAAGGATGTCGCCTTTCTTTTCGAACGTGTATAACAGTTTTTCATGGGCGTTCTTCGTTCTGGTCGTATCGTTGTCCATCCGGACGATTTTCGCATTCGGGAATTTTTCCTGGACTTCCGCTTCGATTTTCTGGGTACCGGAACCGAAATACCGCAAATCTTCCGACTTGCAGTCAGGACAAACTTTCGGTATCGGCTCCTTGTGGTTGCAATAATGGCATTTCAAAGAATGGTCTGCCTCATGGTAAGTTAGCGAGATGTCGCATTCAGGACAAGTGAACACGTGGCCGCAATTCCGGCAGATGACAAAAGTCGAAAACCCGCGTCGGTTCAAAAGGAGAATCGTCTGCTCGCCTTTTTCCAGCCGTCTGGCAATCTCCGAAATCAACAGTTCGGAAAGTTGGCCGGAGTTTCCGTTTTTAAACTCCTGTTTCATATCGACTGTCGTTACATCGGGCAAACTGGAATTCATGGCACGGTGTTTTAACTCCAATAGTTCGTAATAACCCCGTTTGAACCGGGCATAAGAATCGATGTTCGGCGTAGCCGATCCCAAAAGAAGGGGAATATTGTATGTTTGAGCCCGTTTTTCCAGAATGTCGATGGCATAATATTTCGGGATGTCGTCCTGTTTATAGGATGACTCGTGGCATTCGTCCACGACCAATAGGCCTATATTTCTGAAAGGAGCGAAGCACGCGCTTCTCGCGCCGATGACTATCTTGACTTCACCGCGCACGATTTTCCGCCATTCGTCGAATTTTTCTCCGAGCGATAAACCGGAATGCAAAATGGCGACTTTTTCCCCGAACTTCCCCTTGAAACGAGAAACCATCATCGGAGTAAGGGATATTTCCGGAACCAGAAAGATAACTTCTTTTCCTTTTGCGATCGTTTCTCCGATCGCTTTCAGATAAATCTCCGTTTTACCGGAAGATGTCACTCCGTGTAACAAAAGAACCTGAAAACTGTCATATTTTGACCTGATCTTTTCCATCACGACTTCTTGGTCTTTATTAAGAATCACGGTTTTATCGTTGACAGGCATCAGAGAAAACAAGTCGCGGTATTTTTCCCGGTATTCAAGCAAAATGATCCCTTTTTTGGCCAAACTTTCGACAACGGACATCGTTACGTTCAGTTTTTTTATCATTAAAGCGGCATTGGCGGTCATGTTTTCCTTTTCTTGTAAGAATGCAATGACCGCATTCTGCTTTTCTGACTTCGTCACGGCGTTCTTCTGCAAGAGCATGGCGACTTTTTCCATCCGGAAAGACCCCTTTGATTTGACGACAAAGGTCGAAGTGATGACGCCTTCTTTTATCGCATTCTTCAATTCCGGATAACATTCCCTTTGTGAAGCATTCAGGATTATCTCGTCCTGGGAGGCAAAAACCGGCACAAGTTTGTCAGGCAGTCTGTCCCTGTCTTTCACTCTGAGCTTGGTAGTGTATGTCATCCGCATGGCCGATGGCAACATGGTTTCCAATATTCTTATCAATACGGTGGCGGTTTCCGATCTGATCTGTTTGGCAAGATCAATCAATTCGTCAGTCAGATACGATTCCAGATCGACTAGGCTGTCGATCTCCTTGAGATCTTTGTCATAATCGCTCGATTCGGCGATTTCCAGACAATATCCCATCAGTTTGCGGTTATTGAAGGGGACGATGACCCGCATTCCGGTTTCAATGATTCCCGCAATTTGTGCCGGAATCAGGTAATCAAAAAGTTTATCGACGCTTTTGGCCGGCACATCGACCAATACCCGTGCAATCACAGCCCCACCTCCTTTGTCCACAAATAGATTATATCATAATCTCAAACAATAGAAAAGCGCCACAAGGCGCCTTATTCCTCTATGACAAATCCCGGATTGTCCGTTAATTCAGCTTTGCCGTAAAAATCCCTGACCAGGGATTTGGCGACACTTAGAAGACACTTGTTCATCCGGTAACTCCTGTTGCCTTTTATCAGTCTGATTTCCAGATACCTGTCTTTACCGTTTCCGGATAATTCCAGATAACGGCCGTCGTCGCTTTTCAGACCGATGAAATGTTCGGTTTGGTTTTCCAGCATCCTGTCCATGTAACCCAAGACTTCATCTTGTGAAGCCGTGATACCGGAGTTGCTGGATATCGCCAGATCGAAAACCGGCGATTCCGCCGTTACTTTCATGACATTGGTATCGTTTTTTTCTTTTGAAAAGAAATCCGGTTTTTCCTGGGTTTGAGCTTTCCATAAAAGCAATTTCCCGTTTTGGCGGGCTATCAGGCACGTTTCGCCGGGATAAAGCGATTGCATGGCTTTCTTGCCAACCGGATACGTTTCCCTTTTTCCTGACAAATCCCTGATTGTAAGCTTGCAATCATCTTTGTCCTCGACAATGTTTTCAATATACACTTTTTCGAGATTGTTTTGTATGATGTTCCGTTTTTTGCGGTTTTTCGATGCAATGATGATGGCGACTATTACGGCGGCTAAACTGAAAATAATCACTATTACGAGAACAATGAGGAAAATAGTCAATATTGGCATCTTTTGCAAACTCCTTTTTCGGACATTAGTTTCTGTTTTGACTGTTTTTTGTCCGGTTAGTTTTTATTTTAATGCCCAAAGTGTTTAAAATCAAGGCAAAGGATAAAGAATTCTCGCGCTTTTGTTTGCAAAATCTTCTTCTATTATGTATAATATTTCAGAAAGCAACAGTAATATTGAAAGGAAAAAGGTTCAAAATGCCAAACCAATTCTTCAGTAACAACGAGGTCGGTGTTTTTGCCCTCGGCGGATTGGGTGAAGTGGGCAAGAACATGTACTGCGTGGAATACCGCGACGAACTTGTCATCGTGGACTCTGGGCTTTTATTTCCCGACGAATTCCTGATGGGCATCGATTACGTGATTCCTGAGTACACTTATCTGATCGAGAACCAAAAAAAGATCAAGGCTCTCTTCATCAGTCACGGGCACGAAGACCATATCGGCGCCATCCCTTTTCTTTTGAAAATGGTCAGGATACCGGCTGTATACGCAGCCGGATTGTCGATCGGCCTCATCAAGGCCAAAATGGAAGAACACCCGGGCCTCACCATCAATCTCCAGGAATACCATGAATCCGACATCATCCGATTCAACAATCTCTCAGTCAGTTTCTTCCGGACCAATCATTCGATTCCGGATTCTTTCGGCATCCGCGTGAACACTCCGGAAGGCGCCATAGTCCATACAGGGGACTTTAAGTTTGATTTTTCGCCGATAAGTGCCGACGCCAATTACCAAAAAATGGCCAAAATAGGCGAAGACGGAGTTTTATGCCTGTTAAGTGACTCCACCAATGCCGAGCTTGAGGACTTTTCCAAATCCGAACGTGTCGTCGCCGAAAACATCAAGGAACTGTTCGCCTCGATCAAAGGTCGGGTCATCATCGCTACTTTCGCATCCAATGTTCACAGGATCCAGCAAATCGTCGAGGCTTCTTCCCTGACAAACAGACGGATCGCCGTCTTCGGACGCTCAATGGAAAAAAACATCGAGGTCGGACTGCGACTCGGATACATCCGTGCTCCGCACGGAACCTTCCTCTTCAGCCGCAACATGTCCGGACTCAGGGAAAAGAACATCACGATCCTTTGTACCGGCAGCCAGGGAGAACCGATGGCTGCCTTGACCAGGATCGCCTCCGGAACGCACAAACAGATTTCCATCATTCCCGGGGACACCGTTATTTTATCTTCTTCCGCCATTCCCGGCAATCAGGAAAGCATCAACCAAATCATCAACCTTCTATACAAAAACGGAGCTTCGGTGATCACCCAGTCGCCGTTTGCCGACGTCCATGCCTCCGGGCATGGCGGCCAAAACGAATTAAAACTGATGTTAAAACTCATGAAGCCGAAATTCTTCATGCCGATCCACGGCGAATACCGGATGCTAAAAACTCACGCCCATCTTGCAGTCGAAGCCGGAGTCAAGCCGGAAAATACCTTTGTCATGGATAACGGAGACATTCTAGCCCTTTCCAAAACGGGAGCGAGAATCGCCACCGGCAAAATTCCGACATCCGACGTGTATGTGGACGGAATGGCAATCGGCGAAGTCGGCAGCCAGATCATCAAGGATCGCCGAGAATTGTCCGATGACGGGCTTTTGTCGGTTATCGTGACAATTGATAGCAAATCCAACGAAATCATCTGCAAGCCCTCAATTGTGACCAAAGGATTCATTTTCATGAAGGACAACCAACAGATGCTTCGCGAACTCCAGGAAATCTCGGCTAAAACGGTTTCCAATACCCTTAAGGCCGAAACGAAAGCGAATGTCGCATCGATCAAGTCCGATCTACAAAAAGCGATCATGAATTATGTCCAGTTGAAAACCGGACGGGAACCGATGACGCTTCCGGTTGTAATGCTTTTATAAAAGAAAGACCGCTTCCTTATGGAAACGGTCTGTTTTTTTATTCGGCTGGTTTGCCGTTTTCCGGAATGGTAATCTCCCGGTTTCCGTTGACGGTATCCTTAAACCAGTAAAACACGTCCTTGGTCACGCTGGCATCTTCGAAGGCGTCGTGTGCCTGTTTGTCCAAATCGTGGTCGGAGTAAAGATTGTAGGCGTTGAAGAGTCCGAGATCGTTTTTCAGGTTGAAATAGATCTTGTGAAGTTGTAACAAGTCGATGAACTGGGCTCTTTGGGTAAATTCCGTTAAGCCGAGACGTTCGTTGGCTTTTTTCAGTTCTATCTTGTCGTTCTTTCCCCAAACGAACACCATCGGATGATAGGAAGCCTGGATTTTCATGAAGAGGGAATGGAATTCCCCGTATTCCCGGCCGCTATCGACGTCTTCTTGCCTGATATGCAGAAATTTGCCAGTCCGTTCGCTGATTTTCGGAAACAACTGCGGTTTGATGAAGAAAGAATGGTTTTCCAACACTTTTCCGTCGCCGTCGCACAGAACCAGTCCGGCCTGGATAATCTCGGAAACGAAAGTCCGGTAATCCCGGTAAGGGGGCATGGACATCTCGAAATCAACAAAAAGCTTCGGCTTCCCCGAATCGACGATCGTCTTGATCCCGGAACGGATGATGGAAATGTCGTAAAAGACCGTCGGTTTCTGCTTGTTTGGCAACATCACTTTTTCGATGTTGATAACATTCTGAACTTTGTATCCGCGATAATGCCTCGGTGTTTCGGCCACGGTCATGAACACATAAATATTCGGTTTGAAATAAGCCATGAAAACAGTAAATTGACCTTTGGCAAGGTAAAAAAACCGGATCTTATTATCAATCTTGATGGCTATAATCCTTTTTGTTTCATCGACTCCGTGTAAAAGTCCGTATACGTACTCTGTCATCTTTATCCTCATCAGTTTAAAACGATCATCAAAATTATTTTACCACAATTTGTCCGTTCCGGACGTTTTTTATTGGCTTGACAGATCGGCAAGGGCAATTCTCAGATTTTTAATCTGGACTTTCGTAAGTCCGATCTCCGAGAGTTCCTGGTCGTCCGACTTGGCAATATTAGCCAATGTCTTGTATTTTTGTAACAACTTTTCCTTGGTCGCCTTGCCAACGGATGGTATCTTGTCAAGATAAGAGGCATAGACCTGCTTTGACTGTCTGTCACGATGGAATGTCACTGCAAACCTATGGGCCTCTTCTTGGATTTTGTTCAGCAGAACATAGATCGGTTGGTGTCGGTCGAGTTTTATTTCTTCGCCATTTGGCGATATTAGGAAATCGGTATGGTGCCGGTCGTCTTTCTTGAGGCCCGCCACCGGGATGTCTAATTCCAGAGAAGCGATGATTTCGCAAGCTGCGTTCACCTGGCCTAGTCCGCCGTCCATGACAATCAAATCGGGACGTCTCGATTTTTCGACGAGCATTCTTTGGTAACGTCGATAAACGATTTCCTTCATCGTATTGTAATCATCGGGTCCGACAACGGTTTTGACCTTGTATTTCCGGTATTCCTTGCGATCTGGCAGTCCGTTCGTAAACACGACCATCGAGGACACCGGATCGCTTCCCATCGTGTTGGAATTGTCGAA
This sequence comes from Bacillota bacterium, assembly GCA_035379945.1. Taxonomy (GTDB): domain Bacteria; phylum Bacillota_I; class Bacilli_A; order Izemoplasmatales; family Hujiaoplasmataceae; genus JAAYZB01. The sequence continues at coordinate 53,389 of DAOSWG010000007.1, forward strand.
CGCTTCGATCCTTACCGGAACCTGAATGCCTAGCATATCCGCCAAGGTTTGAATCGCACCGATCGATTGATCGCTCTTTCTCAGATAGGGACTGAGATTATTTTCTAGATAAATACCGGCGTTTTCCTTCGCCATATCCACAAGTTCTTTCTTTTTTCCGCGCTTCGGAACGAAACCGAGGTCATTCAAAATAGGCTCAAGCAGTTCATAATCCGGACCTTCTGGCAACAGGATTTCCTTTGGAAGCGGATGCAATTCGTAAAACTGGGCCACATAACTGATGAACGCTTCTTCCGGTTCGCCATAGAATGTCACCAATTTGTTTTCGGAAAAGATAATCTTCCCCTGGCGCATGAAGAGAATCGATACGGCGAGATAATGGTCGTAAAACCCATAGTTGATGATATCGCGGTCAGACAGATCGTTGAAAATAACATTCTGCTTTCTCAGCGTCCGTTTGACGGAAGCGATCAGATCGCGATATTCCCCGGCCTTCTCGTATTCCTTGTTCAAGGAACAGTCTTCCATCTTCTTTTCCAGATCGTCTAGCACCTGGTCGTCGCGGCCGGAAAGAAAAGCGGCGACATCATTTTCCATCTTCTTGTAGACATCTATGCTGACAGGATATTCGCACGGCCCCAGACATTGACCGAGATGATAGTAAAGACATACCTTTTTCGGCAACGCCTTGCATTTGCGGAAGGGAAACAGCTTTTCGATTAACGACAGGGTCTCCCGGGCTGACGAAGCATCGGGATAAGGACCGAAAAGCAACCGGTTTTTGGTGTTTGCCTTCCTTGTGATCACCAGTTTGGGATTCTTTTCCCTGGTGATCTCGATATAGGGGTAGGTTTTGTCATCCATCAGGAGAATGTTGAAGCGGGGGGCATGTTCCTTGATGAGCGAGAGCTCGAGCAAAAAAGCCTCCAGTTCGGAAGAAGTCACAATATAAGTGAAATCGGCGATGTTGGCGACCAGATTGGTCGTCTTGGCGTCATGGCTGCCGCTGAAATAGCTTTTTACCCGATTTTTCAGGCTTTTGGCTTTTCCGACATAGATGATCCTGCCTGCATCGTCTAACATTTGATAACTGCCCGGGGCATCGGGCAGAAGGGCGAGTTTCGCCTTGATTTTCTCGTTCAATTTCCACACCCCAAACAATATGGAAAACCCGGACGGTTTCCGCCCGGGTATACCTCATTTCATCCTGCGGATGATTTCGTCGACTTTGCGGCCTTCTAAGTCGCTTTGGTCGTATTTGAAAATCAGTTCCGGCACTTTGCGCATTTTGACCTGCATGGCGATTTGACCTCTGATGAAGCCTTTAGCCCTTTCCAAGGCTGCCTGCGTTTTTTCCCGGCGTTCATTGTCGCCGTAGATTGTGTAATAAACATACATGTATGACAGATCGTTCGTCACCCTGGCTCCGGTCACGGTGATGAAGCCTAAGTCGTCTTTCACTTCATTTTTGATGATGTCGGCGCAAACCCGTTGGACCAACGTGTCAAGTCTGTCGGTCTTTGCCATTTCAAGCTACCTCTTTCAAAACGGATGCTTCGATAGTGTCTCCGACTTTGACATCGTTGTAGTTTTCGATCATAATACCGCAGTCGTAGCCTTGTTTGACTTCCTTGGCATCGTCCTTGAAACGCTTTAAGGATGCGATCGGACCTTCGAATATGACTTTACCGTCCCGGAAAAGTTTTACCTGGCTGTCGCGGCGAATCACACCTGATGTAACCATGCAACCGGCGATGGTGCCGATTTTGGAGATAGAGAAGGTTTCCCTGACTTCGGCTTCGCCGATGACGAGTCTTTCCATCTTCGGTTCCAACAAACCTTTCATGGCCGCTTCGATATCGTTCATCGCTTCGTAGATCACGCGGTAATCGCGGATTTCGACGCCTTTTTGCCCTGCGGTATCGCGGACATTGGCGGGAGCCTGGACGTTGAAGCCGATGATGAAGGCGTCGCTGGCTTCAGCTAGCGACACATCGGTGTCGGTGATGGCGCCGACGCCGGTACGGACGATATCGACCGTCGTGCCTTCGATATTCAGTTTCTCGATCGAACCCTTGAATGCTTCGATCGATCCCTGAGTATCGGCCTTTATTACGAGTCTCAGTTCCTTGGTGACTCCTTCGGCCTTATTGAAGAATTCCTCCAGGGATATCGTTTTTTTCGTATTGTGTTCTTCCTTAAACTGACGCTCTTCACGCTTTTGAGCGATATCTCTCGTCATTTTCTCATCATCGAAAACCATGAAGGCATCACCGGCTTGCGGAACGTCGTTCAGTCCGTTGATCTCGACGGCTGCCCCCGGTTTGGCTTTTCTGATCGTGTGTCCCAAATCATCGTTCATCGCCCGGATTTTTCCGTATGTCGTACCGACAGCGAATGAATCGCCGATCTTCAGGGTGCCGTTCGATACCAAAATGGTGGCCACCGGTCCCCGGCCTTTGTCGAGTTTTGCTTCGATGACGGTTCCGACGGCATTGCGTTTCGGATTGGCTTTCAGTTCAAGCATTTCGGATACGAGCTGGATTGTGTCGAGAAGTTCGTCCACTCCCGTATTTTTGAGGGCGGATATATAACAGAAAGGCGTTTCGCCGCCCCAGTCGTCAGATAACAGACCGTAATCGGCCAACTCCTGTTTCACGCGGTCCTGGTTGGCGCCCGGTTTGTCCATTTTGTTCACGGCGACAATGATCGCGCATTTGGATGCCCTGGCATGGTCGATCGCTTCTTTTGTCTGCGGCATGACGCCGTCATCGGCCGCCACGACCAATACGACGATGTCGGTGATCCTGGCGCCGCGGGCGCGCATTTCCGTGAATGCGGCATGTCCCGGCGTATCGATAAAGGTGATTTCCTTGCCATTACGCGTAACCTGGTAGGCACCGATATGCTGGGTGATGCCTCCGGCTTCGCTTTGGACGACGCGCGAATGCCTGATGGTGTCTAACAATGTAGTTTTGCCATGGTCGACATGACCCATGATAGTCACTACCGGCGGTCTTTCGACCAGATCCTTCGGATCGTCTTCGATCGCAAGTTCGTCGAAACGTGTCATGTCGGTCAGGACTTCGTCCTGGATTTCAAAGCCGTATTCCATGGCCAAAAGTTCGGCGGTCTCGCGATCCACCGATTGGGTCTGGGAAGCCATGATCCGCATGAACATCAGTTTCTTGATGACATCGGCAACGGATTTATGCAGCTGTTCGGAAAGCTCCAAAACGGTCATCCCGTTCTTGAAATGGACGATCTTTTCGAGAATTTCCGGCTGTTTCTCCAATTTTGGCTTTTGATAGTTCTGCGTCTGGCGGTTATTTTGCGTCTGACGATTAGCCGGCCTCTGGTTGGACTTGCCTCCCTTGAAGTCGGATTTTTTCTTGGGCATGGGTTTTTTGGCGCTTGCCATAATACCACCTCTTTCTTGTTATTCGGACTCCTGTTTTTCCAAAAGGAGTCTGGCGAAATTACTATCCGACACCGACAGGACCTTGCGGCCCTCCTTGCCGATGGCATGGGACAGTTCTTCCGCAGTATAGTTGCTTATCAAAGGCACGGCATGGCTTTTCGTTTTGTCAATGAATCGCTTCTTTGTCGCACCTCCGGCATCGCTTGCCAAAAGCACGAGAAAGGAAGAACCTCTCTTCAACTGGTCCAAAACGGCTTCCTCGCCGGATGACACCTTTTTTGCCCGGTATGCCAAACCGAGTGTTTTCAGGACTTGTTCCTTACTCATTCGAAGTCAACCTGCCAAGAAGCAGGTCATAAAGATCATCAGGAATCTCACATTCCAGATGCTTGGCCAGCACTTTTGATTTCCGGGCCTTTTCGATCACGGCTTTATTTCTGGAAACATAAGCTCCTCTGCCGTTGGCTTTGCCGGTGGGATCATAGATCACTTGTCCCTCCGGCGTCCTGACGACGCGAAACAGATTTTTCTTTTCACATCTTTCGCCGGTGACCACGCAGCGGCGCAGCGGAATTTTTTTAATAGTTGCCATCGGAACATCTTCCTTCCGGTCAGTATTTTATTCCTTGGATCATGGCGTCGGTTTCGGATTTGATATCAATCTTCCAACCGCTCGACTGGACGGCAAGTCTGGCGTTTTGGCCTTTCTTACCAATAGCGAGCGACAATTGATCGTCCGGAACGATGATGACGGCGCTCTTTTCCCGCTGATCGACGATGACCGAGGTCGTCTTGGCGGGTTGAATGGCGTTAGATACGAGTTCCGCCGGATCTTCTGAGTATTTGTAGACATCGATCTTTTCTCCGTCAAGGGCGTCGATGACTTCGTGGATACGGGCTCCGTTGCGTCCTAGGCACGCTCCCACCGGGTCGACGCGCAAGTTGTTGGAAGCGACGCAGACTTTGCAACGGTCTCCGGGATCGCGGGCGAGACCCATGATCTCGATGACACCTTCCTGGAGTTCCGGAATCGACTGTTCCATCAAACGTTTGACCAGGTTTCTGTCAGTACGTGAGACGTAGACTTTCGGGCCTTTGGTCGTCTGTTCGACTTTGGTGATATAGACACGGATCTGATTACCGACGAATATTTCTGTTCCGACAAGATCACGGGCGGGGATCGATGTCTCCGTATCGAATCCGAGATACAGAGTGACGAATTCGTCGTTGACGGCGACGATTTCGGCAATCACCATTTCGCCGGTCTTATCGGTGAATATCTCGAAGTTGCGTTCCCTTTCAAGCTGTTTGAGTCCCTGGGTAAGAATCTGTTTGGCGCTGGATACGGCGATACGACCGAAATCTTTCGGGGTTACTTTAACTTCGATTATATCTCCGGCTTTGGCGTTCTTTTTCAGTTGTTGGGCTTCCATAACGGTGATCTGGGTGCCTTTCTCGGCTTCTGGATCGACTTCCTCGACAACGAGATAAGTAGCGACGATGATGATTTCTGCCTTTTCCTCGTTGAATACGACCTTGGCGTTCTGTTGTCCGTTATAGTCTTTTTTGTAAGCGTTCAGGAGTCCTTTTCCAAAGATATCCAGAATCTTTTCTTTGGGAATATCGCGCTCTTCGGCGACTTGTTCCAATGCTTTGAAAAACTCTTTGCTGACCATAATATTCTTCTCCTAGAATTTGATTGCCAGTCTGATCGTCCTGACATCCAGACGGCCAAATGACATTTGTTTGTTTTTTTCTCCACGAATCGTGATGACGTCTCCGTCATAAGCGATCAGTTCTCCGTCGGCTTTTTGTTCGTATGTTTCGATATGGATGTATTTGCCGATTGCTTTTTCGATTTCATCGTCGTTACGGAGTTCACGTTCCGCTCCCGGAGACGATACTTCCAGGCTGTAGGCATCCTGAATCGGATCGATCCCGTCCAGAAAATCCGACAACCGGTGAGACACATTGACACAATCGTCGATCGAGATGCCTTCCGGTTTGTCGATCATGATTGTCAGGACGTTTTGTTTCTTTTCCTTGTGGTATATCAAGTCGTACAGTTCGTAACCGTATTTCTCAATTTCCTGCCCCACTTGCTTCTTCAACAAAGCGAGATCCATATTCATGCCTCCGTTTTTATTAAAAATGAGAGGGTCCGACCCTCCCATTTCTACCTTATGCCTAAAACATTATATCACAAGATGATACGGCAGGCAAGCGAAAATCACACTTTCGGGCCGGTTTTGACGTTTATAACGATGTCCTGGCATTCGTAGTGTTTTTTGAACCAGGCAATCGCATAAGGGCACTTGGCAACGATCAGTTTTCCTTGCTTTTTGATGTAATCGTAAGCCGTTTGCATGAGGGCTTGGGCATAGCCTTGTCCCCGCAAAGATTCGTCGACGAACACATGGGTGATGTCGATCCGCTTTTCATCGCGCTTCGGGATGTCGATCTCTCCGATCGTTTTCCTTGATTCGTCCAGCAAATATATTTTCTCTTCTTCATATCGAAATTCCATATTCATTTTCTCCTAAGGGCATACATCAAAATACCGCCGGCAACACCGACATTCAGTGACTCCATGCCGTCCATTTCAATTTTTATGTTCACACCCGTCTTATTCAAGATTTCTTCTCTGACCCCATTTGCTTCGTTTCCGAGAATCAAGGCCAATTTGCCTCCGTTCGGATTGAATTCGGAAAGGGGCAACCCGGTTTTCACATCGGTGCCGACATATTCGTATTCCCGGTGTTTACCGATGAATTCGATCAGATCGGCTTTCAAAAATCCGAGTCCGAAAATCGCTCCCTGGGTCGCTCTCACCACTTTGGGTGAATAAGGGTCGGCAATGTTTTCAAAGACGAATGTCTTGAATCCGAAGGCTTTTGCGCTTCTGATCAGGGTTCCCAGGTTTCCGGGATCGGAGATGCCGTCGAGCATCAAAATCCGGTCGCCAAGCAAAACATTGTCTGCCATTTTGCAGATGCCGATCACTCCCTGCGGTGTCTCGACATCGGAAAGCGATGCGAAAAGGGAGGCGGAAACAACCAGATTATCCACTTTGATATCGGTGAATGGCTCGGTAGAAACGACCGCTTCCAAACGCCTTGCTTTGGCGGCTTCATTCACAAGATGCGGTCCTTCGGCCAAAAACAGACCGGTTTGGTACCGGTATTTTTTCTGTTTCAATCTAAGATAAGAGCGGAACTTTTGGTTATCGGCGGACGTTATGATCAATGGTATCACTCCCGATCCTAATTATATCACAAAAGAAAAAGGGAGCCAAAGCAATTTGGCTCCCTGTGAAACAGAGTGATTTGATTATTCCGTCGGTTCTCCTAAGCCATTCATGAAGAGTTGATACATGGCTTCTTCCGCGGTAAGTCCGGAATCTGTCACATAATCGGAGATCCAATCGTTGATCTCGGTTTCCGTCATGTCTCCGCCGATCATATCATCCACGAGATCGTAGAAATCCTGATAATCGTAGGTGTAATACGGGTACATCATGTCGGGTGCCGTATAAGTCATGGTTTCGAATCCGCCTTCTTCGATTTCGCCAACCAAGCCCCGTACATACAGATACGAAGAGAAGATGAGTTTGACGTTATCGGTTGTCAGGTTGTCCGGATCCATGGCTGCGATCAGATGGAAGTAAGCAGCGATCGAAGCGGCGTATTGTTCATAGACATCCTGCAAATCGGCGATGTTTACTTCTCCCGTGTAGTTGAAATCGTATGTGATATCGAAGTATGCGTCGACAGCGTAATCGACCAGGGTGGTGTAATCAAGAGCGGTCGGAGTGTCTGTCAGGAAGATGTCGGCGATTTCGGATACGTAGACAATCATCATTGCGATCGAATTGTCATAACCCGCGATATTGCCGGCCGTGTCCATGATATCTCCGATTTCCGTGGTATCCAGCTGGATAAGCGCGGTGGAAAGCATTCCGAGGATGGTGACGAGGCGCGGATAATACTTGTCGAATGTCGATCCGATGATCGTTAGCTGATCGCTGATCTCCGTCGGCGTCATTTCTCCTTCGGCAGTCCACTTGATCTCGAGAGCATCAAGAACGAAAGCCCTGATGTTGGCCTGATCGGTTGAATCGATTGTTGCCAGGAGGGTTGTCAGGATATTGGCTGCTTCCTGGGTATAATTGTAAATGTCCGAAGCGGATATGGTTGCCGGATCGAATCCGTTATCCGGCATGCCGGAAAGATTCTGAATCAAAGCGATGAACATATCGATCGTCGCGTCGTCGGTCGCCGAGAGAAGATTCTCGACTTCATCAAGCGCGATCATGATGACGTTCTTGACGAGTTCGTCTTTGCCGTCCGCCGTGTTGGCGAGATACTCGGACAGAACCGTCAGAAGTTCCATTTGGCCGTTCAGATCATCGATCTTTTCCGTCATCCATGTGATCTGGCTCTCATAGCTGAAGATGTTGCTAAGCTGATTTTCGTAACTGTATTGCAGGTTGTTCATCACAAAGATGTAAGCATCTGTCAGGTTGCTGGTGCTAGATACTTCGGACTGACTGCTTTCATAGGTCGGCAGGAAATCATAATATGCCATCCATTGATCCATTAGAGGCTGATATGCGGCCTGCTCATCCGGTGAAAGCGAATAGAACATGGAATTGTAACTATCCATAGCTCCCGGAGTTCCTATATAATCTTCATACAGATACGTTTTCAGACCGTCATAGGTTCCCCAATCGAAGTATTCGTAATCCACGTCGTATTCCATGTACATGATCGTGTATTCACGCATCGATTTTTCTTTCTGCAGGGTCCAGAAGTTCATGAACAGATCAACCTCTTCCGGACTCGCCATTCCCAGCATGCCGGTAAATTCGCCGGACAGGGAATCGATGGCGGCGTTTGCGTCCACGATCAATCCCTCATAAACAAGAATCTGGTTTTCGTAATAGGCAATGTCATTTTCCAATATTCCGCCGGTGGCGATTCTCAGATCGATAACATACACAGCCATCTCATAGACGATGTCGGCGATTTCTTCCTTGGTATAGCCCATGTCATAGAACCAGTTGATCCAACTTTCCAGATCTGTATAGTTATTGATGCCGATTTCCATCTCCTGGGCATGGGTGGCAACCGATACAAAGAAGTAATACATGTCTTCTTCGTCTTCGAAGCCCATGATCACAAGCATGTCGGTGATGATGCCTTCGGCTTCGGTTTCGGATACGTCGAACATATGGGTGATGGCCTCAACCAAAGCGCCGTGGACATAAGTCGTGACGATCGGTTCAAGAGCGGTTTCGAATCCGTCGCTGAACATGGTGATGAAAGCTTGGACCCGGATGCCGATTTCCACATAAGAAGCCATTTGGGTCGGGCTCAGATTATCGGGATCTCCCGCCGCGATGATACCGGCAAGAACGATGATCCTTTCGACATTGGCGGTGGCGGCAGCCTGGGTATCGGTCACTTCAGACGGCACAGCCTGGAATTCGGTATCGATGTCATAGTAAACGACGATCAGATCGCTTAACAGTTGCGACACATCAAATGAATCGTCGCCGATAAGCGTATTGACCAAAACGGATACCTGATAAATCATATGAACGGGATATTCTCCGCCGATTTGGGTATCATTCTGTTCGTCATATTCGCTCATGAACGCGACGAAATCCATTACGGCTTCTCCTTTGACGAAATTCATGCTGTCAAGGAAAGTGAGAACGTTGTCGTATTCGCTGGCGAACATATTGACATATTGGGTGATCTTCGGAGTGATGGTGGCGATAAGGGCCGCCTTTTCAACCGATGTCAAATCATCCATGTTGTTGATGAATTGCGGCATGAGGTCTTCGGCAATTTCAATGATGTTGGCAAGCGAAGCGGTGGAAAGCATATTGGTCTGGACGATCTCCATCATGTCGACGAGACCGACAAGATAGGCCAGTGCGTCGGATGTGGTAATCGTCGAAGGATCGAATTCTTCGCCTTCCGAAATAAGGGTCGTGATCAGATTGAACAGATCGGCGTTCGGAGCGGTTGCGATCGCATCAAGCGAATCATAGAAAGCGATCACCAATATCTTGAGATTGTCCAGTCCGTCCTGGGTCTGCAGATACTGCTGCAATGTCTGGAACATCATGAACTGCTCTTCCATCCTAACCATCTCGTCCTGAACATTGGCGATATCTTGATATAGAGAATGATTGGTCCAATAAAGGTTTTCGATGCTCTGTTCCTGACTATACAGATACTGTACGACATTTTCGCCATATTGCGTATCTGTGAGTCCCGACAAATCGTTGGTAAGCGGAGTCGTGTATGCCCAATAGTGTTCGGAATAAGTACTAAAGGCATCAATGATCGGATCAAAAGCGTTTTGTTGATATTCCGTCAGCGAACTATAGTAATTATTGTATTCGGAAAGCGCGTTGGCGGCTTCTGTTTCCATTCCTTCTTGATACGAGAAATAAATATAGCTATCCATATAATTTTGGAGATTATAATATTCGTCGCTGTATTCCCAATCGACGGAATAGAAATACGAATAATACATATTGTCGTAATTGATGTAATTGTAGAAATCGTCCAAAATATAAGAGAACAGCAACTGGCAATTGGCCGGATCGGACGTATAGAGAGTGCAATACAGGTTGACTGCCGTCTGGATATCCGTAATTGCGGCTTCGTTGACGCTGATCTGGTTCTGATAACCGAGAATCTCGTCAGCGAAATCCTCTGGATCATAATTCTCGATCCACATACCGACGCCGTTTCTGATCAAGTTGATTGCGGTATCGGTTATGAGTTCCTTGTTGAATCCTGCCGCTTTTAACTGGGCATACCAGGTGGCGAATTCGGAGGAGCTGGTTATTGCCTGGAATGAAGTCATCAGATCGGGAACTTCCGAAAGCAGATCATAAAGATGCTCTTCCGATGAAATTCCGATCATAGTCATGATCATGGCGATCTTGGCTTCGATTTCCGCATCGGACGATGCGGTGTCATCGGTCAAGTTTCTGATCAAAGTCAAAAGATCCGCATGATTAAATGTGCCGGTCGTAAACAGATAAGTTGCGACAAACTGTGCGCGGATTGTTGTGTCCTCGTTGACGTTAGTCAGAGCGTGATCCCATCCGGAGAACACATAACTGTAATAAGTTGTCGCTGCTTTTGTCGGAGGCGTCGGTGGTACTACTGACGCTCCTTTGTGAATAACGACTTCTGAAATCAAAACATCATTCCCATCAAGGAATCTAACCGTAACCGTTTCACCGGTATAAACGGTAGTCGTTGTGGAAGCTGTGGTTGACGCTGTCGTCGACACTGTGGTCGATCCTGTCGTCAAAGTTGTTGCAGAGGTGGTATTGGATGTTAAATTGGTCGTCGGCAATGTATCGTTCCCGCAGGCGACCATGAACATACCGAATAACAGGAACAGCAACAAAGCAAAATACCTTCGTTTCATTTTGTCATTCCTCCATTCTTTTTGTTTTGAAATTAAAATATTATCTATTATAAAATGAATATATCACAAAGAAAGAAAAAAATCCATATTTCGCGAGATTTTTCATTTGATGAAAAATAAAAACGCGGCTTTATAACCGCGTTTTTGTCTATAGTGGCTTTTATTCAGTCGTAAAATCCGTAATAAGGGTAATACTGGCCGTCTTCCGAATGGAAATAATTAGTGACATCGAGAGTGAATCCGGACGCCATATCGTATTTTCGGATCTGGTTATAGGAAACCGTATAGATATAATTCTCGATCATCACGGTTCTTTCGATCGAATCGTAATGGTACCAGTATGTATGGGACGTGTCGTCCATATGCGTCAATCTGGTGATAAATTCCAAATCTCCGGCGTAATAAACTTTGAAAACATAAACACTCTGGAGACTTGCGTACCAATCGGAATAATATTCGTAGACCGGGATCGTCACATACATGTAATCGGCGCCTTCCGGTTCGTAACTCACAAAGGCCTTATGGTCGTAAGTGACCGGCGAATAACTGTAATCGCCTTCGACAAAGTAAGTTTCAAGATTGATTGTTTCGTCTCCCGACACGTCATATAGAGCGACTTTGACTCCGGTGAAATGCGTGAATCCGTTTTCGGTCACAGCCTGACGACCGATGCCTAAAAGCAGATTGTCTCCGATTTCATGAAGATAATCCGATACTCCTTCTTCATACAACTCGTCGACGATTTCCGGATTTTCCGGATCAGACAGATCGAGTTTGTACAAAGGATCGGTATTCACGAAAGTTACGACATAAGCAATATTGCCGCTGTATCTGACGGCATAGATCCTTTCGTTCGGTTTCCCGAGTCCGGTCAAAACCGATACGGGTTCGATCTCGCCTTCGGTGGTGGCGTCAAAAATCGCCAATTGGTTGGTAATCGTGGATGTGGAGTAATCTTCGCTATACACATATCCCGTGGTGGCGATTCGGAAATAACCGTCATATTCATCCATTGAGAATTGATTCAAGGGATATCCGTTGATTTTGGCAACGGCCTCGTATTCCAGTTTGCCGTCTTCCACTCCGAAACGGATGACATATGTCCAGTATTGGAAATACCAGTTCGAAAAGACCGTTTCATCGTTGCTCGCATCGGTTAAAAATACTTGGGTGTAGCTGTATCTGTAGCAGACCACGTAAAGATTGTCAAGACTCATGTAAAGGTCGGAACTGCTGCCGAGATAAGCGTTGACATCGGCCTGTTCATCGTTATCCACGGAAAATGTCGCCAGGAGCATGTAAGAGATATAGTAATTGTTTCCCGGCATGTAATAGATATGGTCGATTGGCAGATCAATCGCTTTGTCGGATGCAGCATCGTCATAAAAAACAGGGAAATAATCGTCTTCGTCGTATCCATATCTGCCGGCATAGTTTTCCATCATCAGATAACAGACATCGTCGATCATCCGGCTGTCGTTAAGATAGCTTCTCTCGAAAAACAGATTGCGGGTCACCGTAACGTTTTCCTTGTCGGAAATATCGAATACGATGACTCTGGTTCCGTAATTGTTCAGGTAAACATAGGATGATCCATCGGTATCGGAATCCGAAGCACCGGAGGTGACTGTGGTTGTTTCATCTTCGATCATGTAATTGATGTAGTAATATTCGTGCATAAGCACCACCACGGAATCACCGTACTTGTAAAGTCCGTAAGCGTACCCGTAATCGTTTGTGAAGACATAGACGAATTCCAAAGTGTTGGCATCGACAATATAAAATCCGTTGTCTGACAGCACATAGATATAATATCCGTCGGTCAGAATTCTGTCGGCTTCGGATACGCCGTTGACCTGGTTGTTGGTCTCGCTGTAGTTGACATCATCCGTACTATCGCTTTGTGCGGTGGTAGTTGTCATTATATCGCTTTCCAGGGCGGCGGAATTGGAATCCATGGTTCGATAATATAATGTGTCTTCTTCGTAATAGGAATCAAGATAATCCTTCAGCTGATCGTAACTTTCAAACTGTCCGACTCCTTCGACGCTGTCGAAATCGACGGCTTCCCATCCGTTGCTTTTCTGGCAGCCGGCCAATCCGATTAAAAGCAGGACGAGCAAGGCGCCGGTCAATATTTTTTTCATATCGTTCTTACCTCCCGATTCATCAATATAAACAAAGAGGCGGAAACATTTGTTGGTTTATTGTGAGATTATTCCGTCAATCTGATGAATTCTTCGATATCTTCTTCCAGAAGTTTCAGCGAAGACACCCAGAACTCTTTTTTGGTCATGTCGATTCCGGCGATCTTGGCAGCGTCTTCCACCGTGTTCTTTCCGGTCGCAGCCAATAAGGAATCATACATCATGACAAATTTTTCCTTGTCTTTCAGATATTCGGCATAAAGTCCCTTGGCGAACAGAAGACCGAAGGCATACGGGAAATTGTAGAAACTGAGGTTGCCGGAATAGTAATGGCTCTTGCAAAGCCACATGTAGGGATGGAGAAGTTCGGGATCGAGTCCGTCTCCATAGGTTTTTCTTTGGGCGTCCAGCATCATTTCCTTGAGTTCGTTCTCGTCGAAAATGGTTTCCTTGCGGCCTTCGAACAGGTTCTTTTCAAAGATGAAACGGCTCATGATGTCGACGATCACCTGGGTGTAATCCTGAATCGACGATTCCAACAGATTGATCTTTTCGTCTTTGGATACGGCATCCTTGAGCGCCGCTTTGTTCACGATGGTTTCGCAGAAGGTGGAAGCTGTTTCCGCCACTGGCATCGTATATTCGGAATTGAGGATGGATTCGCCGAAAATGCATTCGCCATGGTAAGCGTGTCCGAGTTCGTGCGCCAGGGTGATGACATCGCCGAAAACTCCGGTGAAATTCGACAAAACCCGGCTTTCGCCGATCGGATGGATGTTGGAACAGAAAGCGCCGCCGACCTTGCCTTTTTTCGGCAAATAATCGATCCAACCTTCTTCAAACGCCCGTTTGGCCATATTGTAAAGCCGCTCGTTGAAAGTCCGGAAATTTCTCAGGATGTATTCCTGCGCTTCGGGGATCGTGAAAGTCTTCTCGCTTTTTCCCATGGGAGCGAAAATATCATAGAAAGGCAATCCGTTCTTGTGTCCTAACAATTCGCCTTTGCGTTTCAGATATTTACGGAAAATCGGAAGATACTCTTCCATGGCTTCCATCATCACGTCAAGGGTCGCTCTTTGCATCCGGCTCTTTGCCAAGGCTTCCGCCAAAGCCGATTCGTAGCCGTGGGCTGCGGAAAGGACATTGACTTCACCTTTGATTGCGTTGATGGCAAATGCCACCGGTTTATCGATCTTTTCATAGGCTTTCAGTTCCGCACGAAAGGCGTTTTCCCTGACTTTGGGATCTTTTTCATAAGCCAGGTTTCTGACCTGGGAAAGCGTAATCTCCTTGCCTTCGTAGTCGACGGCGACCGTCGAAGTCAATAAAGCCTGGAGTCTTTCCCATGCCGTCGAACCAGACGGTTTCAGCTGGGCTAACAGAGCTTCGGTCTTGTCATCTAAAAGATGCGAGGCGTTTTCCCTGATTTCCTTTAACATGAATTCGTGTTCTTTCAGAAAAGGATCCGCTTCGATAGCTTCGTCAAGTTCGGGAAAATTCCGGATCCACTTGGCGGAAGCGGCGAGTACGGCAGCCGTTTCGGCAAGTTTCACATGGAGCCGGTTTTCGCTTTTGGCGGCCTGTTGGTCGGTAGAATCGGTAGCTCCCTGCAACCCGGCGTAATTCATGAGTTTGATGGCAAGCACGGTAATTTCGATGTTGAGTTCGAGATAGCTTTTCAGTTTGGACACTTTCTCGTCATAGTTGGCAAAATCCGCCTGTTTCGCTTTGATCCTGTCAACCAGATTTTCCAAAGCCAGATTGTCATCTGCGAATTTTTTGGAATCGAATGACGTGTATAGTTTGTCAAGATTCCAGGTGTAGTTTCTTAATTCTTCCATTTTCAAATAGCTCTCCTTTGTCAATTTATAGCTTTTGGAGGTTTGAATGTCCCCCGTTGATGTCTTATATTCGATGATATTCTCGTAAATAAACCCGCATTTCTCGATGAC
>DAOSWG010000007.1:68472-71297 GCA_035379945.1 Bacillota bacterium
ACGGCCTCTTCGATCATCGGACGATAATCGAAGCTTTCCTCATATTTGACGGCCGCCGCCACCGACGGTCTGATCACCGGGCTTTTCGGAATATATACGGTGCAACAATCCGAAAACGGCCGGTTTGATATCTCCAGAGTCCCGATTTTTCTCGCTACCTCCATTATTTCCATCTTGTCGTAGGTCGAAAGCGGTCTGATCACGAGATCATCGATCGCTTCTTGGATTGTCGCCAGACTTTCCGGTGTCTGCGAAGCCACCTGGCCGATCGAATCTCCGGTGATGATTGCCAGCGATCCGGTTTTTTCCTTGATTCCCGATGCGATTCTGACCATCATCCTCCGCATGATCGTAATAATGTAGCTTTCCGGAACTGAAGCGATGATTTTCTCGTGGATCGCGGTAAAGGGAACAAAATTAAGCCGGATTTCGTCATGAGGCGCATAGCGGGATAAAATTTCCGCCAGATCGATGACTTTCTGTGCTGATTCGATCGATGTCATCGGCGTCGATTCAAAATGGACAAGTTCGACCTGAAATCCTTTTTTCATCGCTAAGAAAGAGGCGACGGGAGAATCGATGCCACCGGATAGTAGCACCACCGCCTTGCCGGCGATCGGAATCGGAAATCCCCCCAGTCCCTTGATCTGATCGGTGAAAAGGTAGGCTCCTTCTTTGCGGATTTCGATCGTCAGAGTCAATTTCGGATTATGGACATCAACGATCAGATTCGACATTTCGGAAAGGATCATTCCCGACAACACCTTGGAAATATCAGGACTTTGCATGGGATAGGTTTTATCCACTCGTTTCGTTTCCACCTTGAAAGTGATTTCTTGTCCTTTGGTGTCCTCCGTGAGCAGTTCTATCGCCAAAGCGGCGATTTCATCAAAATCTACCTGGCACTTAGACATCAGGCTATATGAATAAAGACCTGTCACATAACCCAGCTGTCTTATGACAATGTCCAAAGGCGCATCGTTCAGATGCACATAGGCGCGGTCGTGGCAGAATTCCAAGCCGACCGAAAGACCGGCGAGTTTTTCCTTGATCAGCCGGTTGACCGCGTCCATAAAACTGTTGCGGTTCCTGCCTTTTAAGATCAGATCACCGTATCTTATCATCAACAAATCTTTCATGGCTCATACCTCGTTTCGTTCACCTACTATTTTATCATACATCTTGTCAAAAAACCTGGCCTATTTTATAATGGTCGGAGGTGATGGATATGTTTTCCGAACTTCCAGACAATATGACTTATGAGGAAAGAGCCATTCTCTTTCTGGAAACCCTGGCCGGTTATCTCGACAAAAACCTGCCCCGCATGACGAATCTTTCCAATTTCGCGGCGATAGTCAAAGCCTTCTACCCGGAACTTAACTGGGCCGGATTCTATCTTTTGGAATCTTCCCGGCTTTTTCTCGGTCCATTCCAGGGGCTTCCCGCCTGCGTATCGATCGATATCGGCAGGGGAGTCTGCGGCTTGGCGGCCGAAACAAGGGAAACCATCGTCGTGGACGACGTAACAGAATTCCTAGGGCATATCGCCTGCGACAGCCTTTCTTGTTCCGAAATGGTCATCCCGGTTTTACTTGAAAACACGCTTATTGGCGTTTTGGACCTCGACAGTCCCGAACCCAGACACTTCGGGGAAAAAGAACGGGTTCTGTTTATGAAAGCGGTCAATGTTTTGGTTGACTTTTTGTAGTCTTTCCGCTATAATGTTTCTTGCGCATGTAGTAAAAAGCAGTTGTTGCCGCATCGCGTCCGACTTGCGATTGCCCCGCCAAGGTTTGCCAGTACCGAGAACTGCTTCCCGGGAAAACATTAAGACAATCCATTCGACCGTCATGGCAGCTCCTCTTATTACGCGTAATCTTAAAAAAAGGAGGACAATACGATGTCAAGATTCACAGGCTCCAATTGGAAAGTATCGCGCCGTCTCAACTACTCGGTGTCCGAAACCGGCAAAGAACTGAACAAACGTCCTTTCGCTCCCGGACAACATGGACAAAGAAGATCCAAAGTTTCCGAGTACGGCACCCAGCTCCAGGAAAAACAACGTGTGAGATTCACTTACGGTGTCAACGAGAAACAGTTCCGCAAAACTTTCAACGAAGCCAAGAAAATGCCGGGCAAACAAGGTGCAAACTTCTTGTTCCTGCTTGAATCCAGACTGGACAACCTGGTCTATCGTTCCGGTTTCGCCAGAACGAGACAACAGGCCCGCCAGCTGGTCAACCACGGCCACATCACGCTTGACGGCAAGAAAGCTTCGATCCCTTCGATCCGGGTGAAACCGGGACAGGTGATCTCGGTGAAGGACGGTTCCAAAGACTTGATCGTGATCAAGAATGCTCTGGAAGCGGTCGTGAGCCGCATGGAGTTCATCTCTTTCGACGACAACAAGATGGAATCCACTTACGTGAGATTGCCGGAAAGATCGGAAATTCTACCGGAAATCAAAGAAAACCTGATCGTCGAACTTTACAACAAGTAAGAATAAAAAAGCACATCCGCGGATGTGCTTTTTTCATACATTGTCAGGAAGGATTGTCCATTTCCTGGATGATGGCGTAGTAATCCGCCGCATCCGGATGCGTGGGGACCTTGCCATAGTTGATGTAGCTCATTCCGGCGGAACGGAAGGAATAATTGTAATCGGTCGCGATTCCTTCTTCGACGGTCGTGTAATCCGAGAACGTCAGGTTCATGTTGGACGATATCTGCATCATGGCTCCGTTCGGAAGAACCAAGACCTTTACCGCACAGGCGCCGCCGCCGGATTGCGATCCGATGGTTCTGGCAATGCCCATTTCCTTGGC
>DAOSWG010000007.1:71397-73097 GCA_035379945.1 Bacillota bacterium
CCTTCGGAGAAATCGGTTGTCGTCTCGCCGGAGAAATAATCCAGGGCGTCGATGTTCGGCGCCGACACGATGGTCGTGTCGAAATCGAATGTGACATAAGCTTCGAACGAATCCTCGGTGATGCCGTATTCCGCTTTCTCATCTTCGGTATAATAGTAAAGTACGTATACTTTCACGACATTGTCGTTCACTTCCACCTGGATGGAATCATCGATGATTCCCAGAAGCACGTTGATGAATTCCTCGATATTGACATAAGGAATCCCGTATTTTTCCTCGAAATAATAGAAAGAAATTTCGGTGATGGGCTCGTCTTTGACGAATTCCGTCGAGAAATTGGTGAAGTCGGCCAATGTGACGAAATTGCCCGTCGGGAAAACCTGGGTCGTGGTTGTGACCTTGGTCGTGGTTGTCGTGCTTATGGTGGCCGATGTCGTCGTTTCCGTCGTGCTTGACGACGTTATAGCATCAGTCGGAATCGTAGTTGTCGTTCCATTGCTGCAACTGTAAAAAACCAGTCCAAAAAACATTACGAACATGATAGCCATAATTTTTTTCATATTTTATTTCCTCCTCCGGTATGAAACGATTATCATTATTTTACCGTATTTTATAAATAATTCAATCGGATTGCAAAAAAAGAACCGAAAACTTTTCGGTTCTTTGTTTTCATTAACTTTTTCTTCCGGCTTTAGCCATGTAAATGAATTTGTCCGGATCGAGCGAAGCTCCGCCGATCAAGGCGCCGTCGATGTCATCCATCCCAAGCAATTCGTCGATGTTTTCCGGTTTTACGGAGCCGCCGTACTGAATTCTGATCTTTTCGGCAACATTGTTTCCAAACAGATTTTTTACGACTCCGCGGATGTATTTGCATGCGTCTTCGGCCATTTCGCTGGTCGCGGTTTTACCGGTTCCGATCGCCCAAATCGGTTCGTAGGCAATCACAATGTTTTCCATATCCGCTTCCTTGAGGCCGGCAAAGGCTTTTTCGACCTGACAAGAGAGAATTTCTTCGGTTTTGCCTTCCGTTCTTTCTTCCAAATGCTCGCCAACGCAGACGATCGGTTTCAAATCCGCATTCAGAGCGGCGACGATCTTCTTTCTGACATCTTCGTCGGTTTCATGGAAGATATTTCTTCTTTCACTGTGTCCGATGATTACGTAATCGACATTGTAGCTTTTGAGTAGCAAGCCCGAGACTTCGCCGGTAAAAGCCCCTTCTTCCTCGAAATACACGTTCTGGGCGCCGATTCGCAAAAAGTCGCCCTGTCGTTTGACAAGATCGCGAAGCAATGGTGCCTGGGCGCACACCACCGTGTCGACTTCTCTGATGTCCGGCATTTCAGATGCGACTTTCATCATAAAGAAAAGTGCTTCGTCACGGGTTTTGTACATTTTCCAGTTTCCGGCAATGATCGGTTTTCTCACGTTATCGCCTACCTTAATAATTTTTCGATATCTGCAATCGCCTTTTCGGCGTTGTCGCCTTCTGCCACCAATTTGACATTTTTTCCCTGCGGCACGGCAAGGCTCATCAAACCGAGGATCGACTTGGCATTGATGGTCACGTGCTCGTACTCCATCCTGATGTCGACATTGTATTTGCTTGCGGCCTGAACGATTTTGGCCGCCAGTTCCGCATGAAGCCCGGCCGTGTTTTTTATTGTGATTGTTTTTTCCATCTTCTTCTCCTTAAA
>DAOSWG010000008.1:0-72418 GCA_035379945.1 Bacillota bacterium
CAAACCTTGAAATATTTCCTGTAATAAAAAAGTTCTTCTTGACAAAAACCCGAATGGGTTATTAAGAGAGTTCTATCCAAAAGGAATGGATTTGTCTTTGACTACTAACGATGAGTTAACAAACATATTAAGACTTATGAATAACAGACCACGCAAGTGTTTAGGTTATAAAACGCCATTAGAAGTGATGAATGATATTTAATTTTTTAAAGTGTAGCACTTGAATTGACAAATCATCTATTGAAAAAAGCCACTATAGTGACTTCATTCTTTATTGGCAACATGATTCAAATATAGTACTGTTGATACTAAAAGTTGTATCTCCTTGAATGGCATATGATAATCTATTTCAACATAATCATCAGCCAATACTGATTTGAATATCTTCAATTGTTGAAATCCCCATTCAACATTAGACTCAGTATTTGGATCATATGGACTTAATTGATCGAAATTATACACATTAGGTCCATACTCTTCAATCAAATACAATCTGATTTTTTCTAACATATAATGGGCCATTGGAATATCAGTCTTCCATTGAAAACTCAAAGCAGACATAAACACATGATTGTAATATGAGTCATCCATTATCTGGTACAAGGCTATAAACTCACTAATCGCAGGTATAATAAAGTCTTTCAGCTTATCAACAGCATTCTGATTTATTTTATTTGATGTTTGATAATTTAAAGTATAGATGATCTCATCAATGTAATTAATAAGTGAGTCATCATATCTTCTAACTGCTGCTTGTTTTAAATTTGATAACGTTTGAATTGGATCTTCTGAAATTTCTATAACATCACTCAATAGTTGATCATTATGATTTGTAACCTCTACTTGTAGATAATCATTTAAGTAATCAACTAAATTGTATCTGCTCTCAACAAACCTAATGAGTTGTAACTTAGGAATTCTAATAGTATTCATATCATTCTCTTCTATTGACGAATAAACACTAATGGTTATATGGTTTTCCTGGAATAATGAATGGTTCATTATGTACGGTGAGTATTGGGTTTCACCCTTTTTCACATATGGACTTGCATGCGCAGTTTCAATTGAATGGGCAAATGATAAAGCTCTTAGGTGTTTAAAGAACTTATTATCTGTTCCTCGTCCATCGCCTAGTTGATTAAATATATCACTTTTATCTTTTAGTGGATTATCAATTCCTAGCTTATCAAAGAGCTTATTAACTGATTCAACAATAATATCAGTATGAACTATAAATAAAATTAAACTATCAGTTGAGCGGGTATCATCAGCAAGAAAATCATGAGCAGTTAGAGATTTTATTGAGTCGTCTATCCTATCCATAAATGCACAGATTAAGTTCCAATTGTTGGAGTGCTTTTCATCTCTATAAAAAATAGGTGACGAATTAATGAGTTCTCTAAACCTATTTATTTTGCTTTCATCTAAAAAAGGTTTCATATTTTGCACCTAATTTCCAAATTTTCAAAAAAATTGCCATCCATTTTTTAAAGGCCCACCCATGCGGTACCCTCACCTTACTTCAACTGAATATTGGGGGGGGATTATAGGAATGTTTTTTTTATAAGAATTAAATCTTCAACTATTAGTTTGTATACATAATTGATTTTTTTAATGCAGTCTTTAAAAATGATTTTATCATCCTCATAACCATTTATTCTACCGTATTCTGTTTGGTATGAGTATGTCAGATTAATATCATTTGCTGAATCTGGGTCGTTAATCCCTACGGCTGATTCATACTTAAATCTTCTTTCTGTTATTTTCCTTATAATTTGATTTGATTCTTCTAATAACTTTTTATAGTATTCTTGTTCTTTAATATTTCTATCTGCGTACAGTTTTTTTATATATGCCATTTCCTTTTCATCTGGGACTGAACTTTTTTCGTAATTGACAAGGTCAAGCAAGACATTCAAATTATCTCTTAGTTTTTCAGAATAAAAAAAATAATTTTGATAATAGTCATCATATGGATTATCATTTTGATCAATGTTTTCTTCATCTATGAACCATGATTTTTCAACTTTATAAGCTTCTTTAATGAATGACTCGATAATTTGATTGTATTGTGAGTTCTTTTCTCTTTTACTGATGTCAATCTTTAGAAATACTGCTTGTATAACGTTTGCTACCGTACTAGCAACAATACCCAGCAAAAGATTCCATAAAAATGGGAATGACTCATTATCAGAAGAACTCATAAATACTATATATCCTATACCGAGAACAACAAAAACTGTAAGAGTATATGATAATATAATGCTTTTAATTTTCATAAAGGTTCACCTCAATTAGTCATATTATATCAAACATTATGAATCTAAACAAAGCAATCTTACAAGAAAGTTCCCGTTCTCATCAAACTCAACTTCTTTTTTTTTGAACCGTCCATGTTCCTTATTGTGACAGTCTTTACATAGCAACTCCAGATTATCTTGATTAAGACTTACATTAGCATCATTTACATTATCAACTGTTAACCTAATCTTATGGTGAACCTCTTCACCAATCGCTCCACACCGCTCACACTTGCCCTGTGTGGCGTTTGTTTTGATGTTTCGAGCAATGAACCAAACCTTCGACTTATAGAACCTGTGCAGCTCTTTTGGTTTGCTCATAAGATTCACTTAGTTGTTTTGCTTTAGCATCTATTTGTTCCCATGCAACATCAAGATCAACACGACCTATGTGTCCATAAGATGCTAACGGTTTAAACTTCACTTTGTTCAGGTTTAGTTCTTGGATAATACTTGACGGTGTAAAGTTGAAGTTTTCTTTAATTAACTTCAATAGAACTTCATCCGAAGTAACTCCTGTACCAAACGTATCAACCGATACACTTACTGGGTTTGCTACTCCGATGGAATAGGACACACTAACTTCGCACCTGTCGGCTAAATTTGCCGCTACAAGGGCTTTTGCTACAAATCTGGCATAGTAAGCCGCACTGCGGTCTACCTTGCTCACATCCTTGCCAGAGAATGCGCCACCGCCATGTTTTGCATAACCACCATAAGTATCAACGATAATCTTTCTACCAGTTAATCCAGAGTCTCCATATGGTCCACCAACGACAAAAGCACCGGTTGGATTAATTAAGACTTGAATGTGTGAAAGGTCTTCACCGATCAGTGGTTTCAATACTTCATTTAGAATAATCTCTTTTGCATAATCTAATTGAACTCCATGTCTTGTTTGCGCAGACACTACGATTGTTTCATAAGCAATCGGTTCATTATTCTCATAGACTACAGAAACTTGACACTTACCATCTGGACCAAACACGTGGCCGTACTTTGCCTTTCTAAGCTCGTCAATGCTTCTTGCGATGTCATGTGCCACTACGATTGGTAAAGGCATTAATTCAGGCGTTTCTTTGCAAGCGTAGCCAAACATTAAGCCTTGATCACCTGCACCTTGTTCATGATCCTTTGTGTGATTCACACCAAGTGCAATATCATCTGATTGCTTAGATATCTTCTCAATCACATCGAATGGATCATCATATCCGATTTCTTTTAATGTGGTTAGTGCGACTTCTTTATAATTCACTGAAGCTTTAGACGTTACCTCACCAAAAATAAAAACAACATCATCTTTGATGGCTGTTTCTACTGCTACTCTTGCATTTCTGTCTTGTTCTAAATGTGCATCTAAAATTGCATCACTAATTTGGTCACATATTTTATCTGGGTGTCCTTTAAATACAGATTCACTTGTTATAATTTTCATTTGTTATCCTCGCTTTAAATAGTTAAAAAGGAAGCTTGCTCGCTTCCTTAGTTTTCTGTTTTGTTTTTGATAAGTGGTATGAATGCTGCATACCTTGCGTAATGATATCCTTCACTTTCAACCAGGATACCAAAGTCATGTTTATCCGATGTGACTAACAAGCAGTGAAATATACCTTCCTTATCGCAATACATCAGTTCTAGATGTTCTTTGATGAAATCATAGTCGTTTAATGGGTCTCTGATGAATCCTTCAAATACTTCACTTTCTAGAACTATGGTCTTTTCAACGATAAATTCATCTTGAGGGATAAGTTCCTCTGGTGTTGGTTTTCTTATAAAATTTACTTTCATGTTGTTTCCTCGTCAATTCTCCATGCTGTATAAACACTTCTATAGGTGCAATCCCAAATGTCTAGAATGACACCATCTTTACAGACACTCAAGTGTCCGGCCATCTTTAATATAAAAGTCCCTTCTGGATGAAGCTGTGCAAAATCTGTGCCTTTAATTCTAGGTTCACCTTTAACCGCTTTAAAAATGTATCTTGGGCGATTCTCTAAATACTTATAGATAAACTCTGTATCTTTGTAACTGGTGAAACTCCATTCACGTTTTTTCTGATTGAGTTCTCTTCTTGTTTCCATGTAGTCTTTATCAAATGCTGTCGAAATCGCTCTGACCACACAGTCACCAGTTTTGATACCTTTAGGATGTCTATTGTAATAGTTATACATGCGTTTCCCACCCTTCGTTTAACCACTTAACAAGTTCTTTTACTGAGTCCGTTGAAAACACAACTTTTTCATAGTGTGTTAATCGTTCATAGACTGTGTAAGTCTTGTCATGCCATGGTGAGTTTAGTTGAACAACAATCAATGTGATATCGGATTCTAAATCTGCAATTCTAAAATCATCATAAAGACTACCTTGAAGTGGACAATTGTTTTTGAACCAGACATAACTGTTATCTAGATCAACCTTGCCGCCTGGTTTTATTTGCTTGATGATGTTACCCATGCGTTTGGTTTTATTCTTTAAGCTTGAGTCTTTACAAAACCAATCGTACCAGCCAGCTTTGATTTGAACTTTTACATCATTTGATTCAAAGCTTCCATTATTGAATTCTTGAATCCAATCTTTAAGCGGTTGTTGTTTTTCCATCGCCTAATCCTCCTATCTCACTTTTTCTAATAAATGCGGAGTATCTAGCATAACTTGAACCATCTGCTTGTACTAGGATTCCATAATCTAATGCTTTAGTTGTTACTAAAATTGCGTGCCACACATTTTTGCTGTCTGTGTACATTAAATCCTTGTGAGCTTTTATGAAATCATAATCGCCAAGCATATCATCTAAGAACTTATTAAACTGTCTTTGTGATATCTCGACAACTTTCTCAACTACAAAATCATCCTGTGGAATAATCTGTTCTTTGAATGCTCTCGTTTCAAATTTGACTTTCATCGCTATTGCCTCTTTCCTAACCTTTTTTGGTTACTACTATATATCACTCTAAAGGCATTAAATAGCAAGTCAATTCGACAAGATTTGCTCACTATAGTGACAATATCTGAAAGTCGTTGATATGACTAAGCGGTATCTCTTTTCCATTTCGAATGAGATAACAATCATCAAGCGATACTTTGTACTTTAAATAGCGTTTTACAATCACGTCCACAAATCGTTCATCCAGTTCCATGATTCTTGCTCTTCTTTGAAGCTGATCAGATGCGATCATGGTTGATCCAGAACCCCCAAATAAATCTAGAACTATCTCATTTACTTTAGATGAGTTTGCGATAGCTTTACCGACGAGTTCTAATGGTTTCATCGTTGGATGTTCTTCATTTCGTTTTGGTTTGTTATATTCCCAGATGGTATCTTGTGTGCGGTCATCGACAAAGTAATGAGCAGCACCTTCTCTCCAACCATAAAGAATAGGTTCATGTCGCCAGTGATAGTCTTGTCTACCTAACACTAGTGCATTCTTTACCCAAATGAGACACTCCGCGAGTTTATAACCTGCGTTTTTGAATGCGTTTCTAAAGTTGAGTCCTTCGGTATCCGCATGGCATACATAAATAGCACCACCTGGTTTCGTATGTTCAAACATATTCTCAAAGGCTTTATAAAGAAAAAGATAGAAGGTATTATCTTCCATCTTATCGTTCATTATTTTTCCAGCTGTACCTTCATAGTCGACATTGTATGGTGGATCAGTAAAAACTAAATCTATCCGATCATCTTGGATCAGCTTCTTAACATCTGCTTTTTCTGTTGAGTCACCACACATCACTCGGTGATTACCTAGGATATAAATATCACCCTTTTGTGAATATGGAGCATCTGATAGATCATCTGTTGGATCAAAGTCATCATCGGTTGCATTGTCTGGTACATTAGCTTCTAATTCTTCAAACCCAAAGAGTGACATATCCATTTCAATGTTTGCTAGTTCTTCTTCGAGTTTAGCAAAATCCCAAGTCGCAAGCTCTGCAGTTTTATTATCCGCAAGTCTGAATGCTTTGATTTGCTCTTCTGTTAAGTCATCAGCAATAATACAAGGCACTTCATCTAGTCCAAGCTTAAGACTTGCTTTGAGTCTTGTATGTCCTGCAATAATGACATGATCTTTTGTTATCACAATCGGAACTTTAAATCCAAACTCCTCTATACTCTTAGCAACCGCATCAATTGCAGCATCATTTTTTCTTGGATTGTTTTCGTATTCTTGGAGTGCTGATACTTTCTTCATCACGATATTCATTGATCCATACCTCTTCACCTTTTTCTAATCGTTTGGTCATCAGTTCGATTTCTGCTTTTTTCTCGTTATACTCAATACCGAACTTTGTAATGAGTAGATATTTAATCGCTGTGATTTCAGGAAGTGACTGTTTCTTATATTTTGTAATTCGTTTTTTAGTACCCGATTTAGTTTCTTCAATCACAGTTTGTGTTTCTTCGTATTCAAATCCAACCGCCCGTTGATACATTGCATCAACAAGCTTTTCTTTTAACTCCTCATCCCCATATTGAAATGCTTTGTTCAATTTAGGATGGGCTTTTCTTAACTTAATGAGTGTCTTTTCTGTGATTCCTAAGTATTCAGCAACCTGTCTTTGAGTTGCTCTTTTAGATATCATTTCAGATATGGCTTTTAATCTACTATTTAGATGCCCAGATTCTTCCCAACGCTCATACAGATCTAGCATTTTCCCTTTCATTCAATCACTCCAACTGTACAACTGTCATTGCATAAAACTGTAATAGTTTACCAGTTGGAATACTACAAGTATCTCTGCAAAAACAAAAAGGAACTCATTCCTGAATTCCCATTATTTCTAGGCTGGTTTTAAAGCCAGTATTCCATGTTATTTATAGCATATCAAAATAGTCAACTTTTATCTATATGCTTAAAGCATAATCGAAACCGTGAACTATTATTGGCATTTTCCAACCAATAACAACGATTAGTTACTTATTGTATTGCTTTTCATTTCGTTTCCATTTTATTAGCCCACATACACAGATTATCGGCGTAATAAGGTTATTTAAGCGTACGTGACTTCATCATAGATATTGCATGAAGTAATCCTTGTGGAATTCCTCCAGCTATTCTATTACCTACAAACCTCGCGTCAAACTGTCTAATAAATCCGTCTTCAATATCAAAGACTTCATCCGTTTCATAAACTAAAATTCTTGTCGTATCAAGGGCTCTGAAACTGTCGAAAGGTAGTATTGATTTATCTATTGCTCCCATAGGAAATAGTAATCTATCAAACTGTTTTCTCGCATTCCAGTGTTGTCTTATTCTTTTACCTATTGTAATTGAAGTCCCAACATACAATTGCTTATATTCATCCACAATTAGAACATAATATCCGCTTGCATCCATGTATGGATTCAAATCAGTTATTTCTCTGAACTGTGAATACTTTTCTTTAAAGCTATAAATTTGAGCATCAAACTCAGTTCGATCGAGACAATTGAAAAATTCAATATTTAAATCGTAGTTTTCCATAACATCGTTTTGTTGCTTACTACACCATTCATCTATATAATGACTACCTGTTATGTCATTTTCCCAATCAAACATATTTATGAAATTAAGTTCTCGAACTGAAATTTTTTTGAACTTCTTCTTGTCCTTTAACTGCTCATTAAGACTAGTTGTTCTATCAAGAATAGATTTATAATCTTCATCGCTATCGTAGAAATTGGATAGTTCATCTTCTATAAATTCGATTCTTTTCTTAATAAAACTAGGTCTTTTACTCTTAGGAATGCTATTGCAGAATTCAATCATTTTTGCAAAATAACGAATCGTCCATTCTTTTGGCATATTTTTATATTTATCATCATTAAAGAAATAATCTATCATACGATCAAAGAGGGATGTTTTATTGTTGACAACACAATAGTTATCTCTAGTTAACTTATGTCCATCTTTTCTAGTACCTAGTTTCAAACCAAAATGATATACCATATAGCCTCCTAAGTTTTGAACTTCACCCTATCTGTAAATTTCACCTAATGTCTTACCATCTTTTGTTTTCCAAACTGTCCATCCATTATTGCTTCCAAGAGAAACGATATCAGCAGCAGTACTTGGAGAATTAAATGCATAATCTCTAACAAATACCAAGACACCATTTTGCTCTTTGATTATGCCTTCATCAATTAATTTGTCTCTAAATTTATGTTCGTTAGAATCTTGCTTGTGCTTAGTCGGATTCATTCTTGTAATAGAACCTTTTAAGACGATAAATTTCTCATCGACATATACACCTTCAGCATTCCAAAGTTTCTCTTTATTTTGAAAGTAAAAATGAGGATGTTCTTCTAGTTCTTCTTTTTCAATTTCTGGTACGAAAACACTAAATCCAAGCGACTTGATAAGAGTCTGAATGGTCTCAAAGTAAATGAAACATTCATTCATCTTAGATTCAGGTATAGTTGTTGATTTCCCACCATTACCATTATGCACAACAAACCGATCTACTTCTTTTGCTTTATCAATCATTAATTGCTCTAAGAAGGTCAAGTGCGCCTTATCAAATGTTCCACCTAAATTCTGAATAGTATAGGCAGCTTCCCAAAAATCTTTCTCTTTCTTATGTTGGACTAAACGAGTATATAGTGACTCTGTTTCACCGATATATACAGAATTATTACCATCTTTATCTTTTCCAACCAAGATGTAACAACCCATTCTTTCGAGTTCTTTTCTTTGGTTTTCAATTTCTGATTTTTGCAAAAAGACTATTCTAATAGCTTCAGTAGTTATTCTTGCATGAGAGACCTTATTGGGATCTCCAGTAGGCAGATATATTTCTATAGTTTTTGCTTTAATTTGTGACATTTTCAGCTCTCCTTACGACAAAAATAATACAGTTATAATCCAAAGAATCTATTAAAGAAATCTATTAGTTTGCCAAGGACACTTTGTTTCTTTTGACTTCTAGATACTCCACCATTGTTTTTACCAAACATTGATACAGGCTTCATAACCTTTACGATTGCAGTGCCAGATTCTTTTATTTCTCCGGTCTTGAATGCTTGGTCGATGAATTTAAGTGTTTCAGTTGGAACAAGATCTTCTTCTTGAATAATCTTATCAAGTTCTTCTTTTTTCTTGCTATTAATATATGATTTCCATTCATCTGTTACAGAAGCATCCACTCTCAATGAATCTATAAAGTTTAGAATTAAATCCTTCTTATTTCTTAGAGACGGAGATGCATCAATTGCTTTATTGATTTCAACTTTTTTATCTTGTGTATTATCTTCGTGATATTTAGCAACCAGTAACAATATGTAATCAATGTTAACTTCTACAGATTTTACAAGTTCGATTTCAAATTCAATCTCTTCAGATATAGATTCAGCATCACCTTTTTTAGTGCGCTTAATCTTTTCATATATACCAAGGTACATACTTTGATAGTCTTGATAATCAAAATCACTGATGATTTCTTTGCCTTTAAAGTCATCGAAACTTTGTAAAACGTTTCTTGTTTTCAATATTTGATTAAATAGTGAAATAAATGCTTTTTCAGCTTGTTCACCAATGATATCTTGTCCTATCGGGTATTTTGTTAAAAGTTCTTGGACAAGGTTTTTATAACCCTTAAATTCATCATAACCATGGTAATATTCGTTAAATGATTTAAGCAGAACAATGCCACCCGCATCCTTATCACCAAAAATACTAATAGCCTCATTAACTTGATGTTCTAGATTTCTGAAGCACACAACGTTACCAAATGTCTTAATAGAGTTTAAAATACGATTTGTACGAGAGAATGCTTGAATTAGACCATGCATTCTTAACTTCTTATCTACCCATATGGTATTTAGTGTTGTTGCATCAAATCCAGTTAAAAACATATTGACAACGATTAAAAGATCGATTTCTTTGTTCTTAACTCTTAAGCTTAAATCTTTATAATAGTTTTGAAACTTATCACTTGAAGTATCATAGCTTGTGCCAAACATTGTATTATAATCAACGATTGCACTTGCTAAAAAATCTCTAGAGCTTTGATCTAGATTATCAGTATTTTCGTTATTTTCTTCATAAGTTCCATCTAACTCTTCATTAGCCTGATAACTATAGATCATAGCAACTTTCAGTCTCTGATCCGGAATAAGTAATTCTTGTTGCTTCTTGAATTCTGCATAATATCTTTTAGCAGCTTCAATTGACGCAACTGCAAAGATAGAATTAAAGCCCGTTATTTTTAATAATTGTTTCTTTTCTTTAGCTGAATCTAAAATAGACTGGTATTTTGCTTTAGCAACTTCTTCAATGTTTAGTGTTCGACTAAAATCATACGCTTTTTCATTTCTCTTTGTCTTTTGAGCGAAGTGTTCTAAAACATACTTAACATTTTCTGAGATTCTTCTTGGATCTAATAAAGCCTCTTCACGCTTAATGTTAAAGACTTCTTCGCTGTCATCAATTGCTTCAGATGCTTTTGCAGTGTTTAGATAGTCAATTCTAAATGGTAAGACATTACCGTCATGGATAGCATTAACAATGGTATAAGTATGAAGTTTTCGACCAAAGACCTGTTCAGTAGTCTTAAGTGTTGGAAACTTATTGTGAGTTGTTGTGTTTAGTGCAAATATCGGTGTACCAGTGAATCCAAAGATATAGTAACGCTTGAATGCTTTAATGATTTCTAAATGCATCTCACCAAATTGTGAACGATGACACTCATCAAAAATTAAAACAATATCATCCATGAAAATATCATGTTTCGGATTCTTCTTTATAAAGATTGAAAGTTTTTGAATGGTTGTAATGATAATCTTCGAATTAGGATTCTCTAACTGTTTCTTCAACACTGAAGTACTCGTATTAGAGTTAGCAGCACCTTTTTCAAACTTATCATATTCCTTCATCGTTTGATAATCTAGATCCTTACGATCGACAACAAAGAGAACTTTCTTTACAAAATCTAGTTCAGTAGCTAGTCTTGCAGTTTTAAATGATGTTAACGTCTTACCTGAACCTGTAGTATGCCAAATGTATCCACCTGCATCAATCGTACCCACTTTTCTAGTGTTTTTTGCGATATGGATTTGATTGATGATTTTTTCAGTAGCTGCAATTTGGTATGGTCTCATAACTAGTAATGACTCATCAACCGTGAATATACAGTATTTTGTCAGTATGTTTAAGAGTGTGTGCTTAGAAAAGAACGTGGAAGCAAAGTCAGCTAGATCTTTGATGTTCTTGTTACTAGCATCTGCCCAGTAACTTGTAAACTCAAAAGAGTGGCTAGTCTTTTTCTTATTTGACTGACTATTCACGTTTTCTTTGGATGCAAGTTCTCTTGTTGTATTGGAATAGTATTTAGTATCGGTACCATTTGAAATGACAAAGATTTGAGCATATTGATACAAGCTATTACCAACCCAGAAGCTTTCTCTTTCATATCGGTTAATCTGATTGAATGCTTCTTTAATAGAAACACCGCGACGCTTTAATTCAATATGAACAAGCGGTAATCCATTAACTAAAATAGTTACATCATATATATTCTTATATTTACCATCAGCTTCAAATTGATGAATCACTTGCAAGTTATTGTTGTGGATATGTTTCTTATCAATTAAAAAAACGTTAAAAAGAGAGCCGTCTTCTCTTCTTAGCGGATAAATAAAATCTTCCTGGATCTTCTTTGTTTTTTCAACAATACCCTGCATAGGATTATCTAAGTATTCGTTTAAAAACTTAGTCCACTCTTTGTCAGTGAAAGTAAACTTATTAAGCTTTTCTATTTGAATTCTTAGGTTACTTAAGAGATCATCATTACCATGGATACTTATAAATGAATATCCTTGGTTTTTAAGTTGAGCAATTAAAGCTAATTCTAGATCACGTTCACTTTGATATGCAGTTTGCCTATTTCCTGGTGATTGATATTCTGCTACAACTGTGGATTCACTTTGTTGTGCAATGATTTTCATTTGTTCCAAATGTGCACCTCCTTAAAAGGTGAGAAGTTTATTTCTATAGTATTCGTACTGTTTTCTTCTTGCGGCGATTTCTGCAGGTAATCCTTGTGATATCGATGTGACGTATTCACTGAAAGTATCCAGTATTCTTACTATTTCTTCTTGGATTTCTAATGGCGGAATAGGTATCAGAAAGTTTTTTAACTCTTCTTTTGTAATGGTCTTTAAGGTGCTTCCTCTAGCTGTCTTTTCTTCTAGAGCAAACTTTTGTTTTAATACATACGCTAAAAATTTTTTGTTTATATTTTTATCTGTTTCTTTAAAAACAAGTAGAGTTCTATCGATATATGCTTCATATTGAGTAATGGCAACCCGTCCAATTGTTCCTTGAATGGTAACTATCAGTGTTCCGATTGGTGCAAATACACTCATTTTTTGTGCTTCAATACTGATTTTTCTCCTTGTGTCTGGTGTCAATAGAAACTTATCGTTTTCCACATCTACAACCTGTACAAATGGCATACCATTCTCATCATCATACCATTTCGCTAGTCCATAGGGTTGTGGAAAAGAACCTCGTCGGTATGTTCCGACATCTTCAATAGTTCTTAATTCTACACCCATGGGGCATAAATCAGCTAGCATCACATCAATTCTTGGTACTCCTACCGAACCAGTGGAAAAATCAAGAAGTTTGTTGCGATA
Organism: Bacillota bacterium; assembly: GCA_035379945.1. Lineage (GTDB taxonomy): Bacteria > Bacillota_I > Bacilli_A > Izemoplasmatales > Hujiaoplasmataceae > JAAYZB01. Next base: position 12,919 of record DAOSWG010000008.1, read on the forward strand.
ATATTCGTACTGTTTGGTTCTTGCTTCTAGCTCTGCTTCTAGCTCTACTTCTAGCTCTGAAAAATTGTCCAAAATTCGCGCTATCTCATTTTGGACTTCCATAGGTGGAATTGGTATTTCGACCTTGGCAAAGAGTTTTTTTGAAACGTTATATCTTGTTACTCCATTGGCTGTTTTTCCTATTTGATTTCTTATTTCATAGCTTCTGAAAAGATGCTTTAAAAAATGGGGGTTAAAAATACCTTCTTCAGTTCTAAAAATAAAAGAAAAGCTATTTAAATAAATAGGTTCTAGCACTTCATCGCAAACCACAGAAGAAATTCCACATTCATCTGGTGTTTCAGAGGAACCTGTAAATAATACATCTCCCTTTTTAAGTTGATGTTGATTTTCATTTTCCTTTATATTTACGTAGTCAATCACATTTAAGTCAGTTTTTGGATTTTTGTATATATTCATATAAGTAATGTACTTTGAATTACCACCAGCAAAATCATCTTTTGATTTTCCTGACATACCACCTAATATGACTCCAATTTCCGCAAGCGATTTTTTTTGAACACCGGTAGGGCAATAATCTTTTATAAGTTCCACAATTTTACTCATTCACTGTCACCTTCTAGATCAGCTACTATTGAATCAATTGATTTTCTTAATGAATCTACTTTTTTAACTATTTCAGATATTTTTAAATTGAGTTTTGTTATATCAACAATTTCATCATTGTTTTCCGTTTCAATATAAGTATTAACCGCTAGATTATATTCTTTTTCAACTACATCGCTTACATCAACATATTTTGAAAAATGATCACTATTTGTTTTGTAGCGAACAGAGTCTAAAATCTTTGTTATATTTGCTGGAGATAATTTATTCTTAATATCGATTCGGACAAACTCTTTACTCGCATCAACAAAATGGATCTTGTTGTCCTTTTTGTTTTTTCTTAATACCATGATAGCTGTTGAGATTGTACTACCAAAGAATAGATCTGATGGTAATTGAATAATTGAGTCTACATAATTGTTATCAATTAGATACTTTCTTATTTTTTGTTCTGCTCCACCACGATATAAAATCCCTGGGAACTCAACAATCGATGCAGTACCATTTGAAGACAACCAACTTAAAATATGCATGACAAATGCATAGTCAGCTTTTGATTTAGGCGCTAGTACTCCTGCAGGTGCAAATCTCTCATCATTAATCAATAATGGATTCGCATCACCTTCCCACTTAATAGAGTAAGGTGGGTTTGAGACGATAGCATCAAAAGGTTTATCATCCCAGTGTATAGGACTTTGCAATGTATCACCATAACCAATGCTGAATTTTTCAAAGTTTATATCGTGTAAGAACATATTAATTCTAGCAAGGTTATAAGTTGTTAAATTAATTTCTTGTCCGAAGAATCCTAGTTCTACGTTATCTTTTCCTAGTATCTTAGCGAACTTTAAAAGTAGAGAACCTGAACCACATGCTGGATCATAGACTTTTTCTACATGTGTCTTATCTGGAACTACTACTTTCCCATCTTTATCTGTATATTGATTACCAAAATCAATGAGCGCTAGTCTTGTCAATAACTCACTAACTTCTTGTGGTGTAAAGAACTCACCACCAGATTTACCAGCATTAGCTGCATACATGGTCATTAAGAACTCATATGCATCTCCAAATGCATCAATCGTATTATCTTCGTATTTGCCAAGTTTTAAATCATCAATTGCTTTCATGAGTTTTCTTAATCGATTATTCTTTTCAACTACAGTGCCACCAAGCTTATTCGAGTTAACATCTATGTCATCAAATAAACCTTTCATATTCTTCTCTGATTCTGTACCACTTGCTGATGATTCAATATCTTTAAAAATCTTTTCTAAAGTAACATTCAAGTTTTCATCTTGATCTGCTTTTTTAACGACGTTTGAGAAAAGTTCACTTGGAAGAATAAAAAAACCTTTTTCAGATACTACTTGTTCTCTTGCTGTTTCAGCATCTTCATCAGACAATTTTTCATAACTAAACTGTACATCACCTGATGCTTTTTGGTTTTTATCAATGTAAGTTACTAAGTTTTCTGATATAAAGCGATAAAAGAGCATTCCTAGTACGTATTGCTTAAAATCCCAACCATCTACTGAACCTCTTAAATCGTTTGCAATTTGCCATATTGTTTTATGGAGTTCTGCGCGTTCTTGTTCTTTTTTATTAGACATAAAAATGCCCCCTTCTTGATTTGTAAAAATAGTCAATTATTTCGTTAAACATATTATAAACATTATACACTATTTATATGCAAAAAACGACATCTTGTTGCAATTAAAGGCTATCTTGTGTCAGTTTTGAGAAAACCCTTTATTATTATAAACTAGCCACAATCTAATGACTTCTTCCTTTTTTTGGTTGTATGAACTCCTTTTTAACCCTAATTCTTCAAGAATTACTAGCACATTACTCCTATTAATATGTGAATCAAGGATAATCTTTAGTTCATCTTTAAGTGAGTTTTTGAAATCTTCATACTTCGTGAGTACTTCATTATTTACTTCTAGTTCATCTTCAACCTGATTAATCTTATCAATCCAGTAAAGGAGATTCTCATCGCCATTTTTGTTTGAAGTTCCTGATCCAATCTGATCGTAAGTGATCCCATGGTAACCTATGAGTTTAACTTTGTAATATTCAAGTTTTTCTTGAAGCTCAGGTAGCTTTCTTTTAGATCGCCTTACTTGATCTATCCATTTATAAAACGAGTCGTTTAAACCAGTCTTCGATTGATTCATGACCATGCTCCCTTCTTCTTTGAAACATCTCAAGATTGTTCATTAAAGACTTACGCATGAAGCTAAACTTATCTTCAATAGGTGTTTCTGTTCTTTTTGAATAACTTACTATGTAATCAATAGCTGCTAAGACATCATCAAATCCATAAATAGATACTGCTTCATCAAAGAGCTTATTGTATTTACCAATTTCTAATGTTCCATCCTCGATATACTGGCTTCTGATGATTGCTTTTGTGATGAAGTGATAATTAGGAAGTGAATATACCCCTTTATCCTTTTTATCCTCTTTATCTCTTTCTTTTTTCTTTTCTTTTTCTTTTTGTGTACTTTTGTATGCAATAACCTCAGTTGAAGTGTCATTATTGCTATCAATAACATCACTTGAAGTATCATTACTGTTATCAATAACTACGGTTGAACTCGGGTTATTGTCCGCATTAACTTGTGGTGTCTTTTTGTAGAAATTATTCAACTCAAGCATGGTTTGTTGATCCAATAACCAATACTTCTGATGTTCAATTCCACGTCTGCGCCTTGTAGAAAGCGTAAACTGCCGCTGTATCGCTTTTGAAGTGAACACACCGATGCTTAATAGTTCTTTATCAAATAGCCCGTTAAAACCGGCCCTTAAAATGATTTTTTCTATTTCATTCACACTTGGAGCCCACGCATTACCTATACTCTTTATTAGTGCTTTTGCTGCTTGCTCCGTTGTCATCTCTAAATAATACCCATGCGCATAAATCATGGTTAAAAGGCGGATGTATACCATCTCGCCCATGACTCCATACATTAAATTTAAATCCGTTATCTTTTCATCTTCAAAAAAATTCACATCAAGTGGGAAGTATTGCAGTCCCATTTTGAACGGTCTCGCCATTATTTTAGTCCTTTCACGTTACAAAAAGCATGCCATTTTCCTATTTCTATTGATAGCATGCTTCTGTATATCATTATCTTTTGCTTCCTATGTTTTCCATTTTTATAGCCCTGATACACACATTATCGGCGTAATAAATCATTATTTATTTTTGCTTGTTTTATGAAGCTCATCAATAAACTTTACGAGATTTTCTTTCGATACTCTCCACCCTGGTCCGATCTTAAATGCATGTAGTTTTCCTTTTTTGATATAGGTTGATAACGTTCTTCTTGATACTCTTAATATGTCTGCAACTTCTTCTAATTTGTAATAATCGCGTGTTGGTTCTTGACGCTTAATTTCGTTTATCATCTTTTGCTCCTTGGTATTCTTTTAATATGCGTTCAATAAATGTAATACCGCTTCGGTACACATAGGTTCTTTGTGATGTGACTGTACTTCCTTCACTCACAACTTTAGCTTCAACAACTCTGAAATACTTTTTATCACAATACTCCTGATACGGGACATTAGAATCATCTAAGATTCTTTTAGCTCTAAGTATTTTTAAGAGCTCTGTACTTTTTAGTCCATGATATTTAATAACTTCATGAACCATATCCAAATCAGTAGCACTTCCAGTTCCTAGTAAACGATCAATATATTTAATCTTTGGTGCATTGAGTTTGAGTTGTGTTTCAATAACACTGTGTCTAACTCTTAAATCCTCAAACTCCTCTAAAAATGATAATGCCACATCTGGATCTTTAAATTCATCGACATTATATTTTTGGTATTTAACCAGATTTGGTAAAACAGTACGGTATAGCCAATCACTGATTGCTTCAGCTTCAGTTTTGGTTGATTGAAACATACAACTACTTAAATAGTCAGCGATTATGAAATACTTATTCTTAGATGCTCCGTTTAAGTCTTTTACCTCAAGGGTTTTAACTGCATTTGATGGAATTCTAGAGCGAAAATCGTTGATATTTTTTATACCGTAAATATGGGTTAAATCTTTTAAGTTAAAACAGGGTTGATCATCAATGATCGCTGTTCGAACTTTCCCATACCGATTGTTGTGAAATTCTTTGATCATAACTTATCCTTTCATTTCTTTTTCAGTTTTTCTTGTCTTCATCTTCTTCTTGATTGAGCAGCTTTTGTGCAATAACATGTTCATAAACATGCTGACTTTTGATTTCCGCATGCATATAAATCTCTGTTGTTGCTGGATCTGAATGACGCATAATCTTTTGGGTGTCATCCTTGTTTGCTCCATATTGTCTTGCTAATGTTGCAGTTGTATGTCTTAAACTATGTGCTGTATGCTTATCATCATCAAATCCAATATCTCTGAGTAGATCCTTGATAATTCGTCTTATGTTTCTGGTTTTCATTCTTTGACCTAAATATTTAGGTTTATGATCAATAAATAATGGTTCATACTGGTCACTTCTTTTCATGATGTATGTTTCAATTGCTTTATTCACTAAGGGTGATAGTCGAACGAACGAGCTTTTAGACGTTTTCCCTTTTCCATGTACATAAAGTATTTCACCATCATCAATTACGTTTAAATCACTAACATCTGCACGTTCAATTTCTACAGTTCGCATACCTGTTGTTAGCATTAGTAAAACCATGACATAGTCTCTATACTTAATGATGTTCTTGTCTGAATTGATTTGAGCCAGTTTTAATAACTGTCTGGATTCACTTTCAGATAAATGCGCACGTTTGAACTTCTTTTCAATCTTTGGACTTTTAATCCCCTCCGATGGATTTGCTCCATGACCGTTTGTATGAAACCAACGGTAGAAATTTCGTACCACTACCAGGTGATACTTAATGGTCGTCTCTTCGAGCTTGCGTTTAAAAAGATGATCTCGATAAGCCATAATATCACTGCGAGTTGGTAAATCAGACAGTGTGTTGGCATAATCGACAAATTGCTGAAGGATCCTTTCATAGGATTGCTTAGTCGTCATACTTACATCAGCATCTTCTAAATACTTTTTTGTAAGTCGTATAAACCCTTCTTTAGATGACATCTTTTTACCTTTCTTTATCTTTTTTATTCATTCGTTTATTTTTGAAAAACTAGATAGATGGTCAATTTTACCACCTAATCTTTTTGTATTTCTTAATTCCATTAAGTTCTTCATACGCACTCAAATACCTGGCTTCTGCTTTTAGAAACTCAAGTGGATCAACGTTAAGCAGAATTATTAGTTTAATCACTAACTCAATAGGTAGCCTTTTACCTCTTTGACCGCCTTCAATTTGTCTGTAGTAGACTGCTGAAACATCAAGTTCTCTAGATAAGTATTCAGCTGAATAACCCATTTTGTTGCGATATATTTTTAGGTAATCACGAACCAATGGTACATGTGGTTTCTGTTTTGAGTACTTTGAATCCTCTTCATACATTCGTTACTTTTTCCTCCTTTATGCACATTTCACCTGGTGCCTATGATTATAAATAAAGAAAAGCATTCAAAAAATGACTTCTCTACTTATTTTATAAGTTGCAACAAAGAGAGTTATTACTTTCCTGTGTTTGCATGTAATTGATACACTCTGTATTAATTATTGTAAGCAAAAATATTGACCAAGCCACATTTGTTGCTCTATAATATAAATATAAAGATTAAAGAGGTGAATAATGAACTATCAACTATTATCAGATGATGATTTTAATAATCTTTTCATCAGTGAAAATTTAAAAAGACTCAGACTTGCTAATAATTTATCTACAGTTCAAGTTGCACAAATCATCGGTAAATCGAGACAAGGTTATGTCAACTATGAATCTGGTGCTAGAGAGATTAGTATTCATGACCTCATTACACTGTCAGGTTTTTATAATGTCCGTGTGGATGACATTATCGGAAATCCCTATTCAAATAGAAACGAAAAGGCTCTAACATTTAGAACCTTTGAACATATAGATGGCAAGATAGTACCATCAATGCAATTAACTATATCGACTATAAATGACGATATGATCGCATATAAGAAAAGCGATCTTGAAATCGACTTCTTCTGGAGAACTCAAAAGAATCAAAAGAACCGTGTCATGTTATTTGAGTACTACGATAGAGTTTATGTCTCGAAAGTATATTTTAACAAAGATCATGGGGGTTTCTTTTTCATCAATGAAGAGCCTCTTTATTTTACAAAAGCTAATGCTGAAAATCTAATCTTTAAAGGTGTATATGCTTCAACACTCAAAAAAGATTTAATCATTGAAAACTTCTTCTAACGATTATGCACTAAGCATATAGTTTTGGTTTTTCAAATGTGATAAACTGATGTTGGTAAATCAGACGGTTGTTGTCATATGATCAAATTGACGATAGATCCTTTTAAAGGAATTGCTTAGGCGATTCCTTTTTTCTTTGCATCTATATCAATAAAAATGAGTATAATTATTAGTTCTGAAATGAAGTTTAATATAGCTAAGTCAATCATAGTGAAGCTATTTAATCAAAAACTTATCACGATCGATGAATTTAGTATTATCATCAGTAAGCTAGCTGCAACCTATGGTATTACAAGCGATATTAGAAAAAGCAATGATTAAGTCATTATTGACTTGCTATTCATTGCTTTTTGAGTGATGTATATACTAACGAAAGGAGCGGTCAAAATATGAAAAACAAAACCGTAAGAATCATCCAACCAAAGACACATTACACATTGGATCAAATCAATAACCAAATTACCAAAAAACGAGTATGTGCCTATGTCCGAGTATCGACAGACAACTTAGAACAAAAAACAAGTTATGAAGCTCAACGAGATGAATATACACAACGAATTACAAAGAATCCAGATTGGATTTTTGAAGGCATCTACGCTGACGAGGGCATCAGTGGGACTAGTACAAAGAACAGAAAACAATTCAATTTAATGATTGATAAAGCACGTGCTGGACAAATCGATATCATCTTAACAAAGTCGATATCCAGATTCGCAAGAAACACTGTAGATGCACTAAACTACATTAGAGAGTTAAGACAAATCAATGTAGAGATTATTTTTGAAAAAGAAAACATTAGTTCCCTAGATCCTAAAGTAGAGTTTCTTCTGACCATCATGTCATCAATGGCACAGGAGGAAGCAAGAAACGTATCAGAAAACGTGAAATGGAATGTTCAACGCCGTTTTAGAGAAGGTGTACCTATAATCAACCATCAACGCTTCTTAGGTTACACAAAGGATAAAAAAGGCGGTAACCTAGTGGTTGTGCCTGAAGAGGCTCAAATCGTTAAACTCATATTCAACTTATACATTAGTGGGGTCGGTCCGGCTAAAATTGCGGAGCAACTCGTTGAGATGGGTGCTAAGACAGGTGCTGGTAAAACAGAATGGCGACTTTCAACTATTACAACCATTCTAAAGAATGAGAAATACATGGGTGACATGCTGCAGCAAAAAACAATCAGTATCGATTACCTGAGTCATACAAGAGTTAAGAATAAAAATCACGCACCTACTTATTATACAGAAAACAGTCATGAAGCAATCATCGATAGAGAGACATTTGAACTTGCTCAACGCATTAGAAAAGATAGAGCTAAGGTTAGAATTGGCGAGGATAAAAACCTCTCCAAATATAGTAGAACATATCCTTTGACGGCAATGATTATCTGCAGCGAATGTGGACGAACATTAAAAAGACGTTATTGGAACTACGGTAAGCCATCACAAAGGATCATGCAACAATGTGGTAGCTACATTGATGGTAAAGCAAATTGTAATGCAAAGGCAAGCCGTCAAGATCTTATCGAAGCAACAACAATTCATATGCTAAACAAAGTTTTCTTAAAAGATTTAGACATCATGTCAACCATTCAAAGGGTTATCAAATCAACCATCAAAGTCGATGATGTCCAAAATATCATTGAAAAGTTAACATTAGAAAGAGATGAAAACGAAATAGCATTATCAAATCTAATTGATACGAAGGTAAAAGCACCCGATATTCCAGAATCAATATTTAATGCAAAGTACCGTGAATACTCCGATCGACTTAAAGTTCTAACAGCAGAGATTAACAAACTTGAACTTGAACATGTGAAAAACTATGACACCAGAAAACGTATGGATAAAATCAACGAGATTCTAGGTAAAAAGAATCTAGTCATCGATGAACTTGATTCAGAGATTTTGAGTACATTCATATATAAAATGATATCCGTAAGTCCAAATGAGATTGTATACTGTATTGCTGGAACCAAGAATTATTCAGACAATGAGTTCAAAGAACGACGTTTTGAGTTCTTAAAAACTGAACCTATCATTGTGGAAACATATCACGCACCCGATGGCTTAGCTAAGATGTTATATCGGGTTATCGTGATATAATTTTTTAGAGATTTGATGTTTACACACACAAGAAAATATATGCTTAGAGCATAGTTTGATGTTTCCACATTGATTTTGATATGTTTCCACATTGGGCAAAAACAAAAAAAGAAGCATTTAACCCAGTTTTTAAGGGATAAATGCTTCTTGTCTTATTATACGAATGGCTTTGTTAAGCGGTTTTTAGAGAAAGCAATGTGATAGTTTCAACGTGGATTGTCTGGGGGAACATGTCGATTGGAGTTACTTCAACCATCTGATACCCGCCATCTTCCAACAAGGCTATGTCTCTCGCCAGAGTGGCTTGGTCGCAGGACACATATACTATGCGCGGGATCTTCATTGTCAGAAGAGCATTGATGAATCCCTGGGAACATCCTCTTCTGGGCGGATCGACAACAATGACATCGAAATTGAATTTTTTCCATTTTTCCAAGACGGTCTCGACATCGCCCACTTCAAAGAAAGCATTCTTGATTTTGTTGATGGAAGCATTGTTCTTTGCATCCCGGATCGATGATCTGATGATTTCGATTCCGAATACTTTGTAGCACTGAGAAGCCGCTTGCAATCCGATCGATCCGATGCCGCAATATGCGTCTATCAATTTTTCGTGTTTGTTGAGCCCGGCATACTCCATGGCTTTGGCATACAGAATTTCCGTTTGGGCCGTGTTTGTCTGGAAAAAGGAACGCATGCCGATCTTGTAAGTGATACCGTTGATCACGTCCGTCAGATAATCGTTTCCATGCATCATGACGATCGGATCGGTTGACATTGCCGATTCGTCATCGGTAATGGTATAGCCGATTCCGGATATTTCCGGTATTTTCGCCAAAAGTTTGGCGACAAAGGTCTTAGCTTCCGGAAACTCTTTTGCCGTATTGAACAACAAGACGATTTCACCGGTAGCATATGATTCCTTAATAACAACGGACCGGAGAACTCCTCCCGCTTTTTTTTCTTCGTAAGCCTTTATTTTCAATTCGTTACAAATGTTTTTTATCAGAGTCAAAGTCTCGAAAGACCGTTTGGCCATGATATGACATTCTTGCAAATTCACAAGTGTATGTGATTTGGCCTGAAAGAATCCGGCTTCGATTCCTTTTTCCCCTTGAGCGAATTTAATCTCCACTTTATTGCGGTAATTATAAGGATTGGTCATACCAAGCATATCCTTGATTGTTGCGCTATCCGCATGCACATGCCTGATGCTGGTCTCGACCCGGTATTTCTTGAAACTCAGTTGCACATCGTAATCCATATGCATAAGACCGCAACTTCCGCATTCGGCAAAATGCTGGCATTTCGGCATCACACGGAACGGGCTTTTGGTAATCCTTTGGACTATTTTGCCAAAACCGTAATTCTTTTTTCTTCTTGTGATGATTATTTCGGCGGTTTCTCCTTTGAGAAGATCCTCGACAAAAACCGTATATCCGTCTTCCAGTTTACATACGCCCATGGCGTCATGGGTAAGGTCGATGGCTTCGACAATATATGAATTTGTATATTCTTCCATTGTCATTGCTCCTTCTCGTCCTTGATTTTTTGATACAATAGCGCCAATCCGCCGATGCCGGTTTCCCGGTATTTTGTATGGATATCCTTTCCGGTCTGATACATGGTGTCAATTACCATATCCAAGGATATCTTTCTTGATTGTGAAAGGAAAAAAGCCAGTCTGCTGGAATCGGTAGCCCGCAAGGCTCCGACAGCATTTCTTTCGATACATGGAATCTGCACGTATCCAAGCACCGGATCACAAGTCAAACCAAGATGGTGTTCCATGGATATTTCCGCCGCATATTCGATCTGTCCGAGACTCATTCCCAGTAAATAAGAATGCATGGCGGAAGCCATGGCGGAAGCACTGCCGATTTCCGCCTGACAGCCGGCAATTGCTCCGCTTATCGATGCATTGTGTTTGATCACGTTGCCGATGATGCCTGCTACCGCAAGACTTTCCAGACATTTTTCACGATCATATCCGTCGCGGTCGCGTAGATAACGAAGAACGGCCGGAACAACTCCTGCGGATCCGCAAGTAGGCGCAGTTACAACAATTCCGCCTGATGCATTCTCCTCGGCGGTCGCATAGGCAAACGAACTGATTATTCTGGTTCTTGTTACTTCTTGGTTTTCGTTCGCCAGCTTATTGTCCCAAAGGAATTGAGCTTTTCTTTTTAGATGAAGTTCGCCCGGCAGAAAACCTGTTGTCGTCAAACCTAGGTCAATTGTCTCCATCATCGTGTCGTACACTTTGCCAAGAAAATCCATGATTCCTAGGTCTTCAAAACGTTTGACATAATCGAAGAGACTTATTTTATTATCTTCACAATATTTACGGATATCTTCAAAAAAACTGTGCGGATACACCTCAGGTAAAGAATCAAGTTCTTCTCCGTCGATACGGATGCTCCCGCCGCCTATGCTGTAGGCGCGCATGAAAAAAATTCTTCCTTCATCATCATACCCGGTGATGTCCATGGTATTTGGATGCCACAGGACTTGTTGATCATCGAATATCACTTCGACATTTCCGAGTTTCTTCTTGACTATATAATCGGTAAGATGCCCTTTTCCAGTCATGGCCAAAGATCCATAAAGCGTCACCTTGAACCGTATAGCTTCTGGATATCTTTCTTTGAACAGTTCACAGGCCTTTTCCGGCCCCATCGTATGCGAACTCGATGGCCCATGGCCGATTTTATAAAGTTCGCGTATCGACTTCATCTTTTCCTCCACAAGGATTCATATCATAATAATTATACCATTTTTTTTGACTTTGCGTAAGAAGCACTCCGGTAAATAAAAAAAAGAGCCGGATTATATCCGGACTCTTTAAAAGCGAATTATCAAACAGAATTGACCTTTTTGTTTATCACATACAGCAACATGACAATTATGACTCCGACCGATGAAAACACGTACAACGACATCACTGACACCTGAGAAATAAGAACTCCGGCGATAAGCGAGGCTACCGGTACAAGAGCCATTGCCAGAACCGTTGTTACGGAACTTACTTTTCCGAGTTGTTCCCGACTGACGTTTTTTTGTATTATCAAGTTTACCGGAATATTGAAAGCCGTCGTTGTCAGACCGCCCATAAACATTACGACAACAATTGAAATAAGAACAAAATTTATCGGTAGCCATTCCAGATAGTATCCAATCATGATAGCTGATATGGTGACTAATACTGCCGTAAACAATGCTATGGCTTTCTTAAGCCCCGGAGCATAGGATTCCTTGGTTTTCTGATGCGACATCACAAGCGACATGATAATTGCCGCAAGCGATAAAGACACGGAAAATACGGAGTACCAGTTGGAAGGACTCATAAATGAATCAAATAGATACGATGGGTTTGTCGGAAAATCAAATTGAATAAAATACGGGAACGCGTTGCTGAAGATCGGTGTCAGAAAGAAATTCATCCCGAGAGCCATCAGCATGGTTATGAAAATCGGTTTAACGGATATCAGGTATTTAAGTCCGTCTTTAATATCGGATACCGATCCTTTTATTGTCATTTCTCCGGTCTTTTGTTGGCTTCTGTCGTAATGGATAAATATCTCGGTTATGGCTGAAATGATGTATCCGATGCCATTGATGATGAATATCCAAAAAATATCCATCGAAGCATACATGATACCGCCAAGCAACACTCCGATAATCGACTGGAAACTGTTGGATCCCTGAAGGTACGACGCAGCCGGCTGCAATTCCTCGTCGCTTACGATGAAACGCAGAAGCGACGAGGATGCAGGGTTGAAGATCGATGAGTTGATGCTCAAAACCGTGTTCATTGCAAAAAGAACGATTAATTTCGGCAAAACGGCATCGAAAAGGATCAGTGATAACGCACTTGCTATAATGGTGAACCCGCGGATGAAGTCGGTGACATACATGATCTTCACCTTGTTCATCCTGTCCGCCATAACCCCTCCGATCGGAATAAGCAAAACAAGGATTATTCCTGAAAGGGCCAAATACCACGCTTGAATCATAGCTGCTGTTTCCTGGCTGTATTGCTGTTTTGATAGTTTCAATACAAACAGGCTGATAGCAAAACTGAATAGCACATGGGCAACGTTAGAAACCAATACGCCCGAGAATAGCAATGAAAAATTCTTGTTGCGAAACACGCTGGTTTTGGTTGTAACAGCATCTCCCATGGTGGCTCACCGAATGTTATTCGACAAAAATCTTTACGATGTCGCCGTCGGAAGATCTGACATTGACAAGTTCACCATTGGCGCCGGCGTTGATCATCTGGATCAACGCGTCGACATCGATGTCCATGTCGTCAAGGCCATTGATGTTGAGTTTGTTGTTTTTGAGCAACTTGGCAAATTCGATTGGCAATTGAATTCTTACTTCATCGCCGTCCGCGCTGTCGACCTGAATTTTCAACATGCGAAACGCCGTCTTTTTTCCTGGTGTCAAGGCCGATGTTTCGTTTGTCGCATCACCGGACTCGTTCAGCGCCGCAAGCAACGATTCAGCTTGCTCGGGAGTGATTTTACCCTGGGACAGCATTTCCAATATTTTAAGTCTTTCTTCCTTCATTTTATCTTTTGACATTTCAACCTCTCCTCGCTTTGAGTTTTTTTAGCATTTCGGCTGCTTCATCGGCTTTAAGTGCGCCGGAATTCAGTTTCTCCAAAATATCCAATCTTGACGACTGGTTTTCGTCTTTTTCTTCCTGCTCCTGTTCTTCTTGCTGAACCGAATCAGGCTGGTAGCCAAGTCCGGCTATCACGTCATCAAGCATTTTTTTGATCGTCGGATAACTGAGATCCATCTCTTTTTCAACCGCTTTGATATTTCCGCGGTTTTTGACAAACACTTCGATGAAATACAGTTTTTCCGTATCGAGGTAATTGAATTTCGAAAGTGTGAACTGTCCTTCGATTCTAGTCCCACAGTTTTCGCAGACCAGTCCTTCAACAATCAAATCATGATTGCAAACAGGGCATTCGGATATCACCGGGTACTTGGCTTTGCCTTTTGTGATTTCTTTTAACATTTTCAACCCTTCCCTTTTAATTTCCATCTTTGGCATCTTGATTACTCCTTTTTATTTTATGAATATTATTTGGCGTCGTGTAATGAAGCTACTGAAACAAATCTCTGAAACAATTCGGCCATTTCCGGAGACACTGTTTTCTTGTATACTGATTCTGCTCTATTTGTCTGCGACATGGCATTCAGATGTTTTCTCATTTCTTATCCCTCCTTGATACTACTTTCTTTTCCTTCTGTGAGTAATCTCGGCAAAATCGGTGTAATTTGTTTGTTTGCCAGAGATCCTTTGCAAAAGTCTAAACTTTTTCTTGTTTTATATTCCTCGTGATTCATTCAGGATCACCCCCGTTTGAAATCAAAATGTTCTTATTCTTATTTTCTCTCCGCTTTCGGTCTTGACGTCTATGAAAATGTCTTTCGTCGAAACCAGCTCGATAATGTCTTTCTTGGATAAGCCGGATTCCGCTTGCAAATCTGTCTTGGCCAATCTTAAGGCCCATCGGAAAATGAAAATCGGAATGGGGCAGAAAAACAGGAAAGCAAGAAATCTGTTGACGCCTTTTTCTTCAGGAATCGTTATCCGCAGTTTAACGAATGACGCCCGGTGTTTTTTTGGACTTTTTTCCGCTTCATACAGACTGGCATAAGCTTTCTTAACGGATATCTCCTTGTTCGATAATTTCTTCAATGTTTCAATGCTCATCTTCTATCAAAACCTTTCATATTTTCAACTTGCAACTTAATTATATTCAATTTGTTTTCAAAAATCAAGCATTATTTTAATATTTTTATAAAATTTATGAACTTTCTTATTGATTTCATTAAAAAAGCGCCCTTTTTGGACGCTTTTTGTTTATTTTGTTTGTTTTTTCCATATTCCGGCCTGAATTCCGACAATGAATCCCGGTAAGTCAAACACCAAAGCATCAACCAGACTGGCTGATCGGCCTTCAACGAAGATCTGACCAAGCTCGTCAAACAAAGAAATACACAAGCCAATTGAAAGAAGAATGACAATCTTGTATCCCCTGCCAGGCATGGCTAGCGACCAAAATACGCCACAGACCAAAAATTCAAACACATGAGCCGCTTTCCTTATTATCATATGAAGAGTATCCAAATCGATCGGGTGCATAGAAAAAAGATAATCCCAGATCGGTTTCGCCCTTTCGGTTATCCAAAGACTCAATGACGAGGACTCGTCACCGGTAGCCCGGGAAAATGAAAATATGACGGCCGTCCACAGAATCGCCAGAATGAACCAAAGTTTCTTCATCCGATCTCCTTTTTTAATTCGAAAATGACATCTCTCAGTTCCGCAGCTCTTTCAAAATCCAATTCCTTTGCGGCTTGCAACATTTGTTTTTCCAAAATATCGATATTTCGTTTGAGTTCCTCTATTGGCAATTTTCCAAACGCTTTTGTCTTGTCCTCTTCCGCCATTTTGATCGAAATCGCTTCGGGAATCGGTTTAAGGATCGTCTGGGGAATGATGCCGTTTCTCTTGTTATATTCTTCCTGAATCTGTCGGCGTCGGTTGGTTTCGGAAATTGCGTTTTTAATTGAATCGGTCAATGTGTCAGCGTACATTACAACCTTACCGTTAACATTTCTTGCGGCTCGACCGATGGTTTGAATCAGCGATCTCGTGCTGCGGAGAAAACCTTCCTTGTCCGCATCCAGAATACCGATGAAGGATACTTCCGGCAAATCCAGGCCTTCCCTGAGAAGATTGATTCCAACTAAAATGTCAAAATCCCCCATTCGTAAGCTGCGAATGATTTCCATTCTTTCAAGCGACTTGATCTCGGAATGTAGATATCTGACTCTATATCCGAGACTTTTCAGATAATCGGTCAGATCTTCACTCATCTTGATTGTCAAAGTCGTAATAAGGGATCTTTCGTTCCTAGCGATCGTTTTCTCGATCTCGCCGATTAGATCGTCGATTTGGCCGGCTACCGGCCTGATTTCGACATATGGATCCAAGAGGCCTGTCGGCCTGATTATTTGCTCGACAACGGCATCCGCTCTTTCCATTTCAAAATCCCCCGGGGTGGCAGATACGTAAATGGCCTGATTTATTTTTGATAGGAATTCATCAAAATTTAATGGCCGGTTGTCAAGTGCAGAAGGCAAGCGGAAGCCATAATCAACCAGGGTTTGTTTACGGGATCTGTCGCCGTTGAACATACCTCTCACCTGTGGCAATGTCACATGAGATTCGTCCACCACAAGCAGAAAATCAGAAGGGAAAAAATCAATCAAGACAGATGGCGTCTCCCCTTCTTTGCGTAGTGCCAGATGACGGGAATAGTTTTCGATGCCACCGCAAGAACCGATCTCCCTGATCATTTCCAAATCGTATATCGTTCTTTGCTCGATTCTTTCCGCTTCCAAGGGCATGGCTTTGTTTTTGAAATATGCGACCCGCTCGTCCAGTTCGTCTTTGATCCTGGTAAGCGCTTCGTCGAGTTTATTGCGGTTGGTAAGAAAGTGGGAAGCGGGAAACACTGATACAATCTGATAGTCTTCGATGATTTCTCCGGTAACGATATTGAATGACCGAATCCTTTCAATCGTGTCAAAATCGTATTCGACCCTGATGGCTGTCTTTTCTTCGTATGGCGGCATGATTTCCACAACATCCCCGCGCACCCGAAAACTTCCGCGGGAAAAATCGATGTCGTTACGCACATAGAGGATGTTGACCAGTTTCTCTAAAAGTTTGTCCCGTCCGGAATTGTCCCCCGCTCTGAGTGTTACCATTCCGTTTTTGTATTCCTCGGGATCTCCGATACCGTAAATACATGATACGGAGGCCACCACGATGACATCTTTTCTTTCCAAAAGCGAAGATGTGGCAGCGTGTCGCATCTCATCGATCTCATCATTGATTTTCGCGTCTTTTTCAATATAAAGATCTGCCCCGGGAACATAAGCTTCCGGCTGATAGTAGTCATAATAGGATATGAAATATTCGACCCTGTTTTCAGGAAACAGACTCTTGAATTCCGAATAAAGCTGCCCAGCTAAGGTTTTGTTGTGGGCAAGGACCAAAACAGGTTTCTGAACCTGTTCGATGACCTTACTAATGGTATAGGTTTTGCCGGTACCGGTCGCACCAAGCAATACCTGTTCTTTCATTTCGCTTCTAAGATTTTCCGTCAATTTCCTAATGGCTTCCGGCTGATCGCCGGTTGGTTCATAGGAAGATACGACCTTGAATTTATTCATGCCATCATCACCGTTTATAGTATATCATATTAGGATAAGCATATGGCATAAATCCGTTTTTCTGTTAAAATGGTATCGGTGATGAAAATGAAAACCCTGTTGGTCGCAATTGATGCCAAATATATCCATAAGAATGTCGCGGTCAGGCTTTTGAAAGCAAACTGCGATTTTCCTGTCGACCTCTTAGAAACAAATATCAAGGAAAACGTCGACGATATTTTCGATAAGATCGTCTCTTTCTCTCCGGATATCATAGGCTTCAGCGTATATATATGGAATATTACTGTCATCACCAAACTGACCGAAAGAATCAAATCATCAACAAAAGCCATCGTCATCTGGGGCGGCCCGGAAGTGTGTTACGATTATGAATACTTTCTTTCCAGGTTTTCCGTGGATTTCGTTGCGATTGGAGAAGGCGAACTGACATTCAATCAGTTTCTGCATGCCATAAATGAAAACAGCGGCTTCGATCACATATCCGGCCTAGCATTTAAAAAGGAAAATATTGTCTTTGCGACAAAGCCTGCCGAAACAATAGATTTGACAGAACTCAAGTCGCCTTACCGCTTCCAAGATGATATCGCCGAACTGCCTTATCAGATTCAATATCTGGAATCCTCGCGTGGATGTCCTTTCCACTGTTCCTATTGTCTCGCTTCACTTGAAAACAAAGTACGTTTCTTTCCGCTTGACAAAGTCAAAGATGACTTGTTATTTCTGATTAGAAACGGCGCCAGAACGTTCAAATTCCTTGACAGGACCTTCAATATTGATAATAAGCGCGCAATAGAACTGGCTGACTTTATCATCAAAAATCATCTGCCCGGTAATTCCTTTCAATTCGAAATAACTGGGGAAATCCTATCGGACGAATTCATTGATTTCATCAATTTAAACGCTCCGAAACATCTTTTCCGGTTTGAAATCGGTATCCAGTCGACAAACGAAAGCAGCAACCTGGCAGTTAGTAGACGCCAAGACAACGACCGATTGTTCTTTGTCATCCGCAAAATCAGGCAAGCCGGCGTCATCGATCTTCATCTTGATTTAATTGCCGGGCTTCCTTATGAAGACCTCGACAGTTTTTCGAAAACATTTGATGCCGCCTTTTCCTTGCGAGCCAAGGAACTCCAGTTGGGATTCCTCAAGTTATTGCGCGGAACTCCAATCAGAAAAAACGCTGATATGCTTGGCTATAGTTTTAATCAAGATCCACCATATGAAATAACGGAAAGCCGGTGGATATCAAAAAATGACATGAAGAAAATCCGCCAGGTCGAACAGGCATTGAATATTTTCTGGAACAAATTTTTCATGACAAAAACCATCGAAAAAATAGCCGATGTTGAATTGTCAATATTTCATTTTTTCACAAATCTGTTTTTATATTGCAAAAGAGTTGGATTTGTTTTCCACCGGTATCAATTGTCGGATGTTTTCCAGGTATTGAATGATTATTTATGCAAAACCAATCCTTCCCTTCATGATTTAGTATTGCCGCTGATGAAACATGACTACCTGTCCTATCACAAAATCAAACCAAAAATCTGGTGGAAGGAAGACAAACTGGAAAGACGCGAAGTTTTCCGAACTTTCTTAGAAAAGAATCATGACTATAAATTGGACACACTATACAAATACGGAATACTTGCAACCTATGGCGATCTTTTTCTTTTGGCTATTTACATGCCCGATCATACCAGCATCCTTCTTTTCGGTCATGACGGCGTCATTCTTTCGGATTTGTCAGAAACCGCACTTTGATATATAATTAATTTTGCTTGGAACTATTTCGCAAAGGAGTATTCTCAAATGCCACAGGAAAAAGCCTTTTGGTGTTTTGCCCAATGAAAACAGCGATAATATATCTTTTCACCGGTACCGGAAACACTAGGATCGCCGGAGATCTGATTGCCGGACAATTAGCGAAACACAATACCAGAACAACTATCTATGAACTCAAACAACCGTTTGAAAATATTCCCGATCCCAATCAGTTCGATATGGTTGGATTCGGATACCCTGTCCACGCTTTCAACACTCCTCGCTTCTTTTTAGACTTTGTGAAAAAACTTCCAGACACTAACAAAAAAACCGCTTTTGTCTTCAAAACGTCGGGCGAACCTTTTGCATTGAACAACGCTTCGAGCCGTCCTTTGATACGTCTGTTGGAAAAGAAGGGCTTCGTTCCGGTTTCTGATCGCCATATGCTGATGCCTTACAATATTATTTTCCGTTACCCTGACGCCATGGTAAAGCAAATGTATCTTCATACAGGAAAAATGGCTATGCTATCGGTAAACGACATTTTAAAAGGAAACCACAAGAAATTCCGTTTCAGTCCCTTGACGGTCATCAGCCTTTATGTTTTTCGTCTACAGTGGCTGGGTGCCAAGATAAACGGTCCCTGGATCCATGTGGATAAAAATTTATGTGCCGGATGCAGTCTATGCGTTAAAATGTGTCCAGCCGCCAATATCACCATGGAAAACGGATTTCCGAAATTCTCAAGCCATTGCACGATGTGCATGCGCTGTGCGTTTTTCTGTCCCAGCGACGCAGTGCGTCCCGGATTTTTAAACGGATGGCGCGTAAACGGGCCCTATCAATTTGAAAATATCGTAAAAGACGATTCCATACCAACCTCATTCGTCCAAAAAGACACCAAAGGATATTTCCGCCTATTCAAAAATTATTACGAGCGGACAAACAAGGAAATCAAAGAACTGGAAAAATCCAAACAAAAAGCCTGCTAATTAATTTGGCAGGCTTTTTTATCAGTTCAGTTTAGACAGATAACCGTACAAATCACTCGGCTCCAGTTTCATGCTCAAGGCTTCATGGATGTCGCAATGTCCAACATTCATGCTACGGGCGTATACGGCTCTCCCCCCATATCCTTCCTTGAGGATATCGACGGCGTAAGATCCCATTTTGCTGGCAAGGATCCGGTCATATGAACTTGGCGTCCCGCCTCTTTGTATATAGCCGAGAACACAGGCCCTCGCTTCGTATTCGGATATCTCGTCGATTTCTCTGGCGAGTTCTCTGACATCGGTGATGTTTTCCGCCACCACGATGACAAGATGACGTTTGCCGATTTCTCTCGCATGGTGGACCTGCTTGAAAATCTCTTCCTTGTCAAATCCGGTATCACGCGTAATCACGATTTCCGCTCCGCAGGCAATGCCAGAATAAATGGCGAGATCACCGCAATTTCTTCCCATTACTTCGACCACAGTGCATCTTTGGTGGGAAAATGATGTGTCACGAAGTTTGTCTATGGCATCTATAGCCGTATCAAGCGCTGTGAAAAACCCGATCGTGTATTCGGTTGACGCTATATCATTGTCAATAGTCCCGGGAAGGCCGATGCATGGCATTCCCATTTCGGTAAGAGCCATGGCTCCGCGATATGTTCCGTCTCCACCGATCGTCACTAGAGCGTCGATTCCGTGACTGCGAAGATTGTCGATGCCTTTTTGTCTTACTTCCTTTTCGACAAATTCCGGAAGCCGCGACGATCCGAGAATGGTTCCGCCCCGGTTGATTATCTGTCCGACATCGTTTCTTTCCAGTTTTCTTATCTTATTTTCCACCAGACCTTTGTAGCCGTCAAACACTCCATAAGCTTCCATCTTGTAGGAAATGGCCGTCCTTACGACGGCCCGAATTGCCGCGTTCATTCCAGGGGCGTCGCCACCGGATGTCAATACGCCGATTTTCATCGTTTATTCCTCCTTTATCGGTTTCATGGATTCGATCACCATTTGTTGTACATTGTTACGAAGTTCTATTTTTCCTCTGACAATGTAGATTCCGCCTTTTTCCAAGGTGTTTTTGTAATTTCGGTAATCGCGGGGAAACAGTATGGCTTCCAGAGATACGAACATGTCTTCGAATTCGAGAAAGGCCATCTCTTCCTGATTTTTCGTAGTAATTACTTTTATTTTCCGCAAAAGGGCCGCAAAGGTCGTTTCTTGTTTTTCCCGAAGCGTTGCTTCGGACAAAAGACTTATTCCCTCCCTCCGGAAACCGTCGCGGTATTTGGCCAATGGATGGAAACTCAAATTGAATCCGATCAGTTCTTTTTCCATGGATGCCAAATAATCGCGGTCATATTCCGGATATTCGACATAGACAAATCCGAGGTTTTCCAAACTTTGGTTCATGCTGCCGAGCATCATTATCTGTTTAAGGTTCATCATCATCGTCTGTTTGGTAAGTCCGAAATCATCGAAAACGCCAGCCATAATCATCGATTCGATTACTCTGACATTGATATCCTTTGCACGAATAACAAAATCGGCAAAGCTTTTATATTCCCCTTCTTCCTGCAATTGATCCAAACGGTCGGCAACGACCGATCCGATATTCCGAATTCCTAAATACGGATAACGCATTCCCTCTTTTTCCATTTGGTAGTATTTGCGGGATTTGTTGATTCGTGGAGGCAGTATCTTTATTCCCAATTTCCGGCATTCCTGGATGTATTCCAAAGTAGCTCCCTGCGATCCGGCAGCAGAATCCATCAGGACGGACATGAAATAGCCCGGATAATTGGCTTTGAGATACGCCATCCAGTATGCCACTAGACTATAAGCGACGGAATGACTCTTGTTGAAACCGTAATTGGCAAATTTTACAATGTAATCGTAGATCCGATTACTGACGGTTTCGTCCCGGTTCATCCGCCGGCACTTGTCTAGAAATTTTGTTCGTTCGGCAACCAATGTCTCTTCTTTTTTCTTGCTGACAGCTCGTCTCAAAACGTCTGCTTCGCCAAGGGAATATCCTGCATATACATGGGCGATCTGCATGATCTGTTCCTGATACACTATGATTCCTTTGGTGGATTTCAGGATTGGTTCTAGTTCCGGATCGATGTAATCTATCTTCTCCTGATTGTTCAAACGGCGAAGATAACTAGGAATGTTTTCCATCGGACCGGGACGGAAAAGTGCAATACATGTCGAGATATCCTCAAATTCATGAATATTCATTTTCCCGAGTAGATTCATCATACCCCGTGATTCCAACTGAAAAATTCCGATGGTCCGCACTTCGCGTAAAAGCGCGAATGTCTTGACATCGTCTAACGGGAGTTTGTATATATCGATTGTCTTTCCAATGTTTTCCTTGACTGCTTCCAGCACCCGGCGGATGATAGTAAGATTTCTGATTCCGAGAAAATCTATCTTTAACAATCCCAATTTTTCCAGATCGATCGCTTCGTATTGCGTCTGGTACAAATCAAGCAACCCGGGTTGCACCGGAACATGATCCGTTATCGGCGCTTCGGAAATAATAATACCGGCAGCATGGGTAGAAATATGTTTCGGGAGATCGGCGATTTTCTCAGCGATGTCAAACAGCATCTTTATTTCCGGGGTTTTCATGAGATAATCGTACTTTTCCGAATTGTCATGTTTGAACGTAACAATTGAATTGTCGGTTTCCGAGATATATTTGGTTACTTCATCAATGATCACTGGTTTCGTTCCAAGCACTCTTCCAGCTTCTCTCAGAGCGCTTTTCCCTTGGAAAGTGCCGAAAGCGACGATATTGCTCACATGGTCCTTTCCATATTTTTCCGATACATAGCGTATGACTTCGTCTCTCTTGTCATCGGGAAAATCCAGATCGATATCCGGCATAGTGATTCGTTCCGGATTAAGGAAGCGTTCAAAATAAAGATCGAAATCCAACGGATCGACATCTACTATTCCCAAAACATAGGCAACCAAAGATCCGGCCGAAGAACCACGTCCCGGGCCAACCAAGATGCCTGCCTTTTTGGCATAAAGAACGATATCCCAGACAATGAGAAAATAATCCTCGTAGCCCATCCCTTCAATGATTTTCAATTCATGGGCGAGTCTTTCCCGATAAATGTCTTTGTTTTTCGTTTTTGTTTTCTTCGATTCCAGACGTTTTTCCAATCCTTTTTCAGCCAACGCACGAAGATATTTTGCAGCCTTGTGTCCGTCAGGTACTGGATATTTTGGCAAATACAAATGTCCATATTCAAATTCAAGATTTATTTCGGAAATCATAATGTTTGTATTATTGATCGATTTGCGATAATCCCCATACATTTTGTCGAGTCTGGCGGGAGACTTGAAATCATAAACAGCTTCCGCTTCAGTCAACAAATCCGATTCTTCCAAAGAGCTTTCTTTGAGGATTGCCTTGAGAACTCTCGATGCGACGATATCCTCTTTGCTCATGTAAAGCACTTTGTTCATTATGACAGTTTTATATAGATTCACCAGTTCGGAAGCCACTTGCGTTTCCGTTTCGAAATCATTAAGATCCAAGCCGAGATATAATTCCCGACAATTCTCTTCGATTAATCTGATGATCTGATTCGCAAACGAAAAATCGCCTCCGGCGACAGCTCGGTGAACTTCCCCGGCGTCAGCCATGATGACGCAGATCACTCCGTTGCTATTTTCTTTCAGATTACCAAGTTGAACATGGTCTTTGTCGTTAGACAGTTGTGAACTGATTTTAACCAGATTTCTGTATCCAATATCGTTTTTAGCCAATAACAAAAGCGGAAGATCGCGAAAGATTTCCGCTGTGGCTTCTACATACATTCCGATTACCGGCTTGATGCCGGCGTTTTTGCAGGCCTGATGGAATTTCAAAGCACCGTAAAGGCGTCCCCGATCGGCGATTCCGAGCGTGCGGAATCCTTGCTTTTTTGCATTTTCTACCAAAGCATCGATGCCGATAAGGCTTCCGTTGAAAGAGTATCCGGTCTGAATATACAGATCAAAATCTATCAAGCTTATCACCGGTTTGATTATAACATATCGCAAAACATAATTAAATGCGCTATTTCTTTTTGTAGATAATCACCAATCCGGTTACGGCAATAAAAGCCATGACCGATGTCCAAAAAATCGGACTTATAAGAAATCCAAAAGTGTTCTTATCTTTTTCGATGGAAAAAGTCAATCTTGAATACTCGCTGCCTTCCATCATCAATATCACTTCATATTTACCGGCTTCGTCCACTATACAATGTTCACTTTCCATCTCGCCGTTCATTAAAAAATCGCAGTTGGTCCATATTTCCACCGAGTCTGTGTAAATCGCGCCGTTGTCTGCTCCAAAGAGCGCCGGTAATATGGAAAAGGATACTGTTTCTTCCATGCCTCCGACACCGGAAGCGACCAATACGTATGAACCGGCTTTCGAAATTATGCCCCCTTCGTATATCTCTCCATTTATGACAAGTTCGGTCGTATTCGCAAAAATGCGGATTCCTTCCGAAGTTTCCATGCCGTCATATACATTCTCCAAACGAATCGCAATCGAAAAAAGATAATTTTTTTCATATCCGCCTTCTCCGACGATTGTCAGTTCGTGGATTCCGGCAATGGAAACAGTTGATCCGGACAAAAAAGTGGTATCATCCAAATAAAGGTCCCCCTTAGCAAATATTGTCACTTCGTCCGTATATAATTTGCCGTTTTCTATTCCCTCAACAAGCGGGTCGACGACGATATTGAATTCTTTGATTCCGATATCGTCTTCGATAATTATATCGTAATTACCCGGAGTGCTTATATCGATCGATTCTACATACGTCCCGTTCACTTGAGCTGTTCCCTGATATTGATAATTGAAAGTATTCTCATACGTTCCGGCTACGTCTTTTTCATAACAAAGCGAAAGATAACTGTTGATAATGTCGACTTTTTCATTGGCCCACTTTACCAGCAACAAGAAATTCCTGTTGCCGTAACATACGGGAATATCCCGATAATCCAAACGGCCCTGAACATTGCCGTTGGCGCTGTAAGTAACGATGCTGATACCACAAAAAATGATTCCAGTTTCATCGTTTACCATATATCTTTCATAGACAACAGCGATGTTTTTTTCTAGTACAGCCATAAAAACAGCATGTTCGCTCATACCAGAATCAAACATGACGGTAATCGTTTCTTCTTCTGACTTTACCTGCAAATATCCGTCCGATTCAACCAGAAACTCTCCCGTCACGTATCCGTATGAATATAAGATTCCCTCATATTCATAATTGCCAAGGACCGTATAAGAATAACCGCTCAAATCTTCTTGTGCCGTCATAGGAAGAAAAAATGACGTCAAGAACAACACAAATGTTAAAAGCCGTCTCGCAAGCATAAAAAAACCTCCCGCGCTTTCATATTATGAATTATACGCGCGAGAGGATTTGTTTCTTTTTCTTACTTCTTGCAAAGTGCCAAGGTATCCCTGGCGATCATGACTTCTTCGTTCGTCGGCACCACGTAGACTTTTATTTTGGAATCCGGTGTTGATATCAGTTTTTCGACACCGTGGCATTCATTCAATTCCGGATCAATTTTAACACCCAAAACTTTCAAACGCTTGACCACATCATGTCTCATGGTCGGCGCATTTTCTCCGATTCCGGCTGTGAAGACGATGGCGTCGGCGCCTTCCAGATAAACGTAATAACTTGCTATGTAATCTGCTATGCGTTTGGCTTGAATATCGATCGCCAACTGAGCACGGGCGTTGCCTTTTTCCGCCGCATCGACGATATCGCGAGAATCTGAAGACACTCCGGATACGCCAAGATATCCCGATTGCTTGTTGAGCATGTTGGTGATTTCCTTGGCGGATTTGTTTTTTTGGCCCATCATGTACTCAACTACGGCCGGGTCGATATTTCCCGTCCTCGTACCCATCGGTATGCCTTCGAGCGGAGTGAGTCCCATTGATGTATCCACGCATTTCCCGTCTTTAACAGCGCAAAGCGACGCGCCGTTGCCGATATGGGCGATTATCAATTTAGTGTTTTCTGGTTTCTTTCCCAAAATTTCTGCGGTTCTTTGGGTCACGTAGCGGTATGAGGTTCCGTGAAAACCGTATTTACGTACATGATACCGCTCGTACCATTCGTAAGGAACGGCATACATGAATGATTCTTCCGGCATTGTCTGATGAAAAGCCGTATCGAATACGCCGACATTTTTAACATGAGGCAATATCTCCATAAAAGCTCTGATACCGGTAAGATTCGGAACCAGATGCAAAGGCCCGAGATCGATAATGCTTTCGATGATTCCGATTTCCTTTTCGGTGATGATGCAGGATTCGGTGAGATAGCTTCCCCCATGCAGAATTCGGTGCCCGACTCCTTCGATTTCATCGAACGATTTGATGATCTTCAGATCTATCAATTTTTCCAGCAACAACCGAACGGCAACGCTGTGGTTGGGAATATCTTTCTTTTCCTCGATCCTTTCACCTTTGTACTTGATGACGAATACCGGATCCTTCATGCCGATTCTTTCCACGATTCCGCTAGTGATCAGAGTTTCCTCCGGCATTTCCAGGAGTTGGAATTTCAGGGATGAGCTTCCGGCGTTTACTGCCATGATTTTTGCCATTTTGTCATTTATCCTTTCTGTCTATATAACGATCAAACCAATCGTTGATATGCGCAAGTGTTTTTTTGAATTCATCTTGATCGGCGAACGAAGGGATTTCCGCAATCAGAAAATTCTCGTTTTTCTTTTTGGCGTCCGTCTTTTTTCTGAGGATTAAGATGCTTTTTCCCAATTTTTTAAAGAGATCGTCAGGTAATTTTATCAATCCAATAGCCAGATATTTCGCCAATATGGAATCACGATAGTCTCTGGTGTCGGTAATGTCGAAAAAATCATTCGGTATCACCGAAACGACATAACCGTCATTGATCAGATTATCATAGTGATGTTCCAAAACCTTATAGGGAAAATAATCATGTTCGGATTCATCCGAAAAAGGAAAATCAGTGACGATGATATCGGCTTTGACACCCTCTAAAGATAAAGTATCCGCAAGAATTATGTTTGCTTTCTCGCCAAGCATGTTCATCAGCGCCATAGCCAGATTCCCGCATTCCTTGTCTATATCGCATCCGATAGCGGTAGTTTTGCGGTCAAGATTGTTCACGACTGAAGCTAGGAGGTTTCCCGTTCCGACCAAAGGATCGAAGATTGTCGGTTCTTCCGGAACTACCGCTAGTCTTTCAACCAAATACGATACCAACACGCCAATGGTATCCGGAGTGATGAACGAATTGGATCTGCCTTCTTGTTTCAACCTTTTCAATACGGCCAGTTGGAAAGCTTTGCGAATTTCTTCTTTTCCTAGTTTCAGTTCCTTGACTGATTCGATTATATTTCTTATTTCCTTGTCTTCTTGATCAGCAGCAAAAATGACGTTGCAAGCCGTCGCAACGCCTTCGATGCCGTTCATTTGCCTTTTAGCGGAATAAAGCGAAGCAATTTCGTCAATTGCGTAGAATAATTTCTCGATGTTGTTATGATCAAGCATAGCCTCACCTTTTGTTAATTTTATCATAGGTTAGCCGATTTCTCAATACAAATCCGGTCTCCAGTTTCTATTGTGAGGACCTTGCTTGCAAAAGTGTCCTCATGTTGGTAAAATTAACGATGGTGAAACCATTATGAGAAAACTTGCAATCAAGCTGATCAGGCTTTATCAAAAGGCATCGGTAGGAAAAAGACCTACATGCCGATATCGTCCGACATGTTCTAGTTATGCCATTCAATGCTACCAAAACTATAATGTTTTTTCCGCAACCATTCTAACAATATGGCGTATTTTACGATGCAATCCTCTCTCTCAGGGAGGCTACGATCCGATTCCAAAAGTGAAAAAAGCTGAACGTGAACGTATAAAAGGCTGATGCGCCAAAGTGTTTGCCGGCCTTTTCAATACTGGAAAAGGTAAAAACAAAAATCCATAAAGAAAGTCATACCGGAATTGAAATCCGGTATGACTGTTTTTATATTGTGTTTCTTTTTGATTGTTTGTTAATTGTTATCGCTATTCATTTTCTTTTTGAAAGCGACAATGGCAATTGCGATCATCGCGACGGCATATCCGATGACCCACCACAAATCTGGCATTATTTCACTATAATTACCGGAAAGCGCTGCTCTTCCAGCATCTGCCGCATGAACAAAAGGCAATGCCTCAGCCACGATTTTGAATCCTTTCCCGACCAGATTGATATCGAACCACGTTCCGGAAAGCCAACCGGTGAGATTGGTCAACAACGCTCCGCATATTCCGCCAACCTGTTTATCGGTAAAAACGCTGCCGCAAAACAGACCGATGGCGATAAAAAACAAAATTGCCGGAACGGATACAAAAATGCATAACAGTATATTCCAGGTCGCCCCAAGGCCAAGCACCATGGCGGCCAAAAAACATATACCGATTTGGACAATCGCCATCGGAATCAAAGGCAGGGTGTATCCGGCGATGAAATCGCCTGATGTCATCGGAGAAGAAAACATTCTCATCATGAAGGAACTGCTTCTGTCTTTGGCAATCAGCACGCTGGAAAAAAGCGAAATGAAGGAAAGCCCGAAGATCGCGATCCCCGGAGTCATTTGGTCCAGTTCGAATAATTCAACCGGAACATTTGCCTGAATCGCCGTCAGAAGCATAATCAAAACCAGCGGAAAGCCAAGCCCGAATGCCAGATTGAGAGGATCCCTGAGTATTTCCATTGTGTTTCTTTTCGCATACGCCCATGCTTTCATTTGCCATCGCCTTCTTCCCCAACAATAGCAATGAATGCGTCCTCGATATTTGCCGCATTGGTTTTTTCCTTAAGTTCGACCGGGGTTCCGATCGCTTTCACGGATCCTTTGGCCAGTACACAAATCCGGTCAGACAACGCTTCCGCTTCTTCCATGTAGTGAGTAGTCAAAATGATGGTTATCTTTCCTTTAAGGGATTTGATTATTTTCCACAGTTCCCTTCTTGCCAAAACATCGAGTCCCAAAGTCGGCTCATCAAGAAACAGGACTTCCGGCTCGGTGATCAAAGCCATGGCGATCCCCAGTCTCCTTTGCCATCCCCCAGAAAGTGTTTTGGCTCTTTTCTTGGCGACTTCTTCCATTCCATACTTCTGAATGGCATTGTCGGCCATTCTTTTCGCCGCAATCGGATCATAACCGTATACGCCGGCAATCAGACAGAGATTCTCATAGACGTTTAGATTGGCCGCAACTGCCGTCTCCTGCGGGGAAATGCTGATTTTTTCTTTGACTTTGATCGGTGAAGAAATCACGCTGTCACCATGGACCAGGGCTTCTCCCGACGACGGTCTTGTCAAGCAGGACAGCATTTTGATTGTCGTTGTCTTTCCGGCGCCGTTCACTCCCAAAATAGAAAATAATTCGCCTTTTTCGACTTTTAAGTTTAATTTGTCGACAGCCAATACTTTTTTATACTTTTTTGTCAGGTCGAAAGTTTCGATGGCATACATCTTATTTATCATCCTTACCGTTCAGGCTTTTGATTCCCCTGGCAAAAGACATGGCATCTTCTTCGCTGACATCAGGATATATTTCCTGACTTTTTCCGGCAAAAATGGCATCGGCTATCTTATTGAAAACATTCATTCTCTCGATAGCGATCCCTTTTTCCTTGTCCGCCAAAATGACAAGCGAGTCTCCCGGTTTGATTCCGAACATGTCCCTGATTTCTTTCGGTATCACCACTTGTCCCTTTGGACCTACCCTTACGGCTCCGATACACTTTTCCGACATTTTCTCTTTTTCCAATATGGCACCTCCGACACGGTATAACTTGTATAATTAATTATACCACCGTGAATTGCAAGGTCAATAAAAACAATAAAAAAAATCGATCTTTTTCAGATCGGTTTTCTTTACACTGATATCAATATCGCATTGGTGCGGGTGACAGGACTTGAACCTGCACGTCTGGGACACCAGATCCTAAGTCTGGCGCGTCTGCCAATTCCGCCACACCCGCAAAAGATGGTGACCCGCAGGCGATTCGAACGCCTGACCCTTTGATTAAAAGTCAAATGCTCTACCGACTGAGCTAGCGGGTCATTAAAATGGCTGGGCTAGGTGGATTTGAACCACCGTTCTCGGAGTCAAAGTCCGATGCCTTAACCCCTTGGCTATAGCCCAACCTAGCGAAAAATGGGGCGATTGATGGGACTCGAACCCACGAATGCCGGAGCCACAATCCGGAGCGTTAACCAGCTTCGCCACAACCGCCATCGTCTTTTTCGCACCTTTTAGTTTACTAAATAGGCCTATAAAAGTCAAGCAATATTTCCAAGTAACATCAGCGGCAACGATAAAAAAAGACGCCCGGTAAATGGCGCCTCAAACTCATGGTCATTCAGCAGCTACGGCAAGCCCGAATCCTTGGTCTCCCAAGTGCGCGAAGAAGACCGGAGAAACGTAGTCCGTCATGTGAATTCCGGCAGCCGGATATTTGCCGGAAATATACAATCTGATTTTCTCCGCCCATTCCGGCCTGTTCAAATGAATGATATCAAAATACACTTTTTTGAATTTCTGGCAATATTCATCGGCTTTATTCATGAAGTACTCGAAACATGCCAAATTGGTTCTTTCTTTTTTTGTAAGTTGCAATTTCCCTTCGACCATTTCGACAATCGGTTTGATCCTGAGTACGGTTCCAAGAAGCGCCTGAATCCGGTTAAGTCTTCCCCCGCGAAAAAGATTCATCAGGTTTCCGAGGGTAAACATCACGGCTCCGTTTTTGAATATGGTATAATACCGTTTTTGCACTTCTTCGAACGAAGCGCCTTCCGCCACCATTTCCGCAAGCAACGCCACTCCGTTGGCAACACCGAAAGACGCCAACTGCGGGGCGTGAATACTGATGTCCATTTCAAAATCGATCATGGTTTTCGCTATCATGGCCGATTGATATGTTCCGCTCAGTTTGTCGGAAATGGTCACTACCAAAACATTCGTGTACCCTTCGTTATGGAATTCCTCATATTTTTCCAAGAATTCTCCTGGCGCGGGCTGACTTGTCGTTATATGCTTGGCTTTATGAAGTTGCTCGATCATTTCCTCGGTTGTAATATCTTCTTCTTTGCGAGATGTTCCGTCTAATGTAACGTAAAGCGACACTATCTTGATGAACGGATACTCTTTCAATTCCGCTCTTGTCAGGCTGGTGCTGTCAATCAAAATACCTATTTTTTCCATTTTCTCACCTTGCTATTTTGCATATGAAATCACATAGTATGACATCACATACATAATACTGTATCAAAAACCCATGATTTAATCAAGAAAAACATACAAACATCAAAAAAAGAAGCGGCCGAGCCGCTTCCTTGATTAATTGTTTTTCTTGTCGTGTTCTTCAATTATCTTGCCGATCAGATTTCCTGGTACTTCCTCGTAACGAACGAATTCTCTGGTGAAAGTTCCCGATCCCTGTGTCATGGCTTTAAGATCAATCGTATATTTGGTAATTTCCGCCTGAGGGGCTTCAGCCACGATCTTCTGGTATCCGGCTTCAGCTGGTTCCATGCCCATTACACGACCACGACGTTTGTTTACATCACCTAAAACATCTCCCATGTATTCATCCTTGACGGTGACGACAATCTTGTCGATCGGTTCGAGAATAGTCGGCTTTGCTTGTTTGCAAGCTTCCTTGAAGGCAATGGATGCGGCCATTTTGAATGCCAGTTCATTGGAGTCAACCGGATGATATTTACCATCGGTCAGAATGCCTTTGACTCCGATCACCGGGAATCCTGCCAGGGTTCCGTGTTCCAAAGTTTCCTGCAATCCCTTGTCGACGGCCGGGAAATAGTTTCTTGGTACCGATCCGCCGAATACTTCTTCCGTAAATTCATAGTCTTTGTCGGGATTCGGCTCGAAACGCATGACGACGACGCCGTAATAACCGGAACCGCCGGATTGTTTGATATATCTGCCTTCCGCAGTTGCGGTGGCTTTGATCGTTTCACGGTAGACGATTTGTTGCTCTTCCGTATCAATGTCGACTTTGAACATATTTTTCATCTTATCGGTGATATAGCCAAGATGGATTATTCCCTGTCCGCCAATCAGCAACTGACTGGTTTCTTTGTTGCGGCGGATCTCGAAAGTGTTGTCTTCAAGTTGCAGTTTCTGCAACGCATTCGACAATTTGTCTTCATCGGCTTTGTTCTTCGGATGGATGGCGATATACATCGTCGGGGTGGGGGTATATGTTTTCGGATAAACGATCGGGGATTTCTTATCGGACAACGTCGAATCCGTCACGACTCCGTCGGTCTTGGCAATTCCGCAAATGTCGCCTGCATGAACCACTTCCACCGGAATCTGGGTCTTCCCGCAAAGGAAGAACAGATTACCGATCTTTCTGGTTTCCTGAACACTCGACACATATACTTCCTGATCCTTGTGAACTGTTCCAGAACGTACTTGGATGATATTTATCGCTCCCATGAATGGATCGATTGTTGTCTTGAAAACATAAGCGGAGAACGGCTCGGTATCGCTTACTTTGCGACTGATGACATCATCGCTGTCAGGAGCGCTTCCCTTGAACGACTCGGCTTCTTCCATGGATGGAAAATACTCATGAATCATACCGAGCAGGGAAACCGATCCGATGTCCTTCGTGGCGGAACCGACGATTACCGGTACAACCTCGCCTGAAAGAACGGTCGTATGTAAACCTTTTTTGACTTCTTCCAATGTGAGCTCTTCGCCGCCGAAATATTTCTCCAACAGTTCTTCGTTGGATCCGGCAACTGTTTCGACAAGTTCGGTGCGATATCCCTGGACCTTATCCATCTTGTCCGGGTAGATTTCGCCGTCGACAACAGATTTTCCGTCGTAAAGTCTGGCTTTTAAATCGATGATGTCGGCAAAGCCGCTGAATTCATCGCTTTTTCCGATCGGCACGCAAAACGGCATTGCCTGTTTTCCGAGTTTTTCTTTGACGGCAGTCATTACTGAATCGAATTTGACGTTTTCCTTGTCCATCTTATTGACAAAAATGATAGCTGGAAGATTGCGCTTTTTGATTTCCAGCCACATTTTTTCAGCTCCGATTTCCACGCCTTTGGTGGCATCCAGAACCAGGATGGCACCGGAAGCGGCGTTGAAAGCATAGGAAACGTCGCCAATCATTTCATCGGCGCCTGGGGCGTCGAGAACATTTATTTTGATGTCATCGTATTCAACAGGGACAACACTGGTAGATAAAGAGTTTTGTTTTGCCTGTTCTTCCGGAGAGTAATCGGAAATGGTGGTCTTCTTCTCGACCTCTCCTTTTTTTTCTATCCGTCCGGTCACATAGGCCAGAGACTCGACAAGGGACGTCTTGCCGCTTCCAAGGTGGCCTAAAAGAATGACGCTCTTCAAGGATTTTGCTGAATATTCTTTCATTTATGTTGATCTCCTCTCGTTCAACTCTGTTTTCAGTCTATTTTATTATATCATATCTAACGGAAAAATAAAGATGATAATATCAGCGCTTTCATGGAAAAGCCGCCCTTGGGCGGCAAGGCGTTTCGACGCAATATCCATATAGGTTTTTTGGTTTATCACATAGCATATTAAAGCGATCGGTATGATAATTATATCATAACAGGCGTTATTTTCCCATTAATCAATTTTCCCCGGATTTTCTTGCTTTGCGATCATGGTGTATTTCCTGACAAAATCGGTTTTGGCTTCGGTATATTCATTGCGATTGAATTCATATTGCTTCCATAATTTCAGTTTAAGTTCCTCATATTCCTTGGCGATATCCGGATGGCTTGTCAGGTAATTTCTAAAATATATTTCGTCGTTATCGCCCTGATAACTGACATGGATATGGAAAACCCTGTCCGCAAATCCCTGCTCGGTATATCCCTTGTTAAGAGATAATCTATTGTCTTCATCGGACATGAATCGATAACCATTTTTTACAAGCAAATCCTTAATTTGAGACATTGGTTTGCCAAGCCGGATTTCCACCAGAATATCGACAATGGGTTTAGCGTGAATTCCGTCGATCGATGTGCTGCCGATATGACTGATCCTGACGACAGCGTCTCTTGGCAAAATGTTTTCCAAGATAGCTTTTTCTTCAATAAACCATGATTTCCAATATGTTTTATGACTTTCTAAGAAAATCGGGAAAACACACCACAGTTCCTTTTTGGTCATTTCGGATAACTTTCTTCCCGTCTTGCCGCCAGAGTTGGAATACAGCCAATACATTTGATCGATTTTACCCTTATATTCGAACTCTTCTCCAAGAACTCCGCCGTTTTTCATTATACTTTTGGCCGAAGCAATATTATCCTTTTCACATATCATCAAAACTCTGTCGATGCCACGTTGTTTGCATATATCTAGAGCCAGACCGATCATTTCTGTCCCGTATCCTTTTCCTCTTTCGCTTGGTCTGATACCGTCGCCAATATGACTCCCGCCGTTCGCAAGCATTGTTTCTTCATCGGGATAAAGCCGTATATTGACGGCTCCAACCATGAGATTTCTTTCCAAATCAAGACAAAAGTAAGTCAGAGCTGGCACTTTCCCAAGAGGCGGTTCGCTCTCTTCTTTTCTGAATCCTTCAAGATAACCATTAAAATCGCGATAATCGTCCCTCGCTATGCTCCACGGAGTAATGGACTTTTCTTTTGCGGTCCATTCATCCATCATTTCGACAATCCGCTTTTCATATACTCGACTTGGTTTGACAAGTTTCAACATCCACAATCACCGTCCGGTTTTTGTTTGTTCCCTTCCGATTATAGCATACGTGTTATTGCCATCAAAGACATATTAAAAAAACCACGCAAATGCGTGGCTTGACTATCTGTTTGGCAGGGGTGACAGGATTCGAACCCGTACTAGCGGTTTTGGAGACCGACGTGCTACCATTGACACCACACCCCTAATGGTCTAGTTAATATTATCTTTCAATCTTGGTTTTTAGTCAAGACTTTTTTCCGTAGTCAAAACCAGGTAAACATTTACCGGTTTTTCTCGTTCTTGATCATTTTCAGACGAGAAAATTCCTCTCGTTCTTTTTCTTCCAGCGAATCGGCAATGAATTTGATATTCTCCTGCAATTCCGGAATAACGATGTTTTTTAGAGCGTTCGCCCGTTTCTGTGCTTTTCTGATCGCAAAAGCAAGCCGGTAGGCGCTGTTGTCGATCTCTGCCAGTTTGATTACCAAATCTCGGACTTTTATAAAATTCTGATATGCATAATCGAATTTGGTATTGGTGCTGGCGATGCCGTAATTCAGTCTTACCGGTTTCTTGTCATACGAAAGACTGGGAATATCCACTCCCATGACACTTCTGTATGTTATGGATAGCCCGTCGTCGATCGGCACTGATTTGGCGAGATCGCTGACTATTCCTAACGTAATATTGGCTTCCTGCAAAGCAATATATGCTGTTTGGAAAATATCCGTGATTTCGGTGCGCATCTGTCTGACGCTTTCTATCAGTTGCATCATTTCCCTGATTAGGATGTTTCGCTTGCGATCGATCAGATCATATCCTAGTTTAGCGAGCTGATCTGTTTTTTTGAACGCCAGCAGATTCCCTTTGGTGGGAAAAACCTGGTTTTTTGCCATGGTTATGATTCACTTCCCCGGTCGAGTTCCCTGATAATCGATTTATCCCTGATTTTAAATTCTTTTTTTGCCGCCGCCGGATTGTAGTATTTGTCAAGGTACTCGTCTTCGGTACGGTCGAGTTCCTCTTTTGGTAAAGTGGAAAGAAGTGCCCATCCGAGGTCAAGGGTTTCTTCGATCGAACGGTTCTCGTCGTGTCTTTGGGTCAAAAAGCGACTCTCGAACAGTCTGCCGAACTCGATATACATTTTATCGGTTTCGTTCAGTTCATCCTCGCCAATGACGGCTGATAGATTTCTGGCATCCTGAACTCTGGCATATGACGCGAACAATTGGTTCATCAGGGTCTGATGATCTTCCCTTGTGTAACCGGCGCCGATTCCGTCTTTCATTAACCTGGACAGAGACGGCAAAACGCCAATCGGGGGATAGATGCCAAGATGATTCATTTCCCGATCGAGAACGATCTGTCCTTCGGTGATATATCCTGTTAAGTCGGGAATCGGATGAGTAATGTCGTCGTTAGGCATCGTCAGAATCGGAATCTGGGTGACTGATCCTTTGGCATCTTTGATGATACCGGCCCGTTCATAGATGGAAGCAAGGTCGGAATACAAATAACCTGGATAACCTTTTCTGCCGGGTATTTCTTCCTTGCTGCTGGAAAATTCCCGAAGGGCTTCGCAATAAGACGTGATATCCGTGGAGATGACCAAAACATGCATGTCATGTTTAAAAGCTAAATATTCAGCTGCGGTCAAAGCGCAACGCGGAGTCAGAAGTCTCTCGATGATCGGATCGTTAGCAAGATTCAAAAACATCACAACCCTGTCAAAGACACCAGCTTCTTCAAATGAACGCCGAAAATAATCTGCCACGTCGTTTTTGACGCCAAGAGCGGCGAACACGATACAGAAGTTCTTTCCTTCGCCTTCGGCGATCTGCGCCTGTTTGACTATTTGAACAGCTAGTTCGTCATGTGGCAGGCCGGAACCGGAGAATATCGGCAGTTTCTGTCCCCTGATAAGCGTTGTCAAAGCATCAATGGAACTGATACCTGTATGAATATAGTTACGCGGGTAAACACGGGAAACCGGATTTAAAGGCAAGCCGTTGATATCGCGGTTTTCATCCGCGAAAATCGGACCTAGTCCGTCCATCGGACGGCCGGAACCATTGAAAACGCGTCCAAGTATTCCTTTGGAAAGGGCAATTTCCATCGGATGTCCGAGAAATTTGGTCCTGGTGTTTTCAAGCGAAAGCCCGAAAGTGCCCTCGAAAACCTGGATAGCCACTTTTTTTCCAGAAATCAAAACGACTCTGCCATAACGGATTTCTCCGCTTGTGAGCCTAATTTCCACCATCTCTTCGTAGCCGATGTTTTCAACTCCGTCCATGAAGATGAGCGGCCCGTTGATTTCATCCAAGCCTATATATTGAAGGTTCATGATAATTCCTCCTATTTGACGCTTTTAACGACATCGTCAATCATGGGAAAATAATCGTCGAACATTTCCAATTTGTCATTCGGAACATCGTATTTCATCTTGACGATCTTTTCGAAAATCTTCGTCTTCTGAATCAAACTGAACGCTTTGCCTTCCTTGAGGATCTCTACACACTTCTGATACAAATACAAAATAACATCCATCATCCGGAGTTGCTTGGGAAGCGGAACAAAAACGTCGTCCTTGTGGAAGGCATTCTGTTGCAGGTATCCGACCCTGATCACTCGGCTAACTTCCAGAATCAGCCTTTGGTCGTCCGGCAACACATCGCTTCCGATCAATTTGACGATTTCCATCAATTTATTTTCTTCTGTCAACAATTTCATAATTTTTCCGCGATTGTCAATGAAACGCGGTCCGACGTTCTTGTTATACCATTTGGCGAGATCAGGTACGTATTCGGAATAACTGATATTCCAGTTGATTGCTTCATAATGTCTGGCATAGGCAAGTTGTTTGTCAAGCGCCCAAAAACAACGGACAAACCTTTTCGTATTTTGAGTCACCGGCTCGGAAAAGTCGGCTCCTTGGGGAGAAACGGCCCCGATGATCGATACCGATCCCAAGGTTCCATTGATGTTGGACATGTATCCGGCCCGTTCATAGAACTGGGATATCCGGCTTGGAAGATATGACGGAAATCCTTCTTCCGCTGGCATTTCTTCTAGACGCCCGCTGATTTCCCGCAAGGCCTCCGCCCATCTGGAAGTCGAGTCGGCCATGACAGCCACATTATATCCCATGTCGCGATAATATTCCGCAAAGGTAAGCCCGGTATAAATGCTAGCTTCGCGTGCCGCAACCGGCATGTTCGAAGTGTTGGCAATGAATACGGTCCGATTTGTAAGGGGTTTGCCGCTTCTCGGATCTAACAATTCGCCGAATTCTTCCAAAACCTGAGTCATTTCGTTGCCACGTTCGCCGCATCCGATATAAACAATGATGTCGGCATCGCACCATTTGGCAAGTTGATGCTGCATCATGGTTTTACCGGTTCCGAACCCTCCCGGTACGGCGGCAGTGCCGCCCTTGGCGATCGGAAACAGGGTGTCAATGACTCTTTGCCCGGTGATAAGCGGAGTCGTTATCTGCAATCTTTCCCTAACAGGGCGAGGTGTCTTGATCGGCCAGCGCTGGACAAGGGATAGTTCGACGATTGACGAGTCTTCCGTCTTGATTTTTACGATAGTGTCGTTGACTTTATATTTTCCATTCCGCTTGACTTCCACAACGGTTCCGCCGATTCCTTTCGGAACCATCAGTTTATGTAAAACAAGTTCGGTTTCCGAAACCGTAGCATATATATCATCGAATGCCAAAACATCGCCTTTTTTACAAAGCAGTTTGACTTCCCATTCCTTTTCTTCATCCAGTGAACTCATTTGAAATCCGGAAGCGATAAAAGCTCCGTATTTTTCCGATATTGTCTTTAACGGCCTTCCAATACCGTCGAATATATTTTGCATTATTCCCGGTCCTAGGGTGACCGAAACGGGACTTCCTGTACCAATGACCGGTTCGCCCACCCGAAGGGAAGTCGTCGATTCATAAACCTGGATAGTCGTCGCGACTGAAGTTATCTTGATAACCTCGCCAAGTAGTTTTTTATTGCCGACAAAGACCATTTCCATCATGGAAAAATCCGTGGTATCCCTTACGGTAACCACCGGTCCGTTGATGGAGAATATCTTGTTCATACGATCACATCCTTACCGCTTGTGTCAAACTTCATTCGAAAAGCAGGCTTGCCCGTGAATAAAACCATTCTTTCCGGCTTTCCAAAGCCGAATCAATTGTTTCGTCGATTTGAAGCGCATGTTTCTCGGACAAAGCGACAAATCCGCCGATTTTGATTGCTGGATCCTCGGATACGGTATTTTGTTCCTTGCAGGTATCCTTGATTATTCCAGCCAGATTTTCATCACCTTTACGAATCCGGAAATCAATCTTCCCTCCGGATAACTTGGTATAAATTCCAACAAGATTTGATTTCATCATTTTAGTATATTCCGGGCCATTCGCAAAATCCTGCAATTTTGTCTTGGCTACCGCAAAAATCTGATCCATGTATTCCTGACGCTTTTGCATCAGTTTGTGCGAATAGTCGTAGGAAATACGATTGAGTTCCTGACTATGATCGGTTTCCATATCTCTGATTTTAGCCGCAAGTTCGGTTTGCGAAGATTCCGAAAGATCAGATTTGATCTTTTCTAGCGCCTTTTTTTTCAAATCGTCGATTTCCGCTTTGAGTGCCTTCATCTGTTTCCCGGCGTTCATTATAATTTCGTCTTCGAAATATTTATAAAGCTGGTCGTTGGTATAATAATCCATTGGTTTTCACCTCATATCTTGATGCCGATTGCTTCACTGACGTATTTGTCAATCGTTTCTCCGATATTCGTACCGCCATGGCGATCCGGTATCTCGACAATCAAAGGAATATC
This sequence comes from Bacillota bacterium, assembly GCA_035379945.1. Taxonomy (GTDB): domain Bacteria; phylum Bacillota_I; class Bacilli_A; order Izemoplasmatales; family Hujiaoplasmataceae; genus JAAYZB01. Next base: position 52,641 of record DAOSWG010000008.1, read on the forward strand.
TCTCGTCAGTTTTAGTTCTGATATAACTTCAGGACAAAGTTCCACCAATTTGGTGGTAATCAAAACTATGCAGTTTTCCTTGTCCTGCATGGCCTTTTCAAGTTCCACCAGGACTTCCTGGCGCAGGTGGACAACGACGCCTTCAATACCGACAAGCCGCATGCCGACAAGGGTGTCGACGTTGTCGCTGATGACAAAAAATTTCATGTTGTCCTTGTAACTTTCTTAAAGCTTGTTGATGATCAAAATCGAGATCAACAAACCATAGATGGCGATTCCTTCACCCAAAGCCACAAAGATCATCGACTTACCGAATGTCTTTTCATTTTCCGATAAAGCTCCGATGGCGGCCGGTGTACCGGCTGCGACGGCGATTCCGGCTCCGAGCGATGACAACCCGGCGGCCAGAGCTGCACTCAGAAATCCTAGTCCCTGGGCGATGGAACCGTCAAATGCCGTCGTTTCGCCGGCAGCTGCGACCCAAACGCCTTTTATTTCAAAAACCGCGGTAAGAATCAATAAACCGAAAAATCCGAAAACCTGTCCCAAAACCCGACGTTTGGCGGAAATGAAAGACACTTTTCCACGAAACACATTGACAAGGGGCAAGGAAATCAAAATCAGCAAAGCGAGCGGCAACAACCATTCAAAACCATTCAACATAAAGGTACCTCCTAATATATCTCAATTTTATTTTTTCTCCATTTATTCGAATATCGTAAAGGCGACGCCGTCGCCTTCATAATAACGGGAAAACATTTCATAGTATTCCAGACGCAAAACCTGAATCCCGACAACCAGCCCTTCCAAAGCCATCACAATCATGTTCCCGAACAGGAACACGAGCGCTTCTCCGACAAAGTTACCGACAGATGACATCAAGGTATATACCACCAACATCATTCCGGCGTGCGACAATACGAATCCGCCCACACGCAGGAAAGACACCGTGTTGGTCAGATATGACAAAGCGATCTCGTAAAGATCGAAGAACGTATCGGCGATAAACCCGCCTATTCTGCCGGTGAAAAATTTCTGACCGGCAAATTTTCTGACGAATGGCTGTTTCAATATGATCATTAAAACCGGTATGCCGATAAACAATAACAAGGCCCACAGCGTAAAGAAACTCACTCCGTAAAAAAACTTCGCCAGTAGGCTGACCGCCACGTAAGAATAAAGGATCAAACCGGCAATACCGTTGTGGGAAAAGATCATTTCCGCATATTCTTTCTTCTTGCGTCTGGTCATGATATTGATCAGGATTGATGTGATGATCAATGCGGCCCCGATGATAACCGCCAGAGTCAACAGGGTGGAAGTGAAATCATTACTCAAAACATCAACTGGCTTGTTTTGCATGCCAAACAGTTTGTAGAGAGGCAAAAGCAAAGTCTCGTTTCCGAAAACAGAGCCGTAGATGAATCCGAAGAAAGTCGAAAACATGCCGATACGGATGGCTATTTGTCCCAAACTCGATTTTTTCTTCCTGGCCAGCAATATCCCCAGAAGAACCAACACAAGTCCTTGGCCGACATCACCGAACATGATTCCAAAAAGAAGAGAATACGTCACCGCAAAAAATGGCGTCGGATCAATATCCGCATACGATGGCGTTCCATACATATTGACAAAAGTCGAAAACGGTCTGGTAAACCAATTGTTTTTGAGCTTTGTAGGTGGCACCAGCCGTTTGTCGGCCCCGGCCGGACGCACTGTCACTTCTACATCCTTTATGTTTGCGAATCTTTCTTTTATCCGTTCAACGTCTGTCGCTTCGGCAAATCCCGTTATTGAGAATTTTTCTCCCAAATTAACGACATACTTCTTTGCTTCGTTAATTTTAGCTAAGAACAGCAATTCGTTTTTAATGGCAACAAGTTCATGTTTTGATTCCTGCAAGAAACTTGTTATTTCTGTTTGCAATTCAGAAGATTCCTTGCAGAAATTATTCATTTCCCTTGTCAATTGAGTCTCGGCGCTTTCCGGCGTGCCGTGGACAAATTCCGGGATATGGATGCGTTCGAAGAACAAAGACGAGAAGATATTGTCAACTTCTCTTTCGTATTCCGGGGATGTGAAATACATACACCAACTGTATTCCTTGTCGGTTCCGAAAGAATTGAAAATAAAGGGCCGGGATCGATAATAGTCCAATTTTTCAATGCTGCTTTTCGGTAGGCGTCCCACCCTTGCAAAAATATAGCGGCAGGAAAACAGATCATCCAAAGAAATATCCATGCTTTCGATGTTTCTGACCTGAACCAAGGCATTCTCGTATTTTTCCGTTTGTTCCTGAAGTTCTTTTTTCTTTTCGATGAGTTCTTTCAGTCTCTTGTGCGTCGTAGAAATGTAATTCTTCATCTTATCGGGAGAATACTCGGTTATTTCCGTCCCGTCTGCCGAAATCTCAATATCAAATTCTTTTTCGATTTCCGACAACTCTTCCAATATCGTTTCTGTCGGATTCTCTTCGGAAATGGTTCTGAGCCCGTGTACTCTTTCGACAAATTTAGAAGATAGAACCGGACTGAAGCAATGCAAAGAAACGAATTTCGCCAAGACTGGTTCGAGATTCGAAAGATTCGAAGTGATGTTGATCAATTTGAGTTTTGCGATTGCCATCTGAATGAAGATCCTTTCAAAACACGTTGGTCCGTAATATCAGATCTATGACTAAATCAATAAAAATTCTCTTTTTTCAGTATCTTCGGTGGGATCAACCTGGCATCGGCATCGGCCGGCATGATTTCCAGTCCCAGTTTGGGATTTGACTTGATCATTTCTGTGATCCGATGAACATCCTTGGAACGAACAAATCCCGAAATCGATATTTTTGACCCAAGCACGACAACATACTTCTTTGCCGCATTTACCCGGTTCAAAAACTGCAACTCCCCTTTGACTTCAGATAACTCTTCTGATGCGGTCGCTAAAGCATTTGTGATTTTTGTTTCGATTTCTTCCAGTTCTTTTGCGATTTTTCCTTTTTTGTCCGCTAAAGTCATTGCCGCCTGTTTCGGCGTTCCGTGGACAAAATCGGGAATGTAGAATCGTTCGAAGAACAGGGATGAGAATATGTTGTCAACTTCTCGCTCGTATTCCTTTGATGTGAAATACATACACCAGCTATAGTTTTTGTCTTCGGCAAACGATTTGAATATAAAGGGTTTGTCCTGATAAAACTCCAGTTTCTCTACACTGTCGTTTGGCAACTTTCCAAATCTGGCATACACATAATCGCATGAAAAAATGTCTTCTAACGGGGTATTTAGACCCGCCAGGGTCTTTACTTGTTTGTAGGCTTCCTCGTATTTGTCCAACTCTTTCTTCTTTTCGTTTCTCTTGTTAACCAAATCGGATAACTCGGTTTTTATTTTATCAATGGCTTTTTTTGCTTTGATAATTCCCATTGTTGATGTTTTTACTATCTTTGGTTCGGCAAGAAAAGAAAACTTTTTCTCGATTTCCGCGATTTCTCCCAGATAAGCCGGACACGGATTTTCATCGGATAAAGCCGACAGTCCGTGGACCACATCGACAAATTTGATCGCATCGACCGGAGCAAAACAATGAATGTTCGCAAAAGACGCCAAAGCGGAATCAGCATTGGTTTTGTTTGTGGATATGACTGCCAATCTGATTTTTGACAATGCCATCTTTTCTGCTTCTCCTTTTTAAATCAATAAATCAGCATTTTCCTGATTTCGCTTTCTGGAAGGCCATAACGGATACCTTCGATGATATGGAACAAATTCTGCCTTTCGATTTCTTCCATGATCAGGAATGCGGAAAAAACAATGGGGGCCGAATTTGAATAATATAGATCTTTTTTTGCCAGATGATATCTGATTTTATCGCCAAAATATTCGACATAAACAAAATCGTTATCGTCAGCATAGCGGGCATACTCCGAATCTCTTAGAAAGGACAATATCCCATCGGCGTCGGTATTTTCGATAATTTCCCTAGCTCTTTTTTTGCTTGTTCTGATATGTTTGAAATCCATCAAACTCTCGATTTCATCGGGACTGGCATCGTAAAACTTCTTCAGACGATATGCCAAAATGATATTGGCAAGCTCGATTCTCGTCATGAACATAATTTCCAATTCTTTTCTCACGCTGCCGGAATAATTCTCGGCGATACGTTCAAAAACGCAGTCGTAATAGTGGGAATTGAGTTTTTGCTCGATGGCCGAGTATTTGATGAGATTGCGATCCGTTTCAAAATATGGTTCCAAGATCGCTTGATATTTGGTGCCCTTGACAGCTTCTAGCAGCATGCCGTAATCCCTTACCCGGGAAAAAGCCGTGATGTCAAAACTCGCATGTCTGATGAAATATGTCGGAAATTCGGCGATGGCGATATCGATGTTTTCTGATATGAGCATTCTTATCGTGGCCAGAATAAGATCTATTTCTCTATGGATGATATTGAGATGATAATACGATTTATCTTTCAATTCCACGAATTTGGCTACTTTCAACGTATGGAGAAAATTGTTCTTCTTAATCAACTCTTCCAATTGTCCGCGGTGAATCGATGATTCCTGGATGTCGGCCAGGGTTTCCTGATAATCTGGATGATTTTTCAGATATGCGGCTATTTCGCCAACCGATTTTTTCTTACTGAGTTCTTCAAAATCCTCCGCTTTCAAAAGCGTGCCATAAATGGCTTTGGTTTTAGCGACCATGGCGTTTGCGGCAAAAGACCCCATCGGTTTCACTTCCTTCGGCTAATTTATTCTTCCTTCAGACAAGCATTATAAACCTGATCGGTCCATTCCTGAAAATGCGCCTTGAACGCGCCTTCCATTTTGGCAATCGATTCCTGATAAGAAATTTCAAATTCACGTTTCCTCTTATCCATTTCTTTATCCAATTTATCTTTTTTGTCAGTAAGCGCCTTTTCGGTTTGGCCCTTGTATTCCGCTTCCATTTTGGTTTTTTCATCACGGATATACGCGTCAATTTTATCTTTTTCTTTTCGCAAGGCATCTACTTTCAAGCGATATTCTTTGTCCAGTTCGACAATGTCCTTGATCAGTTTCTCCATATCGGACGCCTCCTAAAGTATGTATGATATGACATGCTATATATTATAGCACCAAAATAAACGATATTCAAAACCTTGATTCATCTCTTTTTGGCCAGTAAAAAAAATAACAGCCCTTGCGGGCATGTTATTCTTCACTGATCAATTCCACCAAGTGGTATCCTTCTTCTTCCAAGGTGGCTGCGATGACTTTTTTGGAAACATATCCTTTAAAAGTCGCAACTCCGTCCTCGGCTGATACACTTACATCTGTCACTCCGTATATTCCTTCCAGGATATGCTGTACATCCCTGGCGCATCCATTGCAACAAATACCTTCGATTATCGCCTTTTTCATATCTGCTTCACTTCTTTCTTATGTCGAATTGTTAACTACCTATCAAAATCAAACCATTTCGTTTTCGTCCGGTTCATAGACCGTTAACTTGTTTTTGCCTGTGTTTTTCGATCTATAAAGCGCCTTATCGGCCAAGAAAATCAGATCATAAATATCTATCGGTTTCGAACCGGAATGGTTATATAATCCCAAACTGACTTTCAAATCGATCTTTTTGCCTTCGAAACTGTATTCCTTTTTCATCGCCGCGATGCGAATCCCCTGGGCCATGGCGATTGCATCTTCTCTGGAAATGTTCTTGAGAAGAACGACAAATTCTTCGCCGCCGTAACGCGCAAACAGACTATCGTCGGGAAGCAACTCGAAGATTGTTTCGGCAAATGTCTTCAACACATAATCCCCGGCCATATGGCTATAAGTGTCATTGATTGATTTAAAATCGTCAATATCCATATAGATGATGGAGAATTCAGCGTGCCGTTTGTTCATGCCTGCCAGATATTCCCTGGCTTTTTCATGAAATGCCCGGCGATTGAGAATTTTAGTCAATTCATCGTGGGAAGCCTGATAATCAAGTTTTTCGATCTTATCGACAAAGGTCGTTGTTTCGTTGAACTTTAGCATATATCCCTTCAAACTGCGACTGATAGGAGATATTAGAGAAATGGTTTCCAATACATAATGCTTTATTCCTTTGGTGAAACTGAACGGTTGCATATCGATTATGGCCGCCAGCATCTCCCTGTCGCTTCCGAACATTTGTTCCAAAGGCATATGGAGGTAAGGCGGATTCTCTTTTTCCATAAATTCGGTCGCGGCTTTGTTCCATGTGACCAATTCCCTTTGTTCGTTCAATATCATCAAAGGTAAGGTGTTGATCTCAAAAGCGTGCTGGTAAGCCTCCGGCTGCAAATCGAATAGTTCATACCGGAATATCGCATAAATGATGATATAACTGATAAAAACAAGAATATAGAGCGACCAATCGATCCCGGTCGTCACCTTGGTGAAATATGCCACGAACGATGAACCGAGTCCAATGATGGAACACATCGCCATGATCAGGGATTGTTTCTTTCTGGTTCCATGAGTTTGCATGTAGTTGTTTATATAGATGTATGCGACATATGCCGTCAAGCTGGCATTATACGAAATATTCAAAAAATATAACGGCCCTTTCGTAAGGGAAAGAACGGTAACGGTTTCAATGCCAAAGAAAGAAAATTGGGTTAATTCCGCTTCCGAATAATAAAGATCGAAGCCGGTGAAATAAGATATTTGAACCGACAGGAAAGTAATAAAAGGCACAATTAACAAAATAATATAATGGTTAAGTTTTGTGCTGTACTGGGCATCGCGGAATTTTTTTGCAACATAGATCCAAACCACAACGATAAACGGTATGGCAAAATATTGAATATGATTGAATATCACTTTGATGACTATGTCGTTCGATGCCAGCTCCATGGCGTACCCGAAAGCATAAATGAATTCGAGAAAAAACAGCACGCTGACTTTCCAGAAACCGTGAGCGGATTTAAGTTTAACAAGAATATAAATTCCGATGAAAAGAGAAATCAATGCCATTGCAAATGTAAATCCCACTAACAACGCAATGTAATTCATCGGATCACCTCCTTAAAACTTTTACACTCCCAATTTGTATTTTTATTATATCATTTGTATTTCAAAAAATATAATAAATCTTGAAAAAGGGGGACGGATATTTATTGCTTGTCGGTTTCTTCTGGTATCTTAGGCGAAAAAGCCAGAAAAAACACAAAACCGAAAGCAACGGTTGCGGCTACGATTTGGTATGGCATTGAATAACCGTTGGCATCTGCCAGCAATCCGAAACCATAGTTGCCGATAGCGGTGAAAATAGAAAAGAAAAGCGTAATTATCAATATGGCCGTCGTAACATTTTCCACTTTGACGATTTTTATGATGTAATGAATGTTTGCGTAAATTAGAATTCCCCACGAAGCTCCCCTTAACAAGGTCACCGGGATTATTACCGAAAGCGGCAAGTCGAACCCATAAAAAATAAAACGGGCAACAAAGAGAAAATTGGCCAGAACCAGCAATTTCCTTTCTCCCATCGATTGTCCTTTCGTGATCATTATACGCAAAGTGATCACCTCGACAAAAACAAAGGCCGCATACAATAATCCATACCATTGGGATTCCAGTCCCAGATCAGTAATATAAACACCAAAAAACGAATCGCCGATTCTCACAGCTCCGATGGTGATAGTGTAATATATCAGATACTTGTAGAAATTTTTGTTTTTCAACAGTGACTTGATATCGCGCTTAGTATCTTCCGAAACTTCCGCATCCTTTTTAAATGGTTTCAACCAAAATACAATCAGCGATGTCAAAATGAAAAACGTTCCTGAAATGATAAACACGCTTTCGTAACCAAACCAAAGAATCGCCGAGCCGGCAATAGCCGACGCCACGACATAAGCGATTGAAGCGTATATTCTGATGGAAGAATACTCAATTTTCTCGTTATTGCAGAAAGTGGCGGTGAACCCGTCCTGGATATTTATGAAGGGAGAACAAAAGAACGCGATGATACTGACAATCAGAGCATACATTTCAAATCCGGAAATCTGGGTCATGGTTATTATCATTGCGCCTTCGATAACCGTCATTATCTTCAATATCAGCCGACTGGTCTTGATATCCTTTACAATGTAATTCCAGAAGGGATTGACAAGAATGGTCGTTATCGGCGTAATGGCAAAAATCAATCCCAAGTCGGAATCGGAAATTCCCTTTGATACAAAATAAATCGACATGAAAGGATAGAAAAAGGCATCACCAAAATAACGGATAAAATAAAACAACTTGAATTTGAATGTCTCCGACATTTTCATGACGTTTTCCTCCTCTCGTTTGGCATAGTTGATATTATACATTCACGGTATGCAATTTGCAACGAAGACGATTATTATTTTCTGCCGTCTGAAAAGATGTTACTTTTCTTTCGGTTTCACAATGGAAACTGAAAGGAAAGAAATGTATTTTCATAAATGAACGTTCTCTATTTTCAGAAAACGATACCTTTTCGTCTCTTTTCCCAAATTTGAATAATATACGTATAAAATATTTTTTTAAACTTCAACCGTCATGATTTCGCACCATGGCGCTGTTCCTTGGCAATTGGCAAAAAATTTACAATATTTTCATTTTCAAAATAATATTGACAAAATCATTTTTGCCAATTATTATCATAAATACCTAAACAAAAAGGGTGCCGTTTGGAGGGGACCGTTGTGATCAAGCAAATCGTTAAAAGAGACCAATCAGTAGTACCGTTCAGAAGAGAAAAAATCGTTCTTGCCATTTTTAAGGCAGCGAGTTCGGTTGGCGGCTCCGATTTTGCCAAATCGGAAGAGTTGGCCGCCGAAGTCGTTGGCATGGCAGAAGCTAAATATCCAAACGGTATTGCCGATGTCGAAGGGATCCAGGATCTCGTCGAAAAAGTCTTGATTGAAAACGGCCACGCCAAAACTGCCAAAGCATTCATACTTTACCGGGAAAAACGTCGGGCATCCAGAGAATCAAATGCTCTAATCGGTGCCACAATCGATATGTTTACGGAATATTTGAACGACCGGGATTGGCAAATCAACGAGAATGCCAATACCCAGAAATCAATAAACGGACTGAATAATTATGTTCGTGAAGAATTCACGAAGAACTATTGGCTGCACGAAATATATCCTGAAGATATCCGCAACTCCCATATTCAAGGAGATATCCATATCCATGATCTGGGGTTTTTCGGTCCTTATTGTGCTGGTTGGGATTTAAGACAAATAATCACCAACGGGTTTGGCGGAGTTTCCAACAAAGTCGAATCAAGCCCTCCCAAACATCTTCGTTCCTTGCTGGGGCAAATCATCAACTCCACTTTTACAACTCAGGGAGAAACCGCAGGCGCCCAAGCTTGGTCTTCTTTCGACACATATCTGGCTCCGTATGTCAGATACGACAATCTTGATTACAAACAGGTTCGTCAAGCCATCCAGGAATTCATATTCAATCTCAACGTTCCGACCAGAGTCGGATTCCAATGTCCGTTCTCCAATCTCACGTTCGATATCATACCACCAAAGACCATGAGAGACCAAAACGCGATTTACGCCGGTCAGCTTATGCCGGAAACCTACGGCGATTTCCAAGCCGAGATGGACACCATCAATCTGGCATTTTGCGATGTCATGATGGAAGGCGATGCCAAGGGACGGGTTTTCACTTTCCCGATTCCCACGATCAACGTCACCAAGGATTTCAATTGGAACAGTCCGGTCGTTGAGAAATACATGGAAATAACCGCTAAATACGGAATTCCTTATTTCTCCAATTACATCAATTCCGATCTTTCTCCGGAAGACGCCCTATCAATGTGTTGTCGTCTCAGACTCAACACATCGGAACTCCGCAAACGCGGCGGTGGTCTTTTCGGTTCCAATCCTCTGACCGGTTCTATCGGCGTTGTCACCGTCAATCTTCCAAGACTCGCCTATCTTTCCCGTTCCGAATCTGAATTTTTCACAAGGCTTTGGGAAACCATGAATATCGCCAAGAAAAGTCTGGAAATCAAACGAAATATCATCGAGGAACAAACAGATAACGGACTCTATCCGTACAGCCGCAATTACCTCAAAGATGTCAAACTGAAAAGCGGATCTTACTGGTTTAACCATTTCAATACCATCGGCTTGATCGGCATGAATGAAGCTGCAATGAACCTTTATGGAAAAGAAGTCGATCTGACAACCGAAAAAGGGCAAGACTTCGCTTTCAGAACCATCGAATACATGCGCGATGTCATTAAGGATATCCAAGAAGAAACCGGTCATTATTACAATCTGGAAGCGACGCCGGCCGAAGGAACCAGTTATCGCCTTGCCAAACATGACAAAGAAAGATTCCCGGACATCATCACTGCCGGCAAAGACACGCCATATTACACCAATTCCAGCCAGCTTCCGGTAGGATTCACCGATGACATCTTTGAAACTCTCGATTTGCAGGACAAACTCCAGTCGATGTATACCGGCGGCACCGTTCTCCATCTATATCTCGGCGAAAGAGTCAAAGATACGGAAACAACGAAGAATCTGATCCGCAAGGTATTTGAAAATTACAAACTTCCATATATCTCGCTCACTCCGACCTTCTCCGTATGTAATGACCACGGATACATTTCCGGCGAACACTTCAACTGCCCGACTTGCGGCAAACCGGCCGAGGTCTACACAAGAGTCGTCGGATATCTTCGCCCGGTTCAAAACTTCAACAAAGGAAAACGAGCCGAATATGCGGATCGCGTGAAATACGTAATCCGAAACGAAAAAACGGCGGAAGAGGATCGCAAAGCATGATATTTGCCGGAATCGCCAAAACGTCATTGGTGGATTTCCCCGGAAAAATAGCCACCGTGCTCTTCACACCAGGATGCGACTACGACTGTTTCTATTGTCACAACCGATCGTTGATCGAGGATTTCCAGGACATTGTTCCCAATGAAGAAATCGAAGAATTCTTGACCAAAAGAGTTGGCCTGGTCGACGGCGTAGTGATCACCGGAGGCGAACCCACACTACATAGCGATCTCATATCTTACATGATCAAACTCAAAGGAATGGGTTATCTAACCAAACTCGATACCAACGGATCGCATCCGGAGATTGTCGAAAAATGCATTGAGGCCAAAGCAGTAGACTACTATGCCGTCGATTACAAAGCTCCCAAGGACAGATACAAGGAAATATGCCGGGGCGAAAGCGATGCCGACGTTGTGCTTCAGACTATCTCCCTGCTTTTATCGGCCAATCAGGATTTCGAAGTAAGGACCACCGTCATCCCGCAATTGACGCTGGAGGATCTTATCACAATGGCGGAAGAGTTGCCATTGGTGCCAAAATACACTTTGAATCCTTATAAAAAGCCGCTTCATTTTCGCGAAGAGGACCGTGCACTTATCGAAGCGCAGCCATATTCGGAAAAAGACATCGCGGCTTTTGCGGAAACTCTCAAATTGTATCAACCAAACACAGTTCTGGTATTTTAAAGCGGAAAACAATCCGCTTTTTTTCATTAAAAAAACCGACGTCGTGACGTCGGTATAGCAATCGGTGGTGGAGAGAGCTGGTTTCGAACCAGCGAACCCAGTGGGAGCAGATTTACAGTCTGCCGCGTTTAGCCTCTTCGCTATCTCTCCGTCGGGCTCCGATTTGCTATTACATTATATCAAATCAAAATATAAAAATCAAGATAAAAAAACCTAAGTTCCAAATACGAAAACACAACTGCGTATTGACGTGATATAATAACAATGATGGTAAATTTTCGAGGTGGTAAAAACATGAAGATAGCTTTGATAGCTCACGACAAAATGAAACAAGAAATAATTGATTTTGTAACAAAATATCGCGATGTCCTGTCAAAACATGAATTGTTCGCGACCGGCACCACGGGACATAGAATTATTGAAGCAACCGGTTTGAATATCAAATGCTTTCGTTCCGGTCCGCTAGGTGGCGATCAAGAAGTGGGGGCAAGAATCGCCAATGGTGAAATCGATCTGATTTTCTTCTTCCGCGATCCATTGACAGCACAGCCCCACGAGCCTGATGTTTCCGCTCTTTTAAGGCTTTGCGACGTATACCGGGTACCATTGGCCACAAACCGATCCACCGCCGAACTAATCGCTCACGCGATAAAATGATTTTATGAAAAGCGCGCCCTTCATAAGGCGCGCATTTTTTTATTTTGAAAACACAACAAGCGGCACAAGCATCTCTTCTGATGTCAATCCGGCATGTTGCCCTTTCATGAAGAAATCCGTTTGGAAAAACACGAAGTACATGTCGCTGATGGCAATCGCCATATAGTCGCCTAAGAATTCCCGAAAGCGGGGATGCTCGCTGGTGTATCCGAAAAGATTCATCTTCAAAATTTCTTCGGTTTTGTAAAGGATATATTCGTTACGGAAGTTTGAAAGAAACTCCCTTTCGAAATCGTCCTTTTTTCCTTCCTTCACCCAAAACGTCACAGCTCGTGATTCTATGGACGGTTTCTTTTCTAAAAGGCTCCATATCTTTTCGTATTCATAAAGTTTGATCGGCTTCACCGCAATTTGCCCGTGGTCGGCAATCATTATGACAATGCTATCAGACGGTAGTTTTTCTTTAATGGCCGAATATCCTTTGTCGACGGCATCTAACGTATCGGCAGCTTCCTGGCTATCGGGACCGAACTCGTGCATGACGGAATCCAACTGATCCCAGTAGACATAAGCGAAATGTCGTCCCGGCTTTTCAAACTCCGTATTTAAAGTTTCCAATTGCTTGGCGAAAGTATCATGTTCCGGTTCGCGGAAAGCCGGAAATATTTCTTTAGTCGTCAAGTCCGGATTCTTGGCTTTAAAAATGTCGTATATTTCTGTGACGGGAACATAGGTATTCGCAACCGGAATATCGATTTTTGCGGATTCATCATAGTAATCTTTGTTTTTGAAGAATACGACATTCCGATCAATATCCCGGACATATTGCATCCAGCCAATCCATCCGGTGCTGATCGGCGGTTTTCCGGTCAGTACGGAAGTTGTTGCGGCGACAGTAGTCGGTGGAAATACCGAAGATATAGTCGCAACTTTGTCGCTTGCAATATTTTTTGCCTGTTCACTATGATTTTGCAAAGTCGATTCCCCCATGGCATCGACAAGCACAAGGGCAATATTGCGAAATTCCTTGTTAGCTAAAATATTATCAAGCAACGGTAAAGACGGAGCAAACGTTTCGCACCCGTAATACTTTAGAAGCGAATTAGACACATTGAGAATCGTGTTTTTGTAATCGGGATAAAATAGCGATTTCATGCGATTTCCTCCTCTTGATCATTTATGATTCTGGACGTTCTTATCTTTGGCAAGAAACGGACTTTCGAATACAAGAACATCCCGACAAACACAATCAGGATATTGCTTATTAGCATTGAATACCAAATGCCTGACGGACCGAGATCGGTGAAGTTGATGACCACTAATATCAGCGGCAAGCGAATGACCCACAAACGAATGACCGCCATCAGGAAGGAGAATTTAGTTTCTCCGCTTCCCTGGAAGGTCGACAGGTAAGTTTGGAATATTGCCATCAAAGGCAATCCTATGTTGAGATAGAAAGTATACTGAGCGGCAAGCGCGATGGTCTCGGGATCATGGTTGAACAAACTGACGAAGAAATCCCGGAAAGGAATTATCAGCATGGCGCCAACGCTCATCATGAGAATACTGATGATCATCCCGGAATGAAAAGACTTCTTAGCGCGCGGTATGTTTCCGGCCCCGACATTTTGAGCTATATAAATGGCAACGATCGAACTGACGGCGGATGCCGGGAACATCACCAGCGAATTGATTCGGTTGCCGATATAGAAAGCAGCCGATACTTCTGTCCCGAATGAATAAATCAGGGAATTCATGATCACGAAGCCCAAAGCCTGGATCGATTGCCCGGTGGACGCCGGAACAGCTATTTTTATTATGTCATTGATAATGAAACGCTTGACTTCGTGTATGCGCCAATGGACTTGGATTCCTTTTCTCGCATACACAAAAAGCAAAAGGATGAAGGGCAGGGCCAGCCATTGTGCTATAAGCGTCGACAATCCGGCGCCAACGATACCCATGTTCCACACAAGAATCATTATCGGAGTCAAAACAAGATTCACGACAATACTGAAGGCGCTAATAATGACCGGTGTGACAGTATCGCCTGTCGCCTGTCTAACAGCCTGGAAAGCAAAAGCCAGAAACAACACCGGAAACTCAAAACTGCGGATCCTCATATAAGTAACCGCATACGAGTAATCGGATCCTTGTGCTCCCATGAACCGAAAAATCAACGGTGTCATGAAATACACGAAGATCGTGAAGATCGCTCCAAGAATAACCGACAACACAACTGTATTGAGAGCGTATTTTTCCGCATTGGCCTTGTCCTTGTTGCCGATATACTGAGCTATTAAAGAATTTCCAGCCACCGACAACCCCATTCCAAAGGACAGAAAAACGAAATATACCGGCCAGGACAAAGCAACTGCGCTCTGCATCGATGTAGAAACGGAAAATCCATCCACATCGGGAACCTGTCCGAGAAATATTCCATCCACCACATCGTGTAGAGTCTTCAGAATATTAACAAGAAAAACCGGCACACTAAGAGACAATAGGCCTTTCCAGATTGGATTTCCGTATAATATTTTATGTGTCTTTTTTTCTATCTCGGGTTTCATCGTGCAATTGCCTTTCCATAAAAAAGAAGCGATTTTTGATCCTTTGTCCTAATGCTTCCTAAGCGCTCGATACATTATACAATGATGGTATACCATTGTCAACAAACCCGCATCGTTAGGTAAATGATAATCATTTTCCCTTGCGAAACAAAACTATTCTGTCTTTTGGCCCATTTGGTATTCTTTCGTATTCGCTTTCTTCCAAAACCGAAAATCCATCAAAAATATTCTTCCATTCTTCTATCGTGCGATTCAATCCGCGCATTATTCCGTTGATGGAATATCCGTTTTCTTCGATTTCCACCATATTCAATTTCTTTATGAGTTCGTCGGTCAAATAAAAGTTCAATTTCAAAAGAAAAAGACCGCCGGGTTTGAGAAGCCTTACAATTTCCGATGCAATCTTATCAGATGTTTCCGATGGTACAACATCAAGAACGTTGGAACATATGATCCCATCAAAACTTTCAGCTCGCCAATCCGAAAGCAAGCTGTGATCGCCCAAAAAACATTCGATATTATGCAACCCGGAAAGATTGACGACTCCGTTTACATATTTAACCGCATTTTCCGACGGATCGATTCCAATTATATTCTTAACCTTCGTTCCCGCTAAAGCGGCTGTAAGCACGCCATATCCTGAGCCCATACCAACATCCAATATGTTTTCGCATTGATTGCCCAGTTGTTTGAAATATCCGCTTAACACGTCCTCGGGAATATCGGTGATTTCCACTTTTTCTGGCGTCAACTTTTCAAAATTCTTGTCCCAGAAAGCAATTAGATCGCGGTTCGTTTTTCTTACATCCATTATTTTCCTCCGAATATGTGAAATATATGCAATAAAAATTATATCATCATCAATGGCCATATTCACTTGCAGGAATAAAAAAAGACGGTCGACAACCGCCTCTTTTCATAACAGAAGTTTTCCTTCTGTTAGATGCGCTATGGTGCCGAAAACAGGAATTGAACCCGTAACCTACTGATTACAAGTCAGTTGCTCTACCAATTGAGCTATTTCGGCATGGTGGAGGTTGACGGTCTCGAACCGCCGACCTTCTGCTTGTAAGGCAGACGCTCTCCCAGCTGAGCTAAACCTCCGTGCGTGTTTGCCAGCGTTAGGCGATCAAAGACGCATGATTCCGATTTGACGCTTGCATTACAATTTTACTATTTACCCAAATCAAAAGTCAAGGAAAAAAAGCAAAAGAAACCGATGTGCCTCAAGACAGAGTCGGAATGTCCAAATGGAATGTTTTTCTAAACTCCTCCAAAAACGCCGCAACTACCAATAAATCGGCGCTCCCGCCAAAACTCAGATTATGTTCGATGCAGTAATCTGTCATTTTTTTGATATTGCCTTCCGAAAAATCCGTCAGATCCTTGAACATGTTCTGGTATTTGTGATAATCCTCTATGGTAACGCTGCGTTTCAGAAAAACAGTGTCTTCACATGTGCCTATCAAATACACCAGGGTTTTTGTCAGAACAAGCGGATCATAAATATCATTTAGCGTTTTCAAAGCCTCCGATACAAGCGGAAAACCCATTTCCGCTTCTTTACGTGCCCCGGCAATGCCGTACTTCTGGTAAGCTATTTTACCAAACGTATCGTGTCCCGTCTCAAGTTCTTTCACAAGTCCGGACGACAGTTCCTCGGCTCTAATAAAAATGCGCTCGAATTGACCCTTACCGTGCAATACCATGGCAGTCGAAGCAATGATTATCCCCAAACTGAAAATCAATCCCTTGTATGCGTTGACTCCGTTTGTGGCTCTAAACATCGCTTTTTCTGCTTCTTGACCGATTTTTCTGATTTCCGGAAAAATATTCTTTTCCACATCCACCCGCAAAGCTACGATAAACATCTTGGTGAGATACGGTATGATGGCGTCTTTCGCCTTCAGCATCTTGGCGTAATCCATATCCCTGTGCGATCCCGACGATGTTGGCGTAACTAGCCCAAATTTAGGATCCAGGTTGAGTTCCGCCATGATAGCCTTGTCAATCACGTCTTGTAAAAGTGTCATGAACTTATCGTCGAATATTTCCTGGTATATGCGCAACACTTCGTTTTGATCGTGCTTTTTGGCTCTGACGCAATTTACAGCATAATCATCGCAAATTACGCATTTTCGCAAAATGTCACGATGCAAGGTTCCTTCTTTAGTGTGTACATCGATATCCAAAAGCCGTCCGACTTCTTCGGTATTTTCAAACCATTCAGCTTCCTTTTTCAAGTCTTTCGCCGACACGTTGTCGATAAAACGGAATATTGTCGGTCCATCGGCTCCGTCCACGAACAAAGAATTGTTTTGTTGTTCCGGATAAAATAGCTTGCTGAAATGCCGGATCAAAACGTATGCTCCGGGTAGTCTTTTATCCGGTCCCGGAATGTTTGCCCTAATCGTCACAACCACATCACGATCCCTGAGAAAAAGAGCAATCATGTTTGCTCTTTTTTCGCGATCGTTCAGAATGTCTTCAGGCTTTGTTTCCATACTTTTTCTCCACTATTTCCATAAAAGTGTTTCTGGCGGCATCAGGGACAAGCATCGACGCTTCCCTTGGTTTGCCCTCCAAAATCAGTTTTCTGACCCGCGAAGCGCTAATCGGTTCATTATCCTGTTGAAATCTTTCTCTACGAACAAGCGTATCGCCCAGATATCTTTTTAAAAGATTGTTATAGGTTACCATGACCGGTTCTGTTTCCCCGCCGACATAGCGCTTGCGGATATTCAGTATCCGAATGAAATAATCCCGGAAGATCATAGCATCAAGTTTTGCATGTTCTTTTTCGGCTTCGTCGATGCTTTTCAAAAAATAGCTTGGAAAAGTCAGAGATGATACAACATATCCGGTAGACGGTATAACCATGATATTCTCATATCCGGCCAATGCTTTATTAATCAGAAGCAATCTTTCCGGATATGTAAAAAATGATTTTTCCTCTTCAACGACCAAAACCAGAAATATCTCGTGGTTTGCGGCCGAATCAATAATGAGTTGGAAATGTCCTTTGGTCATCGGATTGCAGTTGACGACGATGGCGCCGATATCAGCTTTGTCAAGACTGCGTTTGAATCTTTCCTCAATCCGTTTTTTCATCCTGTTTATTGTCGTTTCGATATTGCCGTCACCGCCCTCCAGGACGGCAACTTTATCGGTTTTTTCGATAAAAGAAAATCCCATGCTTTCAAAAATAGATAAGTATTCGGCTTTGGTATAAACCTGATAATAAAAGATTTTCTCCGCTCTCATCGAAGCCAATAATTCAGTCAGCAGTAAGGATGCCAGATTTTCTCCCCGGTGTTCCTTGGAAACGGCGATTGCTTTAATCAGATTCTTTGATCTTGATCCGGTCGCGATGATTTCGCCCTGGTCTTCAATATAAAATGATTCATTGATATCATCGTCATACTTCAATCCGAAGGCGTCAAGAAAAATCCGCAGGCGGTTGAATTCTTCTCTGATCAGAGCTTTCTTGACAATCACCACTGTTTCACCTCGTCTTATACAGACTGTCTATAACCGTTCCGTCACGATATTCCACGTAACCGATTGTTTTTGCGGGCTTGGCAATATCAGCGGGAACTCCGCATATCTTATGGGACAATTCCATCAGTTCCCTGATATCAATCAAGGGCAATCCGGAATCATTTAGTTTCTCTAAAATATCTTTTCTCAAAGGATTGATTGCGATACCCCGTTCAGTGACCAGAATGTCCACATCTTCTCCCGGAGTCGTCACGGTCGTCACATGTTCCTTGATAATGGGAATCCTGGCTTTGGTCAATGCCGATGTGATAATAGTCGTTTTCGCTCCGTGGGCGGTATCGGAATGTCCTCCGGATCCGCCAATGATGTTCCCAAAAGAATCGCTTGTCACATTGACATTGAAATCAAGATCGATTTCGGTCGCTCCGAGAATTACGGCATCGAGTTTGTCAACGATCGCATCTTTATAAAACGGATTTGCATATTGTGAAGCGGAAATACCGATATGTCCTGAATTTTCCCGATAAGATCTGACGGCTTCCAAATCAAAACACTGAACATCATAAATATTCTTAAATATTCCCGATTCCAGCATTTCGACATGATATCCGGTTATGCCGCCGGACAGGAAACTACCGGTTGCTTTTTTGCTTCGCATTTTTTTCTCGATCTGTTCCATAACCGCAAGCGATGTTCCTCCCGCTCCAGTCTGCAGGGAAGTGCCTGTTTCCAAAAGGCCGAGCTTGTCAAGCAACAAGGCTGTGATATTGGCGATCTTCAATCCGATCGGATCTCTCGTTATTTTTGTCGTTCCCGAGACTATGCCTTCGGGATCTCCGATTGAAGGAACTTTGACAACATAATCTACATAACGGTGATCAAATTGGTATTCATCCAATTTTTCAACAATATTATCGGTCACCAAAACTACTTTTTTAGCATGATAAAGATCGCTTATGCCATATCCTAAGGCGCCACACGCGCTCTTTCCGACCGCTCCAGACCCATTCCCGGATGAATCTACGGTCGGGCAGGATAGAAAAGCCACATCGATTGGGAGCTCGCCTTCTTCGATCGCTCTGGCACGGCCCCCGTGTGTTTGCATCACAAGATGTCCTTTGAGAAATCCTTCCTGAATGGCGATTGCCACCGGGCCGTTCAGATAACTCGTATGAATATCACGAATCCGCCCGGAACGGATAAGAGGTGCCAACATATATTCCGGAAAAATCGAACTTGGCGCCAGACTTATGTCGCGAAGATCGTGTTTCTCTATCAGCTTGGCAACCTCATTGATCACATGGTCACCGCTTCTTAAGTGATGATGAAAAGACAATCTCATTCCCGGCATGATTGAAAGTACGTCAAATGCCGCTTCCAGGCTGTTGAGAAATACAACATTTTCCGCCGACTTCTTTTCCTTTGCCTCATGATAGATTCTTTCAGAAAAATTAGCAGCGGATATAAATGGCTTATTTCCCTCCGGAATTTCCCTTCCCAAGCTATTCTTCATCGTTATCATCCCACGCTTTGCATGCCCGGGCTTGCTCGCGGATTGCCA
>DAOSWG010000009.1:0-3851 GCA_035379945.1 Bacillota bacterium
TCAGCCACCGGGTTTTTATTTGACATTGAGAAGCTTTTTCTGGCATTCCGGACAGTATCCGAAAAATTCCAGTCTGTGTCCGAGAATCTCGAAACCTTGTTCTTTCTGGATTTTTTCGGTAAAAGCCTCGGGAATCGGGCAGCCTTCGACGGCGATGATTTTTTCGCATCCTAAGCATATCAGATGATGATGGTGCTGGTTGCGGTTTAGTTCGAACAGCGTCCTTTGTTGCTTCTCGATCCGAAGTTTCGAGATGATATTGTTGGAAGAAAGCGTCTCAAGCGTCCGGTAAATCGTCGAATAGGGGACATGTACGCCTTTCCTGTGCAACTTGTCATGAATCTTGTCGGCCGACAGCGGCTCTTCGGTGCCTTCGAGCAAGGTGAGGATCTCGAGCCTGTGACCGGTTTTTTTCAGATTGCTTGATTGCAGCAATTCCGAAAAATCAAGGAAGGCACTCATGCATTTGCACCTTTTTTCACTGCCATTTTATGTTTTTTGATCAGGACTGTAACGATATAGACCGCAACATAGGAGAAGATGGAGAAGAAAACGATCACGGCTCCCGAAGCAATCGGGATCCCGGTCGAAATCAGAAGTCCGGAAACGCTGTAGATAAGGGAAAACAGCACCGACCAGGCGATCCTGGATGTCAGTTTTCGCGAAACAAGTCTGGCCGTTGCGGCCGGAGCCGTCAGCAACGCTATGACAAGCACGATCCCCACCACCCGGATCAAAACGACAACGGAAAGCGCGATGACGATCAAAAGCACGTTTTGCAGAAGACCGGTCTTCTTTCCCGATAGTTTAGTGAAGTCAGGGTCGAACAGATAGGCTTTCCAGTCCTGAAAGAAAATCAGGATAACCGCCATGACGATAGCGGTCAGGATGGCCATAAGGATCAAGTCGAAGGTCGTTACGGAAATGATGTTTCCGAAAAGATAAGTAGTGATCGTGGGCGGATAGCCGGGCATGAGACCGATGAAGAAGATACCAAGAGCCATTCCTAACGCCCAGAAGAGCGCGATCACGATGTCGCTCGCGCCGGAATTCCGGTTTTTGATCGTTCCGATTCCCAAAGCCGCCACGACTGCGAACATAAAAGCGCCCAGAATCGGTTCGAATCCGAGCAGATATCCGAGCCCGACGCCGCCGTACGAAGTGTGGGCGATGCCGCCGGTCATCATCACAAGTTTTTTTTCGACGATTATGACGCCGATGACTCCGCACACCATGGAGGCCATAACGGCGGAAATCAGGGCGTATTGCATGAAACGGTATTCGAATATCGATAACATCATCAGTAGTTCACCTGACTTTCTCCGGCCCGCATGCCGGCCTTCCTGTGGACCGGAGAAGAAGCGCGGTACACATAGGAGTAAACTGCCTGGGGATCGCCTTCCGCGATCACGTTTTTATCGAGATAAATGAGTCTTGTAATCTGTTTCAGAATCGGCTGGACGTGATGGGTGATCATCACGATTGTCATTTCGGTGCTGAGCTTTTTCAAAAGCAGAAAAATCTGTTTTTGGTACATGGCGTCGATCATGGCCGTCGGCTCGTCCAAAAACAGGATCTCCGGATTCGTCGCCAGCGCTCTCGCTATCAGCATTTTCTGGAATTCGCCGCCGGAAAGATCGCTGATCTGTCTCGTGGCCAGATGGCCGATTCCGACTTTCTTCAGAATCTCGAAAGTCTCGGTTCGGTCCTTTTCGCCGAATTTGAAGAACGGCTGGATTTTCTTGGGCAGCCTTGCTAGCAGAACCACTTCGTATACGGAAATCGGGAACAATCTGTTCATTTCCGTAATCTGGGGGACATATCCCATCCGCACGTTGGCTTTGTGAACCGGGAGGCCTTTGCAGGCAATGTTGCCTTTGGCATACGGAACCAGATTCAATATTGCTTTCATCAGCGTGGATTTTCCGCCGCCGTTCGGGCCGATTATGCCGACATATTCACCTTGGTTGATTTCAAGGAAAACATCTCTCAATGCTTCGATATCTCCGTAAGAAACGGACAAGTCGTCAATTTTCAACAAAGGTTCGTTCAATTCACAGCCCCCCTTATCAAAGCGGCCATCTCGATCATGTTGGCCACATAATCCGAGGCCAGCGGGTCGAGTTCGACGGCTACGCCTTCGATTTCCTCGGCAAATGACGTCACTTGCGAGGAATCGATTTCGGCTTGGTAAAACACGGTATGGATATCATTCGCTTCGGCGATCGAGACGACCTCCGCCAGCCACGCGGTCGTGGCCTCTTTGCCTTCGTCCTCTATGGAGATCATGTCGAGTCCGTAGTCATCCGCAAAATACCCGTATGCGGGATGATAAACGATGAACTTGTTGTTTGTGATGCCGGAAAAAGAAAGGGCCAGAAGATTGTCGAGAGAATTCAACAATCCGACATAAGCTTCGGCGTTATCCTCGTATGCCGATGCGTTGTCGGGATCGAAATCCGCCAACACGGAGGCTATCGTGTTCACCATGACGACGACGCGCTTGATGGAAAGCCAGATATGGGGGTCGCGATCGTCAAGATCGAATGATCGGTCGGGATAGATGCTTGCGACAAAGTCCTCTAAGGAAACGATCGCCGGTCCGACGAGAGACGGCAATATCGCCGTGTCCTCGGCTGCCACGCCGATCGTGAAATAAATATCGGCTTCCGCCAAAGTGACCATTGTCTGGGGCGTCGGCTCGTAAGTGGCGGGACTGTATCCCGGAGGAATGACGGTGACGACTTCGACCAGGTCGCCGGCTACCTGCCTGACGAAATCGGCTTCCGGTACGATTGACACCAGAATAATCGGTTTGTCCTTATTCAATGTGGTGGTCTCTTGACAGGCATTCAGTGAAAATGCCAGAAGAAACGCAGAAAAGAGAAAAATGATTTTTTTCATTGACACGACCTCTGCTTTCAAATGCAAATGGGACTCATTCCCATTTGATATCATTATATCATTTTGACGAAACCATGACAAGAAAGATTGTAAAAACACTTCATTTACTTAAACAACGACAGAACGGTATTTGTTGTGAAATATTACATTCTTTTGTTATATGGAACAACAGAAGCACAATTAAAATGAAATCATGACTTGTTACTGTAATTTTGTGATAAAATCATTATGAAAGAAAAGGAGATGGTTTTATGAATCTGGAAGCTTTCAATGCCGGATGCAACATCATCGGCATCAGGAAAAACAATATCCGTTACGGTATGTGCTGCGCTTGGGCGCAGATGGTCGATTATGACAAACTGACCATGCTTCTCGGCAGTCAGAGCGTCACCGGAAAAGTATTGGAAAAAGGCGATATCGTAGGGATTTCCGCCTTGTCAAAGGGTCAGGATGATGCCGCGATAAGAATGGGCGACGGACATAGTAACGAGACCGATAAATGGCAAAATATTCCGAATGAGGAAAAAGACACAGCCATTCTTGTGAAAGGCGCCAGATCGAAAATGGTTTGCCGCATCAGGGAAATAATCAGGCTGAAGGGGATCGAAGCGGACGCCTTTTTGTATCTCGATGTCCTGTCTTTCGAACAGGAGCCCAAAAAAGAGTTTCTCGGCGCTTACGAAGTTTTGGATAAATAAAAAAGTTCTCCAGATCGGAGAACTTTTATTTTGACAAACAAATCAACAGGGAATCCAGATTCCGAACAGTATGAGATCCGATGAAGGCATATTCCCGCAAACATAAGGAACGGACATTTCCAGATCCTGATACCATCCGTCTAATGTATAGGATTCCCTTTCGGGGATGTAAGCGGCTATCGTTTCGTCATACAAATACTGGAACGATTCGGAAGAAAACAGGATATTCATTATGGGCGAATCCGGAAC
>DAOSWG010000009.1:3951-9923 GCA_035379945.1 Bacillota bacterium
GGATCCATGTTGTAGAATTCGTCTTCCATATCGTATCCCTTGTCGAGGCATACGGGCAAGGTTCCGTATTCGTCGTAATAATATTCGCGGGTGCCAAGATAATTGTTTTCGTTGTTCCCCCAGACAAAGAGACGGCCGTTGGAAGTGACTGCGGCGCCTCTGGCGTTTGATGCGGCAATCATTGTGATATATTCTCCCGTATCGAGAGTGAAATTGGCTGTTATGTCAGATGGCGTCATCCGGTCTGTAGAAGTACCGTCACCAAGTTGTCCCCAGGTGTTCATGCCCCATGTCAATACCCGGTGTCCGGAAGTCAGAACGACAGTCGAATACTCAATTCTCGCGGATGTGGAGTTGTAACGGGATGCGGTGGCGACGTCGACAACGGTTTCTCCGAAATTAAGACCGAGCATCGAAGTGATGTCCGTCGGAACGAATCTGTCAAAGTTGTCGCCCGTTCCGAGTTCTCCGTAGAAATTGGTGCCCCAGGCGAACAGCCTGCCTTCAGATGTTATGGCATAACGGTTCGCATCGATATTGAATTTGACGATCGTTTCCCCGTTATGAAACGGAAAACGGTATGTGATGTCCAAAGGAACCTTCTGGCTTATGAAAGTTCCGTCGTCGCTGCATATCCATCCCCAAGTCAGGATTCTTCCTGACGAAGTGGCGCAGATGACCGAAGAGCCGTTGGCTTCTAGTAAAACGATGGTCTCGTTATCCGCAAGATATGTTTTTGCGATTGAATCGTAATCGTCGTAGATGTTATATGTCAGAGTGTAGGTATTGGTTTGCCACTTGGCATAAAGAGTGATATTTCCGGAAGATCCGAACAGGATCACGGAGATATCGTCGCCGGTGAAATTCTCGTTGTCATACCATCCGGCAAAAGTGTTTCCGTCCTTAGTGGGAGCCAGCAATAGAATGTCATCCGACAAAGCATTGTATGTGGTAGGGTTGTAAATGTTGTTGGAACCGCCGTTGAGAACATAGGAAATGGTGTAATCGACAATTTCCTCCCATTTGGCATACAAGGTGACATCATGGGCAGGCATGACGACAGAATCGGTTTCTTCGGTTAGTCCGGAATCAAAGAACCATCCATCGAATACGTATCCGTCACGCGATGGGACCACCAGATTGTAGAATTCGGTTCCGTAGGGATAATACTCCGTATACGGGAGAGAACCGTCGTTATATTCATAGGTGAACGCATAATAATTGACGCTCCAGTCGGCATAAAGCGAAACGGAATCGCCCGAGACGACATCATTTGTAAAGTCCCAATATCTTTCTATCGAAACTCCATAGTCGTAACTCACATACCAACCGGTCAGGGTGTACCCGTCCCGATTGACGTTCATGTAGGGAACTGTGTTTCCGGCTTCACCCATCCAGGTATCGATAACGATTTCGCATTGGGAATTGAAATAAACCGGGATCAATTCAGCGGATGTAAAGTTCGTGGTGGAACTGCTTTCGGTAGTCGATATGGTGGTAGACGTTTCGAAGCCAGTCCCAGCTGTTGTTGTAGTATCGGTGGTTTCGGCAGTGGAAGAGGTTGTGGAAGAATCGTAAGAAGTAGTTTCCGAAGTCGAGGAAGACGACGGCACTGTTGTAGTGGATGTGTCGTTCATGCATCCGTAAAGTAGTATGGCAACCAAGATCCAAACGGCCAGAAATGCGGCTTTTTTCACTTTCATCCTCCCAAAATAAAAAATAGTTCGAATTTTATTATAACATAATGCCGGTTGTGAAAAAAGAAAAACTCGCCCTAGGCTTTTGATTACATTTTCATAGGGCAATATTTGTGACAAATTCATGAAAAATATGTTTAAAATCGTAATCTATCCCGTAGATATTAAACAACGAATGTGATATCCTATGCTTGTATTAATAATTGATTAAATATAAAGGGGAGAAAACCGAATGAAAAGGAAGCTCATCGCAATTGCTTTGTTGGCATTTGTCAGTTTCGCCTTTGTCGCCTGCAATAACGGCACGGAATTGACTACTGGGTCAACGACGACCACCACGACGAATGGTCTGACGACCACAACAACCACTACAACAACCACTACCACCACGACCGCTATTCCATTCGACCGAACGCTTCTGGTCGACTATGTGACCACAAAGATGACTGTCATTATTGGCGAAATCACATACACGCCAACCAGTGCGGAAGTCGAAGCGGAAATCGATTATTATCAAGGTATGTTCGGCGATGTCGATGAAGAAACCGTATATGGTTTATTGATTGGTATCGACACTTTGGAATCCACTTTCGAAGATTCGACGGATACGCTTGACGATCTCCAGAACTGGTATCAGAGCGCTATTGATTACGGCATCAACAAGACTTTTGTCGCTAACACTCTCGTCAACGCCCTGACAGACTACATCCAGCAACAGATCGACGCCTTCGATCTTTCCGAATTGCTGGAAGCGATTAGTGCAAAAGAGGATGAAATCGAAGCTTATCAACTGGTGCTCATAGGGATTGATTCGGCTGCTGCTCAGTATATCGACGGGCTTGATCCGGAGTATCAGGAAATCGCCCAGCAATATTATGACGGATTCACGGATCTGACCTCTGATTTAGAATTATATGACAATTTATACGATTACTATGTTTCTGATTTGTATGACGAAGACTGGGATTTCATTGCGTATTATGCCATGCAGAACAATTTGTACAATTATTACTATACTCTGTATATTTTAAAGAATGAAGTCGACGCCAATGATTACCTGACGGATTACAACAACCAGTATGATTTGCTTTCGGTTGCCGAAAAAGAAATGTACGGTCCGGTTTTGGAAGCATACAGACAATATCTGATTGATGTTTATGCCTATTACAACGGAGCGTTGAATTCCCTGGATGGAGTTCTTGATGGCAATTCGCAGCCGATAACCACTTATATCTATAATAATTTTCTCGACTCGTATTCGCTGAATTATGATGCCATGCAAAGCTGCTTGAGCGCTTTGGAAGACATGAACGACGAATTGACTCAGGGAAACCATCTAATTGATTTTGTCAGTGATTTCAAAGCATACCTTCTGACTACGGAAGGAAAGGCCAATGCCATTGCCCTGATCGCTTCTTTCTATGACATTCTCGATTACGCCGTAACGAATTTCGATTCCGACACTTATGACCTGATTATGGAAATCGCCAACGAAGACATTTCGAGTTTTCCGTTCCTTTCGGAAGGTGAGTTCGGCCTCGAATTCGATCCGGATTTGCTTACACCGGCCCATATCGCCTCCTATTCCGTGATGATATCCGGAATCTTCGGCAATCTTTTCGACACGATCGACGAAAGCGACATGGACAATTTCGAAGTTGTTGTCATCGATATCCTGGAAATGTATTTTGAAAACTTCGAATACAGTACCGAAGACACGGCAATCTATATGAATCTGGTTGAAGTCATACTGCAGAATTATATTCCTGCTTTGGTGGGCGATTTTGCCGATTTTGGAACCGTTCTCGGCACAGTCGATAACACAGTGGCAAACGACATTTATGATGCATTCATACTGATATATAACGAAGACAAGGAAACACCGGACAACGAAACCGTAATCGCAGCCGCCATTGTCATCGACGATCTGTTGGGAGGGGCTGATCCGGCGTTTGATTTGGCAGACGCCCTTTGCGATATTTCCGGTCTTTATTACACGGTGATCAATACTTTGGATCCGGAAGAACACGTGAATATCATCGAGATCTACAGCGAAATAGATAACTTGGTTTCTGATATTCTGACTTATTCGGCATCCGTGGCCGGATATGACGCCGGAACCATCACATCCATACAACAGGACGAGATAGATTATCTTGTCAGTTGCATCGAGGATCTTTCCGCTTTGTTAGGCGAAGGAATCGGCCACTATTTTTACAGGTAACATAACAATCAAACAAAAAGCCACTCGCGAGTGGCTTTTTTTATCTTTATTTGATTGCTATTCCAACAATTTTTCCACGTAGGTAGGCAATACGAAACATGCTTTGTGGAGGGCATTGTTGTAGTATCTGGTTTTGATGCCAAATCGAGTCCATGTCTCCGGTTTGTGATCTTTGATCGGATCGTATTTTTTCGATGCGAATCCGAACAGCCAGAGGCCGGACGCGTATACGGCCTGATGAAACATGTATACTTTGGCAACCGGGAAACATTCGGTCAGTTTTTTATGGGCTTTCTGCATCTGGATGCGATCCTTGTCGAAATAAGGCGATTCGTGCTGGTTGATGAGAATGCCGTCTTCGGAAAGCGCTTTGCGGCAATCAAGATAAAAATCCTTCGTGAAAAGACCTTCTCCCGGTCCGATCGGATCGGTTGAGTCGATGATGATGAGATCATATGATTTTTCAGGAAGATTCTTCAGATACCTGACACCGTCGCAAAAAAACAGATGGACGCGAGAATCTTCAGAAAACACGGATGATGTTTGCGGAATGTATATTTCGCATAATCTGACGACCCGTTCGTCGATTTCGACGACATCGATTCTTTCGATTGATTTATAACGGCTTAACTCTCTGGCTGTTCCGCCATCGCCGCCGCCTACTACCAAAACATTTTTGATGTCCGGGTTCACTGCCATCGGAACGGAAGTGATCATTTCGTGGTAATGAAACTCGTCTTTTTCCGTCAGCATCAGATATCCGTCCAAAGTGAAGAAACGCCCGAAAGTGTCCGATTCGTAGAAATCGATTTGTTGAAAGGGTGTTTTTTCTGAATACAGATGTTTGACGTTGCGAATCGAAAAATCCACGTCTTTTTCCCAATGTTCCGTAAAATCAGTCAATTTCATGTCTATCTCACTCATAAAGATTCCGTCCGTAGAAGATCTCCTTCATTTCCCGCTTGAGGGTTTTCCTTAGTTTCATCTGTTTCTCCTTGGGCAAATCGGAAGCTTTCCTTTCGAAAAGATAATTATCCAGATCGAGTGTCTTAACCATCATTTTGGTGTGAAAAATATTTTCCTGGTAAATATTTACATCGATGCTGTCGTAACGATCGAGAGTTTTTTTCCGGATGTAATCTTGGATCGAATCGACTTTTTCGTCGATAAACACCTTTTTGCCACTGTCGAGTCTTGTAAAACCCCGGACACGGTAGTCGATTGTCATGATGTCGGAATCGAAACTTCCGATCAAATAATCAAGACTTTTCAAAGGAGAGATCTTACCGCAAGTCGAAACATCGATATCGACCCGGAAAGTCGAGATTCCCCTGCCGGGATGGCTTTCCGGATAGGAATGAACCGTGATGTGGGATTTGTCAAGATGAGCGAGCACCGTTTCGTTCGTTAATGGCAACAGGCCGAGATTGCATGATTTGTCGATGGAACCGAGAGATACGGGTTCCTCGCTGATGAGCATCGTGACGCTAGCTCCCTGGGGATCGTAATCCTGTTTGGAAATGTTCAGGATGTTGGCGCCGATGTTTGCGGACAACTGGATCAGTATCTCTGTAAGCCTGTGGGAATTATATCTTTCGTCGATATACTCGATATATTGCCGTCTTTCGTTTTCCGTCTCGGTGATGCAGACTTCATAAATATTGAAAGACAATGTTTTTGTCAGGTTGTTGAAACCGTAAAGAGCGAGTTTTTCCAATGTGCCTATACTCCGTTTTTCATTTTATCATTAATAATTTATCATTATTCGGAAACAATTTCAATCTATTTTATCCGCCATCGGCCAATATGGGAATATTCTTGTTTTATTTTGGTGCTGATGTGTTGTTTTTATATAAATAGTAATATATAATGAAATTATAATACGGTCAACATTTTTTTATCACGAAAAATTTGAATAAAACCTTCCCCATCACGAGTATGCAAAATGATGGGGTTTTATGTTTTTTCTGGGAGGGGAAGACATGCGTACGAAAATATTGATAGTGGACGATTCATTGACAGATCTTGCCATCATCGAAAGCATGTTGCGG
>DAOSWG010000009.1:10023-26937 GCA_035379945.1 Bacillota bacterium
CAAGGAAGCCTTTTCGTTTGAAGAAGCGAACGCGATTATCAGAAAAGATACTGGAAGTCACTTTGATCCCGACATCGCCGAAGCTTTTCTGGAAATAACATCCGAAATTGAAAAGATCGTCTTGCCATATATGAATTAAAAAAGCCGACAAGGAAGGAAAAACAATGAGAAAAATTCTACTTGTTTTCATGCTTTTACTTTCATCATCCCTGACATTTATTAATCTGTCGGCAGCCACAACGGAAAACGAACCCATTGTCTGGACCACCGAGGAAGCCGCATTTCTAGCGGATCATCCAGAGATATCCGTCGGCATCGACACCGAATCCGCCCCTTTTGAATTCATTGAGAACGATCAGTACAAGGGACTTACTGCCGATTATCTGGAAATAATCGCCGAAAAAACCGGGATCGAATTTCAGATAGTTTATAACGACACCTGGGAAGAAACATACAATCAGGCCGTTGCCGGCGACATTGACATGCTTTCCGCCGTTTCGAAATCGCACGAGCGGGAAGAAATATTCCTGTTTTCCGAGATGTATTACGAGCTTAGGCGCGTGATCGTTGTAATGGAAAGCAACACCGACATTCACGGCATCGAAGATCTTTACGGGAAAACGGTCGCTGTTCATGCCGGCAGTTCGCATTACGATTTTCTGCTCGATTATCCGGAGATAACCATCAGTTCTTATTCTACGGTGTTGGCTGCCATCACCGATGTTTATCAGGGATATGCGGTGGCTTATATCGGTAATTTGGCCACAAGCGACTACCTGATAAAATCCCACGGGATTTCCGGCCTCAGATATGTGAATCTGGAAGAGGAAAATCCAGCGGGATTGTATTTTGCCTTTCATCAGGATTGGACGGTATTTGCCGGGATTATCGACAAAGTCTTGTTATCGATCAGCGCTGAAGAGAAAATCCAGATCAATTCACGTTGGATGACAATCGACTATACGACTGACTACGGCCCGCTTCTTAAAGCGATCGGAATCGCTTCGGCGATTTTGTTACTCGGCGGCCTTTTGTCCTTTTTCTGGAATATCAAACTCAAAAAGGAAATCGACATACGGAAACGGACTCAAGTCGAACTTGAAAGATCGAAGCAGGAAGCGATTGAAGCCAACAACATAAAATCGAGTTTTCTCGCCCGGATGTCCCATGAGATAAGAACCCCTCTCAATGCGATATCCGGAATGGCGTATCTTCTCAAGGAAACTGATGTGTCGACCACTCAAATGATGTATGCGGAAAGGATCACACAGGCATCCGACACGATGCTGGGAATCGTCAATGACATTCTTGATTATTCCAAAATCGAAGCGGGTAAAGCTTCGATCGATCTAATATCGTTCAATTTGGACCATATTATTCAAAACATTATCAGCATCATATCGGTGAAAATAACCGAGAAGAAGTTGAGATTCAGATTTCATAAAGATCCCGGAATCCCCGTGTGGCTGGAGGGCGATTGCAAGCATTTTCAGCAAATCCTGATCAATATCCTCACCAATGCGGTCAAGTTCACGGAGACCGGTGAAGTCAGTCTGACAATTACCGAGAAAGCCAGAAACGATAGCATTATAACGCTCAGATTTTCTGTCAAGGATACCGGCATCGGAATGTCCAAAGCAACCCTGGAAAATCTTTTCACGCCCTTTACTCAGGCCGATTCGAGCATAACCAGGAGGTTTGGAGGCACCGGTCTCGGATTATCGATCGCCAGAAACCTGGCAGAAGCGATGGATGGAAAGATCGAAGTGGAAAGTTTGGAAAGCGCCGGGACACTCTTTACGGTGACACTTCCTTTCACGATCGATATTGCGAAAAACAAAGAAACGAAAACAGAAAAATCGGAACAATACCTGAAAAAATTAAACGTGCTGATGCTTTTGGCTGCCAAATCCGATATGGATATCATGGAAAGCTATCTGACATCTTTCGGCATTGAAGCAACAAGTACAATATCACCAGAAGAAGCGATGCATTTAGTCGTGAACGAACCGGGAAAATACGATCTTTTAATCATCGATTACGAAGCCCCGTCCGGTCACGGATTCAGTTATCTGAAACAATTGCGGGAAACAGTAAAAATATCTGAGTTCCCCAAAGTGATCATGTTGCTGCCGATGTCACGATCGGATTTATACAACCATCTCGAAGTCAATTTTGTCAATCTGGGTATAGGAAAACCGGTAATACCATCGGTTCTCTATAACGGGATCGTGGATATTTTCATCAATTCCCAGATCAAGGAAAAGGGAAAGCAGTTCAAGAATGATTTGAAACTCGAATCTACTGGTTACGCCAAACCGCTCGTTCTGGTGGTCGAAGACAACCAGACTAACCAGATGATTGCCAGATTGCTTCTGGAGAAATCCGGGTATCTTGTCGTTTCGGCCGAAAACGGACGCGAAGGCGTGGCGGCATATGCGGCCAACCGCGACTTGATCAGACTTGTATTGATGGATCTCCATATGCCCGTCATGGACGGTTTTAGCGCCGCCAAACTGATCAAGCAGGAGGATCCGGATATTCCTATCGTTGCGATGACAGCCGAAGTCATACCGGGAGTAAGGGAGAAATGCGAAGCAAACGGGATAGATCATTATATATCCAAACCGTTCGATCCGGAAAAATTCATTGAAACCGTCAACAATATCTTAGGCATAAGCAACTTTTCCAAAGCCAAGAAAGCCTTGCATATCAACAAGGAGAAGGGCTTGAAACTAACCGGAAACAACGAGAACCTTTACCAGTTGATTTTGAAAACTTACAGGGAAGAAAACATCGACACCGGGCAAAGGCTCAGGGAAGTCATTGCCAAACAAGACTATTCCGCTGCCAGACAAATCCTGCACAAGATCAAAGGCAGTACCGGTTCGATCGGTGCCGACAAACTTTTCCAGATCATTACCGATCTGCAGAAAGCGATCATTGACAATGACGAAGTGATGATAACCGATCTGTCGACGCTTTTTGCTGACGCAATCCAAGTCGTTCTGGCGGAAATCGCCGAGAACACGTCCAAATAATAATAACTGCTCGGTTTTCCGCTGTTAGAAAATTCGAGAAAGGAGCGTGACGCTCATGCAAAGAAAGATTCTTTCCTTATTCCTGCTGGGCTTTCTTTTTGTCATGCCTTGGCGTGTCGAAGCTTCGGATTCGACTATCGAATGGACTCAGGAGGAAACGGAATTCATCGCCAGTCATCCGGTTGTGAGAATCGGAGTCGATCCGGAATTCGTTCCGTTTGAATTTATCGATAACGGCGAATATAAGGGGATCGCATCCGACTACGTGTCTATAATCGAGGAAAAAACAGGAATCGACTTCCAGGTCACGCCCGGCTTGTCCTGGCCGAAAGCCTACGATGAAGCGGTAGAAGGGAACATTGACGTCCTGCCGGCCATTTCGAAGACTCCGGCGAGAGAAGAAATCTTTCTTTTCAGCGAAGCCTATTATGAAGTCAGACGGGTCATCGTCACAAGGAATGACAACACATCGATCAAAGACTTGGATGACATGTACGGAAAAATCGTTGCCGTCCAGATCAATTCGTCACATCATACTTTTCTTTTGCAATATCCGGAGATAAGTCTCAGTCTGTATAATACCGTCAATGACGCCATTGCCGCGGTTTCCGCGGGAACCGAGGAAGTATTTGTAGGAAATCTGGCCACTTCCGTATACATTGCGGAATCGTTTGGAATATCCAATCTGAAATTCTTTGTGTTGTCGAGCGAAGAACCGGTCGAATTGCATTTCGCTATTCGATCGGACTGGCCGGTCCTTGTGGATATTATCGACAAGGCCCTCGAATCGATTACAATCGCCGAAAAACAGGAAATCAGTTCGGAATGGATTACGATCGACATCACTCCGGACTACGGCCCGTTTATCAAGTCTGTCGCAATCGGAGCCGCAATCCTTTTGACCGGATTGCTGATTTCGGTATTCTGGACGGTGAAACTGAAAAAGGAAGTCGCTATAAGGGAAAAAACCCAGAAGGAACTGGAGACGGCAAAGCGCGATGCGGAAAACGCAAACAA
This sequence comes from Bacillota bacterium, assembly GCA_035379945.1. GTDB lineage: Bacteria > Bacillota_I > Bacilli_A > Izemoplasmatales > Hujiaoplasmataceae > JAAYZB01. The sequence goes on from DAOSWG010000009.1 coordinate 14,082, forward strand.
CGTGAAATCGGGATTTCTTGCCAGAATGTCGCACGAGATAAGAACTCCGTTAAATGCTATATCGGGAATGTCCTACATTCTGGAGAAAGATTGTCAGACGCCGACGCAGGGCATGTATGCCAAACGGATATCCCAGGCGTCGGAAGCGATGCTCGGGATCATCAACGACATTCTCGACTATTCGAAGATCGAAGCGGGAAAAACGTCAATAGAAGTCATATCGTTCAATCTTGACCAAGTGATCCAGAACACCATAAGCATCGTCTCAGTCCGGATTTCCGAGAAAAAACTTGGATTCAGATTTACCAAGGGTAATGGAGTTCCGGTATGGCTTTTCGGGGATCCGAAAAGACTGGAACAGATTTTGATCAATATTCTGAATAATGCCGTAAAATTCACAGACAAAGGCGAGGTGCGGCTGAATATCGATGTGAAATCGAATGACAACGGTATAATAACGATCTGTTTTACGATTGCGGACACCGGAATCGGCATGTCTAAAGAAACGCTTGACAATCTGTTCGTTCCCTTTGTTCAAGCCGATTCGAGCATCACGAGACGATTCGGTGGTACCGGGCTTGGTTTGTCGATCGCCAAGAATCTGGCGGAGCTGATGGGCGGTATCATATTGACAGAAAGCGTGGAAGGACTCGGAACCACTTTCAAGATCAGTCTTCCTTTCGAAGTTGACGTGATGAAAGAGGAAAACAGATGTAAAGAGGAAATCAACCAGGAAATAAAAAATCTGAATATCCTGGTTTTAGATGACAATCCCTATGATCTGGATATCATCGCCAGCTATCTGTCGGCATTCTGTCTTAGGGCACAAACGGCCGGTTCGGTTTATGAAGCCAAGCAAATCCTTGAAGACGGAGCCAAAAAAGGCGGAAACCAAATCGATATACTGATTGTTGATTACAATCTCAAATTGGAAGACGGTTTTGCATTTGTCAGGTCGCTTAACAATGAAACCATGAAAGACAAGATGCCAAAGATCATCATGATGTTTCCCTTTGACAGACCGGAACTTTTCGACTTGATGGGAAAAAGCGGTATTTCCGAAGGAATCGACAAACCGATCATTCCCTCGGTTCTGTTGAATAAGATCATGCAACTGGCTTCTTTGGAAAAAGCTTCAGCAGATAACGAGAAACACGATGAAACATTCGCAATCCCAAAAGAAAAAGCATTGATTCTTATGGCTGACGACAACGAGACCAACCGGATGATCACAAAGATTCTCTTGGAACAGGATGGTTACAGGGTTATAGCCGTTGAAAACGGTAAACTGGCAACGGAAGCGTTCGCCGAAGAAGGCAAAAACATCAGCTTGGTATTGATGGATCTCAACATGCCCGTCATGGACGGATGCGAGGCATCCGACCTGATTATTCAGATGTCGCCCTTCATTCCCATTGTCGCCATAACAGCCGAAGCCACTCCGGGGGTGCGGGAGAAATGCCGAGAGCACGGGGTTTTCCATTACATATCCAAACCATTTGATCCCAAAACATTCCCGTCTTTTGTCGATAAAATAATCGATAATAATATAACTAGATCAATGGAACCGCAAATCGACAAAGAGTCAGGCCTGGCCCGTAATAAAGGCGACATGGAAGCCTACTTGGATTCATTGAAAAGATTTGCGAATGAGAACGTGAATGCATTCGAGGACTTGTGGCATGCGATCGAAAAAAGCGACTGTCAAAAAGCGGAAAGTGCCGTTCATAGGGTTTCGGAAGGCGCTATGCTGATCGGAGCCGAAAAAGTCGGACCGACATGTAAGGAAATATTGAATGAAATAAGCGTCCGCAATCGCAGCGAAGTGATAAGACTGGCAGAAAAGTTCGAGTGGCAACTGGAAATGATTATGCGGGAAATCATATCGGAACTGAGAAAAAAATAATCAAAAAAAAGGCGGTCATTGGTAGACCGCCTTTGTTATTACGGCTGAACATAAAGTGTTTTGAGATAATCCGACATGTCGTTGTATCCCAGCTGGTAAAGTTCTTTCACATGGTCCACCGTAAAATCAAGGGGACTTCCGATCGATGTTTTGTGGATGATATCGTAAAACCGGATTCCCGGATAAAGTTCGGGATGATAGGGCGCGCGGGGATTCAAACGGATAATGATGATCGTGTCGCATCCGGCTTCCGCCAGTGGCTTGATCGGAACCCCGTCGTAAACCCCGCCATCATAGTATTTTTTGTCATCCGCTGCAATAACCGCTGGAAAAATAACGGGAATCGAACACGAAGCCACGACCGCTTTGAGCCTCTCGTTGTCGGACATCTCCCTTAACGGCAGATAGAAAGCCTTGGAATCGTCGTGTAAATAACGCCTGAAGCCCATTCTCAGAAAAGCAGCGAATCCGCTGTCCTCACTTTCAAGTTCCGATACCGTGACATATACTTCACGTTCGTTCAACCGTTTCTGATCGACACTTGCCAGAAGAAGATCTTCCAGAGGATCGATCTTGAAAAGCCCGTGATCGATCATGTTGAATTTTTCTTTGAGCGAAGAAGCGTGTCCACGAGTTCTATTTCTTTCGAGGGCATTATCTGGCATACTCAGCCAGAGATCTCTGGCTGCTTCAACTGATGTGGAAGCCAAAAGACAGACATTGGCGGCTCCGATGGAAGTGCCGGAAAAAGCGTCGATCCGATCGAAAATTCCCTGTTCTTTCAAAACCATAGCGGCCCCGATCTGGTAAGATCCTTTGGCGCCGCCTCCCGACAGGCAGAGTCCGAGTTTTCCCATTGTAACAACCTCCATTTTCGATCATCTATTATATTATATCATAAAAAGCATCGGTGCAAATGACCTTGGCAAAACCGTTTGACAAAAATAAATGTTACCGCCCCGGGCTGTCTATGTTATAATTATAACATCGAAAAATCAATATGAACGGGATGATTCACATGGGATTGACGGTTTTTCTGTTTATACTTGCATATCTCTTGTTAAATTTATGGAATGCGGTAGTTTTGACCCATCAAAAATTGAATCGCTATATCGTACCTTTCCGCCACACACTTCTGGGCGAACTTAACGCAATACTGGCAAATACGGCCGTATTGGGCCTTTTCCTCATGATAGTTCTTGTATTCACGAAGAATGCATATGCTTTATGTCTCGTGCTTGTGATCCTGACGGGAGTCTTCAACACCTATTTTCTCGGACTTAATATTTTCAACCTGTATTACGGCACATCGTTTTCTAGAGAAGACTTGGAAATATTCAGAAATCCCGGCGAAGGCATCGCCAAGGGTATGGGCGGGGAACTGATAAGGGAATTGTTCGTTTATTATCGGATACTCCTATTTCTGCCTTTTGCTTTTCTGCTGGTATTCTTTCTCAAGACTGATCCGATCCTGTTATCGGCTTATCGCGTCCCGATAAGCAACGGAGCGGTTTTCACGATGATCGCCATATTTATTCTGGTTTTGTTTTTGACCGGTACTTTATTCGAAAAAATGTATGCCAAACAATTGATGATCCAGGTTCTGAAAAGCACCTACGCAATCCAAAACTTCGGAGTGTATCCATATTATTTGTGCAATTTTACCGGGATCACCAAGTTGATCGACGCCAAGATAGAAAAGCGTTCCGGACCACCATCAGACCTTCTGCCCACTTTCCAGAAATACAATAAAAACAAGAAAAAATATGTAAACCTGTTAGATGGCAAAACCTATTCCAACAGTATGTCGACAGACGATCTAAGCGAGAACATTTTTGTCGACCCTTCGCTTATAAAAGAAGACAAAAGTTTAGATGGAATTCTTAAAGGACGCAATCTCGTCCTTGTCCAGATGGAATCAATGAACAGATATCTTCTTGACATCGGACTCACAAAAGACGAGTTTTCGTTTCTCAAAGCCCTGCTGCCTGAAGCGCTCGATCTCCGGGAATTCTACACAAGTGTCGGCATCGGCGTCAGTTCGGATGCCGAAGTGACAACCCTGACCGGTTTGTGGCCGACCGGACGCAGCAATCTTTACTGGGCGGATTACGACAGAAAAACGCAGAAATATTTGGTTAAACGCGATCTTTCGACCATTGTCAAATATTTCAAACAAGATAACTATTCCACCAAGGCCCTGCACGGGGACTACAAACGCTTCTATAACCGCGAGCATTCATACGGTGAGATCATCGGGTTTGACGAATTCCAGGCCATGGAGGATTTCACGGAGATAAAAGAGTGCGAAAAAACCGGTATATTGAAACTGTATTCATATGAATATGCCGATGGAAAAGAGCATGTCTCTCCCTGGGTCAGCGATTATCTCCTAGCCGAAAAAGTAAGAGAAAACATCCACGAAAAACAGGGGCCGATGCTTTTATATCCGATAACGATGATGCCGCACATTCCATTCGAGTTCTATCCCGGGGAAATGAATAAGGCATTAAAAGATTCCCAGTTGAAAGAGCAGACGAAGAAGTATCTCCGTTTTGCGGATTATTATGACGATTTCATCCGCCGGTTTTTCTTTACCCGCGACGGGCAGATTGACACCGACCCGAATACTGTCTACATTTTTTATGGTGACCACGGATCGGGAATCAAAAACGGCGATATCGAAAAATTGGTTGACCGGAAACTGACAAAAATGGAAGAAAGAAAGATTCTTATCCAAATTGCCGGTTTCATCTATGTCCCGGGAAGCGATTTTGTCGAAAGAAACGGCATCAGAATCCGTAAAGGACTGCTCAAAGGCCATCAGGATCTCGTCAGGGGACAAATGGACCTTAACCGGACAATCATCGACCTATTCGGCCTGAATGGGGAAAAAGACGCCTATTTCGGCGTCAGCCTTCTTTCCAAGGAACCGACTTTCATCCTCGATAACAAATTGCAGGATGTCGTGACCGACAAAGTGATGTTTTCCATGCGGAATACCGAGAACACTTTTCCCTCCGGCGTCGAGATTGGAAAAGGAATGTTCGATATTGTGAAGGAATTCAAATTGATGAACGAACGGCTTTTACAAAAACCGGAATGCGAAAAAAAGCTTAACGAAAGAATGCACGCAAGCGGATCGGAATGATCCGCTTTTTTCATTACTCCATGATAACATCATGTGAATTTTTTCCTTTTTGTGTTTTCCAAAACATAGTTTTGATGTATGATATTATTATGTTTCAAAACGATAAATCGTTTAACGGAGGGAATCATGACTTTCAAAAACATATCCAGACGCGTTCTGATTGTTATTCTGTCAACATTTTATGTCCTGATCACCCTGTTCAACGTGATTGTCCTGTTCTTTTGTTCCTTGCGGTTCACTGACAACAGGCAACAGATAAATCATCTGGACGATCTTCAGGAATATTACGAAACAACCCCGTCATCCGAAATCGCTGCCGAACAGTCCTTTGTTTCTTTCGACATTGACTTTAATGATTTACGGTTGAACGAAATCAAGATGGTGGCGTCGCACAACTCCTACAAGAAACAGGGAACGGCGCTTGGAAGAGCGATGATCGCTCTTGGGTCGTCTAAGGAAGACGCCAGACTTATGAACTACGGCAACGTCTGGATATCCGAACAGCTGGATGCCGGAATCCGCAGCATCGAAATCGATCTTCGTTATAAAAACGGCAGTTTTGTCACGACGCACGTGCCTTTGGTCGACAACCGCTCCGTTTGTCCCGATTTCTCCCTTTTGCTGGAGGAATTGAAGCTATGGTCGGACAACCATCCCAATCACATTCCGATCATTATCATTTTGGAACTGAAGAGCGATTGGATGGTGTTGGATCCCACACTTGACGATATCGGACAAAGCGAACTAGAAATGCTTAACGACATGTTGTTGTTTAATTTCGATTCGGCGATTTATACCCCGGAAATGCTCAAAGGGTCCTATAATTCCTTGCAAGAAAGAATCGCAACCGAATCATGGCCTTATGTCTCTGACTTGTTGGGAAAATTCATCTTCGTACTGCACCCCGGAGAATTCACCGACACATATGTATCATTGTTTCCAGATTGTGAGGGAATGAGCCTGTTCCCGGCCGTCAGCAATCTTGACACCGATCATGGTTACGCCGCTTTCGTTGTCCATAATGATCCGAATATCGAAGAAATAAACGCGCTTGTCGCGCAAAACTATATTGTCAGGACCAGAATGGACGAAGACTTGGTGAACGATCCCGACAGGATGGCCGATGCCATCGCCTCGGGAGCCCAGATCCTGACGACCGATCTCCATCCGGCAACCCAGATTCAGAATGCGACCCCGATTTATTTGGACGGAAATTACACCGTCATCGTCAATGACATTACCCATGAGGACGAATGACGGCTTATCAACCGAAAGGTGGTTTGTTAAAATGTATTCGGAAACTTCGGCACAAAGAATAAAAGAAGATATCTTCATGATAGACAATTCGCTCAAAGAACGTGTTCCATCGCAGGCTCGGAGCTTACTTTCCATTCTGATGAGGACATATGACGGAATCTTAATGAGTTTGAACACCGCGATGCTTCCGACGGAAAGTCCGATCTACGGACATAATTTCGACGAACTCAAGAATTACGACGAAAATGTTTTTTCCAACCTGACCGTAATCAGGAACAAACTGCAACTTTTCGATCTGCAATTTCAGAATGTTCTCGAAAAGAACCTGGAAGCCGGCAATACGGGATATTTGTCCCAAAATGAGATCGTCAATGCGATCAAAGTTTGCAAGAACGTCGATGCCAAAGAGAAAGAAGATGCCCTGAAAATGGCGGAAATTCTCAAAGACATCGCCGAAGGGGATAATCTTGGCTTCCAGGCCAAATGGGAGCGGATCAAGCCGGTTTTTGCCTATTTGGCGGATGCCAATCCGAATCTCGGATCATTGGTTATGGAATTATTGAAACGCATGGCTTGACCGATATTTAAAAAAAAGGAGAAAACATGGCTGATTTTACATCCCGACTGAAAAAATACATTCAGCTGTGTCCGATGACATCGGGCCTTTTGACTGTCAATACAGCTTTTTTAATCATCACGATCATCACCGGAGGGTCGGAAGCGTTTGGCAGCGACAACCTGGTCAGGCTCGGTGGCATCGTGCCTTCTTACGTGGCTTCAGGTGAATATTACCGCATCATCTTTGCGATGTTTTTGCACGGCGGTTACCTTCATTTCTTTTCCAACATGCTGGCGCTGTATTTTCTTGGCACACCGATGGAAAGAATCATGGGCGGATGGCGTTATCTCGCTTTGTACATGTTATCCGGAATCGGTGCCGGCATCATGATCGTCTTGTTCGGTTATTCGAACATCACATTTCTCAATACCTACGGCGAAGTTTCCATCGGAGCGAGCACGGCGATATACGGAATTATGGCCGGACTCGTATTCATCACGATAAAAAGGCCGGGGTGGTTTCCCCGCCAAACGGTCAAATCAATTTGGATGATCGCCGTTTTGAATTTTATCATCACTTTCATTTTTCCGTATATTTCGGTAGTCGGTCATCTTTCCGGTTTTGTCTTCGGCTTTGTGCTGAGCCTTGTATTGATGCCCAAGATTCCGGAATATCAGAGAAAAGCAGTCATTGCCAAGTACTTCCAGAAGAAGGCAACAAGCGAAAACGATAACGACGATGATGATTATCATTACTGAGAATTCGAATTAATTCGAATTTTCCAATAATAACCGGCTTCAAAAACGTATATTAAAAGATAGAAGGTGAAAAAAGTCATGACAAAAAAACATTACACCTTGCTGAATCTGGCTATTTTCATCCCCATGGGCTTGGCTTTGCTGTCCTTTGGCTTTGCAATCTATTTCCAGTCAAACGGATACGCCAAGGAAATCTGGGTTCCTTTGGCTTTGTCAGTGTTCTGCTTCCTGGCGGTCAGCTTGATTTTTCTATTTGTCAATTACCCGGCACTCATCGAATACCGTACGAAGAAAAAGTATGAGGAACTCAAAAAGCGTCCCTTATGTTTCGCTTATCAGAGCGAAACAATTGAATCATTGACAAGACGTCTCGGAAAACTCGGATTCTATCCGGACAAGAACGGTATGCTTTATAACAAGATACCCTACCTTCTCACCGGATCGATCCGGTTTTATATCGCAATCGTCGACGCTGATGAGAACCCGGCGTATTTCGAGAATATCATCGCGAAATATCACAGCGATCCGATATATCAATCCGAAAAGGGATACCGATGCCTGACGGTGATCGGTATGAAAAAAAAGCTGTCCAGAACCGATGCGGCCAAAATCAAGAAATACACCGACGAACATCTGACGCTCGATTCCGCTTTGTTTGGCAGTTCCGCGGAGGCATCTTTTTGGATGCTGTATGAATCGGGAAAAGGAAGATTCCTTTTCAAGAATGTCGGAAACGGATCGAAGATCAAAGCCGCTTTCATCGGAGGCTGGATGCTGAAGAAATTATTGTTGCTCAATAATACGGAAATCGTTTGCGAAACCGACGACCCGTTCGATAGTACGCTTTTGTCACCGGAAAAATAACATAATACTATAAAAAAAGACGTTCCCTCGGGAACGCCTTTTTTGTCATCAGACCGTTTGTCTTTTCCAGTCGAAATAGAAGAGAATGCCGACCACTATGAACGGAGCAGCAACGATGATGCCGCTTATCAGCATTTCGATATTTCTAATTGATAAAAAGGTGATCCAAGCAATTCCGGCAAGAGGAAACAAAATAGCCCCCACAATCTCCCATTTCCACGTAAGAATGAAAATCAGAATCAAAACCGCGGTGGGAATATTGTGGATCAGGAATCCTTGCATATCATTCCAAAACCCGTTTCCCGTTCCGAACGAATCGAACGAAGTTGCGAAAACCAGTCCGATGGCAATCACTGTAAATAAGCGTGGAAGCCAAAACAGCCAATCGTGTTTTTTCATATTATCCCCTCCCGCCCTCATTATAACAAATTAAATTATTCTTGCAAGTTCCAAAGAAAAATATATTATTTTAATGAAAGCGCTTGATATTTACCGAATAAACGGATTATAATCATTCTGTGGTAATACCACGAAACCGAAAGGAGATTTCGCCAATGGATAAAAGCGCCGGAATCAAACAACCGAAGAATCTAACAAAAAGAATCGAATGGTTGCGGAATTACTACTTCGAAGGCGTCAAACGCGACTGGAACAATGAATATCATTGCTATACAACCGGAAAGCCATGGGACTTTCTATTCGATGAGATAACATACTATATCGTTCCAGAGACAATTCCTTTTTACCAGACATTTGCCTCCAGTTCGCTTCAAAGTGCCAAGACGATCGCATTGCCGGACGATTTCTGGAAATTGTCCCTCAAGGAAAGAAGAGCAATATTCATGAAAGAAGCTGTCGTCAATAATATGCCGGCGGACTTACTGAAGGGCGATTTGATTTGCGGTGCTTGTTTCAATTTGCTGACATCGCATTGCCTGACCAAAAAGGAAGCCAAAGACCGTAATCATCTGGTATACGGCAAAAATGGTTCCCGCAATACGGTACTTGACTACTATTACTACGGTTTCGGAAACACCGGATCCACCTGCGGACATCTGATTCCTGATTATGCCAAGATCGTAAAAAAAGGATTCAGAGCCGTGAAAGAGGAAATCGAGAACGAATACGATTCGCTTTCTGAAAAGAAGAAGAAATCCTCCGAAGGAGAACAACTCCGGGCAATGATGATCGCCTGTGAAATGCCAAGGGAACTGGCAGCCAAATATAGGGAAAAATGTTTGAATGAAGCGAAAACAGAAAAGGATGAAAGTCGTAAAAAAGAATTGGAACTGATGGCGGAAAATCTTCTTGTCGTACCTTGGGAAGGCGCAAAGGACTTCTACCAGGCCATCCAGTCACTCTGGATTACGCATATGCTGGTGATGTCGGACGAAAACTATCCCGGACCGGGAGTATCGTTCGGGCGCCTCGACCAATATCTGTATCCATATTACGAGAAATCCCGTAAGAACGGGATGTCGGATGATTTCATGAAAGAGATTCTGGAATGCTTCTGGTTCCATTGCAATACTGCCTATGACGCCCAGATCCGCGTCGGAAATAACGGTATCACCGCCGGATTCGGACAACTATTCAACATATCCGGTTGTGATAAGGACGGAAACGACCTGTCGAATGATCTGACTTATCTGTTGCTAGACGTGATCGACGACATGTCGCCGATTTTAGAGCCGAAACCGAACGTGAGGCTGCACAGAAATTCTCCCGAAAAACTTTTGGATCGAGTCGTCGACATGGTGGTATCATCGCAGGGGGCTCCCTTCCTGATCAATTTCGATGAACGTTCGATGGCCGGAATGATGCGTGAAGGACGGATATGCCACCTTGATGATTACATCAATCTAAACAATGTCAGCGATTACGCTTCGGTCGGCTGCCTCGAAAACACAATGCAGGGCAATGACAGAAGCGGAACCGTCGATAATAATCTTTACTTCTACAAAGCCATCGAATTGGCGTTAAACGCCGGCAAGGATTTGACACCTAAACATAACGATACAGACGGAAGAACGCTTCCGATCCGTCAAAACGGGGTATATACCGACAAGGTAGAGGATCTCGGATCGTTTGCCGATTTCTACGAAGCTGTCAAACGCCAGACTGCCCACATCATCCGAAAAAGCACAGAAGTCTATGAAAAATCCGAAAAAATCCGATGCAAATACGGAAACACTCCGTATCTTTCGACCCTGGTTGACGGTACCATACAATCGCATAAGGATGTCACGGAAGGGGGAGCAGAGCTCCGGTTCGTGACGATCGAAGGCGTGACATTTGCCACAACAATCGATTCGATCCTTGCGGTTAAATATCTGGTCTATGACAAAAAAGAATGTGATCTCAAGACTTTGAACGAGGCTCTTAAAAACAATTGGGAAGGCTATGAGATTTTGCGTCAAAAAGCCATAAATAAGGCTCCCAAATACGGAAGAAATGATGAAGAGGCCGATGAGATCGCCAAAGACTATATGAATTTTTTTGCCGAAGAAACCTGGAAACATAAGACCAAATCGACAAACCGTCAATTTCGTCCCGGTATGCTTTCATGGAATTACTGGGCATCGGCGGGATTCATCCTGCCGGCATCTCCCGACGGAAGAAAACAAGGCGAATTCTTCTCAAACGCTATTTGTCCGGTAAACGGCCGCGATATCTTCGGCCCAACCGCTAACTCCAACAGTGTAGGCATTGCCCTTGGCGGAAAAGCGGAAGCAGGCGACTTCAAGGATTATGTCAACTATCTTCCGAATGGCGCCAGTCACACCATAACGTTCAATTCGTCTATGCTGGCCAATCCGGATCATAAGGAGAAATTCAAATCGTTCCTTAGAGGTTATATCGAAAACGGAGGCACGGCGCTTCAAATAAACATTCTCGATCCGGAAATGCTTAAAGACGCTCAGAAACATCCGGAAAATTACAAACATCTGCTAGTCAGGGTCACTGGGTACAATGCATACTTTGTAACCGTGGGAAGGGAACTTCAGAACGAGATCATCGCCCGCGAATCCCACAAAGAGTATTAGGCATGCGTATTATAAACATCCAAAGGATGTCGACCGAAGACGGTCCCGGACTTCGGACCACGGTGTTTTTCAAAGGGTGCCCGCTTTCCTGCAAATGGTGTCATAATCCGGAGTCGCTCTCTTACAAAATTGGCAAAGAATGGATTGCCCAATATTGCATGTTTTGTGGAACCTGTGTGGCAAAATGTCCGGAAAATGCTCTGACAATAACAAACAATGAAGTAAGGATCGATTCCGAAAAATGCAAAATGTGTCTGGAATGCGTCGAAAATTGTCCGACCGGAGCAATGAAATCGCTCGGTAAAGATATCGGAATTGAAGAACTGTTCCGGGAACTTATCAAGGACAAAGCCTATTTTCGGGCTACCGGCGGCGTTACTTTTTCCGGCGGCGAGTGTCTCTTGCAAACGGATGAATTGGTCGAACTGGCAAAAATGCTAAAAAAAGAGAATATCAGCATCGCCATAGATACTTCCGGAGCAATCAATTACCATCTGATCGAAAAAATATTGCCGTATACAGATATCTTTCTTTACGATATCAAATTGATCGACAAGGCCAAGCACAAGGAACTTTGCGGAAAAGACAACCAAGAAATTCTCAGTAACCTGATCGCCCTTTCAAAGGCGAAAGCCGATATCTGGTTAAGAACCCCAATCATTCCGCGGGCGACGGCTACAAATGACAACATAAGGGCGATCGCCGGGTTTTTAAGGAATAATCATATCGGTTTTTCCCGCTGGGAACTTTGTTCCTTCAACAACCTTTGCAAAAGCAAATACGAAAGAATGTCCATCGACTGGGAATATAAGGATGACCGGTTGATGACGAATGAGGAAATGGAAGAACTCCTGGCTTCGGCCAGGCAGGAATACGGAAATCCCGAAGCCACGATACTGGCAACCGGATCCCGAAAAACGGAGGAATAGCCATGAATGACAAACTGACTCCCGAAATGATCGAAGAATTTGCCAAATCCGTGAAAGTCGGATTGGTCGCATCAATCGATGAGAAGAACTCCCCGCATATCACCGTTTTGTCCACTCTGATGGGAAAAGGAGAAAATACGATGGTGTTCGGCAAGTTCATCGAAGGATTGTCGAAAGAATTTATCCAAAAGCGCCCACGCGCCGGTTTCCTTATCATGAATCCGGAAAAGGAATTCTGGTATGGGAAAATGATTTATGAAAGCGAGAAAAAAGAGGGAGAAGAATACGTTTTCTACAACAACCAGCCCCTATATCGCTACAACACTTATTTCGGCATCAATACGGTCTATTATTCCAAACTGGTATGTATCAGCGACATGGATAC
>DAOSWG010000009.1:27037-39662 GCA_035379945.1 Bacillota bacterium
TCGGCATCAATACGGTCTATTATTCCAAACTGGTATGTATCAGCGACATGGATACGCTTCCGATGGGAAAAATCATTGCCAGTTCGCTCTTTGTTATGTTAAATAAGATCAGATATAAAGGCTCTACCAAGACCGAAGTCATGAAACCGTGGGCTAAAAAATTCACCGCTAAACTGGATACCTTGATGTTTTTGTCCTATATCGACGATGAGGGTTATCCTGTCATCGTTCCCATAATCCAGGCCCAGTCGGCCTCTACCGACCGGATCGTTTGGAAAAACAAACCGTTCGGAGAAAGACAGCTTTCCCTGAAACAAGGACAGAAGATCGCCATTCTCGGGTTTTCAATGTCGATGGAAACCGTCTTGCTCAAAGGAGAATTTTCCGGATTCGACAAGCGAGGGTTCGGATATTTGGCGATCGAACGGGTATATAACTCGATGCCACCGGTACACAAATACGTCTACGAAGAGAATGAAGCATGCTGAAAAATGCCAGCAAGACGGAAAAAGTGGTGGAAAGTATCCGTAACCGGATAATATCCGGCGAACTAATACCGGGCGACAAACTCCCGCCGTTAAGAGAACTGGTTTCGATATATAACGCAAGCAGGAGCGTCATCAACCAGGCAATCGGAACACTTAGCGCCAAAGGCTATCTCGAAGTGAAACCAAGACAATACATCATGGTTAACGATATCTGGGCTTCCGGCAATCTGGAGATTGTCAACGACGTGTACTTCGCTCCCAAAAGCCGTTATAAATCCAGGGCGATTAGAGAAATGCTCAAAGCGAGAAAAATGGCGGAAATGGCTTCGCTTGGCGAAATAACACCTGACAATATTCCAAATCTTTCACAACTGAAAATAATATATGCCGAAGAAAAAAAATGGCTTGGACAGAAATCGGCTGATATCGGGATCATTGCCGATCTGGACTCGAAATTTCATGAAGAAGTGGTGAGTCTTTCAAACAATTACGTGCTTTCGCTCTTGTATCTTGCTTTTAAGAATATCGGGGATGATCTGATCAGAAAATTCTATTTCTGCGTCAACGAAACAGATTGTCCGATCAACTGGCACGGGCAATTCATCGAAGCGTTGGAAAATAAAGATATCGGTAATGCTAAAATAATCTGGCTTAAGCTTCTTTCCAAGGGGGAAGAAGTGATATTGCAAAACATCGACTGAAAAGCAGATCGGCAACGATCTGTTTTTTTTAATTATCTATGTAAAGCATACTTGACATTAATCGATTCATGTCATATGATAAGGGCGGAGATGAGAAAAGATGATTTTGGGAAATAATCTTCGGCGGCTTCGTTTTGAAAATGGCGAAATGTCGCAACAGGATTTAGCGGATCTAGTAGGCGTTTCAAGAATGACGATCTATTCGATCGAGAAACTGAAATACACTCCCTCCGCATCGCTGGCTTTGAAAATCGCCAATGTGTTCAAGTGTCCCTTCGACAAAGTTTTCTTTTTTAAAACTAAAACTATCGGGGAGGATGAATGAGATGACTTCGAGACAGATAAAATTAGTCATATTCGGGGGCGTCACGCTTCTTTGTTTCGTTTATGTGGCGGTGGCTTTCGCGATCATCAAAAATCAACTGGTTCCTTCGCTTGCCGAACCAACTTTGCTGATAAACTATTTATCATACGGCATCATGATCGCCTTCGTCGTTTTCGGCGTCTATTGTCTTCTGATGCTGAGGGATGCCCTGATCCAGATCGTCCAGATCCGTTCGGGAATCATATATCCGTCTTTACTTGTAGTTTTGACGGTTTTGGGCGGAGTGGCGATTTTAGCGGATATCACATTGCTTTCTGATATCGGAAAGGAATATCTTCAGTTCGATGTCGCTGGAGAATGGAAAATGCTTTTTGGCATCTGGGCTTTCCAAACCGTTACCATCATTTTTCAAATTGTCATGTCCTGTTGTCATGATGTAGCCGGCAACAAGCTGACGGAAAAGCTTCAGCACATGAGTGATTCCCTCTATGTTTCAACCTTTCAGGTGATGCTGATATCCTCGATATTGGGACTGATATCCATTTTCACGACGTTTTTCTGGGCGAACAGACTACCGGAGTTGTCAAAATATGCTACCGGTCTGATGATCGTCCTTTGCATTTTGAGCGTTTTGCCGGCGGCTGTAATCATCTGTCATCTCATTATCAGGAATCGCCGCCGCGGTTTCAACGACTGGTTCGACGAAAGGCAATGGGACAATCTGTCGAAAGGCGGAATGGTCACCGTGATTACCGGTGTATGTTTCCTGATCCTTTCGATCATCGTTTCCCAGCTTGCCAGCGGCATCGATCCCGGTTATCTGTTATTGACTGTGTTATTTGCCGAGATCGGCGTGTTTTCCGCTTTTGTGCTCAGCCGTAATCGTATTGATGACTGAATCCCGGATGAACCGGGATTTTTTTATGAAAGAAAGGTTATTGCCATAAGCTTTTTATTGTATAATTATGGTAGAGTCAAACGATAAAGGAATGGCTTTTTTTATGAAAAAATACTTTATGTATTTTTGGAAAGACAAAGTATTCGTCATCACTTTTGTTTTTACCGCGATTTCATGTTTTTTCATCACTCCGTCGATGGAATATCTGGATTATGTGGATTGGAAAGTGCCATTCATCATGTTTTCTCTGATGGTTGCCGTGGCTGGTATGTACGAGGCCGACCTTTTCGGATATATGAGTATAAAAATGGTTTTGCGGTTTCATACTTTGCGTTGGATCGCATTGTCAATCATTATGGCATCTTTTTTTCTCGGCATGTTGGTGACGAATGACGCGGTGCTTCTGACCTTTGTTCCTTTCACCATTCTTGTTACCAAACAGACTGGGCAGGAAAAATATGCTATAACGATTATCGCTCTCCAGACAATTGCCGCTAATCTCGGATCAGCCCTGACGCCGATGGGTGATCCGCAAAATATCTATCTGTATGCCTATTATGGTATCCGATTTGGAGATTTTCTCAGAGTGATGGCGCCGGTGGCCATTGGCGGATTTTTTATTCTTATAACAATGACAGGCGCTTTTGTTCCCAATATTTTTTCCGAGCCAGTAATGATAGCGCCGAAGATCAACCGAAAAAAAACTATCGTCGCTCTGATGATTTTTCTGAATGCTTTGCTTTGTATTTTGCGTGTGTATTCGGAATGGATAGCCATCATAGTAACTGTTGTTATGGTTTTGATATTTGATCGCAAACTGTTAAAAAAACCGGATTACACCTTGATATTGACATTTATTGCTTTCTTCATTTTTACAGGCAATCTTGGTAAAATACCGGGAATCGTCTCGTTCGTATCGGGTCGTTTGGAGAATGGAACATCGGTCTATCTTTCCGGTTTTTTCTTGAGCCAGTTTATTTCCAATGTGCCTTCATCCGTCTTGTTGGCGACATTTACAAAACAGGAGTACTGGCCATATCTTTTACAAGGCGTAAATGTTGGCGCTATGGGAACATTGATCGCATCGCTTGCCAGTTTGATCGCTTTAAAATTCGTTTTGAAGGAATTTCCCAGACAGGGAAAAGAATATATTCTTACATACTCATTTTTTTGTTTTATTGCAATACTAGTCATCACTATGGCTGTTTTCATATTTGATGGTATATGAGTAAAACCGGAGATAAAAAAACCCGGTCTTTTTTTTGTAAAAACAGTATTGTGTTATGCACACTAATGTGATATCATATTACTGTGCAATACACAGAAAGGGGTGGCATGATGAATTCCCAATTCAAAAAAGGGATAATAGAAATGTGCGTCCTCGAGTTGATAAGTCATCGCGACATGTATGGATTCGAAGTGATTGAACGCTTGTCCGAGGACATTGACGTGAACGACAACACCATCTATCCCATTTTGAGGCGGCTTACCGAACAGGGTTATTTCGATAATTATGTCGAATCAACTAGCATGGGAGCGCCGCGAAAATATTTTCGGATTACGGAAAAAGGTTCTGGAAAACTGACTGAATACAAAACCGAGTGGGACAAATTTCTCAAAGGAGTATCAAGAATAATGGAGGAGAAGGCAAAGTGAAAAAAGAATATCTGGCGAAACTGAAACAGAAACTGGAAGAAAAAGATTTTGATAAAAGCGAAATTAACGACATCATCGACGATTACGACAGGATGTACGATGATGCTTTGTTGAAAGGAATGGAAGATGCGGACATAATGAATTTTCTTGGCGATCCCGACAGAATCGCTTTCGATCTGTGCGATGGAAAAATAAGAAAACAGAACCGAAAGAACAACGGGAAAATCGTTGCCATAATGCCGTTTGTTTCTCTGATTTTATTTTTTATCATGGGATATGCTTTTCATTTGTGGCATCCCGGATGGCTGGTTTTCCTGTTGATACCCGTGACAGCCATAATTGCCGGAGCGCGCAAGGATAAGAATGGAACACTCATTGCCCTGATGCCTTTTATCGCTACCGCCATATACCTGGGGTTTGGATTCGGCATGAATCTCTGGCACCCGACATGGCTGATTTTCTTTTTGATACCGGTGACAGCCATTTGCAGCGGACAAACCAGATTGCTTGGCAAACTGACCGCTTTGACGCCATTCATCGCCGTCACCGCATTTTTCATTCTGGGAGAGTACGGTTATTATCATCCCGGATGGTTGGTGTTTTTCCTTATACCGATGGTTGGCGTCTTGAATGAAAAGCATGTATGGAAAGCCGTGATTTATGAAGCATCATTCGTCATAGCTATCGCTTTATATCTCGCGATCGGATACTTGAATCCGATTTGGGCACAGGCATGGCTCGTTTTCTTGCTTCCGGTCATTGTTTCCTTGTTGTTCGGAGAATACAACTTCCAAATAGACGGCATGTCCGTCGGCATCAGAATACTCACAATTGTGCTGATCGTTATTTACGTCCTGTTCGGATTTTTGTTTCAAACTTGGAGTTATCTCTGGCTGATTTTTCTCTTGATTCCCGTTGCCGCAATTATCGGCAATGGCAAGGGAATGCAGAAAAAACTTGTAGCACTGAGTCCTTTTGTCGCTACCGTTGCCTTTTTTCTTCTGGGGTATCTCGGAGGTTACTGGCAGTATTCATGGATGGCATTTCTGTTGATTCCGATGACTGCGATCCTCACCAAAGGAAAAGAAGAATAATAATAAAAAAGGTCCGCTTCGGTTGAAGCGGACCCTTTATCATACACTGCTTCCGCCCGAAAGAAGAGACAGAAGCAAAACAGCATAGCATAAGGGAATCATCAGGACAAGGTAATTGACGCAAAAAGCCATGATGGTTTCCTTTTTCCATTTGCTGGATTTTTTATATATAAACCATCCAAATCCCGCCGTAAGCAATAAAACAAAAAAGAGAAATATCACGCCGAACCAGTAAAAGGTGTTTATTCCGTAAAACAAGACATATGCCGGAACAAGCAAAGAAGCGTAAAAACCGAGCGGGAAGACGATTTCCATTCTGACACGAAGAGAATGGCCGGAATCGTCAGGAAGAGCTTTTGAACGGAAAATCCAAAATAAGATAACAAATAATAGCGCTCCTACGAAAACCACAATGTTTAAACGGTTTACCAAAAGGTTTCTTTCGCTTGAAATGTATCCCGGATTAGAATTATAGAATGAGTATAGGATACTAAGGCAAGCCAGTATTGGAACAAGAAGGAATCCCAGTATCAAAGAAAGCGTCACTGACTGACGGGGTTTATTCATGGGCTTTATGGAAAATGGCATGTATATGAGAGATGTGAGAATAGTTCCGGTTGCCAGGATATAACCGATATAAAAGAAAACATTTCCCGATGCTAGCGTGTTTATCCGGCTAAGATCTGCCTGTTCGAATCCGATATAAAAGAAAAGAAAGGCCACTTCATACTGTGTATGTATGGTTAGATCAGGTCTGATGATAAGAAAAAGAATATAGATGAAATAACCGAAATATGCAATCCCCAGAGCAAGAACCGGGACCAATGGCCTTTTTTTCATCCATGACAAAATGATAATAGGAATGCCGATTCCAATGACATAATAAAGAAATTTCAAAAAATAAGGACCGACCGAATTTGTGAAAACAAACCTCAGATAGACAAATCCAAGGAATGCGATGGTTACAAGCAAAGCCGAAGAAAGACGCAGCCATTTTTGAGATTTCATGAACGCACTTCCTTTCATGGGTTATCTTCCCATCCATTATATTACGCAAAACCGAAAATTTGTGTTTTCCAGTAAAAAAGAGTTGAAAAAAGCTCCCGCTTCATATAAAATATTAAGTGCTAAGTCCCGCAGGTGTAGTTTAATGGTAAAACGTCTGCTTGCCATGCAGATAATGGGGGTTCGATTCCCCTCGCTTGCTCCAGAAAAAAATAACAGCGATATCCATCGCTGTTTTTTGTTTATTCGGACTTGATTGACTGTTTATACCTTTTCCGGAAATCGGCCGGGGTCATACCGTTGATTTTTTTAAACACTTCGGTAAAATAACTTTGTGAACAGAATGCCAAAGAAGTGCTGATTTCGCCTACTGATTGATGGGTATATCGCAACATGTTTTCGGATTCATGGATTTTCATCTTCAGAATGCATTTCTGCAAAGTCATACCGGTCTGTTTCGAGAAGTATTGTGAGAAATAAGCCCGGGAAAGATTCACGTGGTTTGCCACATCGGCCAGATTAATCGAATAATGCAAATGGCTTTCGATATAATTGATGGCTTTTTGGATCGGTAATGAGTATTTCTGTCTTTGGCGTTCCTCTTTCACCCGCATAGCGAAAGTTTTGGCCATATTAGTAAGAAGAACCTGATAATCTGTGAAATCTTCGATTTCCCCCGAGTATTTGATAAACGAATATATTACTACGTAAATATCGTCGAAACCGACGCCGGCGTCAAATGCCGCTTTGGCAAGAAGAGTTGCAGCAGCGCCGAGAATCGCGCTGTTTTCTTTTTTGCTGGCGATTTTGAATTTGGCGGCAAGAGAGGAATCAATGATTAATTTTGCGACTTCCTCCTCATTTCCGGCCTTTATGGAATTATATATTTCGGAGATTTCTCTTAGATCGGGATTGGACTGGGGAATCAATCCGGGCCTGTCTGCATCATCTGGAAGGAAATCGGAACGTAAATTGTCAAAAGCGGGAGTATCAACATTGATCTTATTTTGCAGAATATCTTCGGTTCTATATTTTTTCCCGTCGATAGTGAAGCAAAGCAAAGAAAGATACTGAATGAACTTGCAGATGGACACGAAAGGAATGCTTCTGATTGTGTCGAGGCTGATTTCTTGACTGCAATTGGATGCTGATAGTAACGCATAATGAATTTCTGTTAGTGGTTTGGCGGTGATAGCCGGTCCGATAAAGAAACGATATGATCCGATTCTAAAAAGACCGTGAATTTCGATCCGGTTGAAAATAAGCAATTTTGGCAGGCCTTCTTTTATTTCTAGATCCTTTACATACGGAAAGATGGGAAGCGCGTCAAAATTAACTTGATTGAATGAGCACCAAAGTATGGAATTGTCATCATCGACAATTGTTGCCGGAAGATCGGAGTACTTGGTCAAAAATTCCATTTTCATGAACAAATTTGCCTTATTCATCTGTAATCACCATAAATAATTATAACATAATTATCATTTTTGGATGAATATATTTCTTTGAATATCAACATAAATGATTATCTGAAACCGTTTTCCGGTTTGTGATGAAAGCTAATGAAAAAAAGTCATGTGTTTTCCAAAAAAAAACCATTCGGAACATAAGCCTTTGTGGTATAATTTATTATGATGAAAGCGTTTGTAAAACAATAGAAAAGGAGCATATGAAGATTATGACGACAAGTCAGGAATTGCCTGATGAACTGACCATGATGGCCGTTGTCAAGGACAAACCCGAAAGGGGATTCACTTACACGCAGAAAAAGATTTCCACTAAACTGGGACCGCACGAAGTACTAATTAAAGTACTGACAACATCATTTTGCGGCACGGACTACCACATTTACGATTGGAATGCCTGGGCGCAAAAACGACTCAAATTACCTTTGACTGCTGGACATGAATTCAGTGGTGAAATCATCAAAATCGGAACGGATGTAAAGAGAGTAAAGGTAGGAGACATAGTCAGTGCAGAAACCCACATAATCTGCGGAGAATGCGAATTCTGCAAACGCGGGGAAGGCCACATATGCAAAAACACGAAAATAATCGGTGTCGATACCGATGGATGTTTTGCCCGTTATGTGAAAATTCCGGATGCCAATTGCTTCATTAACGATCCCGGACAGAACATGCTTTTCCTGTCAGTCCAGGAGCCTTTGGGGAATGCAGTTCATACGATCGCTCACTTTCCGGTCAAGGATAAAACAGTCGCCATCGTCGGTTGCGGACCGATCGGAATCATGGGAGTGGACGTTGCCAAAGCACTCGGAGCGAAATTGGTCATCGCCATTGAAATAACTCCATATAGACAAAATCTGGCAAGAAATATCGGAGCCGATTACGTGATCGATCCGACAAAGGAAGATGTTGTATCCAGAGTCATGGAAATCACAGATGGTGCCGGAGTGGACGTTGTAGGAGAATTTTCCGGTAGCAGCAAAGCAATCCAGCAGGCATTTAAATACATCAAAAAAGGTGGAGGAATGTCGATGCTCGGAATCCCGGACGCGGACATTCCGATCGATGTCGCCAATGACATCGTGTTCAAAGGCCTGAATATTTACGGCGTGACCGGAAGACGAATCTACGATACCTGGTATCAGGTGAGAGAACTTCTGGACAGCGGAAAGCTTCATCTCGACAAAATCATAACACATCAGTTCCCCTTGAAAGATATCAAAATTGCCGCCGAGCTGATGGGAGAAAAAAACTGCGGCAAAATCGTAATGTTCCCGGGAGATGAAATAGATGGGTAAATTGGATTATATCAACGAACTGGTGGAAGGACTGAAAAAGGACGGTGTATACCGGACCCTTCCGATCAATTACGGCCCCTGTGGCAATGTCATCGATTTGAATCATCATCAGGTTGTGAACCTTTCTTCTAACAATTATCTAGGCTTGGCGAATGATCCAAGGGTCAAGCAAGCCGCGATCGATGCCGTAAACAAATACGGCGCCGGCACCGGCAGCGTCAGAACGATCGTCGGCAATCAGGAACCACTAGAAGAACTCGAAAAGCTTCTGGCTGAATTCAAGCACGAGGAAGCCGTCGTGTGCTTCCAATCTGGATTAAACTGCAATATCGGCGTAATCCAGGCAGTTGCCCAAAAGGGAGACCTCATTATAAGCGACCAGCTGAACCATGCTTCGATTATCGACGGCACCAGACTCTCCAGAGCCGATAAGGCCGTTTTCAAACATTCCGATATGGAAGACTTGGAAAATGTCATCAAGGAGAACCGTGACAAATACGCTCATATTTTGATCATCACCGACGGTGTCTTCTCGATGGACGGCGATCTGGCGAAATTACCGCAAATCGTCGAACTGGCGGAAAAATACGACTGCCTAACCTATGTAGACGATGCCCATGGTAGCGGTGTTCTTGGCAAATCAGGCCGCGGAACCGTCGACCATTACAATCTTAACGGCCGTGTCGATTTCATCATCGGAACTCTGTCCAAAGCAATCGGTGTCATCGGCGGATATGTCGCAACGAAACAAGTGGTTCGCGAATGGTTGCTTCACCGGGCGCGTCCTTTGCTTTTCTCGACCGCATTGCCTCCTGCGGCAATCGGAGCGGCGATCGAATCCGTCAAACTGCTGATGGAAAGCGAAGAATATACCAACAAACTTTGGGACAATGCCAGATACTTCAAGGAAGGCATGAAGAAACTCGGTTTCGACATCGGACACAGCGAAACTCCTATCACGCCTGTCATGGTGGGAGAAGAAGCCAAAACGATGGAATTCTCACGCGAATTGTTAAAAGAAGGCGTCTTTGTTTCCGGCATCGTCTTCCCGACCGTTCCGAAAGGAACCGGAAGACTAAGGGTCATGATTTCGGCCATGCATGAGAAAAAAGATCTTGACTTCGCATTGAAGGCATTCGAGAAAACCGGCAAGAAACTGGGAATCATCTGAACTTGCTCTTAAGCAAACGATACGGGAAGATTTTTCTTCCCGTATTTATATTATAAAATAGAAAAAATCAAAAAAACTGTGATATACTATCAACAGAATGCGTGATCTGACAAAAGGAAGAAAAGAAAATGAACCTGGAAGAAGCAAAGAGACTCAAGGCACATTACGAGAAATTGGCGATAGCCGGATACATCATCGGCGGGGTGGGATTCATCCTTTATCTTCCGATCGGCGCTTTAGGCGGAATCGGAGCGGCGTTACTGATGATGGGCTTTTTTGCTGGCGGTTTCCTTTTGGCCGGAACCGCGCATGCCAGATTTAAAAAAATCAGCTCCTCGTTCAAGGAAAAGTACATGCCGTCGTTAATCGAAAAAGTATTGCCGGGCACCCAGTATTATCCGGAGAGCGGCTTTGCCTGGGAAGACGTGGCATCCATGCGTTTCCTAAAAAAATCTGATCGCTATCATTCGGAGGATTATCTGATCGGAACATATAAGAATATCAGATTCGAATCAGCCGATTGCAAACTTCAGGATGTCCATTCGAACGGTAAGACAACCACTGTCGTCACGGTATTTCTCGGACGTGTGTATAGATATGAATTCCCGAAAAACTTCCCGACGGAATTATTATTGATCCAACCTGGATTAGGTAAGAAATGGGGATTCGGCAGTTATGAAACGATCAAGACCGAATCAATCGATTTTAACAAGGAATTTCTGACCTTTGCCAGAGACGAACTGAAAGCATTCGAGATGCTTTTGCCCCAGTTCATGGAAAAGTTGTTGGAACTCGACCGGAAATACAACGACAAAATTGCCGTGTCCTTTGTGGGAAACACTTTGAATGTCGCCATAAACAACAATATAGATACCCTGGAAATCAGATTGTTCCATCCGCTTGACGAAACGGTGTTCAACGAGTTCGAGTCGGAAATCGGCGATGTGAAAAGTTTACTGGACAGTTTGTATGGGGACAAATGATGAATGCTCCTGTTTTGCTTGACAAAGTGCAATACAAAGGCTATTCCGTTTTGCATGAATACGTGACGGAGTCTTACTTCAGGATTGCGGGAAACCAGGACGGAACGGTATTTTCCCTCGAAAGGGAAGCAATGTCCGGACCGGTTAGGAAGCAATTCGAAATGACTCTTTACCAGGATTATGTTCCAAATGCCAGAGCGTATGGAATATTCGAAGAAGGCATACTGGTAGCTTTTATCGAACTGGATCATGAAACCTGGAATAATCGTCTCCGGGTCACTGAATTATATGTGATTGAAGCGCTGAGAAGACAGGGTATCGGAACAAACCTGATCGCATTTGCCATAACGGAAGCGAAAAGGCTGAATGCGAGAATGCTCATTCTCGAAACCCAGACGCTTAACGCCAACGCTGTTTCGTTTTATCTGAAGACCGGCTTTTTCCTTTGCGGATTCGATCTTTATTCATATTCCGACAAAGATCCGTCAAATCATGAAGTAAGATTGGAAATGGGGATGATGATCAGGTGATGAGAATACTGGAAAACAAGCGTTTTATTCTTATTTTTCGTATCGTGTTTTTAATTGGCATTCTGGCAGGCTTAGTGATTATGATAATCAAAAGGGAATATCCTTGGCAGATGTTCAATTACTTTTCTTTACTTAGCAATATTGCTGTACTCGCAATGATATTGATTCTTGTAATAAACAGAAAAAAAGCGGGAAAATGGCTGATTGTGGCCAAACAAACCGTGACAGTGATGATATTGGTGACATCCATTCTTTTCTTTCTCACTTTATTGCATTATACTGCATCCGCGTTCTTCGGAATGATTACGACATGGGAATATTTCTTTATCTATATATTTACGCCAGTGATGATGCTGATCGATTTTATTCTTTTCGACAGGGTAGAAAAACTAATTTTGAGAGATTCTCTTTGGAGCCTTTCCGCGTGTCTTCTCTATTTTTCCTTTGCCGAAATATTCGCTGTGTTGGACGGTGTTATAACTTACGGGATATACTATTCGTTTACTCTATTCGATTTATCATATTTTATACGGGGCGGAGCTGTTATCCAGTGGATTTGCATTGCCGGAATCATTGCCGGAGTATTTGTGCTTTCTTTCGGAATGGATTCTCTCCATAATTTCCTGCAACAGAAAAAAAAGGAGGAAGTAGTATGATCAAACATAACAGACTGACTTCTATCATCTATATAGGACTTGTCGCAGTGATCGATATTGTCTTCGCATTCTTTCTTCCCGCGGAAATGGTTGTTC
The DNA here is from genome assembly GCA_035379945.1 of Bacillota bacterium. Lineage (GTDB taxonomy): Bacteria > Bacillota_I > Bacilli_A > Izemoplasmatales > Hujiaoplasmataceae > JAAYZB01. The sequence goes on from DAOSWG010000009.1 coordinate 39,405, forward strand.
AATTACATGCGGACGGCTCACCCGGTACTGTGCTTCCGACATGGGCTGCACTCGGTCTCGTGTTCGTGATCGCATTGGCGGTAGCTTACCAGATGTACAGAAAACAAAAATACGAGGAGATCCGTTACTGGTTTTACACCTCGATCGTTGTTTTCGTATTGAATGTCATTCTGATAGTATTCAATCTGTAGATTCGGTTACGAATACAAAAAAAACAGCCATTTGGCTGTTTTTATTTATGCAGGATCAGAATCATTT
>DAOSWG010000009.1:39762-58945 GCA_035379945.1 Bacillota bacterium
ATACAAAAAAAACAGCCATTTGGCTGTTTTTATTTATGCAGGATCAGAATCATTTCCCTGAGGGCTTTGGCGGCTGCGGCATTGGATGCGCCTGACGGATCAAGATAGGGAGAAAGTTCCACAATGTCGGCTCCAACGACATTTTCCAGTTTGGCAAAGACATCGAAGGCTCCAAGAAGTTCCTTGAACGTGATGCCGCCGGGTTCGGGAGTGCCGGTACCCGGAAAGACCGACGGATCGAGTATATCCAGATCGATCGAGATATACACCGGGGCGTTTTTGATTATTTCAGGTAAATTTTCAATTCCGTCGAGATCGTATTTTTGTTGGAAAACATGACCGCTTTTCGCAAATAGGAATTCGTCTCTGTCTCCGCTTCTGATGCCGTATTGATAGATGCGGCCATCGCCCAGAAGGTCGTGGCAGCGTCTGATGACGGTTGCGTGGGAAAACTTCATGCCGAAGAACTCTTCGCGTAGATCCGTGTGGGCATCAAGATGAATCAGAAACAGATCCGGATATTTTTCATGGTAGGCTTTTACCACCGGATATGTCACCAGATGTTCTCCGCCCACCATCATGGTTTTCTTGCCGTCTTTGATTATTTGGCTGGAAACGTCATAGATTTCTCCGAGGGCGCCTTCCACATCTCCGATCGGCAGATCGAGATCACCAATATCGCATGTATTGTAGTCTTTCAGGCTTTTGTCGCAATACGGACTGTACCACTCGACTCCGATGGAATCGACTCTTATAACATTACCGGCGAACCTTGTGCCCGGACGGAAAGAAGTGGTCGCATCCATGGGCGCGCTGAAAAGAACGACATCAGATTCCTCGTATTTCGATTTGCAACTTTGAAACGAAAGATCAACTTTTTCAAAAATCATCGTCGTCACCTTCCCATTTTATCCAATGTTCCTTGTCGATGATCCGGACCTGACCGTTGTCTAGTTCGCTATGGATCACCGATCCTTTTTTCAAATAGAATTCGATATCGTCGATCACATCCTGGGTAATGACTTCCCCCGGAATCAAAAGCGGGATACCCGGAGGATAAATCATGATGGATTCGGCACTGATTTCATCGTAGGCTTCCGCCAATGGGACCTCCAGTTTCGGAGCGTGATAGGCATCGCGCGGACGGACGTATGTTTCCGGAAACTGATAGGAAAATTTAATTTTAGGCAGCCGGTTTCTGATTTTATAATACCGGCGGGATAAATCCTTGAATGCAAAGAAAAGATTTTCGAGATCATCCTGGGTGTTTCCGATAGTCAGAACAGCCAAAACGATATGTGATTCCGCCAGTTCCAGCTGGATGTTGTAGTTTTTACGCATTTTCTGGTAGACTTCGAATCCGGAAAGACCTAGATCAGATACTTTGACAACAATTTTTGTGAGATCGAAATCAAAGCCGTTTCTTTCGGTGATGTAATCGCGGTCTACCACTTTGATTCCCGGGACTGTCCGCAGATTGTCACGAAGTTTTTCAGCGGCGGCAATAAGCTTGGCTATTCGGTCCTTTCCCTCGAAATAAAGGGTTTTGCGGGATGAATCAAGACTTGCGATCAATAGCGAACTTGGCGATGTGCTTTGCAGCATGTTCAATGTCGCTTCCAATCTGATGTGGTCGATCCGGCCGCCTTTGGTAAGAAGAACCGAACTCTGCGTAAGGGACCCGCAAGTTTTGTGAAAAGAAGAAGCGCTGATGTCGACGCCGGCATCCATGGCACTTATGGGAAGAAGATCGGAGAAATAAAACTGGGTTCCGTGCGCTTCATCCGCCAACACGACTATATCGTGTTCGTGGGCAAGCGCAGTGATCTTTTCAATTTCCGATACTACTCCGAAATAAGTGGGATTTATAATGAAAAGCGCTTTGGCGTCCGGATGTTGTTCAATAGCTTCCTGATAGGTTTCCAGGCTGACACCGTTTGCGATTCCGAGTTCGGAATCGATATCCGGTTTGACGAATATCGGCATGGCTCCGCTTAGAATAAGAGCGTTGATGACGGATTTGTGGACGTTGCGCGGAAGAATTATTTTATCGTTGGCACGGCATATCGCCATGATCATCGACAAAATGCCGACAGTGGTTCCGTTGACCAGAAAATAGCATTTGTCCGCATGACAGGCTTCAGCCATGAGTTTCTCGGCTTCCCTGATGACTCCGGTCGGTTTTCCTAAAGTGTCAAGTCCGATCGGGGCGTTCGAATCAAGGGCATATGTGTTTATACCGGTAAAATCCATCAAGTCGGTTTTTATTTTGCCAAGTTTGTGGCCGGGTACGTCGAATGAGGATACGTTCTTCATGGCGTACTCTTCAAGTTTGGTTACAAAAGGTGTTTTTTTCTGTCTGTCTTCCTTCACAATTCGTTATGACCGCCTTCCGTAGCAAGTATCAAAATGCATAATGAATAATAACATATATCTAACAAATACAAAAGTATAATATTTGGATTTTCGGAAGAATTTTTTCCTTTTCTTTTTCATAGATTATGATATAATAACTAATGCGGTATCTATGCGGTTGTGGCGGAACTGGCAGACGCGCTATCTTCAGGCGGTAGTGTCAACGACGTGTGGGTTCGAATCCCATCAACCGCACCAGACCGATTGGGCTATAGCCAAGTGGTTAAGGCATCGGACTCTGACTCCGAGACCGAGAGTTCGAATCTCTCTAGCCCTGCCAGCTAAAATCAAGACGGAAAAAGCAAATGGCTTTTCCGTCTTTTTTTTATCTTATAATTATGTTTTTATAGGAAAAGCGAAGAAAATCCTGCCATATCGATGGGGGCAAGACATTTCTTCGCTTTTCAGGGAAAACAGTTATCGGAGAATAAAAGGGTGCAAATATAGTGTTTTTGGAAAATGATTCGTGTTATAATGTTTCTTGAGGAAAATGTTAGTAGATTATGTCAGAAGGACCGGCAACTCAAAACCGGAAATCAACTTATGCCTGCAAAGACTGTCTGTATTCCAACAAGATTCCATACGCTTTTCTGTGCATGCTCTTGTTGAAAACATATTCATCGCTGTTGATCTTGTCGATTTCATCGCTATACCAGTCAATCACCTTGTCAAGCACGATTTTGGTGGTGTCGACATCGTTATGGCGTATAGCCTTCTTCAATTCCGTTGTATAGCCTACCATGAACGGATTTCTAGTATAGGTGTGTATCGTTCCGATTATTCCACCTAGTTCAACCATGAATTCTTGTCTCTGCATACTTTTTTACCGTCCTTTGCTAGATTTCGATGATCTTCGCTAATGAATAATTAGCGAGCGATGTATTCGGGTTCGCCGGAATCTTCGAAGTCAACCAAGACGATCTGATTGTTATCTACATGTGCTTTTTGAACCATATAGGCTTTTCCCAAGCCGATGAATGCCATTACCACGAGAGCTGCTAAAAAGATTCTAACCAAGTTTTTCATAATTAATACCTCCCTTTTCGCTTATATGATAACGCAAAAAAAATATAAAAAACAGCGCAGATATGTCGTATTTTTTGGCAAAAATGGGTGATAATGCATGAATTCTATGGAAATTAGCAATTATTTGGAAAAAATACGCTACGGGAGAAAAATCTCACAGGAAGATTTTGTCGACGGAGTTGTTTCTTTGCGACAATATCAAAGGTACCGGAGCGGAGAATGTGAGATAACATACGAAAAAATTGAACAATTCGCAAATAAATTAGGAATTCCATCAAAAAAGCTAATGCATGAATTTGAAAGGGAGAGTTCACTTCAATATAAGCAAATAAACGATTTCTATAACGCCGTTGTTAATAAAGATTTACACAAGGCGCAAGATATTAAGCAAATTCTTGAAAAAGACTTCATTTTAAACGAAGATAGAAAGTTATACTTCCAGCACGCTCTCATCATGTACGATTACTTCATGGGAAGAAAATCCAAGGACGAGACGATGTATTTGACTGCCCAATTGATCAATTATCCGCTAGTTCTCAAGCAAAACTTTTTTACGGATATCGAAGTGTTGATTTTAAGCTTTATGCTCAGTATCGTGGAGAAAGATCAGCAAAAGAAACTTCTTAAGAAGTTGACTTCCCTTTTCGATACAGGAGAAAACATCATGAGCGGAGACAATGATGCGATTTATTCTCTGATCCTGATGCGCCTTTGCAAACTTCACGGAGTGCAGAAAAATTACGCCAAAGTTGTAGATTTGTGCGAAAAGGGTATTCAGAGAGGCACGACTTACGAATACTATTATATGCTAGAATACTTTTTTTACTATAAGGCGCTCTCACATTTCAAGCTAGAAGAGTATGATTCTTACGAAGAAGCTCTGTTCAGGTGCTATAATGTCCTGCATATGGACGGAAACAGGAAAAAGATTGAAAAGTTCACAAAACTGATTGAAAAGGACTTCGACATCAACTTCGACATGTTCATGATGAAATACCTGAAGAAAAACATTTTATAAATAAAAAAACCTCAGAAAATCGGTCAAAAAAGGCCGATTTTTTTTCATTATGTCAAAAAGTACGACATATCCGCGCTGTTTTAAGGTATTTACTAATTATATAATAATAATGGAGAACAATTAAAAAGGGAAGTAATGATCTGTTTTTGGCTATGCTGAAGCCGAAAAGTAGAAAAATACGTCAATGAATACAATGGAGATTTTCCGGACTATCATTCAATAGAATTCGGAAATGAGTGATCGACATGAAGAAAGATTATCTTATCGGCAAAAAGCGTTATGTTTTCTACACGTTGGGATTGATACTGTATCCCACTTTTGTGCGTTCAGGAAACGACAGCCTGTTTGTCAATTTGATTCCGATTATCATCATCGGCTCAGCAGTTATCTTCTCGATCATCAATCACTTCTTCCTGTATTCCATGGAATCGAACTGGTACGAGGAAGAAATCGAAATGAAACACAACGATCTGTTCATCGCCAAAGGCAGAAAAAAAATCCGGGTCAATCTGGAATACGTTAACAATCCGATGATCCCGATTCCAAGCGCTGCATCTTGCGGATACTTGTATTCATACTATTACAATGACGGTATCGGGACTTCGTCGCTGATATCGCATAACAATGATAGTATTATCGGTGCCGAAAAGAAAGAAAACACCAAAAAAGCCAAAAAAGCCATTCCTGACCTGTTATTCAATTTTGACAGAAGAGGCTTTGTCAGATTCGTTACCGAAGAAACAGCTTCTACTTACGGTATGAAACTTGAGGATTTTTACGGAAAGAATTATCATTCGTTGGAAAACCTCTTCGGAATTGATTTCGATATATGGATGGAAAAACTTAGATCGGAAGGCCATTGCCAGAGTACTGTCGAAGTCGAAGAAAAAGGACAAAGGATCTGGATATACTGGAGTTTTGAAGCGATTACGGACGGGAAGAACGAAATCGAAATGATAATCGCTACCGGTCATGAGATCACAGACATTATCGTTACAGGACAGGTCAAGGATCGAATCCACGATCAGCTGACCGGACTTCTTAACCAGCAAGGACTTTATGAAACATTAGCGTGTCTACGCAATGTGAGAAGAGCAACAATGTTCTTTATCGATCTGTGGAATTTCACCAGAATCAATGATTATTACGGCTACCACGCCGGCAACGAGATAATCGTGAAGATAGCCGACGAACTCAAGGATTGGCAGGATGGCAATTATATAATTTCCCGTTTTTCTGGAGATCGTTTCATTGTTGTCATACTGAATGAGAAAGCAGATTCGTTAGAAGAGATGCTTGCAAATCTTCGCAAAATGGTTTCGAACACATACAGAATCGGTGATCAGATCATCCAGATTGACAAGCGGATCGGTTATGCTTCATATCCGGACAACACTCTACAACTTGACAAACTTATTCCGATGGCATCGCTGGCGATGCAGCAAAGCAAACCGGAGAATCAATTTACCATCATTCGTTATGAAAGATACATGGGCGAAGCCCTGAAGAAAAACATCGTAACGGCAACCAAACTAAAAAAAGCCCTGGATGAACATAAAATCGAGGTTCACTTCCAGAAGACTGTTGATTCGATCACCAAGGATGCCGTTTATGTCGAAGAACTTGCTCGTTGGAATGATTCCGAACTCGGATTCGTATCTCCGCTCGTCCTTTTCTCAGTTGCCAAGGAATTCAACTTGCTTGAACAGCTTGACAAATACATGATAGAAGAAGCCGTCAGATCATTCTCGATCATCAGGACAAAACCGGAGTACAGCAAGACCAAACTCACCGTGAACCTGGCTCCCGGATCATTTATGGATTACAGATTCCTGAATTATTTGAATGACTCGGCGGATAAATACCATGTCGAGCATAGCGATATCTGCATTGAGATCTCCGAGGCGACATTCATCAACAGTCTTGACGAATGCAACATCCGAATCGCTTCCTACAAAAATGACAATTACCTGATAGCCCTGGATGATTTTGGCAAGGAATACTCGTCTCTGGCGATTCTGGAATGCGTTGCTTTCGATATCATCAAGATCGACAAGATATTCATCGACCATATCTTCGATAAGAAGAATCAGGAAATCATCAAGATGATCAAGAACATCGCTGATATCGGTCAGAAAGAGATAATCTCCGAAGGAGTGGAGACCAAGGATCAAAGCGATACCCTGTTGAATCTTGGCTGTCCGCTTCAGCAAGGATATTTCTATCACAAGCCAGAAAAACTTACATGATAAAAGCACAGGCGCTTCCTTTATATTTGGCAATGTATCAAAAAAATATCACATTCCCGGTGTGATATTTTTTTATTCTTTTTTAGTCTTCTGTCACCGACTTGACATATTCGCTGGTCATGGTGATGTTGAGATTCCCGTTTTTGACCCGTAAATCGTCGATAAACTTCTTTTGATTGCTTTCGCTTTTCATGTTGATGTAATATGTCAGTTCGAAAGTGGTCCCGAAATCCATTGTTTTGACCTTGTGAAGCTTGTAGCTTTCCAAGTATTTACTGAAAACCTGATCGAAAGCATTCGGATAATTAAGACTCTCGGGAACGATTATTTTCAGTTTGGCTTTGGTCGCCTTTTCCGCATCGAATTTGACCAGGTTGAGAACGACGAGAATCAAAGAAATGAATACAGTTACAATGATACCGTAGCCGGTGTATCCCATGCCGACGATTAGGCCGATCGCCACGGAGGCGAATACATAGGTGATATCGCGAGTATCCGGAAGCGTTGATCTGAACCTGATCAGGGTGAACACGCCAGCCAAGCTGAAAGCCCTCGCGATGTTGTTGGATACAAGCATGATGATGATGGAAACAATTATCGGTAACATCAGAAGGGTTACGCAAAACGAACGGTCAAAGCCAAGCAGTCTGTGCGTCAGGGCGTAAATGCCGGTAAGCACGGCTCCGAGGATGGTGGCGAAAAGCATGACAAGCACGACATTGCCAAGAGTCAGGGTTTCAGTGTCAAGAACGAAAATACTTAGTAACATATCAAAATTCTCCTTTTAGTGTATTTTGGTAAGCCCGGCCAAACTTGGAGAAACTTTGATTTGCGAGCCCCAGTTCGGATAATTTGCGGACGAGCCATAACGGATAATTGTTTTCGGCTTTGATTTCCATCAGCCATTTGTCTGCCGGAATGACCGGCTGTCCTTCCAGATCCAATAAGGAAGGTTCGGTGTTTCTGTATAAGATGTCGTGATCGAATGTTACGCGGAAGTATGTTTCCCTAGCTGCGAAAGCCTGTCTCTTGTAACAGATGAAGTAGCTTGGCGTCAACGTGTTCTGTTCCAGCATGTACTCTATTTCGTTTGCGACTCGGTTAGTGAAGTAGTCGTCCGATAGAAAAGCCGGTATCTGTTTTGTCGCCACAAATTCCAACGCTTTGCCGTATCCTATGACGATGCGGCTTTTGTTTATGATACCATGATCCTTTTTCTTAATCTCGAGAAAAACGGGATCCGAGTCATTCTTTGGCGGTTCATAACACCTGATCCGCAGCTTTTCCTTGAACTTTGGTTTTTCCAGGGATTGTCTGATGACATTGTTGTCGGAAGTATCGAAATACAGACTGTAGACATTGTAACTTGCTCCGTTCGGAGAATGCGAATCAAAAGGCAGATAATGGGCAAGACAGCCAAACATGTCATTTTTCTGCTTTTCCGTAAGCAAGTACTTTTCCTCATATCTTGTGAATACGCTTTGGCTCATGGCGATCACCTGTACATGCTGCTTCCGACTGTGGAAATGGTCTGGCTTATCGAGAAGGTCGCATATTCGGTTCCTGCGACATAGGTGCCGCCGTCATAATATCCGTATATTTCGGTGGCGAAATCAGTCATATCGCCGCCGATATATATTGTGTATGAAGAACCGACATTAAGTTTTGGAGATGATACGAGAATAGATTGGTATGATTTACCAGGAGACAGAGTGGCAATGTTTTCTCCGTCTGCGCTTTCCAGGTGGAACATTCTGGAAGTCGTGGAGGACAATGTGATGAGAACGGTTGTCTGGGAAGAACCGGAACTGACGTTTTGCGCCATTCCCGATGATCCGGCGCATACCAGCAAGCCGCCATTGATCGTAAACGACCCGTCATAATCGATGGCGCCGTTGTCGCTTGATGTCGGACCGGCCACAAGCAATGCTCCCGAAGACATGGAAATCGATCCATTTATGTCTACGCCGTCGCCAATTGAATTGATATAAATAGTTCCGCCGGTGATTTTCAAAGAAGCGTTGCCGGATGACATTCCTCCTCCCGCATGCGGATCCCAAGCGAAAGTGCCGGAAGAATCCGTACCGTCCGCGCCGTTGATTCCATCGTCGCTAGAGTTGATGTAAATGAAACCTCCGGAAATTTCGAGCGAAAGCGATTCGATGCCTTCATAGGCTCTGGCAATGTTGAATGTGCCTCCGGATATTTCCAATGAAGTGTCGGAATGAATGCCATCGTCGCCAGAATAGATATCAAAGTTGCCTCCAGTTATCCGTAAATCGTCATTCGAGTGGATCGAATCGTCCTTGGAGTTGATTGTGAACTCTCCGTCCTTGATCATGATCAAGGACGTCGCTTTTATGCCTTTTCCGCTGACAGAGTCGATATTGGAGTTGCCTACCCCGGAAACAAGATTGTATGTTCCGGACGATATAACAACCTGGTTACTCGCATCTATGCCATCGCCATATGACGAAACGGAAAGTGTGCCGGAAATAAGTAAAACATTTCCGAGAGATGATTCATCGCTTTCCACGTGGATTCCGTCATTGTCGGATTCTAACGTTAGCGTCGTTTCTGTCATGGTAAATGAATTATTGGCTTTAATAGCATCATTATCGGCTAAAATCGCGATGTTGCCACCGGCGATCACCAGATCGTCGTTGGAATCAATACCGTTCTTGTAATTGGCATTTATCGTAAGGGAGCCGGAACCATTTATGGATAGATCGTCCGAACTAGAGATACAAGCTGAATGATCGTTCAAGGAAGAAGCGGAATCCGTCAGCGTGTTTATGGTTCCTTCGACAAGATTTATGATGGCTTTGTCGGCATTTGTTATCGTTATCGGAGCATCTTCGGAAGATGTCAGATCCAAACCGGACAAGACGAGAAAGACGTTATCTTCATCGCCAGCATTAACCACTATTCTGGCGTTCAAAGACGAACCGGAAAAAAGATAAACACCGGCAGTGTTTATCGTGACGATATTTTGGCTTATATTTACAACTCCGTTTGTCGAAGTTATTTCCGTGTTATAAAAAGTGATGGTGTCGTCAAAAGTATCGAAAGATACCCGAGTGTCGTCGGAATTCAATTGGTTAGTGATAATTGCGGTATCTGATCCGTCAAGCGTGCAGCCTGATAACAACAAGGCGATAATCAAAAGAAAAGCGAAACCGATGTTTCTTTTCATGATGGTCTCCCGTTAGTAAGAATGTGTAACTTGGATATGTATGATTATACAATGGAATTATTGCATTTATATGTTTAGATTGTGTTGTTTTAATGAATTAAATCCGTAATGGTGATAAATTTAAGCGAAAGGCCGGAAAGTGATTCCCGGCCTTTTCTATGATATATAGTAATGATATTGTCAGTTTTTATTTCTGGAAGTGTAAGTCGTATGAAGTAAATGATGGCTCTTATGACCGAGCGGTTTTTCAAGGTAATTCTCGTAAATGGATTTGATGGCGGGATTCTCGTGCGATTTGCGGATCGGCATGTCTTTGTCGACATTATAGGTGGCATCGATACGTTTCGAACGGATCTTGTTCACAGTGCCGTAAGGTTGTCCGCCGCCGCCGATGCATCCGCCCGGGCATGCCATAACTTCTATGAAAGCATAGGGGGAAGTGCCATTTTTTACCTGTTCGGCCAAAATGCGGGCTTTAGACAATGTGTGGCATACTGCGACTTTGACTTCCTGACCGCCAAGCGTGACAGTTGCTTCTTTGATTCCGTCAAGACCACGCAGGCCTTTGAAATCGAGGCTTTTCAGTTCTTCCTTGTTGACGACTTCGTAAACCGTTCTGACGGCGGCTTCCATGACACCGCCGGTGGCGCCGAAGATGGCGGCGGCTCCGGTGGTGATGCCGAAGGGAGCGTCGAATTCGGATTCCTTGAGATTTTCAAAGTCGATTCCGACCTGTCTGATCATTTTGCCGAGTTCGCGGGTTGTGAGAACGACATCAACATCCTGAATACCCTTATTAACTTGCATTTCTTCGCGTTTGCACTCATATTTCTTGGCTGTACAAGGCATGATCGAAACAACGAACAAATCTTTCGGGTTAACACCGATCTTTTCGGCGTAATATGATTTGGCCAAGGCGCCGAACATTTGTTGCGGCGACTTGCAGCTGGAGATATTCGGAAGAATTTCCGGGAATTCCTGTTCGGCAAAATTGATCCATCCAGGGCAGCAAGACGTCATCATCGGAAGCACGCCGCCCGTGGTAATGCGTTGGATCAGTTCGTTTCCTTCTTCGATAATCGTGAGGTCGGCGGTGAAATCGGTGTCGAACACTTCGTCAAAACCGAGAGCTCTCAAAGCGGAAACCAGTTTTCCGGTGACAACCGTCCCGGCGTTCATTCCGTTTTCTTCGCCCAGGGAAACCCTGATGGCAGGAGCGGTTTGGACTATCACATGTTTCGAAGGATCGTTGATCGCTTGGAAGACCAAGTCGGTATCATCCTTTTCAACGATGGCACCAACCGGGCAAACGCTCGTGCATTGTCCGCAGTAAGTGCAGAAGAGGTCATTGAGTTTACGGCCGAAAGCCGGCGTAATGGCTTCGGAAACACCGCGGCCCATGTATTCGAGAACATCGATTCCCTGGACTTCGCGGCAAACTTCGATGCAGCGTCCGCATTTTATGCAACGGTTGGGATTGCGGATGATCGAAGGATTGTCTTCATCGACAGGTTGCGGAAATTCCACATGGTCAAAAGGATTGTCGACGATATTGAGTCGGTTGGCAAGTTCCTGTAGTTCACAGTTCAGATTTTTCGGGCAACTCGGGCAATCGACATCGTGGTCGGCAAGAAGCAGTTGAGTGATCGTTCTTCTGGCGGTGATGACATCCGGTGTGTTGGTTTTTACTACCATACCGTCTTCACATATGGTGGAGCAGGATGTCGACAAACCGCGACGGCCTTCGATTTCGACGACGCAGACCCGGCATTCGGCTTTGATGCCGAGATCGGGATAATTGCATAATGTCGGGATATTGATTCCGTTGGCTCTGGAAGCTTCAAGAATCGTTGTTCCTTCCGGAACACTGACTTCGATATTGTTGATTTTCAAATTTATCATGGTGCGCCTCCTCACATTTCGTCTTTCGCCAGACGTTTTTCATATTCGTCCGGGAAATAACGCATTGTCGAAATGATAGCTGTCGGCGATGCTTGTCCGAGACCGCAAAGCGACGTGTTTTTCATGACGTTTGTCAATATGGAAAGAGTTTCAAGATCGGATTTGCGGCCTTTGCCTTCCACGAAACGATTGATGATCTTTAAGAGTTGGAGATTGCCTTCCCGACAGGGAGTGCATTTTCCGCAAGATTCATGAACAAAGAATTCCATGATTCTTTGTAAGATTTCGAACATGTCCGCACGTTCGTCAATGACGATCAGGGCGCCGGATCCGGCTTTAGCTGAGAAAACATCGAAATGGTCAAAATCGATCGAAAGGTCGATCATGCTTTCCGGAATGATCGGACCAGATGCTCCACCTAGTTGAACCATTCTGATTTTATGGCCACCATCGACTCCGCCACCGAGTTTATCGATAACTTCGCGTAAGGATAGTCCGAACGGAATTTCATAAACGCCTTTGTTCCTGACGTTTCCGCATAACGAAACAAGTTTGGTTCCGGTAGAAGTTGGAGTGCCGATCTTCTGATATTCGCTTCCGCCCATGAGAATGATGACGGGGATAGTTGCGAATGTTTCGACGTTGTTGATCTGAGTCGGTTTACCAAACAAACCTTTTTGGGTCGGGAACGGGGGTTTAACGCGACTGCGTCCGGGTTTTCCTTCGATTGATTCCAGCAAAGCGAATTCTTCACCACAAACGTATGAACCGGCACCGGAACGAATTTCGAGGTCGAAATCGAATCCTGCTCCGCAAATGTTTTTGCCGAGATAGTTGGCGTTTTTGGCGGCTTCGAGAGCGGTTTCAACTATTTTTTGGGCTTTCTGATATTCGCCGCGGATATATATATATCCCTTAGTGGCTCCGGTAAGATAAGCGTCAATGACCATGCCTTCGATCATGCCATGAGGATCGTTTTCCATAAGATAGCGATCCTTGAAGTTTCCTGGTTCGCCTTCGTCGGCATTGCAGACAAGATATTTGACATCGGCTATTTCTTTGGCAACTGATGAGATTTTAATAGCTAGAGGAAAGCCGGCGCCGCCGCGGCCCCGAACTTTTGAAGCCTGGATTTCAGAGATTGTTTTCTCTTTTCCATCGGCCAAAGCTTTTGCCAACGCTTTGTATCCGCCGTTGTCGATATAATCTTTGATTGAAAGCGGGTCGATGACTCCGCAACGCTTGGATACCAGTTTCATTTCCAACATTATGCCATCCTCCTGTATTCATCAATGATTTCTCTGACCTTTTTTAAAGTCAGACCGCAATATGTCTTCCCGGAGATTTCAATAGCCGGGGGATTGTCGCAACAACCGAGACATCCGGTGTATTCCAGCGTGAAAAGACCGTCTTTTGTCGTTTCTCCCATTTTGATTCCGAGCGATTCCTCGAGAGCATCCTTGATGGAGACCTGGGAATTGACAAAACACGGAACATCCTTGCAAACAAGGATGACATATTTGCCGCGGGGATTGAAAGAGAAGAACGAATAGAAGGAAATCACGCTGCAAATTTTACTTTCAGGAACGCCAAGGTAATCTGATATTTCCTTGACTTCCGATTCAGAGATGCTGTTGTCTTTCTTCGTATCCTGAAATTCCAACAGAATTTTAATCAGGCTGGATTCATTTCGGGGATACTTTTCCAAGATGTTTTTTAATGACATATTTCTCTCCTGTTCTCAATAATTATATATTTTTGTCGGACCGAACAAAAAAAAAGCAAACGAAGCTTTTCGTGAAAAGGTTGTATCAAGCATATGTGTAAAAGGCTTTAATCCTTTTCGAATTGTTCAGTCCGGCTTAATACCGAAAGAGTATTATGGACTTGACAATATTACAAGGGTTATTGATTTTTACTAGGTAATCCTCCTTTAAAAACGTCGTTTTTAACAATACTATTATCCGCTATTTAGCGGTTTTTGTCAACCTTATATATTAAGTAACATATGTCAAAAAGCACGTTTGAAGCATTTCTACCACCAGTTGCTTTATCTTTTTCTTAAAATCGCATATACTATGTTTGACGGATCCGGAAGAGAGAAGGTGACAAGGAATGCTCGACATGGTAAAAATTGGAAACAAACTATGCGAATTGAGACAAAAAAAGAATATGACGCAGGAAGATCTTGCCAATGTTCTGTTAGTGTCACATCAGGCGGTTTCCAAGTGGGAAACCGGAAAAGCCTTGCCATCGGTCGACACATTGGCGGAAATGACTTCGTTTTACAATACAAGCGTGGAAGAAATTCTTTGTTTATATGAAAGCATTACCCCCAAGGGCGGAGAAGAACTTTTCCGAGAACATTCCCGTGACTGGGTGATACACGAGACGGCGACAGGAAAAATCAAAGGCGTCGGATTGGAAAAAATCATTCACTTGCTGAGTCAGACCGAAAGGGAATACGCTTTGTACCTGATGACGGAGGAAGGAATCGAAATTGGCGACAACCTATGGCCAAGGCTGTCATACGATGAAAGGGCCTTCCTGATAAACAAGTACAGGGATAAAAAATATCCGTTGCAGATCGATCGCATCAATTCAATGATGACCGATGCGGAAAAAAGAAAATTATGGAGGTAAGAAAATGAATATCAAGAAAATGTTGCCATATCTGTGCAAAGAGGATCTCAACAGTCTTTTGGAAGCATGTGTAAAAGGCGAGATTACGGAAGAAGATTTCAAGGTGCCTTATCTGTACCCCTTCCTTGAACCGGAACAACTGATGACGGTTTTAAGAAGCGCTATGGAAGGAACGATAAACGTTTCGCCAAAGGGGATTCTGCCGTTTTTGGAAGAAGAACAGATCGATGAGTTGCTTAACGAACTACAAGAGACAGAAAACGATAAGCTCGCGGTCGATGATCTCCTACCGTTCCTCGAAGACAAACAAGTGAGAAAACTGTTTGGCGATATCTTGGAAAAATCGAAAAACAAAACAGAATGAATGAAATGAGGATGTCCGCAGGGCATCCTTATTTTTTTATTATATACGACGTTTTTCGAAAAAAACGCTGGATTTTATAACGGTTTCATTGTATATTATTTATCGCAAAGAGTGCAGGTGTAGTTTAATGGTAAAACCGTTGCTTCCCAAGCAACTGTTGGGGGTTCGATTCCCCTCGCTTGCTCCAGAGAATTCGAGGTTTATTTCAGAAATGGAATAAACTTTTTTTATGCATAAACAGCAAATATAAGAATAGTGAAGAATCTTATGATGACTCTGCCGGACTGTATTATATGCTAAAGCAAATAAAGAATGCAAAATTTGTCATTTATCGAAAAAAAACGATTTTATACCGGCTAATTTTATCAAACACTACAAATGACATAAAATGTCGTTTATTTAATATTTTTTTCAAATTTATTTTCATAAAATTATCAAATAAATGGTAAAAACGTCTTTTTCATACATAAAAATCAAATAAACAGAATACAAAGCTATAAGATGATGATATAATATAAACAATAATAGTATGCCCGATTTAGCCATGTTTCGGATGACCTACTATAAAAAATGATAATAAAGAATAAATATATTTATATGTTTAGCAAAGAAAAAACATTTTCATTTTGAAATTCAAAAAAGGTGAAAAAAATGCCGATTAAGAACGTCAAACTGCCTATCTATTTGTCGCGTCGGGAAAAAGACGGATTCGAAAAGAATTTTCTGCCTTTGTTAAGAACATCCGAATTGGTGGAAGTCAGGATGTATTCTTTGGAATATGACTGGATCATGGCTTCCAAGGATAGCCTGTTACAGTTTGTATCCCAGGGCGGGAAAATGCGTTTCATTGTTTCGCTTTGTCATCTTGACAACCGCGAAAAGGAAGCTTTCATGCTTCATCGGGATGATGAAGTCGAGTCAATAATAAAAAAAGAAATTGTTGACAGATTCAAGATGGATCTGCCGTTTTACGAGCAACGTTTTCTGCAATATCTGTCTTATCTTGTCGCAGCGGGAATATTGGAAATCGTAGTGTCGGTACCGAAACACGACCAGTATCCTCTTGACCAGATCATTTTTCTATCGGAAGGTAAGGATACCATTTGTTTCCATGGACCGTTTTTCGGACCGGTTGATCCACTTGATGCCACGGATATTTTCGTGTCATGGGACCAAAGAGATCATTTGAGGATTGATTCCTATAAAGGCGAGTTCGAAAGCGAATGGAGAAACAAAGCCGACAACGTATGGTGCGTACCGCTTCCGCAAAGCGTCAGGGCCGAATTTGCCAGCCTGGCCGTATCTTCAAGCCCGTATGAATATTTGTTCGAAGATCGTGTCAAATACCGGATGCGGGCAAGTCAGCAAGAAGCCATTGATTTGCTCGTATCATCTGACTGGAAAGGGATATTCACATTGCCAGACGGCTGTAATCAAATGATGACCTGCATGTTTGCCCTTGACCAGTATGCCGTCAGATATCCCCGTGCGGTCGCCTTGATCGTCGCTCCCAATTTGCATGCCATTGCCGAATGGGAGAAAATCGTCGCAAATAAGTATCCCGGCAAACAAAGATATTTTTTGACAAACGAAGAGGATGTCAGGGAAGTCGAACTGGGAGAAATTCTGCGTTTGAAACTCAAAGATGACTTCATTTTCGTGTTTGCTTCATACCGAGTGTTCGCCTCCGAGAATTTTCAAGCGGCTTTCCATAAAAACAAGAATTATTCGTTCTATATATTCGATGAATGCCATCTTTTGGTTGAAAGCAATGATTTCAAAGACTGCGAATATCTTGATAATAGCGCCAGAATCGGGCTTTCATCAACTCCGATGCCATGGCTTTCTGAAGATTCAAGAGATAAATTGGAACAAATCATAGGCAACGAACTGTCAAGCCAGCCCTTGAAGAATCTGCTTGGCAAATCGCATAATGAATACGAATATAACGTTATCATGAGCGAACTCATCGTGCCGGAATATTCCGAGTTCCGCCAACTGACCGGCATGGCCTTGAGAGCCGAATCGCCGGAAAAAGCCGCCTTATACAGATTGCAGAAGGAACGTGTTGTGGAAAAAGCTTTTAACAAGACCGTTGATTTTCTCCGCATTTTCATGACATCCGTACGTAAAAGAGTCATCATTTACGTAGATCATACCCAAACTGACGAATTGAAACGGACACTGGAATTCCAGTTTGGTGTGAACACCGAGGTATTCACACCCGAAGTTGATCTGCAATCACGGCTTCGAATCATCAAATCATTCCAGAATGGCGCGCTCGATATTATTATCACAAGCGATGTCTTCACGGAAGGAATCGAAAGTCTGGCTCCGGCAGCGATTTACATGCTGTCGACGCCGACGATTCCAAGAATTTGGCAACAACGCCGCAATATTTCCCTTTATCCCCAAATTCACGGAAAAGTCAAAATATACGATTTTGTCACTGTCGCACCTGTCCAAGAATTCCAGGACGCGATGCATATGGAAGTCGTCAAGCGGGAACTTCCGAGAATTTCCGACCTTTCGCGGCTTGCATCGCTATGCAAAATGGATGAATTCCTAGAATACCTTGAGCAAAACAATCTCGACAATGTGTTTCAGAATACAGAGCCATCGGAACTCAATCATGACATTTTCGTGAAACGCGAAGTCGCTATGGAGTAGACTAGTATGTTATACGAAAAACCAACACAAGAAGAAATCGAAGCCGTCATGCAAAGTTTTTTTCCATCTAAGGATCCTTTGCGGATGCCGGTCATGCCAACAAAAAGGCGAAAACAATTTGTCGCCTTTTATATTGTATCTGGTTGCTTTACAAAGGGAATCTGTTATACTGAAAAAGAGATAAACGCGATCCTTGAACAGATCAATCCGGATTACGCGACGATAAGGCGCAGCCTGATAGATTACGGTCTAATGGAAAGAACGCCTTACGGAAGTAGTTACTGGTTGAAGGAAGAAAAGGCAATCGAAACAAAAGAGAGGTAAGTCAGGACATGTTGAAGGGTAATTTACTTTACGGACAATCAGGCGGTCCCACGAGCGTAATCAACGCTTCCGCTTATGGCGTTATCAGCGAAGCCAGAAAAAACCCGAACATCAAGGATGTCATCTTCATGAAACACGGGATCAAAGGCGCCTTGAACGAAGATTTCTTTTTTCTGAAGGACCAGGACGAAGAAACCGTCGAATTGTTGAAACACACCCCTGGATCCGCTTTCGGATCCGTCAGATACAAATTGAAAGACTTTCGTGAGGATGATTCCAATTACCTCCGTCTTTTGTATATTTTCCAAAAATACAACATCCGGTATTTTTTGTATAATGGCGGTAACGACTCGATGGACACCTGCGCCAAGATTGCCGATTATATGAATCATATCGATTACGACTGCTATATTATCGGTATTCCTAAAACGATCGACAACGATCTTCCCCATACCGATCATACCCCCGGATTTGGAAGCGCGGCCAAATACATCATCAATACGATGATGGAGATTAGTTACGACATGCTTGCATATCCGAACGGCAAAGTCACGATCGTCGAGATCATGGGCCGTCATGCCGGCTGGCTGACGGCATCATCCGCTTTGGCCCAATTGTCGGGATTCGGTCCCGATCTCATTTATCTGCCGGAAGTACCGTTTTCCGTCGATAAGTTTCTCAAGGATGTCAAACAAGTATACAATGAAAAGAAACAATGTCTGGTCGCTGTTTCGGAAGGCATAATGAACGAAGAAGGAATCTTCATCAGTTCAAGTTCCGGCCTCAAAGACGCTTTTGGACATTTCCAATTAGGCGGCGTCAGTTCCAAACTCGCAACCACCATATCTGCTGACCTAGGAATTCCGTCCCGCTCGGTGGAGTTGGGCTCCACGCAAAGAGCCGCTTCGCATATTCAGAGTCTGACCGATGTCACCGAAGCGATAGAAGTCGGCAAAAACGCCGTCAGGCAGGCGGTTGCTGGAGTCACCGGCAAAATGGTCACCATCAACAGAATATCCAGCAACCCATACGAAGTGGAATACGGGTTATTTGATTTGACGGAATGTGCAAATACGGAAAAAAGGGTCCCGCTTTCGATGATCAACTCTGAAGGAAATGGTATGAACGAAGAGCTTGTTGAATACATTGTGCCGCTTATCAACGGGGAAAATCCTCCCAAATACAAAAATGGCATCCAGCAGTTTTCCCGCTTCAAATGACATCATCGCAATATCGGATATTTTTGGCTTGATTTTTTTTGTCAATGCTTTATAATAGATATTGCCGTTGCGGTTGTGGCGGAACAGGCAGACGCGCTACTTTGAGGGGGTAGTGTCCGATCGGACGTGTGGGTTCAAATCCCATCAACCGCACCA
>DAOSWG010000010.1:0-12639 GCA_035379945.1 Bacillota bacterium
TTGTGTCTAGGGGAGAAATTCCAATCGAGCTCGGAGATAGCTGGTTCTCACCGAAATAGCTTTAGGGCTAGCGTCGGATAGAAGTTTATCGGGGGTAAAGCACTGAATGTCTGATGGCCTCATCTAGGGGTACTGAATACAATCAAACTCTGAATACCGATAAATAAGTCCGGCAGTCAGACTACGGGTGATAAGGTTCGTGGTCAAGAGGGAAACAGCCCAGATCGCCAGTTAAGGTCCCGAAATTCATGCTAAGTGGGAAAGGATGTAGATCCGTTCAGACAGCTAGGAGGTTGGCTCAGAAGCAGCCATCCTTTAAAGAGTGCGTAACAGCTCACTAGTCGAATAGATCCGCGCCGAAAATGTACCGGGGCTAAGCATGATACCGAAACTGCGGAATACCGCAAGGTATTGGTAGGTGAGCGTTCCAAGGGCGTCGAAGGCAGACCGTAAGGACTGTTGGAGCGCTTGGAAGTGAGAATGCCGGTATGAGTAACGAAAAGATGGGTGAGAATCCCATCCGTCAAAAGTCCAAGGTTTCCAGGGGAAGGTTCGTCCTCCCTGGGTTAGTCAGGTCCTAAGGTGAGGCTGAAGAGCGTAGCTGATGGATAACAGGTTGATATTCCTGTACTGCTTATGTGACTGAAGGAGTGACAAAGAAAGATAACGCGAGCCCGTTAATGGATTCGGGTTGAAGGTGGCGAGGGAGTCACACAGGAAAATCCGTGTGGCAAAATCCTGAGTACTGATAACGTAAGTCGCGTGAATCTCAGCTTTCGAGAAAAGCTTCTAGGGTTAATCATGTAAGCACCTGTACCGCAAACCGACACAGGTGGACGAGGAGAGAATCTAAAGACGCGCGAGAAAACCCTTGTTAAGGAACTCGGCAAATTGACCCCGTAAGTTCGCGAGAAGGGGAGCTTTAAGAAATTAAAGCCGCAGAAAAGCGGCCCAAGCAACTGTTTATCAAAAACACAGGTCTCTGCTAAATCGTAAGATGAAGTATAGGGGCTGACGCCTGCCCAGTGCTGGAAGGTTAAGAGGAGAGGTTAGCGCAAGCGAAGCTTTGAATTGAAGCCCCAGTGAACGGCGGCCGTAACTATAACGGTCCTAAGGTAGCGAAATTCCTTGACAGGTAAGTTCTGTCCCGCACGAATGGCGTAATGACTTGGGCACTGTCTCAACAAGGGACTCGGTGAAATTTTAGTACCTGTGAAGATGCAGGTTACCCGCGACTAGACGGAAAGACCCCATGGAGCTTTACTGTAGCTTGATATTGACATTCGGTAACCGATGTACAGGATAGGTGGGAGGCTATGAAGCCGGGACCTCAGTCTCGGTGGAGCCAACGTTGGGATACCACCCTTCGGTTGCTGGATGTCTAACCCGCGGACGTGTAGTCCGGGGGACAGTGTCTGGTGGTCAGTTTGACTGGGGCGGTCGCCTCCCAAAGAGTAACGGAGGCGCGCAAAGGTTGGTTCAGAATGGTTGGAAATCATTCGTAGAGTGCAATGGCATAAACCAGCTTGACTGCGAGACTTACAAGTCGAGCAGAGACGAAAGTCGGTCATAGTGAACTGGCGGATCCGAATGGAAGGGTCGCCAATCAACGGATAAAAGTTACCCTGGGGATAACAGGCTGATGACTTCCAAGAGTACACATCGACGAAGTCGTTTGGCACCTCGATGTCGGCTCATCGCATCCTGGAGGTGGAGTCGCTTCCAAGGGTTGGGCTGTTCGCCCATTAAAGCGGTACGTGAGCTGGGTTCAGAACGTCGTGAGACAGTTCGGTCCCTATCTGTCGCGGGCGTTGGAAATTTGAAGGGAGCTGTCCTTAGTACGAGAGGACCGGGATGGACGCTCCAATGGTGCACCAGTTGGTCTGCCAAGGCCATAGCTGGGTAGCTAAGAGCGGAAGGGATAAACGCTGAAAGCATCTAAGCGTGAAGCCCCCCCTAAGATGAAATTTCCCATCGCAAGAGTAAGACCCCTCAAAGATGATGAGGTTGATAGGCCAGGGGTGTAAGCACGGTGACGTGTTCAGCTGACTGGTACTAATAGGTCGAGGACTTAACTTTGCAAGTATTGCAGTATATCCAGTTTTGAAAGATGGTCTGGTGACGATGGCGAAGTGGACACACCTGTTCCCATCCCGAACACAGAAGTTAAGCACTTCCGCGCCGAGGGTAGTACGTTCGCGTGCGAGAGTAGGTCGCTGCCAGACCGCTTTCTTGTTTAAAGCCTCAGTAGCTCAGTTGGTTAGAGCACATGACTGTTAATCATGGGGTCCTAGGTTCAAGTCCTAGTTGGGGCGCCACTTGGCCCGTTGGAGAAACGGTTAACTCACATGCCTTTCACGCATGCATTCGCGGGTTCGAATCCCGCACGGGTCACCATATAAAATAGGGAAAGCAATGCCGTGCACTTCGCCGAAGTACATTGCTTTTTTTATTCGGTAAGAAAATGGCAACATTTGGCAATAATCGATTAGAGAAGCCGGCATAGCCGGCTTTTTTCATATTTATGAAAAAAATGTAAAAGTGAAAGAATTGGAAAAAGTTGCCACAAATGCCCGTCGCTGGTATAATAGTGATAGTTTGGAAAAAACGGTCTAAACTGTCGATTTGGTTTCGAACGAGGAGGGAATATTGCTCATATGAAATGCATGGATGCCATCAAGGAATCCCTGATCTGCCATTCCTTGAAAAAAAGAAGTAAAAATCGCAAATATACGAGAGAAGAAGCTGAAAGATACGTCTTGCCGGATGATGCCGGGTCCGAATACAACAATTCCTATTATTTTTCCGCCCATGATCTTTCCGGTATGAGCCTTTTTTGCCGGTTGGGACAACGCGGCGGCAAATCCGCCGACGAAGTCTGGTTCGCCTTTGCTGACAAAAAGAACAGATATAATCTTAAGCAGCAACTGTTTGAAAATGATATACCGCTAAAAGTGAGATGCCTTGAACCGGGTAGTGCGTGGCAGGTGGAATTTACCGGTTTTCTTGAAGATGCGAAAACCAAAAAAAATGTCGAAGCGGCTTTTTCCGGCATTTTCCGAAGCGATGAACCTATTTTTGATTTTTCCTATGATATGGATCCCCGTCCGATGGCTAAGACGATAGCGAAAGCCAAATGGACAAAAGCCTTTTTCAAAGAATTGTCGGAAAATAATCAGACTCATTACGAACAGGGCGGAAGACTTGAAGGAACATTCACAATATCCGGAGTCAAAAAGAAAATATCCGCGCCTTGCATTCGCGACCATTCCTTCGGGAAACGCAGTTGGGACTACATGAACATGCATATGTGGCTGGCGGCACTGGATGAAAACGGAAAAACCATAAACTTCAGCATGGTCAGCTACCCGGCACTTGACGAAATATGGGTCGGAAACACAAACATCGCCGGTGGTAATCATAAAAGCGTTATCGGCCATGAAATGAGAACCGACATCCGGAATAACAATCTGGGACAAAATACCGTTAAGGCGATCGTAGAAACCGCCGATAAGGAAAAATACGTGATCACGGCCGAAAGAACCGATGTTTTTGACTATGTATTCGACGGCGGGAAATATCATTTGTATGAAGGCTTGGGTAATTTTACAATCAACGGGAAACCGGCCCGGGGAATCATCGAATTCGGTTTCAACGATGACGAATCACGCTGGCGGAAATGAGGTTTTTTAATGAAAATATACGATATCGGCAAAATTCCCGCAGATTTGCTTAATTTCGTCGGAGGTAAGGCCCGGGGATTGTATTATCTGAGCCAAATCGGGCTCGCGGTTCCCGAAGGTTTCATAGTCACGGATATAAAATCCGATTCCGATGTCATGGAAGCGGCCGAATATTATGAAAAATCCAATCTGGGCGCGGTTGCCGTCAGATCATCGGCGACAGCCGAGGATGGAGGGTCGAGTTCGGCTGCCGGACAGTATGATACGGTTCTTAACGTGGCGGGAAAGGATAACTTCATTCAAGCTTTTCACCGTTGCCTAGAATCGCTTGACAGCGAACGCGTACGCAAATATAACGAAATATTTCTCAACCGTCAGGTTTCTGAAATGACGGTCATCGTTCAAAAATACATAGATGCCAAAATATCCGGTGTGGCTTTCACAATTGATCCTTTAAACGACCATATGACTCTGATCGAAGCGGTGGAAGGAGCCGGAGAAAACTTGGTATCCGGAAGTGTTTCCGCCATCCAGTGCCGTCACGACGGAACGGAATGGATCATACCGGTAAACTGCTTCATTGATGAATCCCATTTGGAAGAGATCAGAATCGGCAGTCAAAAAGCCAAGGGATATTTTGGTTGCGAACTGGATGTCGAATGGGTGGTCAGCAAAACCGGACGACTTTACTGGTTGCAGGCAAGACCGATAACTACCTTGGACACTCCCACTATCCATGAGTTGGATACCGTGAAGGACTATACCAAGCGCGTAATCACAACCAACAACATCAGTGAAATGATGCCTGGTGCGGTGACGCCGCTCACTCTTACAACCAGCATGTATGGAATCGAATGGGGGATGCGGAAACTTTTGGTCGTTTCCGGAACTTTCAGAAGAATGGACGACATTCCTCCTGGCAGTTGCATCGTAAGTAACGGCAATCATATGTTCATTGACCTGACGACGCTTTACATGATGGAAAACATGATGATTTTGACCGACAAACAAGGCGTAGACATTTCAATCTGCGGCCGCTCTCTCGAAGCGAGCGAAAATATCAATCTGGAAAAAGCCGGATTTATCCGCAAACTGGTTAATTTCGTAAGATACGCATCATTGTTATTTAAAAAGGAAAAGTATGCCCGCTTACACGAGAAACTATACGATGATTTGACATTTGATCCTCAGGCGCCAACAAAGATTTTTTATGAAAATATTGATGCCAATCTGACCCAGTTGAATCTTTCGCTTTTTTATCACTATGTCTCGTCATGTTATTCCGGATCGATGCTGAGCGCTTTGAACGCCGCTTTGGAACCGGATTTTGAAAGTCCCGAAAAAGCCAGAGCCGCCGTAGCTTCGGTTTTGGAGAATATCGACGGAATCGAGAGCGTCGATATTCTGATGTCGCTGAGAAAAATTGCCAAACAGGTGAAAAAACAATTTCCGGATGTCGATGGCATGGAAAAGAAAGATATTCTTTCTTTCCTCGAAAATCCGGCAAACGACATCAATCGTGATTATATATCTTTCATGGAGCGCCATGGACACAGGTCGGTGCGAGAAGCCGAATTAAGAAGTCGTTCTTGGAGAGACGAGCCTCTTAATCTAGCCGGCATGGTTAAAAATATCGCCGCAGGCGGCGTTTTCGATACCGAGACGGACATGAACGGATGGCGTAAGAATCGCGATATGCTCCTGGCAAATTACGGATTTGCCAAGAAGAAAATCTTTAGATATCTAATCAATTCTTCTCGTGACGGTGTCAGGTACCGGGAAAAATCCAAATCGATGATCATCAAAGTGATCGATAAGTTCAAACATGCATACCGTAATTTGGCCGGCAAATTGGTTGAAGAGGGCTTGTTGCCGGACGAAGACTGCATATTTTTCCTCACTCATCAGGAAATCGGGGAATTGATCGACAAGAAATCATCGATTTTTGCCAAACAGGCACTTGTCAGAAGAAGATTATTGCCGGAACAGATGTTATTGCATTTTGACGATGTTACGATCGGAAAACCTGAACCGATTCTACTCAACCGGAAGATTCATAGTACCAAACTGTTCAAGGGAACTCCCGTCAGCAATGGTATAGCCATTGGTAAAGCCAGGGTCGTAAGGTCGCTTGAAGACGCCAACGAACTGCAAAAAGGCGAAATCATGGTCGCTGGGTTCACCGATATCGGCTGGTCGCCATACTATTGCCTCTTAGCTGGATTGATCACCGAGGTCGGATCGGCGCTTTCCCACGGGGCCGTGGTTGCTAGGGAATACTCCCTGCCGCTTGTTTCGAACATCGAAGGCGCTACGGGAATCATCGCCACCGGCGATTACCTTTACATGGATGCCAAGAATGGGGAAGTAAGAATAATAACCGAAGAAGAAGTCAAGGAATTGACAGAAGAAGAAAAATAAAAGCCGCAGGGATCTTCCCTGCGGTTTTGATTTTGTCAAACTCAGATTTTGTTTTCCGCCCAGTCTCGGAGAAAACCGGTAAGTTCCGCGTAATCCGGGCTTTTTGCCTTGCGGACGTAAAACCCGCTCGTACCCATGCCCATTAACAAAGCCTCGTCAGGTGAAAATCCCAACATGATTCCCAGAACGAAACCGGCATTGAAATTGTCTCCCGCTCCTGTTGAAAGCTTCGGGGTTTTGATATAAGGTCCGAATTCCTCATAAAAATTACCTCCCGCAACAGTAGAAGAACGGTCTACCGGATGGATCACAACGCAGTCGATTCCGATAAAGTCATACAAAGCTTGGTTCACTTCCTTTAATGACAGATCCTCCGAAAGGCTCTTGGACGAGAAAAGCCCGAGCGAACCGGCCAGTCCATAAGCTTCTTTCTTATTGAGACCGAGGATGACAAAATAATGTTTTCTGAATCCGGCGATGACTTCCAAAGCTTCAGCGATCTCTTCGTCCTTGCGTTTTTCCGGATCGGCAAGGTCGACAAAAAAGACCGGTTTTTTCTTTTTATCGCTTAAACGTGGTACTACATTCTCGAGCAAGTGTTTCCAGAGTTCCGTCATATGCGGAATCATCGACCAGTTGACCGTAGCGAAAAGATCGGCTTCTTCCAACAGTTTCACCAATCTGTCAAAACCAACGGCAAGAACCAGTCTGTCATAAGTGATATCTCCGAGCGAACTCATTTTTCCGAGTAAAAGTTTTCCGTCGTCGAATTCCAAAGCGTCGGTGTGTCCGCTGGATGTCAAAGAATAAACCTCGGCTTTTGTCGCCATTTCCGCGAACACACTGTCAATAACAGGAACGCCAAGAGCGCCGATATATGTCTGGTGACATTTGTGCATGGAAAGAGCATTGGCCATGATCGGCCCGTTTCCCCCCAACTTGCGAGTTGTCGGAAACAGTTCAATATTGGTTGAAAGCCCGCCCGCCCGGGCTATACGTTCGGCCAGATCGTTGATTTTGCCGATTCTTGTAAAATGTTCGCTGTCTTCCCTTTTGTCCACAACATGGATTATTTCGTCAATGAAGCCGTCAAACCCGATGACTGTTTTGATATTGGAAGGATCGCGTAAGGCCATTTTTTCCGCTAGTGCTATTCTTTTGTCAATCATACGTATTCGACCTTTCCTGAAATATGGTATATGAATAGTATATCAAAAAAACGGCTTCTGGATATCATTTTAAATTAATTATAAAAAACACTTGCAATTTACAAACACTTGTGCGACAATAGGTATTGTGTTAGACACAACACTATAAGGAGGTGGCTGGATGAATGCCCAATTCAAAAGAGGAATAGTCGAACTCTGCGTTCTTTCGCTTTTGGCCGAAAAGGATATGTATGGCTATAGAATAATCAGCGAGCTCGCGAAAAACATCGATGTCAATGAAAACACCATTTATCCGATTTTGCGAAGGCTGACCGCTGAAAAATACTTCGATACATATTTGGAAGAATCACCTGATGGAGCTCCGCGCAAATATTATCAAATGACAGACAAGGGATTCAGGTATTATCTTAAACTTCGAAACGAATGGGACGCTTTTATCGGAGGCGTCTACCATATTATTAACCAAGGAGGTAAAAAAAATGAGGAAATTTCTAGAAGATTTGCGTCAAGAATTGAAAAATAAGAAGGTCGTCGATTCAATCATTGATGAAATAATCGTCGATCACGAGGAAATGATCGCCAACGCGATAGAAGAGGGACTGGCCGAAGAAGACATTGAAAAGAAATTCGGAGATCCGCTCAAACTGGCTAGCCAATTGGCAGAGGATTTGGAAAACGAAAAAGAAGAGATAAACGAAGAAGGCGCTTTAAAGATGACATTATGGAAGGAATTCGCTTTACAGTCGGATACGCTCGACGTCGAAACCAGGTTTGTCAACGATGACATCGAATATACCTCTGCCGATATCGAAACAATCCAGGTGTTCTGGACAAAATGCCGTCGTCCGGAAGACTACGAAGCCGAATACGACGGGAAGACTTTGAGACTGACATACAAAAGGAAAAACATGATTTTCAATTTCAACACAACAAGAAAAGGAATCAAATTCCGGGTGTTGTTGCCAAAAAGTGTCATAGTTGCCAATTTCAAGCATGTTGGAACTAATTCGGATGTCGAATACAGAAACATCAAAATCGGTAAACTGAGCATCAATACGACAAACGGCGATTTCGTGATCGACAATGTCGAAGCCGGCGAGACAGAATGGCATTCAGTAAACGGCGATTTTAAGGTGAACAACTCCCGCTTATCCGGACTGTCGGCCACTATGGTCAGCGGAGATATTCAGATCGTGGATACAAACATCGAGAATGACATGGAAATCGGTACGGTTTCTGGCGATGTGTCCGTTAAAAACACCAAAGTAAAGGAATTGGATTATCATACGGTTTCCGGCGATTTCGACGGAAAGGAATTCTATCCGGAAAAAGTGACTTTGCGTTCGGTTTCCGGTGATATCAACATTCATAATTCTGAATACAACAAGATCGAAATCGTCAGCAAGAAAACCGTATCAGGCGACATCTACATCAGATAGGATAATAATTACGACAAAGGTTCCGCCGATGGCGGGCCTTTTTGCTTTATAAGGGCGATATTCTCTTGTGCGGGAATGGAAATGATGATACTATTTAAACATAGCGTAAATCATTTTGCGAGCACCTTTTTATATCGCTCGCATATGGAAGGACGATGATAAAAATGAGAAACAGGATTTTATTCGGAGTATCGCTTTTTACCCTTGTTTTATATATGTCGATGCAGTCGATCTGGTCCGGCATCGAAGGAATGTTTGGCGTATCTTGGTTGCAATACGTGATTCTCGGTTTGATTTTGGGCGCGACCGTGGTGCTTTTCATGCCGATGGTTATAAAAACGAAAAAGAACTGGGTGTGGATTCCCGGCGGACTTTCGATTGCGCTTGGTATTGCCATTTTATACATGTTATATCTAGGAATCGGATCGTTCCACTATATTTTTAGGAGCTTCATCGAGTATGTGATGATTCTGGCCGGAACCACATTTGTCCTCTACCTGTTTTTTTATTTTCCTAAAACGAAATTGTGGGCGGACAGTGTTTTCCGCATCGTATTGATCTCAGTAATGATCTTAATTCTGGGAGCGGTGTCCTTTTTTTCCGGTTTTGTCTTGATTTCCACCCATCCTACCGTGTTCGCGGTCGAAGACGAGTACCAGATCGTCTGGACGACTTCGATCGATGCCACCGGTTTGGTCAAAATCGGTAATGATACATACGTGGATACTTATTCAGGCAGTGCCGATTCGTTTACGACCGTTCACAAGGTTGTTGTTCCGATGAGTGTTTTGGATCAAGCCGGCGAATACGAGATCATTTCCACTAATTATTTATATCGGGGACCGTATTCCGGACTTGAGGGACACACGGTGACGGAAACCTATGAATTCCGCCCGGTCGATCTCTCGGACGGAATTCAGATATATACAATAGCAGACGCTCATGAATATGTGGGAGCCGCCAGCAAGACCGGAACCTATTTCGGCGACAGCCTTGACTTATTGGTAATGGCCGGTGACATCGCCTCATTTTTAGAAAAAGAATCAGATATCAAGATCATCCACAGGATCGCCTACAACATCACCGGCGGAACCCGTCCGGTGGTTTATGCCAGAGGCAATCACGAGACTAAAGGGGAATGGGCTGACGAACTCTACAAATATGTCGGCAGCGTCAATGAATCTTTTTATTTCACATTCAATCTCTCCGGTATTTTTGGAATCGTTCTGGATTTGGGAGAGGATCACCCGGATGATTGGTGGGAATATTACGACACCGCTTACTTTACTGAATATCGAGATATGCAAACCGAATTTCTTAACGATGTAATCGCAAAAGACGCTTACAGCGACCCCGGAGTAGTGTTCAAATTGGTGATTTGCCATATGCCGATCACGAATGTCTACAGCGATACTTCCGATTTCGGCAGTGGGATTTACTTTCTGGAAACCATCAAGAATCTGTGGACTGATCTGCTAAACACAATCGATATCGATTTGTCATTGTCCGGACACACGCACCAACTGATGCAGTTTTTGCCCGGTATGCCGGTTAATGAAACATTATATTACGACGAAGCCTACTATGACACAACCAAATCGCACGGATATATGACCGACGCCGATTTTCCGGCTTTCACCGTTTCCAGAAGAAGCGATGTCCAAACTCCGTACGTTAAGGAAAATCTGTTCGGCCAAAAACTGATTGGAATGGCTACCACGATTGATTTGGCAAATTCCGAAATGCATATGCTCTATACCGACAGCAATCTTCAAGTGGTGGATATAGTCGTACCGTTTACCGGAGAGAGTGTCACGGGATTCGATTTGCCGTTATGACATGTGGCTTTTCCCTTGTTTTTATGATAAAATATTTTCGTTACGGAAAGAAGGGTTTGCGTGATGGATTCCAACCATAAATTGGCTGATTTGATTTTTCCGAATGTCTCGATGACTTTGGATGATCTTGAAACTAAATACCCCGAAAGAAAACTGCCGTCAGGGGCGATGGTGACCAGATTCGCTCCGTCTCCTACCGGTTTTTTGCATACCGGTTCGCTTTTCGCGTCCATGGTTTCCTGGCGTTTTGCCAAGCAAAGCGAAGGGGTGTTTTTCTGCCGGCTGGAAGATACGGACCAGAAGAGGGAGATATCCGGATCGGCCGATAAGGTTTTGGCCGAATTGCTTACGTTCGGAATCGTACCGGACGAAAGTTTTTTGAGCGGTGGCGCTTACGGACCTTATGTCCAAAGCGAAAGAAAATGGATATATGATATCGTAGTTAAATATTTGATTAGCCGGGGGCTTGCCTATCCGTGCTTTTGTTCACATGAGGAATTGGATGCGATCAGGAAGGAACAAGAAGCTAAAAAGCTCAATTCCGGTTATTACGGCGAATATGCTAAGTGCCGATTCCTGACAGCGGAAGAAGCAGCTGAAAGAATCAAAAAAGGTAACAGTTATGTCATCAGATTCCGTTCCCCCGGCAACGAAGAAAACCGGATTGCTTTCGATGATGCCATTCGTGGGCATATTGAGTTTCCCGAAAACATCCAGGATATCGTCATCATGAAAGGCGACGGTCTTCCCACCTATCATTTTGCCCATTTGGTCGATGACCACTTCATGCGGACAACGCATGTGACTAGGGGAGAAGAATGGATGTCGTCGGTTCCGATCCATCTGCAATTGTTTGATACAATCGGCTGGAAACGGCCTGTTTACGCCCATCTCCCCGTTATCATGAAAATGGATGGGGAAACCAGGAGAAAACTGTCCAAACGCAAAGACGAAGAAGCTTCGGTCAGTTACTTCCTTGAAAAAGGTTACCCGGTCGAAGGCTTTCTCGAGTATCTAATGACAATCGCCAACACGAATTTCGAGGAGTGGCGGATCGAGAATCCAGAGGCTGATATTTTTTCCTTCCATCTCGACTTTTCCAAGATGACTTTAGATGGCGCCTTGTTTGATCTGGAAAAAATCAACCATATCGCCAAGGAACGTCTGGGCGCAATGAGCGCTTCCGAAATAGCTGATAAAGCCGATGAATGGGCGAAGATCTACGATCATGAATTACATCAAAGAATCACGACCGATCCCACATATTTCGAAGCGATACTCGCCATCGAAAGGGGTGGGGAAAAACCCAGAAAAGATTACACGAGATATAGTGACATTTTTCCGGTCATCGGATTCATGTACACTGATATATTCCTGGCATCTATAAAAGAAGGATTGACAATAATTGACCGATTCCCGACTGAACTTGTGAAAACATCTCTGAAAGAATTCCTTGACAATCCGGGACTTGACCTTTCGGAAGAAGATTGGTTTGGCAATTTGAAAGCCACAGCTTCTAAATGCAATTTTGCGGAAAAGCCAAAGGATTATAAAAAGAACCCGGAACAATATGTCGGTCACGTGGGAGACTTTGCGGAAATAATCCGAGTCGCGGTGTCCGGAAGAAAGAACACCCCGAATTTCTACTATATTCTGCGGATTTTGGGACTTGACAAAATTCGGGAAAGAATATATCATACTATCAGTCTGTTGCCGGACTGATAATCCGGCCCGTTGGAGAAATGGTTAACTCATTGCCCTCTCAAGGCAACATTCACGGGTTCGAATCCCGTACGGGCTACCATAAAGAATAAACATGACGTTTGAAATATTTCATCCGACATGTTTTTTTTTTATAAAACATGTTCGAATTATCTTTGCTTGAAAATGAAAACAATTATTATAAAGTTTCAGTCAATTCGTCTATTGTGCTTTTGTGGTTTGTGTGATATCATTTTTCTGAAATATTGAAATAAAAGAAATACAAATAATTTTATTTGAAAATTTGAACGATCTTTTTAGTAGATGTGGCAGCGTGGCGGCAAGACAATTTTCGATAATTATGTTGTATTTGTTTTTATTAATTTCG
>DAOSWG010000010.1:12739-30152 GCA_035379945.1 Bacillota bacterium
CGTGGCGGCAAGACAATTTTCGATAATTATGTTGTATTTGTTTTTATTAATTTCGGAAGCCCAAACACGCCCAAAATGGTTTTGGGTTTTTTTATTTGAGATTTAGTTATAAAAATAACTTACATATAAAAGAGGCGGAAAAATGAAAAAAAGAATCGTTTTGGCAATCGCGATCATTGCCATGGCGTTTGTTCTAGTCTCCTGCAAAGACGAGACCACTGCTGTGACTACTTTGACGACCACCGAAGCTTTTACGGTGACAACAACGACTACTGAATCCGATTTAAGCATTAGATTGCATCAGATCTATGATCTTGGTGTGGCGTCCGGAGATCTTCCAGGCACTTATGAAGAATGGCTGGAATCCATTCAGGGAGAACAGGGAATCCCCGGAGAAGACGGACGGGACATCAATTTGCAAGTCGCTTCGGGTTATGTTCAGTGGCAATATGTGGGAGATACGACCTGGACGAATCTGATTGCACTTTCTTCGCTTATTGGCGCCGACGGAGCTGATGGAATCGATGGAACAGACGGGGAAGAGGTAATGTTTCAAGTGTTCGATGGATACATCCAATGGAAATACGAAAGTGATGTTTCCTGGACTGATTTGATTTCCCTTGCGATTATTACCGGCGCCGACGGGACAAACGGACGCGAAGTAACGTTTAGAGTATCCGACGGATATATTCAATGGCAATATGTCGGAGACGCCAGCTGGTTGAATCTGATTGAAGTCAGTTCTCTAGTGGGATCCGCCGGAGAAACCGGCGTTGGCATTTCCTCAATGGCAATTAACGACCAGGGAGAACTTATCGTCACTTATACCGACGGTACGGAAAAGAACCTCGGTCAAATATTGGTTACTTATTTGGTGGAATTCAAGAATTTCGACGGCTCCGTACTTGATATACAGCACTTGACATACGGAAGCGCAGCAGTTGCGCCTGCAGATCCCGTACGTGCCGGTTATGTTTTCACCGGATGGGACCATTCGTTTTCTTCAATTACCGGTAACACCGTTGTAACGGCAACCTATTCACCAGAGACATTTACCGTCGCGTTCGATACTATGGGCGGTGCCATGGAAAACGCTATTGCCGGAGTTCCTTATGGAACGACCATCATTTTGCCTTATCCGGTAAAAGAAGGATACAGTTTCCTTGGTTGGTACACGGGAACAGGCGTTTCCAATTCGCAGTTTTTTGAAAATACTTTGGTGACAGAGGATCTGATTCTTTATGCCAAATGGCAAACAGCCACGTCGGTTACGGTATACGATTATGAAAGTTTGACTGCCGCTCTAGACAATTTCAGCTATGATGAGATTTATCTTGGCGCCGACATTTATGCCATGTCCTCCGTTTATATCGACAGACAGGTATCTATTTACGGTAACGGCTACACGCTTTACTCATATGCCGGATCCAACGGGTTCATCAGTATCGGCAGTCATTATGACAGCGAAAGGGATTATTATAACAAATACGCTATAATAGAAGGATCAAGCATCCAGATCAACGATCTATATCTCGAGGTGGCTCCGGGTCTTGACAACGACACCAGTTACGATACTGCGATTTATATAGGCTACACATATCCGTTTAATCTTGTTTTGAACAGGGTGAATTCTTCCAAAGGAATGTTTAGTTTCCTGTATATGGAATGTCCGGAAGGACTAAACTTGGAAATGAACAATTGTGATATCGCGGCTTTATACGGTATGTATTTTTACGGTGATGAAAACTCCAACATCGTCATTAACAATACGACAATAACCGCAATGAATGCCATTGCACTCGAATACACTTATTATGGATATTTTACTATCAATAATTCTTATTTGTATGGCGGCATGATTTATAACGACAATTTCGATCTCGATGAAGGAACATTTTCCATGACCGAATGCAGAGAAAACCAAATTCAAATCGATAATTCGGTTTTGTCGGGAAAGGCGATCGGGGATTATTACAACCCGCTGATCCTTTCCGAATCCGAATCCAGTAGCAGCAATTTATATATGACAGAATGCACCTATAATCTGCCGGTTGCGAATATCGACGGCATGATTTACAGTAGCGACGGCTTGTTGTCGACATCATTCGAAAGAACAACGGTCGTTATTCCGGAAGGAACGACAAGCATTGAAGCGAATGCCTTTTACGGCGCAGAAGAAATCAACCGGGTTATTCTTCCCGATTCGGTAATATCGATTGGCGAATATGCTTTCGCGGAATGTTATGGTTTGGAACAAATAAATATCCCTGACGGCTTAATATCAATCGGAGAAGACGCGTTTTACAATGCTTATGATTTGAATTACGTCATCATTCCGGCCAGCGTGGAAACGATCGGCTTTGAAGCTTTTTACGACAATTCATATCTGACCGTATATGCCGAAGCCAGCACAATACCGGCCGGTTGGGATGCCGGATGGATCAACGGCGGATACCCGGTCGAATGGGATATTGCGGGCTATACGACCGAAAACGGCCTCACTTATGTAGTATTGTCAAACAACGAGGCAATCCTTCTTGGATCCGACACTTACACCGTAACGAGCATAACTATACCGGAAGCGATCACCATAAGCGGTACCGCATATCCTGTGACTTCGATTTATTCATACGCTTTTTATGAGCAATATGATTTGTCGTATGTCTACTTTGCGTCTAACTCGAATATCGTCACAATCAAAGAAGGCGCCTTCTTTGCCTGCGGCAATCTTAAAATGATAAGCATACCGGTATCGGTTGTGATAATCGAACCATATGCTTTTGAGCAATGTTATAAACTGGCACAACTGATTTTTGAAGACGGCAGTGTTTTGCAAGAAATAGGTGATGAAGCCTTTTCGGCAACCAACCTGCATAGCGTGACGATTCCGGCTTCAGTTACTTACATCGGATATATGGCCTTCGGCGATTGCTATTCCTTGACACATGTCTATTTTGCTCCAAGCAGCAATCTGAATCAGATTGGGGAAAGCGCCTTCAGCAACAATAATCTGTATGAAATCACGATTCCGGATAGCGTTACGATAATTGAAGGACATGCGTTCTACGGAAATTACAGGCTAGCTTCGGTCAATTTCGGGGAAAACAGCCAGTTGCAGTCAATCGGTTCAAATGCTTTCCAGTCATGCGCCCTTACCACTATCACCATTCCGTCTAACGTTTTGACTGTCGGTGATTTCGCATTCGGCTGGGATACTTATTTGACAGAAGTGATTTTCGCCCCCGGATCTCAACTGCAGGATATAGGACAATACGCCTTTTCCTTTACCGCATTGACTTCGATCACGATTCCGGCTTCGGTTACGCATATTTACAACTATGCGTTCTTAAATTGTAGCGATTTGGTTAATATCGTGTTTGAAGAAGGCTCCAGCCTGATTTATATCGGCACTTACACTTTCAATGCCTGTAGCGCGCTTGAATCGGTCGAGATTCCGGCGACTGTCGCAACGCTCGGAGATTATGCATTCCAGGATTGCACAAGCCTTACATCGGTAAGTTTCCAATTTGCCGGTGAAGGGGATTTGACTTCGATCGGAAATTATGTATTCAAGGGTTGCACTAGTTTGGCTGATTTTTACATTCCCGATACTATAACGTCTATCGGTAACAACGCGTTCTACAATTGCGGGTCGATGACATCTATCTTGATTAAAAACAATGTGACCGCAATGGGCAGAGATGTTTTTGTCGGATGTACCGGATTGACGATCAATGTCGAAGCTTCCAGCAAGCCGGCAGGATGGGATGCAAGTTGGAATTCCAGCGGACTGCCAGTCGTATGGGGCTGTTTCAACACGACAATCGCCTTTGAATCCAACGGCGGAACCGCTGTCGATTCCATTTGGCAGGAACAAGGTACCGCAGTTACCGAACCCGTGGCTCCGACAATGGACGGCTATGTGTTTGATGGTTGGTATGAAGATGTGGCTTTGACGATTCCTTACACCTTCTCTACCATGCCTTACGAGGATATAACGCTATACGCGGCGTGGACGCTTGCCGAGTAAACTGAATATTCAACGAAAATTATGGACGGCCGCAAAAAAAAAGCGGCCGTCTTTAATAATTAGAAACGGCCGCTTATTTACTTTGAACACCAAATCTTGTATAATAACATGTGTCTGTTATTTACTTGGGCAATAACAAAACAAATATTTATAATCCAGGAGATAGCAATGAAATTCTTTCGTAGCGTATTGCGCAAAATATCCGGATTTTTCGGAACCTACTACGATGAAAACGAGCAGGATCACTATGATGTGGCGATGGGGATCGTATCGGCTTCAATAATAGCGATTTTTGAAATCATTTCCTTTATTGCCGTTGATCCGTCGCTGTTAAGATCCAAATATTATTTTCTTCTGACTACCGGACTAATGATCATGCAGTTGGTTCTTTTTTCGCTGATTCATGCCGGTGCTATTTCGTTTGATTCATGGGTTAGGAAAGCCACGGTGCACGCCCATCCGTATCTGATAGTATCGGTCGGAATCATCATTTCGTTTGCTTATCAGGGTTATTCCAATCAAATCTATTCGTTCATCATCGCGGTGTTTGCGACTTCGCTTGTCCAGTTATATCCGCTTTGGAAACGGCTGTCGGTATTTCTTTACGCCCTGATAGCGTTTAACCTGATGATATGGATAACGGAAGGATTCCAGCATTTTTTTACCGAGAATTTACGTCTTAGCGTGATGTCGGTAGTGCTTGCCTATGTTTTTACGCTTGTCCAATCTCGTTCTGATCTTGGGCAACGGAAAATGACGGCGATTCTGAGAAGGCAAAACACCAGCCAAGAGGAAGCTTTAGGGCGCCTAAGAAAAGCATATGATGACATAGAACTAAACTATCGGATCACCGAGATGATGTTGACGAT
Source organism: Bacillota bacterium (assembly GCA_035379945.1). Lineage (GTDB taxonomy): Bacteria > Bacillota_I > Bacilli_A > Izemoplasmatales > Hujiaoplasmataceae > JAAYZB01. The sequence goes on from DAOSWG010000010.1 coordinate 17,639, forward strand.
AACATCGGAAATGCTGAATACCGACTTTTTCGACGATGTATTGCAGATGATTCTGGAAGAAGCCGTCAAGGCGGTCCCGAAAGTGTCTTCCGGCAGCATATTGATTCTTAACGGGGAAATGATGGAATATCGGGCGTCTGTCGGTTATGACCTTAAGACTTTACAGAGAACCAAATTGAAATACAAAGACGTGTTCCAGTCGGATCTCGAGGATCCGTTCGAACCGACGATAATCCGAGACTTGCAAAAATACGACGAGAAGAAACTCAGTGCGGACACTATCAAGTTGTTGAGAAGCGGCAACGCCCTGGGCGCAATGTCGGTGCTGACTTGTTCTTTCAAACATAATGGGAAATTCATGGGCTCGATCAATCTTGACAGCGATTTGTCGGATTCCATTTTCGACGAAAGCGATAAACAAATGATCAAACAACTCGCCAAACAGATCGAAATCATCATCACTATCCATGAATTGTACGGCGATGCCATCAGACGTGTCAGATATGATTATCTTACCGATGCCTGTTCCCGTAGTTATCACCAGGAATTATTGAAATTGGCATATAATGAAGCAATAGAAAATAAAACCCCACTGGCGATATGTTCCATAGACATCAACAATCTCAAGGAAGTCAATGATTCCTTCGGACACGAGGCTGGAGACGACCTGCTTATCCATTTCGCCGATGGCGTTAGAAAAAACGCCGGCAACAATTTCTTTTTGTCAAGAGTGGGAGGAGACGAGTTTTTCCTTGTGTTCCCGAATGCGACGGAAGAAAAGGCAACCGATCGAATCAAACAGATCAGAGACTATTTCAACGACAATCCGTTTATGGTCCAGGGTAATGCGATACAAGTGGTTTTCGGATGCGGAGTTGTCTGTTGCCGGGATGAAAAATGCGATTTGGACATGTTGGTGAAATTGTCAGACGCAAAGATGTATCAAAACAAAGCGGAATTAAAGAAACAAAAAGATACTATAGATCAATTGGAGGAATAACATGAAAAACAGAATTGCAGCTGGACTTTTCGCGATTTTTCTTGGCGGAATCGGTGTCCATCGCTTTTATCTGGGACAGGTCGGTTTAGGATTAATTTACGTCCTGTTTTGCTGGACCGGCATTCCGGCTATCATCGGTCTTGTCGAAGGTATTTTGATTCTGACGATGACGGACGAACAATTCCGGGATAAATACGAACTCGGTGTTGTGGTATCCACCGATAACGTTCTTGCGACCAAAACGGTGAGTGCCGCCGACGAAATCAAAAAGTACAAAGATTTGTATGATTCCGGAGCGATCACGCAGGACGAATTCGAGAAAAAGAAAAAAGAATTGCTGAAATAAGGATTAACCGGGAAATCATTCCCGGTTTTTCTTTTCACAAAAGCCAAATGATGTTAAAATTGATGTTGTTAATAATTATGGATAACGGATGATGATCGATGGACACACTTTTATTTGCACTCAATGCTGTATTGCCACTATTACTAATGATCGGTCTCGGATATATTCTTTCCCGCACGCGTTTTCTGGGCGAGGAATTTTGGCCTTGTGCCAATCGTTTTGTATTCCGGATCGCCTTACCTTGTCTTTTGTTTTATACGGTATATTCGGCTTCCGGATTGCAGGACATAAGATGGAACGTGGTTTTGTATGCCTCTGCCGGTGTTTTGGTCTTGTTTGTGATCGGTTTTTTGGTCGCCATGTTTTTTGTCAAGGATCCGACACAAAAAGGCGTGATAAACCAGGGAGTCTTTCGGTCCAACATGACGATCATCGGCGTTCCTTTGGCCGAAGCTCTGGGTGGAGCCGATGCGGTTTTGGTGGTGGCGCTTGTATCGCTTGTCATCATTCCGCTTTACAATGCCTTGTCAGTCATCGCGCTTTCCGTCTTCTTGAGGGGTGAGGACGGGGAAAAAGTTCCTTGGATAAAGGTTTTGTTGAAGATACTTTCGAATCCGCTGATAATTGCAATAGTTCTTGGTATATTGTCGCTTTATATAAGATCGCTGATTCCTGTATTTGCATCGACCGGCGAACCGGTTTTCAGTCTCAAGAATGATTTGACTTTCCTATATACCTGTATCAAATGGTTAGGACAGATAGCATCGCCTTTGGCGCTTGTGGTGCTTGGCGGCGGGTTCCAGTTCGCCCAAGTCCGGGCGATGAAAAGGGAGATTACCCTCGGAGTTCTTTTGCGGACGATCATGGCGCCGGGACTTATGCTCACTCTGGCGGTGATTTTGGCGAAATATACGACATTCTTTGCATTTGAAAGCACGGATTATCCGGCACTCATCGCCACGTTCGGAAGCCCGGTGGCCGTAGTTTCCGCCATTATGGCATCGGAGATGAAAAACGACGGGAAACTAGCCGGCCAAATTGTGGTCTGGAGTTCTTTGTTCTCGATTCCGGCAATCTTTCTCATTGTCGTTATTTATCGAACGCTTGGTTTGTTATAAAAACAAAACGGGGATTTTCCCCGTTTTTTAATTATGATATTGTTCATTATCCCAAAACCAGATAGATCATGTTTCCGAACGGATCCGTCACCAGATATCCCTTTTCGCTTTCATTGACCAAAAAGCCCTTGCCCCTTATTCTTTCAATCGTTTGCATCAGCGATTCGCATACCGGATAGGAGATCGAAAACACCGCGCTGGCTTTGGAAATCTTTTTCGTTGCGGCCAAACCGATCTGGTGATGGCACTGGCTGGCCGTAAGAAGAAGCGCCTTGCCTTTTTTTTCGCTTCGCACGGCAAATCCCATGGCCTGTTCATAGAAATGCCTAGCTTTATCCAGATCCGGAACATTGAGAACGATATGGCATATGGCAACGGATATTCCAGAATCATCGATTGCATCTTCGGCTTCGGCGGCATAATAGACACCGCTATAATCGAAGGGACTGCTAGAATCCTTGATCTGTCCGAATTCGTCATACCATTCCTGCGCGTCTCGCAAAGAAGCGATTTCGATGACGTTTTTCTCTGGATCATTCAGATAAATAGATTCGGCATATCCGTGGTCGATGGCTCCGAGAATCGGAATCTGCAAATTGATGAGGCGTCTCAGAATACGTCCAAGTTCGGCTCTTGATCTGACCTTTAACGCTAGATGTTCGAACGTTTTTTCTTCCGTAAAGTCTGTTTTAAGAAACCTGAGAGGATGATTGGCTGCATTTTCCAGGGTTTCGGACAAGCCGAAAAGATTACGATAAAATTCGCTTTCTTTGATTGGATCCGCAACCGGTATACCGACCATTCCGATCCGTATGTCTTCCTTGATCATGACAACCACTTCTTTCGCATCCATTATACAGGATATCCGCGTATTATCCGAGCGATTTGCTCGGGAAACCATGCGAATGCATTAAGGAAAAATAAGTTGCTTTTTCAGTCGCTTTTTGGTAATATATATATCGGCCTTAAAAAAGGCCGCTGCGCGCTCATAGCTCAATTGGATAGAGCGTTTGACTACGGATCAAAAGGTTTCGGGTTCGACTCCTGATGGGCGCGCCATTTTTTTATCGGGAAGTAGCTTAGCTTGGTAGAGCGCCTGGTTTGGGACCAGGAGGTCGCAGGTTCAAATCCTGTCTTCCCGACCAGCGTAAAATCACGTATGCCATCCTAGCTACATAACATATTTAAAAAGGGACCCATAGCCAAGTGGTAAGGCAATGGACTGCAAATCCTTGATCACCGGTTCAAATCCGGTTGGGTCCTCCAATCACTGACCAACACTTGTTAAACAAGTGTTTTTTTTCTAACAAGCCGTACATTTCTTATTTCCGAAAAAGGTGTAATTTACTATAGGTTTTTTCAAGAAAAAGGTGTAAATATATTATTGAAAACTCATGAAAAAGGTGTATAATGAGATTGAAGAGGTGTTACAATGTTAAAAAGAAAGATTGAAGAACTTCTTATTTTGTGGAAAAACGAAAAAGGGAAGAAGGCTTTTTTGGTAAAAGGAGCCAGACAGGTAGGAAAAACAACCAGTATTAGGGCTTTTGGAAAATCACAATACAAGACCTTCATCGAATTGAATTTCGAACGCAATCCTGACTTGTGCAATATTTTTTCCGGTTCTCTGGATGCCAGAACAATCCAACTAAACATGTCAGCGATGGGATATGGTCCTTTTGTTCCTGGAGAAACTTTGATTTTTTTTGATGAAATTCAAGCGTGTCCAAAAGCTAGGACTGCAATCAAATTTCTTGTTGAAGACGGGAAATATGATTTCATTGAATCAGGTTCCTTGTTGGGAATCAATTATAATGATGTAAGCAGTTATCCCGTTGGCTTTGAAACCCAGCACGAAATGCACTCGCTCGATTTTGAAGAGTTTCTTTGGGCGAAAGGAGTCGGCGAAGAAGTCATTCATGAACTGAGAAAATGCGTAAGTGAAAAAAAAGAACTAAGCAATGCAATCCATCAAACGATGATGCGTCATTTCCGTGAATTCATGATCGTTGGCGGAATGCCTTCAGTTGTGTCCAAGTTTGTTCAGTCAAATGACTTAACCATAGTGATTCAAGAGCAAAAAGATATCATCAACAGCTATCGCGATGATGTAAAAAAATACGCAGGCTCGAACAAAACCAAAGTGAGTGAGATTTTCGACTCAATTCCAGCTCAGCTCAACAAGAAGAACAAACGCTTCTATTTGTCTGCCTTGAAAAAAGAGCCCAAAATGCGCACCTATGAAGAAGCGATACTGTGGCTTTTCGATGCCAAGATCGCCTCCCCTTGTTACAATATCGCGGCTATTGAGCTACCACTTGCACTAAACGAAAAGCGCAACCTTTTTAAAGTCTATATGAACGATACAGGCCTGTTGACAGCTTTATCCTATTTGGGAATTCAAAGCGAGATCTTGAATGGAAACATAGAAATCAACGAAGGATCCATCATCGAAAATGCACTGGCGGATGCTTTTTTGAAAAACGGATTTCTTCTCCACTATTATGATCGGAAAAAACCGACGTCAATGGAAATCGATTTTGTGATTCAAGTTAGGGATACTGTTCAAGTCATCGAGTCCAAATCAGGTTCCGATTTTGAGAAACACGATTCATTAAACACGCTTTTGAAAGAAAAGAATATTGGCGAACCGATCGTCTTTTGCACCGAAAACATCCATGAGACGAATGGGATTTTATATCTGCCCTATTATCTAGGCTTCGCATTGCGTAATGATGATCTACGATGACTTTACCTCGTTTCAAGAAAACTTGGTTGTGACAACCCCAAAAAATATACAAACTTGGTTATGACAAGACATCGAAACTATAAAAGATTTCATTCTAATTGAAATCTTTTTTTGCTATAATCGTTATAGAGGTGATTCAGTATGAATATAATACTTGGCGGTGCATTAACAAATAACCAAGTTTATGATATATACAACGAATATATTATTGAAACATATCAAAATATTGATATGCAGAGTAACGAGCATTATAAAGATTTGACCGAATTAATATATAATAAGCATTTCAAAGATAAGTCTTACGATTTGGTCATTGGACATTCAATGGGCGGATTGATTATTCTTGATATTCTTTGTAGAAACCTCGAGATAAAATGTAAAAAAATTGTAATTGTTGAAAGTTACATTTTTGAACCAAGTAAAGAATTTAGGAATATCGTATATAAGAATATACATCTTGAGCAAAAATTGAACAATGTTATGAGAAATGAGGTAGAGAAGTATAATTCCAAAATATTTGATTCTCTACGAAAGTTAAACATTGTTGAGGATTTAAAGGATATTTCTAGAACATTATTATTCGTATATGGCATGCGTGATTTAGATAATGATACGTTTTTACAAAAACTGGATTTTCCTAACCTTCAAAACGTTAGATTGATTGGCATTCCACAAACTTCTCATTTTTGCTTAATTGAAAAACCGACGGAATTTCTAAAAAAAATATTAAATGATGATTGAATAGTATCCTGCCGGATTTGAACTATAAAAAATTATGCTCATAGCATTCAAAAAATAAGCTCTATACATCGGGGTATTGAATCAAGATAAAGTTAGCACGGACAAGACAAAAAGCTACATACACCTATCTACCGGGTGTTTTCTTAAAGACACAAGCTGAGTGTGTCATAGCCACAAACCAAAAAGCCCCTTGCACAGATGCGGTGTAAAATGATATGCTTTCCATATACAAATCATCGTTGTATCAATTAAATACAGAGGAACGGAGGAGAGTGCGATTAAGAAAACATTAGCGCTGTTTGCCCTGTTGATGATATCGATTTTGCTGGGATGTACGGATATAAGGTATCAAAACATGGATAATATGACGTGGGAGTCCGACAGATTTGATATTGAAGCCACATCGGAACAATTGCGTATGCAATATGAGACCACTGGCGACAGTATCTTCGAGCTTGATAGCGAATACTATTCGACATTTGTGATTGATGGCAATTCCTACTATTGCATAATCTATTTAGTCAATGGCTACTTTAGCCTGTATTTGGCGCAACCGGAGTTACTTGAGGATTATTATGATTATTACGAAGAAGGAGTTCCTTTTCTCTTTGGGGTGTTTGAAGACGAAAAAACGAAGAATGAGGATTATCAATACAGGCTTATCGTCACTTTGGATAAAGACGATTCCGCTTTCGGAACTACAGATGGCGAAGAAGCCTATACGGCATACTATCAATACTGTACGGCAAATGACATCCAATATGACGATGAATTGATTTTATATGGATATAAATCAAGTTAAACAATCAAAATTGACATTTTAGATAAATCACATTTGTTACGACATCCATTAAGGCGGGTAGAAGATGAATAAATTGCAGAAAATCATAGACAAATTTCAAATAACCGAAGTCGAAACCTTGAACAAGGGATGGTCGACGGACAGAAAATTCATTCTTGCGGATAAAAACAAGACAAAGTATCTGGTAAGGATTTCCGATATATTGCTTTATGACAAAAAGAAAATGCAATTCGAATATCTGAAAAAGTTTGAAGCGAAGGGAATACCCTGTCCCAGAGCGGTTGATTTCGGAATCCTAAACGACAATGAGGTATACCTTCTCCAGACCTGGCTTGATGGTATGGCGGCGGAAGACGTCGTTCCGACACTGTCGGACATGGAAGCATATAATCTCGGAATCGAAGCCGGAAAGACCATGAAAAAGATCCATTCGCTCGAGATACCAGAACAAAGCAGAACCTGGGGCGAACGATACCGGGCGAAAATGCCTAAAAAAATCGATAAACTTTTGAATTGCGAATATGAGTTGCCGATGCAAGAGAAGATCATCAGATATTATCAGGAACATGCGCATCTGGCATATGAAAGACCGTTAGCCTTTTCCCATGGAGACTACCATGTAGGAAACATGATAGTTGACAATAATGCTATCGGAATCATAGATTTCGATAAAAGCGAAGCGGCTGACCCATATGATGAATTCAAACCGTTCTGCTGGAATGTGTTTGCGAGCGAATACTTTGAAACCGGGATGATCAATGGATATTTCGATAACGAAATACCGGACGATTTTTTCCCGATTCTGAAACTGTACGCGGCCGAGTCCATGGTTTCCTTTCTTCCTTGGTCGGTGACATTCGGAGAAGCGGAAGTGAAAGAAGCAATAAAAATTACCGAACACGTTTTAGAGTGGTATGACTTTTTTAATCGGGACATTCCTTCCTGGTATAAAGGGATAAAAGCCGAGTTTATTTCTGAAAAGAAGTAAACTTTTCTTTATATCTGTGTTATATTCATTATGAATATTATCGGCTTTTGCCGATAAAAGCTCGCGCAAAGCTAAATGACAGGAGGATAATCAATGAACAAAGCAAAACTCGGAACCCGTACGTGGTCGACCTTGCTGCTTTTTGGCTTGTTCGGACAACTCGCATGGGCGGTCGAAAACATGTATTTCAATCTATTTTTGTACAATGAGATTTCCGGAAATCCGCACGCTATTGCCTGGATGGTCGCGATGAGCGCCGCAACAGCTACACTCACGACAATGATTATGGGTGCTCTTTCCGACAAGGTTTCCAAGCGCAAAATATTCATTTCCGTAGGCTACATTCTCTGGGGCATCTCGACTTTGGCTTTCGCTTTTGTTTCTGTTGATACCGTTGCTTCCTTGTTCAAATACGGCGATGCTATTCTGATAACCGTCGTCATCGTCATCATCATGGATTGCATCATGACGTTTTTCGGTTCGACGGCCAACGACGGAGCCTTCAATGCTTGGGTGACAGATGTCACTGACTCGGAAAATCGGGGAAAAGTGGAAGGCGTGCTCGCTACTTTGCCGCTAGTGGCCATGCTGATAATATTTGGCGGATTCGATGTCTTCGTTCAAAATGACCAATGGCCTCTGTTCTTCCTGATTTTGGGAAGTCTTGTTAGTCTCGGTGGTATCATCGGATTGTTTCTGATCAAGGAATCCGATGTCAGGAAATCGGAAGAAAATTACTGGAAGACCCTTATTTACGGATTTCGTCCATCGACAATCCGGAAACATCCGACCCTATATCTGTATCTATGCGCTTTTGCTTTATTCGGGATATCTACCCAAGTGTTTTTTCCTTATTTTCTGATCTATATCCAACGCTATCTAGGAATTGACTCCTATGCCATAATCATGGGAATAGTCCTGATTATCAGTTCTGTTGTCAGCATTCTTGTTGGGCGAAAAGTGACAGCCGAAAACAAAAATAAATTCCTGTTTCCCTCGATGGGGGTTCTCGCTGCTGGTCTTATGATGCTCTTCTTTGCCAAAGGCACGGTTTTTCTGATCGTTGCTGGCACGATCATGATGAGTGGCAATCTGATCGTCACATCCGTTATGAACGCCAAAGTGAGGGATTACACTCCGCTTGACAAGGTCGGCCATTTTCAGGGTATCAGGATGATCTTCTATGTTTTGATACCGATGGTCGTCGGTCCGTTTATCGGAGCCGCGGTAATTCAGAATTCCGGGGAATTTTATAATGATCTGGGAACGATCAAACCGGTTCCGACGCCTGGCATCTTTCTTGGAGCGGCAATCGTGGTGATTTTTATCGCTATACCACTGTATTTCGCTTTCAGAAAAGAAAAACGCACGAGCGGGGAAAGCGCCGTATGAACCAACTGTATACCAAATGGGGAGAATCCCTCGACAAGGAAAACGTGATGCCGGAATATCCGAGGCCCCAAATGCAAAGGGATAGCTACTATAATCTAAACGGAGCTTGGGAATATGCGATAACGGACAATGAAATCGTTACAACGTACGACGGAAAAATCACGATCCCGTTTTCCCCGGAATCCGTTCTTTCCGGTGTCAACCGGTTTTTAGATCCGAATCACACGCTTTCATATCACCGGATAGTCAGACTTCCTGATGATTTCATCAAATCACGCCTGCTCTTGCATTTTGGCGCGGTTGATCAGGAAGCCATAGTGTATATCGACAATCAACTGGCCGGAACCCATAAAGGCGGATTTACACCGTTTACTCTCGACATCACGGATTTGGTCGCAGGATCGGAGTTTGCAATCGACATCAGGGTGAAGGACGTCACCGATACATCATACATGCAGACGGGAAAACAAAGGATTAAAAGAGGCGGGATTTTCTATACTTCGCAATCGGGAATCTGGCAGACAGTATGGATCGAAAGCCTGCCTGCCGACCATATTACCGATTTCCGGTTTGTTCCGAATTTCGATCAGCAGAGGATTGAAATCAATTTCGAAACGAATTCCGATCAGCCTAAATACCCGATTAGAGTCAAAGTGTACTATCAAGGTAAACTTTTGCAAAAGGCCGAAACGCCTTCAGACAACATTGTCGTTGCACTTAAAGAATGGCATCCTTGGACACCTGAGGCACCGGACTTATACGATATCGAAATCGAATACGGGGAAGACTTGATCAAAAGCTATTTTGGCATGCGGAAATTCGAAAGAAAACCGGATTCCTTCGGCATTATGCGTTTCTTTCTCAATAACAAGCCTTATTTTCTGCCCGGCGTTTTGGATCAGGGTTATTACCCCGATGGACTGTTGACGCCACCCTCTGATGAAGCAATGGAAGCGGACATTATCCTTATGAAACAGATGGGTTTCCACTTAATCAGAAAACACATTAAGCTGGAGCCATTGAGGTGGTATTATCATTGTGACCGTTTGGGTATGATTGTCTGGCAGGACATTCCCAGCGGATCCGAGAAGAAAGATATAGCGACTAACGGTATTTTGGCCCAATTTGGCGTTAATATCCAGGACAAACATTACCGGTGGTTCGGAAGAAAAGAGGAAGCTGGCAGGATTCAATTCGAAAGCGAAGTAAAAGAAGCAATAAACCATCTGAAAAACTGCGTCTGCATTTCCACGTGGGTTCCGTTCAACGAAGCTTGGGGGCAATTCGATTCTTTGAGGATTTCGGAATCGATTGCCAAAACCGATCCAACAAGGCAAATAGACCATGCCAGCGGCTGGTCGGATCAGGGCGGTGGCGATTTCTACAGCCGGCATATCTATTTTTCGAAAATAAAGTTTTCCCGCAAAAAGGCCTATGAAAGAATTCTGGCATTGACGGAATTCGGCGGATACAGCCTTTTGGTCGAAGGACATTCCTTCAATCCGAGCAAAGTCTACGGGTATAAGAAATTCACCGACAAGGCCAAATTGGAAGTGGCCCTGATCAATCTTTATGACAAGGAAATTCTTCCTGCGATAGAAAAGGGTCTTTCGGTTCTGATATACACCCAACTGTCCGATGTGGAAGACGAAGTCAACGGACTCGTGACTTACGACCGGAAATATGTCAAATTCGACATTGAAAATATGAGACAGATCAACAAATATCTTTTACAGGCATTCAAAGCATCGTTGAAATCGGGTATGAATAAATGAAAAAGCACCGGAAACGGTGCTTTCTTTTTAAAAACATATAATTAAACAATATAATATGCATGTTTATTTATGTATAGATAAACCTGTGCCAGTTCAGCTAATAACCAAGGTCGGTTCCGCTAGCGGAAGAGCCGGCTGTTGAGATAGTGGCTTCAATCAGATCGTGGGTACCGGAGTATATCTGAACGGAATTGACGATCAGGGTGATCGAATAATTGTCGAGATCAATCACACTCAAAGTGATCGAACTGGAATCTGATATCGAACTGACAACCGTGATGATAAATGATCCGTCAGCCTGTCTTTCGGTGTTTATCGACAAACCTTGGGTTTCGGTCAACTCATATCCGAAATTGACATAGGTAAAAACATAAGATTCCGTTACATCCGATTGGTCGTTGATGAAATCGATATTGTCTAGAGCTGAAAGACTGTCGAAATTGAGCATCGGTGGCGTATAGACGAAACTGATATCGGAGACTTTGGCCTGACCGTTGGTAACTCCGATTAGAAAAACATAATAGTCCGGGTCGGAATAAGTGACGGTAAGTTCTCCGGTCGTATCGTTTTTCGTAACGGAACAGAATGCATCGGCGGCTGTCAGGGTGAAAGGAATCCCGGTAGCATTGAAGGCGGAAATCGTCGGAGCCTGTCCCGGGGAACCGACATAATAGGCAACGTCGCCGCCGCCGGTATAAGTGGCCGTGACATCTCCCAAATCGTTGGGATCGGACATTGGTTTCACGTACAAAAGGATGGCGCAAGGATAGTCGGTCGGAACGAAAGTGACACCCTCGGTTGGTGTCAGGATCTGTCTGGCATAAGCGTCAATCGCAAAGTAATATGCCCCAACCGATCCGGCAAAAGTAGTCAAACCGACCAAATCGATATTGTCACGGTTGTATGTGTGGCCTTCCACAGTGCCAATCGGGTTGCCATCTGCGACCATTTGGTCATATAGATATACTGCATCCGGATCGTTTGCGGTTTGTGATATTTTCAATGTTGAGAGCGAATAGGTCACCGGGACATTGTGTCCCAGGGCGAGACCTTCGATATAAAGCAGTTTGGACGGGATTCCCGGAGCCGGCATGGCATCAGTGAGATAAGTATCCCCGGTACTGTTCACGTAATAGGTGCCATAATTTGAAAGAGCGGTAACCAAAGCGGAATAGGCATTGTTTGCATTGAGATCGAAGCTATATCCAACATCTTCCGGTCCGCCCTTGATGATACCGGAATCCCCTTCGTTAAAACCGATAAGTCCGTATTGAGTCCTATTAGCCGCTGTGCTGGACAAACTCGTAATCGTCGAATCGATCACGAAAATATCCGACAGGGAAGCGCCGTCGCAGACGTGTCCGGCCACATATCCGGTGGCGACATTGATTTCCTCATCGTTATGGATATGATAGCCAGATGTATCGTCAGTATAAGCGGGATTGCTTATGATGGTGATATTTTCCAAAAACAGATCGTGAATGACGGCTGTATTGCCGACATAACCGAAGACACCGATATCCTGATAGCCGCTTCCGTTGACAAAAAAGTTTGACAAAGTCGAACCGTTGCCGTCGAGGTTGCCGATAAAGGCGTCTGGATC
>DAOSWG010000010.1:30252-58622 GCA_035379945.1 Bacillota bacterium
TCTGATAAGTTGAAAGATACGAGGGATCGCTGAAATCAATCGTGATAGCCAATCCTGTATCGGGATCGGCGACTTTGAAATAATACGTGGTGCTACCAAAAGCGCCGATATTCTGGAGATAGGCAAGATTATAAAAATGATTAGGTTCGGAAATGATGAAAGGGTCGGATGACGATCCGTCGCCATCGGCGAAATAAAGCGCTCCTGATTTTCCCAGAACATCTTGACTGTAAGAATAGTAATTGACTATCCATCCGTATGTGGTGACGGCCAGGGAAACAACAAATAGCAAAGCGACCAAAAGCGAGACGATAGGAAGAAGGTTCCGTTTTTTCCTTGTCATGACCCGGAAGCCTCCTCAATGTATATTTTGATGTCCTGGTAGAAGCGCAGGGCGACAACAGAGGTTATGGTCGATCCCGAACCCTCTCCTGATAGAATGGTGTCGATTTTAACTGTGTTATAGGAAATATTAAAATAGAGATAAACATCCGTAGTAGCGCTCGTTACAGAAAGCGATCCCAGGGATGTTTCAGACACATAAGCATCGTATTCGTCATAAAAGCCATGCAACGGATAGATAAGATCTTCGTTTCCGTCCACGGTTTCAAAATCCGATTTTAATGATGAATAGATATTGGTCCCTTCCGGGTTAGCTTGGTAATTGTCGGTTTCCATTTCTTGCAAATAAGCAATTTGACTTAAATAATAGATTGTGCCGGCGTCTCCGAAAGTCAAAACGGCTCCAGCGGCCATAGAAGTATCCGCCGAAGCCCCAAGAGAAAAACTCATGCTTTCATCGGCATCGCAATAAAGATGCAATTCGATGATGATGTTGTCGTATTCGTTATTGATGGGAACCAGCGGATCATAGGATCCGATCATGATTCCCTGAAAAGCATAGGCTGATTCCGGTAGCACTTCATAGGATGGTGCTACCCAGAATCCGCCGTCGTATACCAAGATGCTTTCGGAAGACTGGTCGTATTTATAGACATGATCGTATGTGTAATAATGGATATCGTAAGATGGAAAAATACCGGCTCCTACATTCATGCCTAGCATGGAATTGTCCACGGTTGTGCTGATGGCGAACCAGGCAAATGTGGCAATGACAAGGGTTAGAAAAGATACTGATAATCCCAGAACCGACAAAACTAATCCTCTTTTGTCCATCGCTCGCCCTCCTCCCGTCGAACATATCTTCAATGATGCTTGGCAGCAATGCAAACAGAAGCCATAAAAGGCGGGTTATTCGAAGAATATTATAACACATTAACATGCGAAAGGCCATATAACATGCTTATATCCATATCCAGGTTAAAAAAAATCAAATTGCATGAAGTATCATTTTGACAACACGGTTTTTTCGTTTGTCGTTTCATGATATAATTATTTTAACAAAGAACAGAAAATTATCCGGATAGTCCGTTGTAAAAAGGAGAAAAAGTGACAGAATTCACGGAAAACGTCATAACGGTAATCAAGCAGATTCCGAAAGGTAAAGTGATGACTTACGGTAGCATCGCCAGTTATGCCGGGAATCGTTACGGCGCTAGACAAGTGGTGAGAATTCTCAACTCGTCGAGCATTTCTTATAACCTTCCATGGCACAGGGTTATCAACTCCAAAGGGGAAATCGGACTTTCAGGCGAAGGCGGAGCGATGCAAAGACAAAAACTTGAGGCTGAAGGCGTGGAATTCAAAGACGGTAAAATCGATCTTTCTAAATATTCGCACAAATTCGTTCTGGAATAAATATGAGCGTTATCGCTATATTTCAGAGCCAAAAATTGTATAATTGTACCGACAAGCAATATTTATTGCCTGATCGAAGGAGGCTTATATCATGCAAAAAGGGTACAGGCACCGCTATTCCCTGTGGGAAGTGTTGATCGTTTTTAGCCAAAGCATGCGGGCCTTTCCCATAATGGCCGCAAGCAGACTGAAACACCGGATCGATCCGCATTTCCAGGAAAGACTGATGCTTGCCGTTACGGAAGTCAACGGATGCGAGGTCTGCAGTTATGCCCATACGCAGGTTGCCCTGAAGCAAGGCATGGATTCTGCCGAGATTGCTTCATTTCTCCAGGGAGACGGAGAAATGATCAAGGAAACGGAAGCAAAGGCGATCATTTTCGCCCAGCACTATGCCGATTCCAACGGACGTCCGGAACATTATGCTTATGATGTTTTGCTGGAAGAATACGGCAAAAAGAAAACCAAAGCCATTTTGGCTACGATTCAGATCATGATGATGGGCAACGTTTTCGGCTTGCCCATGAGCGCATTTTTCTCCCGTTTGAAAAAACAGCCTTACCATAATAGCAATATTTTTTATGAGCTGGTCCTGCTAATAGCGCCGATGTATCTGTTTCCCTTTGCACTTTTAACCGCCTTATGTTTGTGGCCTATTGTTCCGGGAAATATCATATTTGCAAAAGAAAGCGGAGGTGTATGATATGAAATTGCATTTTATCAGACTGAAAAGTCCAAGATTTTACCTCGTTCCTATGGATATATATGTAGACAATGAATTCAGAAACGATCTAAGAAACAATCAAGAAATCGAACTGGATTGCAATCAAAAACCAAAATTGATGATATCTGGTTCTATATTCACGAAGAATCTGGAAATTGATCTTTCTTCTTTGGAGGACGAAACGGTCACGATTTATCTTGAATATATCTTTGGCTGGTGGATGAACGGAATCCGCGCTTTTATTGTCGGAAATGACAATCGCTTCATCGGCACATATACGACATGATGTCCGATTGAAAGAGTAATATTATGCGGTTGGGAATAATCTCAGATATTCACAATAATGTAATTGCTTTGGAAACAATGCTTGAGGAATTTGCAAAAAGACAATGCGACGGCTTGATCTGTGCCGGCGATATCATCGGCATCGGACCATATCCGGAAGAAACTGTCTCGCGGTTCATGAAAATACCGAACCTGTTTGCCTGTGTTGCCGGAAACCATGAAAGATATTTTGCGGAAGGTATCATTCCTGTCAGGGAAATGAGTGACGTCGAAAAAGAGCACCACGTTTGGGAACATGCATTTCTATCGGAAGAATCCGGGAATTATTTGAAATCGTTGCCCTGCGAAACATATTTGAATATAGCGGGGAAACGGCTTTATATAGCCCATTACGCCATGAACGGAGAAAGTCGTTATATGGATATATCGGATGAAGCATCATCTTCCGACATGGACAGGATTTTTAGTAATATCGATGCGGATATCGTGATTTTCGGACACGATCACAAAGGCTTTGTCGCAAACGGGAAAGCCTTGTATCTGAATCCGGGATCGCTCGGGTGCCCCGGCAGAAACTTGGATAAGACCCGCGGCATCGTGCTTGACATTGGCAAAGAAACAACCTGGGAACAATTGTCGATCACATATGATGTGCAAAAAGTGACAGATGACATCCGTTTGTTGGAATATCCGGCGATGGATGAGATCCTCCGCTATTTTTACGGGATAAGGTAAAAAGAAGTTGTCGGTAAGACAACTTTTTTTATGAAATTGCACCATTTTGATTCTTAAACAAACAAAATGAAGACTCTATTCTTTGGCTATATAGCTTGTTGCGGTATAATATAAGCGAGGTGAGAACATGCAAAAGAATACTTACAAACTGAAAAAAGGAATTTACTGGGTCGGTGTGAACGATTATGAATTGCGGGTATTCGACATAATCATGAGAACCGAATTCGGTTCTTCATATAACGCGTATCTCGTGAAAGGAAACGACAAAGTCGCTCTTATCGACACTGTTAAAGCTAATTTCAGCGCCGATTATCTGGCAAAGGTCGGCTCACTGGTTGATTTCAGTGCCATAGATTACCTGATTGTCAATCATACGGAGCCCGATCATTCAGGATCAATCGCCGATATTCTTGACAAAAATCCCGATATCACGATTGTTGGATCCGCTCCAAGCCTGTCAAATCTCAAAGAGATACTAAATCGGCCTTTCAAATCGCTTAGGGCGACACCCGACTTGACAATCGATCTCGGAAACAAAACCTTGAAGTTCATGATCAGGCCCAATTTGCATTGGCCCGACACTATTTTCACCTATGTTCCCGAAGACGGGATTCTTTTTACTTGCGATTTCTTCGGCGCCCATTATGCCTTCGAAGGCGTGCTTGCCAAAAATGTTCCTGACCGGAAAGATTTTGCGAAAGCTTTCAAGGAGTATTTTGACGCGATCATGTCACCTTTCAGGCCTTTCGTGCTCAAAGGGATCGAAGGCTTGGAAGAACTAAATCTCGAATACATTGCCACAAGCCACGGCGCGGTTCTTGACGAAACATTCATTAAGGAAGCTTTGCATAAATATGCCGAATGGGCGAAAAAGCCCGAACCGAGGGAAAAACCGTTTGTAGTTATTGCATTTGCTAGTGCATATGGGTACACTGCCAGGATGGCGGAAGTTATCGCCAAAGCGATAAATTTCGAGTTTGGCGGTAAGATCGATATCGAAACATACGATGTGGTTACGACCGATATCGAAACCATAGTCGGAAGAATCGGGGAAAGCGATGGCTTTCTGATCGGTACTACGACCATCCTACGCGACGCGGTATATCCGATCTGGGACATGCTGTCCCGCCTGAATCCGGAGACAGACGGCGGCAAGACGGCCGGAGCCTTTGGTTCTTACGGATGGAGCGGAGAAGCCGTACAAAATGTTACGGAACGATTGAAACAACTGAAAATGAAAACAGTAGACGGCTTGAGGATCAGATTCAAACCGTCGGATTCACAAATACAAACAGCATATGATTTCGGAACCGGATTCGCAAAGAAACTGAAAGAATAATTACCATCCCGGAGGACTGGTTTATGGGAAAATGCATATCGATCGGAGAAGTATTGGTTGATTTCATTCCGGATGCCGGAAACTGGAAACTGAAAGATGTCCCGATTTTCAGAAGACAAGCCGGCGGAGCCCCGGCCAATGTCGCCGCTGCAGTTGCTAGACTTGGTGGCAGAAGTGTTGTATTATCAAAACTCGGTAACGATCCTTTCGGAGATTTTCTGATTGATGAGATGAAAAAGACGGGGATCGACACATCTTACATAAAGCATACAGACGAGGCTTCAACCGGACTCGCATTCGTATCTCTAAAACCGGATGGTAACCGGGATTTTTGTTTTTACCGCAATCCCAGCGCGGACATGTTGCTTTCTCAAGATGAAATCGATTTGGATATTTTCGAAGAAGGCGACATCCTGCATTTTTGTAGTATCGACCTGGTGGATTTCCCGGTCAGAAAAGCACATGAGAAAGCTATAGGTATTGCAAAAGAAAAACGATTGATCGTGAGTTTCGACCCCAATATCCGGCTTTCGCTCTGGGAAAACAAGGAAGAACTGCGAGAGATTGTTCGGAGATTTATTCCTTTGTCCGATATTCTGAAAATCAGCGAAGACGAATTAGAATTCATTACCGGAAAAAAAGACATAACAGGCGCTTTATCCTCGCTTTTCATAGGCGATGTGAAAGTCATCGTATATACCATGGGCGCAAACGGGTCAGCGGTGTACACGAAAGACAGAACTTTCGTTCATGACGGATTCGTCGTCGATGCAATTGACACAACCGGATGCGGAGATGCCTTCATCGGAGCGTTTCTGTATATGATATTGTCCGGCAGTCTAACGAAAGAATCCCTGGGAAAATCCGATTACCAAAAAATATTGGAATTTTCTAATGCTGTCGGCAGCCTTGTGGCAACCAAAAAAGGGGCGCTCGCTTCAATGCCTGGTTACATGGAAACGGAAATGTTCCTAAAAGAAAAGAAAGCAAAATAAAAGGCCCGCAAAGGCCTTTTGTTATTATTCGGCTTCATCCGAAACAAATGCTATCGGTTTAATTTTCGGCAACTCTGGTTTTACCTTATCCACGAAAAGAATGCCTAACAGGTGATCGTATTCATGCTGGAAGACGATTGCCGGATAACCGGAAAGTTTCATCAGGACCTTTTCCATATTCCCAGTTTCGAGATCGACCAAGACCATTCTAGCCTTGATCCGCATGGATCTCGGCACCAGACCGTTTTCATTTTCCGGAACCGAAAGACAGCCTTCGCCACCGCCGAGATAAGTTTGTTCCTCCGAAAAGGAAACAATTGTCGGATTGCATACGGCGTAAGAATGCATGGCTATTCCTTTTTCATCCGGGCAACGCATGCAGAAAAGTTTGCGATTTAATCCGATCTGGGGGGCTGAAAGCCCGACAGCCGGTCGCAAGCCGTATTGCTTACTTATTTCCTCGTCTTGGCTATTGACAATATATTCCATCATTTGGCGAAGAGTTTCGAGATCCTTGTTGTTCAGGGGGAGAGGTACGTTCTCCGATCTTTTTCTCAGAATCGGATCGCCTTCCTGGATGATATCTTTCATCATGATCATATTCCATCACCACCAATATATTATACCAAAAAACAGCGCTATTGCCAACATATCTACCTTGCCAGACAAAAAGATTTCTGTAGTTTTCAAGCAAAATAATTCATAAAATAAATTTATGATATGCCCCGATGTGATAAAATTGATTGGGAGGCGTTTGCTTATGTGGTATTCCCTGGATAGTGAAACAATCAGAAAAAAAGAAGAAATGAGTCGTCTGGAGTGGTCGCTTTCCAACGGACTCGGAGGTTATGCTTCCGGTCCGGTTTCCGGACAACTTTTCCGCAAGCATCACGGGTTGTTGGTGGCATCGCTCGAACCGCCTGTCAGGCGGGTCATGGCCATCAGCAAAATCATCGAAGAAATCCACACCGATTCCGGCACGGTGTCCCTGGAAGAGATAAGCGCCAAGACATCCGGACCTAGTTCGGGGCTTGTGGAATTCTGTTATGAGAGAACCGTCAAATGGAAATACCGGCTCGGAAATCTGATCCTCACCAAAGAAATAGCGCCGCTATACGGGAAAAACGCTGTTGCAATCAATTATCGGGTGTATTCCCCAGAAATTGTCAAGTTGGTATTAACTCCCTGGTTTGCCTTCCGTGAGCACAGTCAGGTAGAAAACATGCCGTTTGCCCATATGACATATGAAAAGGAAGACAATAAAGCCAAAGTCTATTCCCGCCTGTATCCGGGCCATGTGACAATCCTTTCTTTTTCCCAAGGGGAAATCCTACCGACTGACAAGCAGGATGCGAGGATCGGAGAATACGATCTTGACAGATATAATGGCGACGATCGGAGCGATTGTTTTTTCACTCCCTGCAAACTTGTCGTCACGATTCCGGCGGATAAGGAAACCGAAATCGGATTGGTCGGGTCGATGGACGAAACCATCGAATTTACCGCAAACGAAATCATCAGGAAATATTCGGCGAAAATTGACGGTATTCTGAATGCTGCCAAATCATGCACAACATTCGAAAAGCGACTATGGGTATCTGCCGAACAATTCATCGCCAAGAAAGCCGAAACGAACGCCACCACGATCCTGGCGGGGCTGCCGTGGTTTTCTGATTGGGGAAGGGATACGATGATTGCCTTGCCCGGCTTGTTATTATCGACCGGGAAATTCAAGATGGCCAAGGAAGTATTGCTTTCTTTCTCCCGCTATCTCAAAAACGGCCTGATTCCCAATGTTTTTCCGAATTCCGGCGCTAAACCGCTTTATAACACGGTTGACGCCTCTTTGTGGTATATCATCGCCATCTATCGCTATTTCGCCGCTACCGGGGATCTTGCCATCATAAAACGAAGATTTTATCCTGACATCGCCGAGATTCTTGCATGGTACGAGAAAGGTACCGATTTCCATATCAGGATGGATTCCGACGGTTTGATTTCCGCTGGATCCGGTAGTGACCAGATCACCTGGATGGATGTGAAGATTGATGATAAACCGATAACACCTAGACAAGGCAAACCGGTCGAAATCAATGCTCTTTGGTATAATTCCCTCATGATCGCCGTCAAATTCTCTTCTTTGCTTGGAATCGACGGGGACAAATATCTCCTGATGGCGGAAACTGCCAAAAATTCGTTCGTCAAACGTTTTTGGAATCAGAAAACCGGATGCCTTTTCGATGTCGTCGATCCAGACGATCCGTCGATCAGACCGAACCAGTTATACGCCATTAGCCTGCCGTTCGATATCATGCCAAAGAAAAAAGCCATTTCCATCTGGGAGTTAGCCAAACAGGAATTGGAAGACATATACGGAATCAGGACATTGTCTCTATACAACGATAATTTCAAGCCGGAATATTCTGGCAGTATCGATAAAAGAGACCGCGCCTACCATATGGGAACTTCCTGGGGGTTCCTTTTCGGAGTTTATCTGGAAGCTTGTCTCAGGGTGAATGATTTTTCCACCGATTCACGCGAATATGTCCGTCATTGTTTTTTAAGGCTCGAAAAAGAACTGGAAGAAGGTTGCTTAAACGGCTATGCCGAGATTTTCGACGGCCAGAACGGCGAAATCGGCAAAGGTTGTTACAACCAAGCCTGGAGTGTCGGGGAAATTCTCCGGATTTATCATGACTATGGATTCGGGAAAGAGGTAACTAAATGATCAGACTTGACCGTTTCTTGTCGGAATTGAAATATGGATCGCGTTCGATGATTCCCGGACTTGTCAGGAACAAACGGGTGATGGTCGATGGAAAATTGGCCGAATCGGTCAATATGAAGATCGATCCGGAAAAGGACCGGGTGATGGTTGACGGAATCGAAGTGTTTTTCCGCCGTTCCCTTGTTCTGATGCTTTACAAACCAAAAATGACGGAATCGTCCAATATGGACGGGGCCCATCCTTCCGTTCTCGGTTTGATCGGCGAACCGTATTCGAGACTGGATCTGAACATCGCCGGGAGGCTTGACGCCGATGCCGAAGGACTGATGCTTCTTACGAACGACGGAACGCTTCTGCACCGGATCATTTCTCCGAATAACCATGTAGAGAAAACCTATCTTGTCAAACTTGCCGATCCCATTGGCGATTATTCTCCTTTGCTTGCGGGAGTTACAATACAAGACGGGAAGAACCAGCCGTTTCTAACTTCCCCCGCCAGGATCGAAGTGATTGACAAATATTCTTGCAAGATAACGATAAGCGAGGGCAAATATCATCAGGTCAAAAGAATGTTTGCCTATCTTGGAAACCAAGTCACAGACCTGAAACGGATTTCAATCGGCAAGCTTTCCCTGGATACGTCGCTTGCCCCAGGAAGCTACCGCGAATTGACGGAAGCGGAAATCGCGGCCATTTTTGCAGAAAAAACGGTCTGACAGACCATTTACATGTTATAATTTACATAACCAAATATCGATTTAAACGCTTCAGAGGTGAAACATATGGTAAATCGCAAAGGAATAATCGTCTACTTCCAAAGCAAAAAAATAGTAAAGGAAGTAGAAAAAACCGGGGTCAACGTCGTCTACATAAATCCCAAGGCAAAATATCTGACCGGCTATATCGATGCCAGCGAATACGAAAAAGCCCGTAAACAAATCCAAAAAATCAGATTGGTCCGCAAGGTCGAAGAATCACTGGTGGATATGGAAGAATTTAGTTTCAACGAATGAACGCCTGTCAATAAAAAAACCTTGACAGGCATCTTTTTGTCTGCTAAAATATTCTCGACAAAAAGAAATAATCAGGAGGATATGAAAATGGTCAAACTGCGCTTGCAGAGATTCGGTACAACCAAACGTCCGTTCTATCGGATCGTCGCCGCCGAAGCGAGAAAGAAAAGAGACGGAAGATATCTGGAGATAATCGGACAATACGATCCGACCAAAGAGCCCGTCCTAATCAATATCGATGCGGAAAAAGCTCTCAAATGGTTGTCGGAAGGTGCCCAACCGACCGATACCGTCAAAAACCTGTTCACAAAAACCGGCATAACCAAACAGTTTATAGAATCAAAAAAGTCGAAATAGGACGCGCTGGACATGGCTGTCAATTTCGAAAAACTGATCGTTGATCTAATCTCCCCGCTGGTCGTTCATCCCGAAGATCTGATGGTGAAGAAATTTTCCGAGGACGAGACAACTATTACGATTCAGGTTCTTGTGAACAAAGAAGATTTGGGCCGGGTCATCGGCAAAGGCGGAAAAATCGCCAATGCCATCCGGACGATATCCTACGCCGCCGCTTCCAGACTCGGCAAACGGGTGTCGATCGACATCGATTCGTACGAATGAAAACTATATCCGGCAGGATTGAAGTGATCGCGGTTAGCGCCTGCCTGTTGGGCATCGCTTCGACCTATCGCGGAGATAATAATTTATCCCTTCATACGATCGAAAAAATCAAGGGAAAGATCGTTTTTCCCGTTTGTCCGGAAGCAATGGGCGGATTACCAACTCCGCGCATTCCTTCGGAAATCCAGAATGACGGAATCACGGTGCTTGCAAAAGACAAAACCGACGTCACCGCTTTTTTTCAAAGAGGCGCTTCAATCGCTTTGGACATAGCGGTTTTAAACGGATGCCATAAAGCGATCATGAAAGAAAATTCGCCTTCCTGCGGATCCGGTTATGTCTATGACGGAACATTCTCCGGTAAACTGATCAAAGGCAAGGGATATGCCTGCCGTATTTTCCAAAAAAGCGGTATCGATGTGGAAAACGAAAAATAAAGCCAGTAGAATATACTGGTTTTCTTTTTTCATAATACCGGCGCTTATTGACAAAAACTACTTTCATTATATAATTAATCTATGAAGAAATGGGGGATGAACAGATGAAGAAGCTTGGCGTTTTGGTTTGTACGAATGCAGCGCTTGACTATATCAAGCACGATTATGACATCCGCGTTATCCGTTCGACGATCATCATGGGTGGAAAAGAATACGTCGATTATGAAGAATTGACAGCCGAATAATTCTATAACATGCTGGAAAAAGATCCCACTTTGTTCCCGCGTACCGCGATGGCATCGACCGGCACAATGCTGGAAGCCTATGAGAAGCTGCGGGATGAGGGATGCGACGAAGCGATCTTCATCACGATCTCATCCAAGATGAGCGGCATCTACGAAAACGCCTTATTGGCTGCCAAAATGGTCGAAGGCATCAAGGTTACCGTTTTCGATTCGCTTTCGGTCGGATATGTCGAATGCAAGATGGCGTTCACCGCCCACGATCTTGCGAATCAGGGAAAATCGATGGATGAAATAGTCAAGGAACTTGAATTCATTCGCGATAACAACCACATTTATTTTGCTGTTTCCGATCTCAAGTATCTGGTTAAAAACGGAAGACTATCCAACGCGGCCGGCTTCATGGCCGATGTTCTCAAGATAAAACCGCTTTTGGAAATCGACAAGACCGGAGCTGTTGTGACTGTCGAGAAGATCAGAACCTTCCAAAAAGCTTTGAACCGTGTTTTGGAAAAGTTTCTGGAAGAGACGGAAGGCAAAGGATACGAGCCTTTCATCATCCATGCGAACAATCCTGAGGCCGTCGCCTTCCTGCGCGAGAATGTCATGAGACTCCGCCCGGAAGTCAAAGAAATCAAGGATTATCCGCTCACTCCGGCAGTCGGTGCCCATTGCGGACCGAAAGCCTTGACGCTCGGATATATTCTTAAGAAATAAAGGATACCGGAAAACCCTGGCAAAAGACAGGCTGCCGCCTGTCTTTTTCTTGCCAGGAGGAAGGACTGTGCAGATGAAAACGAGAAAACTGGTTTTTCTTGCTGTGATGGCCGCAGTCGCGGTCGCGCTTTCGATTGTCGAGTCCGTCATTTCTACTTTTATATTCATCATTCCCGGCGTCAAGCTCGGACTAGCCAATATCATAACTCTTGTCATCATGTATTATTACAGCGACCGCGACGCCTTTCTCGTGGTCGTCATCCGGATATTCTTAACCGGGCTTCTTTATACCGGACTATTCGAACCGGCGTTCTGGATGAGCCTGGCCGGCGGGTTGCTCGCGTTTCTGGCGATGTTTATTTTAAAGAGAGTCAAAATATTCTCGATCATGTCCGTATCCGTCTTTGGCGCTCTTATGCATATGGTGGGGCAGATTCTGGCGGCGATCGTCGTCCTCGACACCGAGACATTGCTTTATTATCTGCCGTACATGATGGTGATTGCGGTGCCAACCGGAATATTCACCGCTCTCGTGGCGAAAAAACTGCTAGTGATTCTCAAAAAGCAGGCATCCACTACAACCAAATAAAAAGGTGGAAATTGTTTCCACCTTTTTTATGAATCGGGATATTGGTACAAGTATATATCCGTGAAGTTTGCGGATGTCATGATTGTGCCGTCTTCCAGATACCAGATTGCCTCAAGACCTTCTGTCTCATCGACATAGGTGATTCCTTCCTCGACCGTCATAAGAAAAATTGCTGTCGAGTAAATATCCGCCAAGGCGCCATCTTCATAAAAGATTGTCACGCTCATCGCTTCTCCACCGGGATAGTTAGTTCTCGGATCGATAATGTGATGATAGATTTCTCCGTCCTCGCTACCAAGGAAATATCTTTGATAATTACCGCTTGTGACGACAGATATTCCGGCCGTTATTTTCAGATAAGCGTAGAAATCGACAGACAAAGCATCGACTTCCGGTTTCTTTAATCCAATATAAAAGACGCCGTTATCTCTGGTCGGATTCGTTCCTCCGGCTTTTAAGTTGCTTTCGCCGGCATTGAAAATGTAATCGAGGTCCAAAGAATCGAGATAATCGGTGATGATTTCGGATACATAGCCTTTTCCGTAACCGCCGAGATCGATCGACATGTTCGGTTTCAGGAACGTGATTGTCAGATTGTCGCGATCCATATCGATATCGCTAGGATCGGTGTTAAAAGAGATTCCGTCAATCAATTCGGAAGGAACATCGCAAGTGCTCGCGAAAGATCCGACCACACAACTGTCAGATTCTCTGGCGTCATGCCAGATGGAAAGGACGGGGCCGAGGGCTATGTCGAACAGAAGGGCTCCGTTAACAGTTATGTCGTTCTCATGGCCGAGTCCGAAAGCAATTGCATCGAACAACGTTTCGGAAACGACGATCCCGGATGTTCCGCTTTGGTTGATGGAATAGACGTTAACGATGTTATTATATGAATTGTAACGGTCGAAATATTCATGGTATTCCGAAAGCATTGCTTCTACTTCATCGTATAGTTTTTCCAGATCAACAGCATCATCACGACCATAATATAGTTTGAGCGAGATCGGCGCGTCGAAATAGCCAATCCAGATCTTTTCGCAGACATAGACTTCCGCTTCGTCGTTCCATGTACATTCGTCTGGCGAAGGATTGGTAAAACGCGTCCCGTCGCATCCGGACAGGACGATAAATGGAAGAAGCAACATGAGCGCAAGCAATTTCTTTTTCATTTCATCACCATAAGGCCAATACAGATATGTTTTTCCATTCGCCGGCGTAAAACAACCGTATTGGTGTATAATAATTTATAGATAAAGAGGAGGTGGGCGACATCAGAAAATACGACTGGATCCTGATCGGATCGATTCTTTTGACGGGCGTCCTTCTTTTTGTCGGAATGTGGGTTTGGCAGACAATCCGGGCGACTGGTAGCACATATGCGCAGGTCTATTACAAGGATGAATTGGTTCTCATGATTGATCTGGACACCTGCGAATACAAGATATACGACACAGAATACAAGGACATGATCGATGCCAGCCGGGCCGACGAAGGAATCTTTTATGTTCCCGGTACTGTCACAACCGATATGCAAAGTCTTTATCAGGACGACGAGTATGCCAGAACAAGGCAAATCGTCGGAATCAAATTATTGGTATATGAGGGCAAGATCGAAGTGGCTTATCAGGAAAGCCCCAGAGATATCTGCGAATTGCAGAGACCGACTGATTCCAGTTTGGAGCCGCTGGTCTGTCTTCCCAATGAACTGGTCATTCAGATTATGACCGACATCCCGTCGGGGGAATTCGTCCCCGACTCAATATTGGAGTGATTTCTTTATGTTAGACCCCTGGGTATTTGTCATCACAAGGATTGTCGTCTTTTTTGTGGCGACAGCCTTCATTTTCAACGGTTTGAAAGCCGTCAACTTCGAGAAGATTTTCCGCCCGAATTCTTCCGGGCAGATCCGACTTCTCATCATGGTTCTTTCGATCGTTCTCGGATATCTGTTCGCCGACACTTTTGTGTCGCTTTTCGAATCCGTCAACAATCAGTTATAACGAATTTTGAATCAGAGATAAACATTTCTCGTCGCAGCCGTTTCCAATGTGGCTTCGCCGTTTGTCATATCGGCGAAAAGCGCGGTGATTTCATCGCTTTTGCCATTTGCCAGCGAAAAACGGTACGTGATTTTCTCGCCGTATTCAGTTTTTATACAGATGGCATGGCTGTTTAGGTAACGTTCAACCGGTTTGGTATAAGCATACCCGATATGAAGGATGTAATCTTCTATCGGCGTCTTATACGCGTATTCAGCTATTTCCAGAAGTTTTCTAGTTGTGGCGGAATAAGCGCGGATTAATCCGCCCGAACCAAGTTTGATTCCGCCAAAGTATCTGACGACGACAATAATGGCGTCGGTTACATCGTTTTTGTTCAAAACGTCGAGAACCGGAAATCCGGCGGTTCTTACCGGCTCGCCGTCGTCGCTGGCTTTCTGGGTTTCCTTATTGTCTCCCAGCACATAGGCGTAGACATGATGTGTCGCGTCCGGATAATCCGCTCGGATTTTATCTAAGAAGGCGGAGGCTTCAATTTCTGACTCTGCCCGCGATAAAAAACCGATGAATCGGGAACGGTTGACAACATGTTCCGCCGTGACCGGATATTTGGGCGTTTTCACTTCGCATCACCGGTCTCATTATAACACAGCGTCGCCGGTTTTTGATAGAATAACGGACATCTATATGATATAATTATTTAAAGGTGATTTGTTTGGAGAAACGTTTCGAAGCGGCCAGAAAGATCCTGGCAAAACTGATCGAAAACAATCACGCCGCCTATATGGTCGGCGGTTTTGTTCGCGATCGGATGCTCGGTCTCGAAACAGACGATATCGACATCACGACTGATGCGAGGCCGGAGACAGTCGAGTTGCTTTTTGAAAGCGTCAAGGAGACGGGAATCAGATTCGGAACGGTCACAGTCTTGATAGATGGATATTCGTTCGAAGTGACCACATTCCGTAGTGAAGGAAAATATTCGAACTTTCGTCATCCGGACACGATTGCTTATTCCGATACCCTGGAAGAGGACTTGAAACGCCGAGATTTCACGATCAATGCTTTCGCCATGGCCTATGACGGGTCGGTGATTGACATATTTTCCGGGCGCGACGACTTAAAAAGGCGTCTCATCCGTGCGATCGGATATCCGGAAGCGCGATTCTATGAGGACGCGCTTCGGATATTGAGAGCCTTCCGTTTTGTCAGCAAACTCGATTTTCAGATCGAAACCGGAACGTTCAAGGCCATTCGCCAGAATCGCATGCTTCTGAATAAAATCGCCAGCGAACGCATTTTGCAGGAAATGAAGAAAATAATTCTCTATCCCCATCATGCCAAGGCATTCCGCCTGATGAAGGAAGCAAGTATCGGCGAAGCCCTTCCTTTCATGAACAAAGCGATCGAATATCTTTCCGGCCGGGAAGACTGGCGGATGTCCGATATCGAAACCTATGCCCTGGCCACTTTTCTCAATCAAGAAAAAGTTCCGGATGAATGGCGCTTTTCCAATAAGGAAAAGGAACACATCCACAAACTGGCGCAAATCGTCAAAAAAACATTTGTAGCCGGATTCGATCCATATACAGTCTATGAATACGGGTTCCATGCCTCAATCGAAGCCAACAACATCATCAAAACGATGGATCCGGATAAAAACGGGGAAAAGGACATTATCGCTTTTTGGCAGAAGCTTCCCATCCGCAATGAAACCGACCTTGCTTTCCGGGGAAAAGACATTTTAGCGATACCGGAACTGAAAGATCCGAAACAAATCGGGAAAATTCTCGAAACCATCATCCGGGAGATCATTTCCGGACGCTTGAAAAACGAACGCGAAGCCATCCGCGGTTTCGTTAGGAAATATATGGAAAAAGAACTGACGGAGAAGACATCATGACAAAAGACGACCGCAAATTTTATTGTTATCTTGATGATTTCGATCTTTTGACAATCATCGTTCCCGGTGCAAACTATAAGCCGACGGACACATACAGTCTGAACGGAAACGACGAGACCATCCCGCTTGTGATCGGACAACAAATAGCGCTTGACAAAGAAACCAAATTGGTTTGTTCGTTCGACGCCTACATCGAACTTAGAAAGATCTATTACGTTGAAAACCAGGACGGCGAATCGTCCGAGCTATATACCGGCAAAATCGTCCGGACCGAACTGTTCGACAACATCTACCGTTACCGCAAGAACGATCTCGGATTCACCTTCACGAAGGAATCGACGAAATTCAAGATCTGGAGCCCGGTGGCTAAATCGGTCCGTTTGGAGCTTTTGTATCCGAACGGACGCAAATCATTTCATGATATGGAATATAAAAACGCCGGTGTCTGGCGTCATGTCGTCGACGAGGATCTGGAAAAGGTGGCATATCGTTACCATGTCTATGTGAACGGCAAGGAAACGATCGTCGAAGATCCTTACGCCCTTTCCAGCAAAACACACGGAAGCTATTCGTATGTCATTGACAAAACCAGACTGACGCCGATCGAACCACTTAGGAGCTTTTCTGGCAATCCTTTGGATGCCGTTGTCTATGAAATGAATGTCCGTGATTTTTCGATGGACGATACTGTGCCTTTCCGGCATCGGGGGAAATTCCTTGGCGTCGTGGAACCGGATCTGAAAACACCAGAAGGCCATCCAGCCGGACTCGATCATCTGAAATATCTCGGCATAACCCACATCCAATTGATGCCGATCTTCGATTTCGGCGATGTCGACGAGACGAAACCGGACCGGCTTTACAACTGGGGCTACAATCCCGAACAGTATTTCGTACCCCAGGGATGGTACTCCACCGATCCGGATGATCCGTATTGCCGGATCGAGGAATTAAGGAAAATGATCGATGCTCTCCACCGGGAAAACATCGGCGTCATCATGGATGTTGTGTACAACCATGTGTTCGACGCCAAGAAATTTCCGTTTGAAAAATTGGTTCCCGGTTATGCATATCGTGTCGACAGGCAAGGTATTTACACCGATGTCTCTGGGTGCGGAAACGATCTTGACACCAACCGGGAGATGGTGCGGAAAATCATTATCGACTCTGTGCTGTACTGGGCGAACGAATTCAAGGTAGACGGGTTCCGTTTCGATCTGATGGGACTTATCGATTTCGAGACGATGAACGAAGTCAGACAGGAACTGTCGGACATCGACGACCATTTTCTGGTTTACGGCGAGGGTTGGAAGATGTATTCGACCAACGTGGGGGACCGGATGGCTCACATGTACAATAAAAACGTACTCTATACCATCGGATTCTTCAACAGCATATTCCGGGATACAGTCAAGGGGAGCACCTTCGACATCCTGGAAAAAGGCTACGCTACCGGCGATCCCGTAAACGCCGAAACCGTGAGACAGTTGCTTTTCGGAAGCGCTCTGGGGCGTTACATCTTCAAATACACCACCCAGTCGATCAATTATGTGGAATGCCACGACAACATGACGTTCTTCGACAAAGCGATGAAAATAGACAAGGATTCCGTCCTGGCGAAAGAGCAGGAGAAGTTGGCGACATCGATGGTCATTTTGGCCCAAGGAGTCCCCTTTCTGCATTCCGGTCAGGAATTCTACCGGTCGAAAAAAAACGTGGAGAATTCTTTCAAATCGGGTGATGGAATCAATAAGCTCGATTGGAGTCTTCTGGATGAAAACCATGCCGATGTGGAATATCTGAGACATCTCATCAACATCCGTAGGCACTATCCCTGCTTCCGTCTCAAAGCCGATTCCGAACTCAAAAGATCGGCGGAGGCCTTCGTTTTGCCATCAAAATCGATCATGGTCCATTATAACGGAGAATGTAACCTGATCATCGTTTTTAAACCGCTGGCAGACGAGGAATTTGTCGTAATACCGGAAGAATACCGTCTACTGTTGTCATCTGTTGGGAAAAAGGATGAACCGGAAGACGGAGCAAGACTCTTCAAAAATATCGGAACCTGGATTTTTACGAAAGAAAGTGAGTGAACGCCACATGAATTTTGAAATCGGACAAAAATACGACTTTTACGGAAAAGTCGAACAGACAAACAATTCCACCTACGACACCTACGCCTGCAATATTCTAAGCGAGGACGGAGAAAATCTCGTCGTCAGGGTGAACAAGGAAACCACTCTGTCACTGAACAAAATCTACTTTTTCGAAACAGAAGCCGTCGTCTTCAAAGAGAAGATTCATCTCCAGGCTTCTTCCTGCCGGTCGCTTTCCCAAATGGATATGACCGATGACGAGAAAGAAAGACTGTTCCGGATTTTCTACCAGTATGCTCCGATCAATCTGGTTCAAGTGAAAAAAGGGATCGAAGACAGGCTCAATGCCATAAAGAACAAAGCTATCAGAGAAATAACCGCGGAGATTTACAACCGGTTTGCGGATGATTTCTATCTTTATCCTGCCGCCACCCGTTACCATCACGCTTACATATCCGGACTTTCATATCACACGTATTCGATGATCCGGCTGGCGGAAGGGTTCCTGTCGACCTATCCGTTTCTGAATGAGGATCTTGTTTATGCCGGTATCATTTTGCACGATGTCGGAAAAATTCTCGAGTTCGATTCGTTCGAAGGCAGCGAATATACGATCAAAGGCCGCCTCGTCGGACATATCACGATGGGAGTGGAATTAATCCGGCTCGCCGCTGAAAAACTCGGATACATGGAAGCGGAGGAAACAATGCTTCTGGAGCATATCGTACTGAGCCACCATTATTACGGAAACTTCGGATCACCTAAGAAACCGAATATCGCCGAAGCGCTCGTCATTCATTTCCTCGACGACGCCGATTCCAAACTTTGCGTGCTTGGCGAGGAACTTGATCTGGTCGATGAGGGCGAACTTACTTCCTCGATCGGGGTTTTGGACCGGGAGAGGTATTACAAACACAAACTGACGGAAGACAAATGAAAACGTCGCGGAAATCCGCGACGCTTTTTCTTTTCTGAAATTATTGATTGTTATCATAATAGCTTTTAACATAATCCCATGTCATGTTGCATCCGGCGATATCGCTTGAAGCCACTGCGAGACCGGCAACGATCGTTGCCATCACCTGGGCTTTTTCGATGTCGCCATCTTCATAAAAAGATGTTATGAACCCGGCAGTAAAACTGTCACCCGCCCCGTTTGAGTCGACATACGGAAAATCGAAAATTCCGTATTCATGGATATTTTTCTCTTGATCAACGACGATAGAACCGTCCCGGCCCTTGGTAGCTATTGCCAGTAATTTGCCATCGCGGACGAATTGTTTGAGAACGGGTACCGGATCTTTTAATGCATCATTGCTCATGATTATGTAGTCGGCCGACTTGATGAAAGGTTCATAATAGGGGTTTTTGCCGTCATAATCGTGGAGATCGACCCAAACCGGCTTGCCGGCTTTTTTGATTGTAGCCGCCATGTCGCTTAGATAAGAAATGATATTGAGACAAATGACGTCCGCCTTGTCTACAAGCGACATGACCTCTTCTTTGTCCAATTCTTTATTGTCATAACCAAAGCGAGTGAAAATGCTGAGACGGTCGCCGGATTTTGTCATCAGGTTGATATGCTTTTCCGTTCCAAAGGCGTTATGGCCAAAAACAAGATCGATTCCGTTTCGGCGGAAGTATTCTTTCTGGATTCGGGCTTCTTCATCGTCGCCAAGCATTGTATGCAAGCAAACATCGTGTCCGAGCCGTTTCAAAGCGACGGCTTTGCCCGTCCCGGTGCTTCCGACCATTTGAAATGATTTTCCAAAAACGGTTTGAGGATAAGGATCGGGAAGTTTGTCCAGCATGACGATCTCGTCGACGGAAGTGCCGCCGAGGACTAAGATTTTCAAAGGTTTCATCGTTTTCCTCCGAATATGTGCCTTCAAGAGCAATTATAAATCATTTTCGTTTTTAGGGAAACAAAAAAGCGGATCGTTTTTCGGATCCGCTTTATTTTGTCAAATGATTAGTCGGTGATGTATTCGGAGTATAAAGCTTGGTAGTAGATGTTTTGGACTTTGACCAATTGGAGTTTGATTTCCTGATCGGTGAAAGGATTGCTTGGATTGTCAACGAACGTACCGGTCACGATGCGGTCGATGATGTCGATGTTGATGTTGCCGACGGTGTATAGTCCGGAAATCAGATCTCCTGTGTATACATCGAGGTTCGTTCTTAGCGTCGCAGGAATTTCGGGAACGACAATGCCGTATTCCGTTTCAACGTCTTCGTTTGCAAGATCGAAGAGTTGGCTGTAGAAATAATAATCGGCATATAGCGTAAACTGTTCCAACGTGGGTTCGCCATCTGCGTTTTCCACTCCGCTTGTGTAAACCGGATTGAGCGGATCGCTTTCTTGGAAAATGGCGGTCGGTTGATCAAAGCCGCTTCCCTGGGTCGCAAGGATTATGTGGATACCGAACATCGTCGAGACGAGATCGGAGAACATCTGATCCTCATCCTCGTTTTGTGGCAAGATGTATTCCTGATACAGGGCAGTAAGGGCATCGACGAATTCGGTGACATAATTATTATCCAGAACGCCGTATTCGCCCGAATAAGTCAGGGATTCTTCCTCGTCGTCGTCATTGGTCATGTCAAGCAGTTCGGTCATGATCTGAAATCCGGCTTTTTTGTAATCGCCCCAGACCTCGTCATCATAGGATGCCGAGCGATACTCGGTGACTAGCGTATCCAGATCATTGTCGGAATCCTCGTCGAAGTAGTTGACTACAGCCGCTTTAAATCCGGAAAGCAAAGTGTCAAGATTATCGGCAGCGATTGTATCGAGGCTGTCGCGGTATTCGAAGTAATCATCGTAAGTTCCGTCTTCGTCGAAATCGAAGAAGAGAAGCAAGTGATTGACATCGAGGCTGAAGTAATTTTCATAATAGTCCTGAACGGTCGGATAGAGCAGTTCCAGAATATCGTAGTTGTCGACCATCTCTTTGATGAAGAATGCCTGGACGGTCTGAAGGACATAATTCTCAAGCAATTCGGATTCGCTCTTGGCGCCGTCATAGGCAAGGTAGAGGAATTCCTGGAAAGAATTGTATCCGTAGTAAGCTTGAAGAATGGTTGAATAGTTGGCGTATGTGGCTTTGACTGATTCGACATTTGTTAGCAAGGTTTCCATCATATCGCTTTTGTTTTTGTAAAGATCTTTTTCCGTTCCGAACAGTTGTTCGAAATACGTGGAATAGAGAGCTTCTTTATATTGTGTCGCGTATACGGCGTAAACAGCCGCGTTCTTGTTAAGGCAATATACGAAGAAATCCTGAGCGGTTATTTCGACGCCTTCGTCCGGGTTACCGACGACTCCGGTCGTGTAGGCGAGAATTTTCTTGTCGCCTTTGACGTCGTAATCGTAACTGTCATATACCTGGGCATAGGACAAACCGAGATAGAAGTCTTCGATCGTGAAACCGTATTCGGCCCGCATTTGTGCCAGATATTCGGTAACGGTGTCGCTGGCGTCAGAAGCGGACAGGATAGCTTCCACCAGGTCGCTTTGGATCGAATAGTACAGCTCATCGTTATTGAGAATGCTTTGGAACGAAGTTTCGTCGGTGTTTTCTGTTGTATCCGATGTTTCGCCGTTTGCCAGGATCGTTACATCAATTTTACCGGTGCGAGTGGTTCCGTTGAAGGCCACGATATAGGTCATGGTGACGAGTGTGTCTTCTTCCGGATTGGTAACGGTTCCGTCTGACGTGATGTAGTCGGTGTCTCCGGAAACCCAAGTGATCGACGATCCGTACCAGCCGGTGGCGGGAAGCGTGACGTCTTCGCCGATCGTTGTCGGGATGACGATGTTCGCTTCGATGTTGTCGAGCATGATGCTTTCGGCATCGAGTTTGTCGGATTGTGTCAGTTTGTATACCATGAAGTAATATGTGTCCTCGTCGCCGTTAAAATCCTGGGCGGCGCCGGAATACGGGATGGCATCTTCATCGGAAATGTCCATGGTCTCGAACATGTATGTGGCGAGATCGCTGTTGACGGCGTTTACTGCGTCGAAGTTGAAAGTGAGGTAAGAGTTGTCAAGCGCTATGAGGTCTTCGGCTGTGGCATCCTCAGCAAGCAGACTCCGGTAATCCCCGTAAACGTAATTGTAGATTTCGATGTATTTGGCAAGGACTTCTTCATTGGAAAGTTCCGTTGAATTGTATATGGAAGCGGAAGAAACATTCTCGATCGAAGTGTAATATTTGTTGACATAAAGCGAAGTTGTATTCGTGACATCGTTATTCTCGTGGTCGTAGATGGTTCCGTCTGGATCGATCGTGAAAGCCAACTGTTCGCCGTCACGGTCGTAAACCTTGGTGGATTCCTCTTCATCGGAGGGATCGGTTTTGGAAACCGTGTAATAGTGCGTATTGGCCTGTTTGTAAGCCTCGGCGAGATCGCTGGAATCGAACAACAGACTGTATGCCACCGCGATCTCCTGATCGGCATCGATCAGATTGCCGCTGGCGTCCAGCGTGTATTCGGCGTCGTCTTCGTCCACATAGATACCGTTTCCGCCGAAGGTGTAGATCACATCGTCGGCAAGATTGGCGATATCGCCGTCTTCCGTGTAATAATACGGGGTAACGGTCTGATAAGCCTGTACGATTTCGTCGTTCTCATCGAACAGCGAGTTGAGTTTGAAAGTGTAGCCGTTGTAATCGCGGAGAGTCTTCGAGTTCAGCGAGAGAAGATTGAAATGCTGAAGCACTGTCGACGCATCGGTAGCGCTCATGAAACGGATACGGATGGCTTTGATGTCGTCAAAGGTGTTGTTGATGAAATCCTTGGCGATGTCGACATCACTGACGTCGTCGTTCTCAACGATGGCGTCGCGGACATAAGCTTGGCGTACGAGAACGATCGTCGCGTAAGCTTCCTCGTTGCCGTCGAATCCGGCCAGAATCATGTTCTGGTCGTAACTCTCTTCCAAAGCGGTTTTGGTGTCGGCATCCATAGCGGCGATTTCATCCGCATCGCTTGTCCCGTATATTTCGTTGTTGATCTCGTCTTGAAGTTCATCCTCAGTGATCTGGTTGAAGTAATTTGCCAACAGGTCCTCATCGATCATGAACAGAAGTTGCTGAAGACCGTCGGTCTTCTTGATCGACTCGAACATCTCTTCGTTGGTGATTGTGTAGATGACGTTTCCGTCACCGTCCAATTTCTCGTAGAAGATATCATTAGGATTGTCAACAGCCGGCGAGTGGGTGTTACCCGTCGAAAAAGTCAGGACGACGGCAGCCAGCACAACTGTGATCAAAACGGAAAAGATGATGATGATTCTTTTGGTCATTGTACTTTCCATTGTGGTACGCTCCTTGGTTAAATTCGCACTATTTATCATACCATTATTCAATTTGAAAAACAATAAAAATATTGTGATAAATACATGAGAAGGAGCCTGACATGGTCTTTC
Source organism: Bacillota bacterium (assembly GCA_035379945.1). Taxonomy (GTDB): domain Bacteria; phylum Bacillota_I; class Bacilli_A; order Izemoplasmatales; family Hujiaoplasmataceae; genus JAAYZB01. The sequence goes on from DAOSWG010000010.1 coordinate 53,875, forward strand.
CCGCCAAATGGGATGTTTCAGAGGCGGTAGATTATTTGTTTGAATTTCATAAAAAAATGAAGATGTTTATTGACAAATAAAACAGTAAATTATATAATAACGCCGTAAATAGCAAAACTAGCGAAAGCTAGTGACGCAAAGCTATAGGGCCTTCGTAAAAGATGGTAGCCAGTTGCCGTTGTCTGTAAAGACGAGGGCGTTTTTTTATTTCCAGGGCTGAATTATCCTTTGAAATAAAAAAATGCCGTCGATGGACAATGGCGTTTTTTCTAAAAAGACGCGCTCAAAGTATTTTCTTTTTCTAATTGACATTTACGGAAAGCGAGGGATCGGATATGAATACAGCCAGCCTGAAAAGACAAGTTTTTTTGTCGTTTATCCTGGCAATATTCTCACTTTGCATGTTTGTTTTCGCAACCTATGCCTGGTTTACGGGAAAATACCAGACCGTTTTCAACGCGGAAATGGGATTTGTGCAAGCCGATCTCGATGTCTACTTCATGGATGAATACGACAACCGGGTCGAAGCGACCGAAGTCGAGATCGCCGAAGGCGTCTACAAACCCGGTGTGTATCTGATCAATGTCGTAAGCAGTTCCGCAGACAACCATTTTGAAAACTTGCGGATTTGTGTCAATGTGTCGAGCGATGTGGAAACATATATCAGGGTGAAAATATACGAGCAGCTCACTTTGACATACGAAAATTATGACGGATCCCTGACGGAATTGTCGGTGCTGACGGACGGATACATGGCGTTTAACTATGATTTCGACAATTGGTATGACAACCGCATCATGGATGATTACATTTACTACAAGTACCCGGTTGAAAGGATCAATTCATCGACGCCTTTGGAAGTCGGACTGATCACTTCGTATTTCACCGGTGAAAATTTTGCCAATTATTCTCCCGGATATTCTCTCCAGATCGGGTTTTCCATCGAAGCCGTCCAAGCAGACGGCGGTCCGGAAAACGTCTGGAATCTGCCGACCCCTCCTTGGGGATCGACCTGGTAATCGAGGTGAGTTATCATGCGTAGAAAGATAGCCATCAATAACGGAATCAGGCGGTTCATTTCTCTTGCGCTCGTTCTTTTGACGACGTTTGCCGGATTGAGCCTTTTTGTCGATCCCGCTTCTGCCATCGGAAGCAGTCATTCGATTTATGGCGATATCCAAGCATTTGATGGAACCTACAGTTGGGAAACCACTCTCGATCCCCAGAGTTCGAGCGATGATTACATAACATATACGGACTATCGCGAAAATTACTGCACCGCAGCGGCTACCGTGGCGGCTTGCATCGCAGCTGCCGACGGCAAGATCATCAGGATCGACACGGCGGAAGAACTCTATTGGTTTTCCATGGATGTGTCGTACGAATACATATACCAATCCGACAATCCGGCGGAGAATGTCAAACTTTCCCCGGAAAAAATCGCCGTTTTGCTTTCGCTTGACTATGTGCTCGGCAACAACATCGACTATTCCGAAGTCGGGGCCAAGATGTTTGTTCCGGTCGGGTATGCTTTCTATGATTCGGAAAATGTCTGGCACCAAAACCTGTTCACGGGGACATTCGACGGACAGGGATTCGTCATATCCAATCTGTATGTTGCCGGTTATGATTATGTGACAACAACGGAAATGGTCGATGACGAACCCGTTGATTTGGCCCTTTCCCCGTATTACACCATGTTCACTATCAACCAGGGGACGATTTGCAATCTGGGACTATACGATCCGACCCTGGAACTTTTGGATTTGCATATCAATATCACCAAGGTTTCCAATCTTGTCGGTTTGAATGAAGGCGTCGTGGACCATGTTTTTGTCTATGACGACCGTACAGACGTTCTGGAAGCCGGAATCAGGTACAAAGTCGGAACCTCGAGCGAAGACTTTGAAGCCGCCGGAATCGTCCATACGAATTCCGGCACCTTCACAAATTCCTATTACGTGTCCAAGGTGGTCGTGAACGGTTCTTATATCAACAAGTTCGACAGTCAGCCGGTTCTTTACGCCAATACCGGCACCATCGGCAATCTTGTCTATGATTCCGATGTATATCTTTTGGTGGTCACGGTCGGAACACAGACTTTCACGGTGGCGACTCCGAACGCCTATGCTTCCGGTGAAACCACAGCGGTTTTGAAATCCACGTCCTCGACCTTGAACCAGACTGCCAACCACTGGTATTTTTATCCGAACGATTCCTATCCGCTCGCTCAGGGGCTCGAATATGACGACACAAACGATGTGTTCGTGATTTCCGATGCGATCGACATGTGTGTTTTCTCCCGACTGATATCCTTCTTGTCGACTTACAACGGAGTGACCTACGGCCATTCCGATTATGTTTTGTCCAACAGTATCGACATGGGGACCATCAGTCCGGACGCTTATATGACGCCATCGGCTACTTTTTACGGTTCGCTTTCCGGATACAACGCCTCCGGTTCGGATTTGGGCGACAATTATTACATATTCAATCTCAACATCACGGAAGGAACGATCAGGGGCGGCGCGTATTATGCCGGACTTTTCAGCATTCTCGGTTCAGGTAGCGTCATATCCGATCTGAACATCACCCAATCGGAGATCAGCCTGACCGATACCGAAGCCAGCTATTCCAAGATATTCTATGTTGGTATTCTTTCCGGCAGATTGTCAGCCGGTTTGATCGAGGATGTCCAGACCGACGCCGATATCGATCTCGGTACCAATGCCATCGGCATGACCTATGCCGGCGGGCTCGTCGGCCAGGCTTCCGGCACCATCAACAGGGTTTCGGTTTCCGGAACCATGGATTTCAATTCCCATGTGTATGATTCTGAATACAGTGTCAATCCGACTTTCTATATCGGAGGCGTGATCGGCGGAGCCGATGCTGCCACCCTGACTGCGGAAAGCCTTGTGAACCATTCGGCAATCTACGGTTTCGGCACCGCTTCGGAGTTTTCGCTCGCAAGTGGCGTTTCCGCGATCCAGGTCGCCGTCGGCGGCGTGGTTGGTTATATATACAATACGACTTCCGTTTATCACAATTTCGTAAGCATTGCCAACTTCGGCGATATCTTTCTTGATAGCGTCATCAACACCGTAGGATTGCCTTCGAGCCAAAAAGCTGGCGGAGTTTTCGGTTTGTTATCCGGACTTTCCCCGGTGCTTGAAAGTTCCGGCACATATAAATTCGCCAGTTTCTACAACGAAGGCGATATCAATGCTTCCTATGCTTCCGGCACGTCTCAGATATATGCCGCCGGAATCGGAGTCTCCGATTCGACGGAGGCCGTGGAATATGCGATGATGTACAATCACGGAGCCTTTTCATATAACACTACAGGAGCCAGTTATTCCGATCAGCTGTTCAAATATACCGGAACTATCTATGATATCGGATCGTACTCCGTGACGCTTTCCCGCGTCTACAATTACAGCAATTTCACTTATGCTTCCAACTATTATACGGAAATTTCTCCGCTCTATTATTCGGAAAACGACAATGCTACCCTGATAAGATATTCCGCCAACTACGGGAATGTCTATTTCATGACATCGTCCGCAACGACGACGATAAACCTTGCATCTGGTTTGTCGGTGAGCGGGATTACGACTTGCGACAACGTCAGTTTGCAAAATGTTTCGAACACCGGAAACATTACGCTTGTCAATGTCAATACAGGATCTAACACCATCCATGTCTCCGGAATGCTTTGCACGCTTTCGGACGGAGATTTCATCAAGAATTCGCTCAACAAGGGCAACGTGGTCGTTGCCGATATCGCCGGCAGTGGCAACATCTTCATTTCCGGAATCGTGAACACTAACGATTCCGGTGATCTTGACGATCCGGAACAATCGACAACTCAGCCGATTGCGACGGAAGGAGTAATCAATTCGATCAATTACGGAAGCATAAAGACTTCCTATGACGTGTCCCATTATGGTATCAACGGAACCGGAAACACTTTCATAGGTGGAATTGCCACCCTGAATACCGGTTCGATCCAGGACAGTGCCAATCTTGGCGATATCGGAGCATACAATTCTTCGACGAGCGGTACGGCGACTTTTGACACCAGCACTTATTATGCCGGTCTTGTGACCGGTTATACGGCCGGTGTGGTCGTGGGCGGCATCGTCGGTATCGTCATTTCGGGAACGTCCCGGATCTACGATACCGCCAACAACGGCGATATCATCGCCATCAGCTATCGTTTTTCACGCTCTGGCGGCATTCTCGGCGTTTGTCTTTATGACGAAGCCGATTCCGGCGGAATTACTTCCGGAATGGGACTGACTAACGATATCGAGGACTCGGTTTTGATGAACGGACTCAATTTCGGGGATGTTTCCGCTCTTACCCATATCATCGGTGTATATTCGACTACGCTTTATTCGGAAACATTCGCCATGCGTTACGGATCGGGAAGTCCTTATCTGAGCGGGCAGTCGATATCGATATCGACAGTCGTCGGAAGCAGTGAACGTCCACAGATCAACGCTTCGGCGGGGGGCGTCATCGGTTATGGCCTTTCCGTCATGAGAAACATGTTGAATCACGGAACAATCTCTTCAACCGACGTGGCCGGCGGCATCGTCGGCGCCACCTATGTCCTCGGCGGAGCCTATTCGCCTTATCCGGTGACATATGTCGATATATCCACTGCCATCAACTACGGCGATATCAAGGCGGTTCCCGCCGCCAATGTCATGGGTTCTGGCAGCAATGTCGATCCATAT
>DAOSWG010000011.1:0-44398 GCA_035379945.1 Bacillota bacterium
AAGGGCGGAGATATTTCCGTAAAGGTGGCGATAACAGGACACACCAAATTCATATATTTGAGCAAAACAGTCACAAAGATATTACTAGGCACATAGCAGTAAGGAACTTTCTGCGTACACATCCTGACATCGCTTTAGAGTATGGTGAATTAAAGATGAAACTGGCTAATCGGTTCCCGGAGAATATTGAAGGCTACTGCGCTGGTAAGGATGCATTTGTAAAGCAACTAGAAAAGGATGCTTTGCTGTGGTATCAAAATAATAAATCATACAAAACACAATAGAAATATATAAAAGTATGAAAGAGAGGTATATCCTATGATAGGACCAGATAAGAAAAAGCTATATCCAAATGAAAACATAAAAACAGTTTGCTATATAAGTAATCTACCTAAAAGGAGCAATGTTGAGATTGGAGATTACACCTACTATAGTGATAATAAAAACTCACCAGAGAAATTTTATGACAATATAGAGCATCATTATGAATTTCTAGGAGATAAGCTGATAATAGGCAAGTTCTGTGCAATTGCCGAGGGTATTAAGTTTATTATGAATGGTGCAAATCACAGAATGGATGGAATTACGACTTATCCCTTTAACATCTTTGGTAGTGGATGGGAAAAGGTGACCCCTACAATTGAGCAACTCCCTTTCAAGGGAGACACAGTACTTGGAAATGATGTTTGGATTGGCCAGAATGTCACTATTATGCCAGGTGTTAAAATTGGTGATGGTGCGATTATTGCTGCTAACTCAACAGTAGTAAAAAGTGTTGAACCATATACAATATATGGTGGGAATCCAGCTAAGTATATAAAAAAACGATTTAGTGACGAAAAGATTGAATTCTTGCTAAAGCTTCAATGGTGGAACTGGGATGAAGAAAAGATATTTAATAATCTTGAAAAGTTAACATCCGAAGAAGGGCTAGAACAATTAATGAAAAATCCTTAGGAGTTTAACATGAGAACGCTAATTTCCAATTTATCGTTGACTGTTCTACCAAACGGACATATTGAGATTGACTGCATCTACCGAACAGGCAAAAACTGTGGACTGTATCTACCGAACCGATAGGTTGGAAATGTGCGGTTGTTGTAATTAAAAAAATCCAGTCGAGCCACGTTGAAAACATCGTATTGCTTGAATTAAAATAGCCCTATAAAGCCATCAAATAAGCAAACAAGAAGCCGTATTTCTATTAATACGGATCATTTTTTTGTTTTTGCATTAAAATATATCATCTATATGTTACTTCAATATGGAAGTCAAAATTGCTTATAGTGCATGTGAACATATAAAAATGGTATCCAATTCACGATAGAATAAAATTAACTCTAGGTGGTTATTCACCTATTCAATATAGATTAATGAATCAACAAATGATATAATAACTACAAAGAACATAAAGTACAAGAAAATGGCATCAATTCAAAAAAAGGGAGATATTATGAAAATCATTTTAAGCAGAAAAGGTTTTGATTCAAACATAGGTAAAACTACTAGTCCAATATTCGAAAATGGTGACATGATTTCATTTCCAATACCAGAAAAAGAAACTGAGGGAGTTAGCAAAGAAGAGTTTAGTATGCTTCAATATAATGGAATAGACCTATCTGAACTACTTAATCAGCTAGGGTATGGGAGAGATAAAAATCAAGTATGTCATATTGATCCAGATTTAGTTAAAGATAGAAGAGTACAAGTTGTAGATGGTTGGAATGCAATTTTTGGCCAATGTGATAGTGCAGCTATGTATTTAAATAATCAGTCAGTCAATATAGGCGATATTTTCCTTTTTTTCGGTAATTTTCATCATGTAACGGAATATGACAAAGGTTTATATAAAAAGACGAGAAAAAGAGGAGATTTTTATAAAGATAATGACATTCAAGTTATCTGGGGATATTTACAAGTGGGAGAAATTATTCCTAAAGAAAAACAACAGAACTATAAGTGGCATCCTCATTCTATGGATTATTATGTAAATAACAAAACCAATACTATGTATAAGGCAAATGAAAAATTAAGTTTTAATCCAAATAAAGATGGTTATGGAATTTTTAAATTCAGTGAGCATCGTGTTTTAACAGAAAGAGGTTATTCAAAAGCAAATTGGAAGAAAGACCAGGTATATTTGGAAAGTAACATTTGTGGTAATAGACACAATTCATCAAAGAAACCAGAAAATACAATTTACTATCAAGGACAGTGGCAAGAACTCGTTTTAAAAGAATCCAAGGAATGTGAAGATTGGGCAAAAAAAATTATTGAAGAATAATCTCCAATAATCATTTCAACATCTCGTGTTTTACATGTGTTTTATGTAATTGTTATCAATGGTAAATCTATTAAATTCTTTAATCATCTTGATAATGTCTTTGTTTGTTATGTCTTTTGCATACTTTTGATGATAAGTAGAAACAAGCATTCTGCTTATATGACCTAATGCATTATTTAGTTCAACATAATCATCATTTTTAAACAATTTATTCAGTTCATATTCAACTGACCTTTTCATTTTATTATACATGTATAAATCAAAACTACTATTTTCAGAAAGACCAATGGTGTTATTTGGTTCAATGATGAAGTAATCGACTTCACCTTGACCATTTGCATTTTCTTCAGCCCTTGTTCTTATAATCATAGGAGTTACCTTTTTACCATAATATTTTTCGACTAAAGATGATAGCATTATTGCTGTTGTCTTTTTTTCTGGTAATTCCTCCAATGTCTGAATCATGGATTCAACTAAAGTGTAAGGTGAAATCTTAAGTCTATTTCTACTTTTTTCTTCATCTATTAACTCAAGTCGATACTTTACAAAATCCATGCTGAAAATAACAAATTTCCCCACACCATCTTCCACAACAATAGCGTAATCATTATTCTCCATAATTGGATCAAGATTTTTTAAGTCTTTTTCAAGAGCCTCTTTTGTTATTATTCCTTTAAAATCAAGTTTCATCTAACCACCTCATGATAAATTCTATCATGTTTTTGAGAAAAAGTATAGAATAGTATATACATAACCATAAAAAGTGATATAATAGTATTGAATAGTATAATACATGTATAATAAGGAGAAGAAAATGGTTAACGAAAAGTTTAGTGAAGCAATAAAGAGATTTGAGTGTAAAGATTATGAAAAAGCAATAGATCTATTTAAAAGTATTTCGGAAAAACATGTTTTATCAATGTATTATCTAGGTGCTATGTATCGTTTCGGTTTAGGTGTTAAAGAGGATCAAAAAGAAGCATTCAAATGGTTTTTAAAAGCAGCTAAACTTGGACACGTTGAGTCACAGTTTTTGGTTGGATGTGCTTATACAGGTAATGATTTTTTGATAGATTGTGAAACTGAACTTGTTAAATGTGATAGAAAACTTTTATATTCAAATTGGTTACAGGACACTTCTGTTTGGCAAGATTCATTACCTTTCTTTGAACTATCAGGAGTTGGAACTGAGCCCAATGATGCTGAAGCTTTTAAATGGATATCTAGAGCTGCAGTGCAAGGTTATGTAAGAGCACAAGTTGTTTTAGCAGACATGTATGATTGGGGAAATCATGTCGAAGAAGATAAAGAAAAAGCAATGCTCTGGTATGAAAAAGCTGCAAGTAATCAAAATACTGAAGCAATGAGAAAACTAGGAGCTTTGTTGTATGAAAATAAGTCGGATATAAACAAGAGGATAGAATGGTTGAAAAAGGCTTTTGATTTAGGCGATCAGCGAGCAGCATTTGTTCTCGGAAAAGTATATGAAAGAGATATCAGAGAAGAAGGACATATAAAACAAGCTATACACTGGTATAAGATTGGAGCTGAAAAACATAATTGCTTTGAATCACAGCTTAAACTTGGTGATTTTGCACTTAAAGGAATAGGACAAAACAAAGATATCACTCAAGCAGTTTATTGGTACAAAAAAGCGATTAAAACATACAATCTAACTCGAAACGATAGTTATTATGGTCTACCATATGAAAGATTGTTTGACCTCTACGCAAAAGGCTATAAGGTTTTAATTAGTGAAAATGAATACATAGAATACCTAAAAGTTCCGGCTAATTATTCTAACGATTCTGCAAGAATAGCATTAAGAGAGTATTACAAAAAAGGTTATGATGTAGGTGAAGAAAACAAAAAGTTCATTGAATTATTAGCTAGTGCTGAGCAAGGTGATAAAAGTGCTCAAATTAAGTTCGGATATCTATATGTAGTAGATAAATTTCTTGATGAAACATCAGTAAGACGTGTGAAAGATTGGTTTTTAGATGATGCAGTCAATGGAGACGTTGATGCACAATATCTTATTGCTCATGTCTATAATAGTTATACAAGTCAACAAGAACATCATTATTGGCTGAAAAAAGCCGCAGATCAAGGACATTCGGCAGCTCAGTATAAGTTTGGGATAGAAAACAAAGATGAAAATCCAAGTGATTATATCGAATATATCAAGTTAGCATCAAAAAGTAATGTATATGCTCAGATAGAACTAGGATACAACTATGCTCATGGTCAGTATGTATGCAAGAGCTATTTGGATGCATACAATTTATATCAAAAAGCTGCAGATAATATGAAGAAAATCGAAGATATTCGTGAGTTAAGAATAATTAATAATATTAAAATCCGTTACAACGCAGCAAATGATGAAGCTGAACAATTAGCTCTAAATGATGATGTTGATGCTCAATTGTATATGGGCTGTTTGTATCAATATGGTTTTGAAATAAAACGTAACAAAGAAAAGGCGGTATACTGGTATGAACTGGCCAATACAAATGGAAGTGTGGAAGCTTCTGAGCAATTGATTATTATTGATAATGAAATGATATAACCTATGAATCAAAAAATTGAAGCATGTGCTTAGAGAAGTGAAGTATAAACTTAACTAAGATCATGAACTTTACAAAGGGGTTATATGTTCACCTGTACAACTGAAATGATTTATGAGACATACAGTGACAATACAATAGGTATTTCTGTCAGATGGTTTGGGTGAATAGCATATACATACATAAAAATAAATGTATAACAGAAGTGCTTAGTATAATACATTTATAGAAAAGAGGGGTATTATGAATCAAAACGTTTTGAACGAAGCGATTAAGCGATTCGAGTGCAGCGATTATGAAAAAGCTATATATCTATTTAAAAGTATAGCAGATGATCATGTTTTAGCAATGTATTATCTAGGTTCAATGTATCGCATGGGTTTGGGGGTTAAGGAAGACCACAAAGAGGGATTCAAACTATTCTTGAAAGCGGCTAAATTAGGACATGCTGAATCACAGTTTTTAGTTGGGTGCGCTTATACTGGGAGTGGTATTTATAATCATAGTGAAACAGAGCTTGTGAGATTTGATATAGAAACAATTTTAGAAAAATCGGTGAAAGACAACTCTGTATGGCAAGATTCAATACCTTTCTATCATCTTGATGGAATTGGCGTCGAACCGAATAATAAAGAAGCAATTAAATGGTTATCTAAAGCAGCAGAACAGAACTATGTTAACGCACAAATTGTATTAGGTGATATATATAACTGGGGAGTCATCGTTGATAATGATAAAGAAAAAGCAAAACAATGGTATGAAAAAGCTGCAAGCAATCAAAATTCCAAAGCAGTGAGAGAGCTAGCATTTTTCTTTTCCAGAAATAAAAATGATTTAGCTAATAAGATAAAGATGCTGATAAAAGCACATGCTTTGGGGGATAATCTTGCAGCATATTTTCTTGGGAAAACATATGAAAGAGATATTAAAGAAGAAGGACATATTGAACAAGCGGTTTACTGGTATAAGATTGGTGCAGAAACACAAAATTGTTATAATTCACAACTTGAACTTGGTGAGTTTGCACTTAATGGAATAGGACAAAAAAAAGATATTAAACAAGCAGTAACTTGGTATAAAAAAGCAATAGAGACATTTAATTTGATACATCATTATAGCCATTATGGTCAAGCAAATGAAAGATTAATTGACCTCTATGAAAAAGGGTATAAGGATTTAATTACCGAAAACGAATACATAGAATACCTCAAAGGTGCAGTAGAAAGTTCTAAGGATTCTGCAAGATATAAATTAAGAGAGTACTACAAAAAAGGTTATGATGTAGGTGAAGAAAACAAAAAGTTCTTTGAATTATTAGATAGTGCTCAGCAAGGTGATAAAAATGCTCAAATAAAGTTCGGTTATCTATATATAGTGGATAAGTTCATTGATGAATCAACAATAAGAATTGTGAAAGATTGGTTTTTAAATGATGCAGTCAATGGAGACGTTGATGCACAATACCTTATTGCCAATGTCTATAATAGTTATACTAGTCAACAAGAACATCATTATTGGTTGAAGAAGGCTGCCGATCAAGGGCACTCAGCAGCTCAGTATAAGTTTGGGATAGAAAACAAGGATGAAAATCCAAGTGACTATATCCAATACATTATGCTGGCATCAGAAAGTAATGTCGATGCACAGATTGAATTAGGATATAACTACGCTCATGGTAAGTATGTATGCAAGAACTATTTGGATGCATACAATTTATATCAAAAAGCTGCGGATAATATGAAAGAAATTGATGATATCGAAGAGTTAAGAACAATTAATAATATTAAAATCCGTTACAACGCAGCAAATGATGAAGCAGAACAATTAGCTCTAAATGGTGATGTTGATGCTCAATTGTATATGGGCTGTTTATATCAATATGGTTTTGAAATAAAACGCAACAAAGACAAAGCAGTATACTGGTATGAAATGGCAAAAAAACAAGGTAGTAATGAAGCGCAGATACAACTCAATCTGTTGTATATGGAATTGGAATAGAATATGGATGAGAAACGATTAAAGAAAGTCCTTATCGAAATAAAAAATGGACTAGGCTTAGATTATGCACTACATAAAGGATTTGTAAGTCCAACATGTACAGCTAAGAAACTTGATGTATTATATGGGGATAACTCAATTGGCATATATGTCAGATGGTTTGGAAAAGATCAAGAGCAACCACAAATTAGAAACATGGATAAACTATACATTAATCATGATTTTGGAAGCGAAAACAGTGATTTTAGAAAAAGTGAAATAGTCAACATACTTTCTAAATATTATGACGTTGATTGGGATTACTCAGATAAAAAATCAATTCTAATTAAAGAAAAAGGAGAATCGAAAGATGCTTGAATTGTTGATAGTACTAGTTATTATAATTGCAATTATATTGTTATGCATACTAATATTTATATGGAATCAATTAAACAACACAGAATCTAGACTAGTGAAAATAATAGAGGATAGAATCAGATTAAACAATGTTCATTATGAACTGGATAGACTTGACTTTCCAATTGTTGAAGATGAACCATTGGATTAAAAATGCAATAAAAATATAAAATAGAAAGAAGGTGAAACAATGCATACTTATGAAGTAACGATAATATTAAAAGGAAACAAAAGAATTGTTGATACAGTTAAGGCAAGCACAAAGCAAAATGCGAGAGCAGTCATGGAAGCTAGATATCCTGGTGCCAATGTAAGAACACCTCAAAAAATTGACTAGTTGTCGTCATGCAAGAAAATTAAACCAAGCATTTAATGTTGCTTCCGTAAGAGTTCGTTTAATCAAATAATGAGTGTGCTAATATATATAAGTTAAATTACTCTCATGAGTATTAATTTGAGAAAAAAACCAAAAAAATATGTTACTTTGGTATTGTAGATGGTTTTCAACCATGTAAAGGTAAACATATTTTAGCGGATTTTGATGTTTCTTTAATGCACACAAGGTCGATTTTGCAAGCAATATAGTTTTTTCAACGCATATCGAAAGCGTTTCGTTGTTGACATTGAAATAAGATTCTTGATCATAAAGGATTCACATGACTTTTAGTGAGAAATATGAATGTTGTTTACATTTTGTATTTCGATTTTCCCTTGTTGAATACAGAAAGTGATGATATAATTACATCAATTAAATCATAGGAGGAAAATATAATGCCATTTTGCCCGAAATGCGGTGCCGAAGTAAAAGAAAATCAAGATGTTTGCTTGTCATGCGGAACCGCCATTAGTAAGAACGCTACATCAATTGTTTCTGAAGAAGGATCAACAACCGGATGGGGAGTTTTGGGATTTTTCTTTCCCCTTATTGGCCTTATTCTATACTTGGTCTGGAAGACTGACAAACCGAAAGCTGCCAAGTCTGCCGGAAAAGGCGCTTTGATCGGTGTCATAGCCGGATTTGTTTTGGGAATTCTCGAAGCGATAATTGTAATAGCAGCAGGAATCTAATCAATAAGAAAAGCCATACAATTATTTTGAAGGATGTGATATTTAATGCCATATTGCTCAAATTGCGGAGCCGAACTCAAAGACGGTCAGCAAGTCTGCCTGTCCTGTGGTACCTTTGTTAAAACCAACAAGGCGAATCCAAAAGCCATTGATGACGGGAAAACGGATGCCGGATTTTTCCTGATCGGATTTTTCGTTCCGTTGGCAGGATTGATTCTTTATTTGCTTTGGCGTGAAGAAAAGCCAAAAGAAGGACGTTCAGCCGGAAAGGGAGCCTTGGTTAGTGTGATCGTGTCCGCTGCCCTTGGAATTCTTTGGATCGTCATTATGTTGCTCGTATTTCCTTTTGCATTTGGAATTTAACAAGCATAACGTATATTTGGAAAAGCATTCTGCGAAGAATGCTTTTTTATTTTTCTGAAAAGAAAACAATTGAAATGCAATGAAAAAGACGATGTAAGCGAAAAGGCTTACATCGTGGTGAAAAAAGCAACCTTGTTTATGTTATAATAGTAATGCGAAAAGGAATTATCTTTCTTCCCCTGGAGCCGCTTTTTCAATGACATGGATCTTGCCGGGCGAGGAAAACAAAACGCCAAAGCGTAAATCATCGGATTGATTACGGCTTTTTTCGATTGCCGGAACCCTGATGAAATCAATAATACCTCAAAATGAAAGGAAGCAATAACGTGCAGAAAAAAATCATTGTCCCGCCTTACAAAATCAAGATGGTCGAACCAATCCACATCATCGATAAAAAAACGAGGATGGAAAGATTGGAAAAAGCCGGATACAATCCGTTCAAACTAAGAAGCGAAGATGTATTCATCGATTTGCTTACAGATTCCGGAACCGGAGCCATGAGTCAATTCCAATGGGCGGCTCTGATGCAAGGCGACGAGGCATATGCCGGATCGTCCAGCTTTTACCGTTTGGAAAAAACAGTCAAGGAAATCACCGGATACGAATATGTGATGCCCGCCCATCAGGGAAGAGGAGCTGAACAGGTTGTATTACCGGAACTCGTCAAACATCCCGGGATGGTATTCATCAGCAATATCCATTTTGACACTACCAGAGCGCATGTGGAACTTGCAAATGCCAGGGCTGTCGATACGGTCATTCCCGAATGTTACGATCTTGACAAGTGGTTGCCATTCAAAGGCAATTTCGATCTGAATCTTTTGGAAGAAGCCATAAAGGAACATAAGCCGGAAAATGTTGCCGGCATAATTATGACGATTACCAACAACTCGGCCGGCGGCGAACCGGTTTCCATGGAAAACATGAAGGCCGTAAGAAAAATCGCTGACAAATACAACATAACGGTTTTGATCGACGGAGCCAGATACGCCGAGAACGCTTATTTCATCCAGCAACGCGAAAAAGGATATGAACACAAAACGATCAGGGAAATCGCCCGAGAACAATTTGATCAGGCCGATATTTTCATGATGAGTTCCAAAAAAGACGGTCTAGTCAATATCGGCGGCTTGATTGCAATCAGAAACGATGTCGATTTGTTCCTCCGTTGCCAGACCAGAATCGTGCCTATGGAAGGTTTTCCCACATATGGTGGCTTGGCCGGCAGAGACATGGACGCCTTGGCGGTCGGATTGAACGAAGCCTTGGAAGAAGATTATCTAGCCTACAGAATCGCGGAAATCGAATATCTAGGAGAACGTCTGCAGGAGCAAGGAATCCCGATCCAGCATCCTACCGGCGGACATGCGGTTTTTGTTGATTGCGGCGCCATATGTCCCCAGATTCCTTATGATCAGTTTCCGGCCCAAGCCGTTTGCAACGAACTGTATATCGAGGGCGGCGTTCGCGGGGTCGAAATAGGTTCATTGTTATTGGGACGCGATCCCGATACCGGAAAAAATCTGAAAGCGGGGAAGGAATTCCTTCGTTTGGCCATACCGAGAAGAACATATACTTTGGAACATTTCGATTATGTTAGCGAGGCGTTCGGCAAGGTATACAGGAAAAGAGCGGAAATCAAAGGACTTGAATTTGTCTATGAACCACCAATTTTGAGACATTTCAACGCTAAGTTCAAACCGGTGGAATAAGGGAGGTATTTTTGTGGATACATTGCATGTGACGAGCGAAACCGGAACATTAAAGAAGGTTCTTTTGCATCGTCCAGGCAGGGAACTTGAGAATTTGACTCCGATATGGTTGGACCAATTGTTGTTCGATGACATACCCTGGTTGGACCTGGCGAGAAAGGAACACGCCCGGTTCGCGGATATATTCCGGAAAAACGGGGTGGAAGTCTTGTATCTTGCCGACCTTGTCAGCGAAGCCCTTGATAGCGAAGCGTCGATCAAGGAAAATTTCATCGCCCAGTTTTTGGATGAAGCCAATGTGACAAGCGACACTTTGAAACAAGTATTGCATGATTATCTTTCTTCATTTAAGAATACCAAGGATATGGTTGAACAAACGATGGCCGGAATCCGTAAATCGGAGGTTCCCAATTTCGTCAAACGCACGTTGTCGGATTATATCCGCGATTATCCGTTCGTCACCGATCCGATGCCGAATCTTTATTTCACCAGGGATCCATTTACCGTGATCGGAAACGGGGTTGCCATCAGCCACATGTATACCCAGACAAGGAGCCGAGAAACCATTTACGGCGATTATATTTTCAAATATCATCCGGTTTACGGAATGGGAAGAAATCCAATGTACTATCAAAGAAACGATCTGTCGACGATAGAAGGCGGAGACATTTTGGTTCTGAATGAAAAAACACTGGCCGTCGGAGTTAGCCAAAGGACGCATCCGGCCGCCATCGAAAAACTGGCGAAGAATCTTTTCTACAATAATCCGACCAAATTTGAAACCATCATCGCTTTCGACATACCGAAAAGTCGTTCGTTCATGCATTTAGATACGGTATTCACACAAGTCGATATCGACAAATTTCTGGTTCATCAGGAAGTCAAAAGAACCATGAAGGCATATGAACTTACAAAAAACAAGAATCGAGAAGGCAAACTAACAGTCATCCCGATCGAACAGAAACTTGATGCGATTTTGGAAAAATACATCGGGATTCCCGTCACCTTGATTCCCTGCGGCGGCGACGATGTGGTGTCATCCGCCAGAGAACAATGGAACGACGGAGCCAACACCATCGTCTTGCGTCCGGGAGAAGTGATAGTATACGAACGAAATCATATCACGAACGAAACCCTGAAAAGACACGGAGTCAAAGTTCATGTAACTCCTTCCAGCGAATTGTCCCGCGGGAGGGGAGGACCACGTTGTATGAGCATGCCTTTCTTCCGTGAGTGAGCAGATAATACAAAGTCCGGAGTTCCGGACTTTTTTATCTCCGTATTGTTTGAACGCTGAAAGCATGGTATCATATCTTTGAACTGCAGGTTGCATCACGGGAGGTCATTATGTCGCACGTGGAAGTAGTGGGTGTATCAAAGGATTACTGGAATCAGAATATCTCCACCAAAGCCTTGAACAACGTTTCCTTAAAAATCGAAAAAGGTGATTTTTGTTTGATTGTCGGGCCATCAGGATCAGGGAAGTCAACTTTGCTTTATGTCATGAGTGGACTAACGGAACCGTCATCCGGAGATGTGCAGATTAGCGGCAAAAGCATCAAAGGAATATCAAGCGAAAAAATGGCTGAAATCAGAAGAGAAGAATTTGGCTTCGTCTTTCAGTTCTTCAATTTGATTCCCAATTTGAACGTGCTTGACAATGTGATGTTGCCACAAGTGATCGGACATCACATTGATGAGAACAGAGCTTTAGAGGTATTAAGGATCGTAGGAATGGCCGAATTCAAGGATAGATTCCCGGACCAGTTATCCGGCGGCATGCGCCAAAAAGTTGCCATTGCCAGGGCGATCGTCAATGAACCCGGGCTTTTGTTTGCGGACGAACCGACCGGAAATCTCGATCAGAAAAGCGGACGCGAAATAATGGAGCTTTTGCAGAAACTTAATCATACGAACGGGATCACAGTGGTGGTTGTCACGCACAATCCCGACCACCTTATTTACGGATCCAGGAAAGTCGAATTACTGGATGGAGTCGTAACAAGCGATGAAAAGCTTTAAGTTCAAACTTCGTTTTGCTTTTTCCAATATATGGAAAAATATCGGGAATTCGCTGTCTTTCGTGCTTTCTTTCGCTTTGGTCGCTTTGTTTGCTTTGTTGCTATCGAATGTGTTTTCGGTATCAAGACAAGCATTGTACTACCAATCCATAGAAAAATACGGAGATATTGATGTTGTTGTTACTTACGACGAGGATGCGTCTTCTAGAATTGTAAATCGGCGTTCTATGACCGAAGAATATGCCGTTTATGTTGATAAGGCATATAGCTTTTTCAATCTTTCGGTAGTGGCAGAAACGGCTTCCGACACCTTCTATGTCGATGTTATGTCAGCGAATACATCCGAATTTGAATTATTGGTCGACACGGAACTGGGGTATGTGGGAGATACCGATGCGGTAATTACCGAAACCATGGCCAAAAAGTATGATTTACAGGTCGGAAACGACCTGACAATGTATCTGTTGGGACAGACATATACCTATGAAATAATTCGAATCATACCTGACGAAGGGCTATTTTGCGGGAATTCCGTATTTGTGGACAAAACCAAAATTCTTGATGAGTTTCTTGGTCTTCCCCAACTAGACAATTTGGGTAATACGCTCTATATTTGCCTTGAAAATGATATCGAATGTGACGATTTTATTGCCATGATCGAAGCGAATCCGCAGTATTCCGACTATCTTATTTATGCTTCCGTCGATCAAAATCTGATAAATACCAGAGCGACGCGAATGTCTTCCATCCTGTTCGGGATCGGTGTGCTTCTGGCGGTGGCTCTCGTCATGGTCATGCACTCGCTTTTTCCGTTGATCGCCGCCAAACTGAGAAGCCAATACGGAACAATAGTCTCTTTGGGCGGCAGTGGTAAATTTATATTGCCGGTATGGCTTGTCGAATTAGCGGTATATTTTTTGATCGGTGGCCTAATAGGGCTGTTTTCCAGCTTTTTGATATTTCAATACGTTGCTCATACATATGGAATTGAACACATGATAAAGCTTGATTTCTTAATGAGTTTCATAGCTTTTCTGGTTTTAGGCGTATTGATGCTGGCTGAAGGGTATGTCAATTACCGGAAGATCGTAAGAACTGATCCGATAAGTCTTAGTTTCAATAAGCGATATGAAAAACAGCATTTGTATGGACTATTGATTCCGATCACGTTTCTGGTTGTGATCCTCGTAATGGTATTCAAACCTTTCACCTCGGCCTGGAACAGTTTGGCAATCGTTGTCTTTTCTCTGATGTTTGCGTTTCTGTCGATTTCCGCAACTGTAAGCAACATATCCCGCAGTATCAAAAAGCATAGACCAAAAAACCTGTTCGGTTATTTTAACAACACATACTTGGGTGATAATATCCATATTCACCGTTCACTCAAAACCTTGCTTATATCGATTTTGATCATCGTGATGTCATTGTCTGTGCGGGAATTTATCTTTGATGAAACCGCCAAAGCGAATGAGGCTTTCCTGTTTGATTATGCTCTTGTCAATATTTTTGATTATAGTGACGATCTGAAGCAGGAAATATTGGATGACTATCCTGTCGAAATGGCTGATGAAGCATTGTTCTATCAAAACGTGTACATCAATTTTTCTGAAGAAGAAAACCAAGAAACGAATGTCAAAATCAGTTACTTCGTTTCGATCGATCCGGACATGTTTAATTCTTATTTCCGGTTCGGGTTCGAAGGAATAAATACATTATCTTCGCTTCCAAACGACAGGGTATATGTCGTCATTCCTAAAAACTATTCCCAGACTTACAATCTGTCCTCCGGCGATACCGTGGAACTTGACATCGGTCCTTCACATGATCCCGTCACAGCGGTGATAGCCGGTTTCCTTGATACTAACTATGAAGGAATAGTTTATTCCAACTTGATGATGGTGGCCGGACACGAGACAGATTACAATGTCAACAGCATGCTTATCAGAGCCGAAAACGCGGAAGATATTTTCCGGGAACTATCTATCGATTACGGCGAAGAGATGTATTATGTGCTGGATATGGACGAAGTGATCGGAGAAGTGGAATCGGAAGTTACGACGGCCGGGAATCTGTTTCTTGTGTTGACGGCGGTATTGGTCGCGTGTTTCATGATCATCATCGTAAACGATACCTTGCTTGTGTATTATTCTTTAGAAAAGGATTTGGCAAGATTGAAAGCGATCGGAGTTGGAAAAAAGGACATCATGTTCTCGCTTCTTACGGAAGCCGCGCTTACCATGGCGATCGTTTGCGTCTTTGTACTTTTGGAAACAATGGTACTTACAGCATATTTGCCGAAAGTGATGTTGTTCTTCCATTATTATAAAGAAGTCGTTCCGAGCGGTTTCACTCTCATGCTGGGGTTGATTCTCGGATTTGCATCTTATGTTTTCGGATACTTTTTGTACTATCGTAAAATAATCCACACCGATATAATGACGGAAATGCGGATCGAATAAGGAGGAATATATGAAACCGAAAAAATTACTTGTATGTTTAGGCGTGCTGTCAGCGATATTTTTCCTAGCTGGCTGTGGCAAAGACCCGGTGGAAATCGATTATGACGAATTTGTGGCGACGCCAACTAATCTTTCCATTAATCGTGCGGATAATGAACTGACGTGGTCGCCGGTAGAAAACGCTACCGGGTATGTTGTCTATATCGACGGCGAAGCAGAATCCACCGAAACTGTTACGTCATTCGATTTCACTTCTTATATCGGCGATGATGTAATCGTATTCCGGATCAGTGCCTTGGCTCCGATCGGTATGAAAGATTCCGGTCAAAGCGTATCAATTGCTTACAATCCGAATCCGGCAGAGGAAAGAGCGGCAATCATGTCCGTTCTTTCGAATAACGGTTATGGCGACTGGGGAACAGACGACTTCATAGACGCATTGATCACAAAAGGTGTGACAGCCGAAGATCTGTTGGCTTTCATCAACGCGTACAAACAATACGAGGATGATGTGGAGAGCGCATCCGGCGATCCGGTAGGGATAATGGACGCTTTCGAAGAATTCATGTCACATGTGGAGAACATCGAAGCTTTCGTCAGCGCCCTGATGTCGACGAAACTAATGATTATCATACAAGACGAGATCGATGCAAGCCAGGAACAACTTGATTTTTACATGTCTTTATCCGAAGAAATCAGAGATCTTTTTTATGCCGAAGAGATTGAAAATCTGGAGAACAACATCATTGCGATGGAAAACGCCATGTTGGCTATTCAGGACTCGTTCGATTATACTGTTCTCAGTGTCACCGGCAGCATAGAATACCTGATGACTGTTTTTACGGATATGGATACAGTATTGACATCTGTCACTGATATTTATCAAGAAGGGATTTCCGGTTTCGAGGATTTCAATCCAGACGAATTCATAGTGATAAAGGATGAATTGGTCGGCGTACTCAGGGACAATGAACCGAGTATGTCTGATTGCGTGCTTTTGTTCGAAACCATTAACGCCATCGGCGAAGTGTTTTCCGGAATCAATCTGCAATCAGATGATTTCGCTTCGATAACCGTTACCCAATATGCTGCAAAGATGGTGATCGGCTATCAAATCGCCATTGAATACATCGACTCTTATGATTTGGACTTTTTTACCACTTTCAAGGATCTGGGGCTGACATATGCCGAAGACCAACCGGCAATGCTCGAAGCGGAAATAGAGATTCTTTATTTGAAACATGTCAAAGCGTTCAAGGATGACAACCAGAATCTGTTCGACCAGTATGACGAAGTTTTCACACCGGAAGAAAAACAGAGTATTTTCGGTTTCTATGTTTCATATTTGATGGAAGCGAGCAATATTTTACAAGCTTTTTCCGGTTATACCGAATATGAAAACGAAATTTCCAGTTTCCTGGAAAATTTACAGAATGTCGGATACGAAACCATGGATACCATAAGCGACATGAGCGAGCAATGTTATGATAAGATGATGAATTACTTTGTGAAGACAGACGGAGAAATACTACGCTTGATGGCAATTGCAGACCAATTTTACGTAACATATCCTGATCATGTATATGTTTTTGGCAATTATGCGTTAGATATCACTTACAAATCCGCAGACGAATTGTATATGGCGATTTTGGAAAATCAGATCAAAATTATCGATCACATACTGGGTTATCTCGATGCCATGACCGGAGAGATATCTGACGATGATATACCTGCGCTGGTTGATCTGATTCAAACGACGATTCCATATGATTCCATCGCCGCAATATTCGATATGGATGAGGGTGCGATGATCAAGTTTGAAACGGATATCGACACATTGCTTACCGAACAATTGCCGAATGTGGTGGAGTTACTTGACAATCTTGGCGGATATGAAAAATTCTACAATGTGATCGGACGGCTTGCCAACCGGATATCAGGATGGGATGATTATTTCGCCAACGACACCGAGGACTACGTGCTGATTATCTATCTTTTGGATTATTACGGATCTTTCATGAATTCCGGAAACCAGGATTTGGTGAACGAAATAAAGACAGGCATATTCAAGACAATGAAAGAACCTGAAATCATCGATATGCTTTCATCGTATGTCTACGGATTGGACGAAGGAGACATCAATGAATTGGAAAACAACTTCGATCTGGCGTTTGCCTTTTCCCTGAGCGAGGCTGATGTTATTTCCAGACTTGACAAAAACAATCTGACAGTAGCAGATAAGGCAAGGATAGACAGATATTTCGATACCATAAAGGATTATTTCATATCTTAGCGACGAACAAAATAAAAAGCCGTACGGGGAGCACCCGCACGGCTCTTTTTTTTTAATTAGATATCGACCCCGAGCAACAGTTTAACCAAAATTCCGATTCCGAATGATATTGCGGAAACGCCGATGCTGATGATTGCCATTTGTCCGAACCTTTTTCCGAACGGAAGATCCTTGGCCACCGATACATAATAGTTGAAAAAGAAAATCACGAATACGACCACCCCGAGCATGACACCGAGTGCGATGTAAGGATCGGATAAAAGAAGATAGGGAAGAATGAGCAAGGTGACGGTGATGACATATGCCACCCCGGTATAAAGAGACGATTTGAGAGCTTTGGGATTGTTGTCGGCCCGTTCGCTCAGATATTCGCTGGCCGCCATCGACAAACTGGCGGCGATGCCGGTTATCAAGCCGGATAGGCTGATCAGTCTGGTGTTAGCCAAGGCGAATGTCAATCCCGCCAGAGTTCCGGATATTTCTACCAAAGCATCATTCAGCCCGAGAACCATGGAACCGACATAACTGAGCCTTTCTTCGTCGAGCATGCCGATCAGTTCTTTCTCGTGATCTTCCTCATCCTGAGATATAGCTATGGCTTCCTGGACGTATTTGGCGATTTCGTGGTAATCGGTCTTCGCCTTGTCCTCGCGTTTCTCCATTGTTTTGAGAGCGAAAGTGTATCCGAAGATCGCTGTCAATATCCGGTAGTAAAGTATCAGGCCCTTTTTCGGCTTGGCCGCCCTACCTAAATATTGGGACCAGATGTCGGAATGGTGCTTTTCCTGGGAAGCTATTTTCAAAAGAATTTTGCGGTTGCCGGCGTCTTTTGTCCGTTTGGCAATATGTGTGTATACGTAATATTCGGTTATCTCTCCCCGTTGCAAAGATTTGATTTGCGACAGTATTTCTTCCGGTATGTCTTGCATGATATCACCCTTGCTTTCGATTGGTAATAATTTTACCACAAATCCAGACATAAATCCATTATGAGGCGGTTTATTATAACTGATTTTCCGTCATCGGCGATGTCTGAGAGTTTTACAAAAACATAATGAAAAATTTTTTTAATGTGATATAATCAAAAATACAGATGAAAAAATACATTGTGAAAGCAAACGAGATTGGGGGCGCATTTTATTTTCGCCCGGTACTACAAACTCGACGCCATATGAAACGATAACTCCAAGGAGGATACAGAATTCATGGAACAGTGGGACATCATCATTTATTTCATTTTGATCGGCGTGCTTTTGTTTGTTGGAAAGATTCTCAAGACCAAATTACCTTTCCTGAATCGCATTGTTTTGCCGACGGCTTTACTCGGCGGTCTCATCGGCCTGTTGTTATCAAGCGTCGTGATTCCCGGA
This sequence comes from Bacillota bacterium, assembly GCA_035379945.1. Classification (GTDB taxonomy): domain Bacteria; phylum Bacillota_I; class Bacilli_A; order Izemoplasmatales; family Hujiaoplasmataceae; genus JAAYZB01. The sequence goes on from DAOSWG010000011.1 coordinate 18,532, forward strand.
TCATATACAATTGATACGGAAGTCATGGGGCCAATCGTTTATCATGCTTTGGCTTTGGGCTTCATCGCTTTGACGCTTAAACAGGAAAAAAGCAAAAACAAACGCAAAGTATGGTCAACCGGAATGGTCATCACCAGCACCTATGCTTTGTAGGGTTTCATCGGGATTCTCCTGGTATTGCTTTTCTTCTCCGATAAATTCGTCGGAGCGGGAATGTTATTGCCTCTCGGATTCGGGCAAGGCCCCGGTCTGGCATACAGTTTTGGAAACATGTGGAGCGAGCTGCTTGGCAACCAGGGAGCATCTCTTGGTATGTCCTATGCGTTTTTAGGCTTTGTGTTCGGCGGCACGGTCGGGGTTCTTTGCATCAATATCCTTTCTCGTAAAAAGGGCGTGCAAAAGCCAACGCAATACGAAGATGTTTCGCTTTACAAAACGACTATCGAAGTCGATACCATCAAAGAAGTCAGCGTACTTGACGGCCTTACCGTCCAGGTGGTCATCATATCGGTGATATACGGCTTGGTGTGGGGTACATTGTATCTTGTCAAGGCGCCTTTAATGTCGCTAAATACCGAAACCAGCAATATCGGAAGCACTATTTTCGGACTGATGGAGGGATTTAACTTCATCATCGGTATCGGCTATGCCTTGCTTTACAAAATAATTCTTAACAAGCTTCGGAAGAAAAACAAAACTTTGAACTTCATGGTCAACGATTATGTGGTTTCGAACATTGCTTCGCTTTGTTTCAACTACATGATTGCCGGCGCTGTGCTGGCGATCACCGCGGATTTTTTGAAAGACTATGGAATCTTACTCGCTGTCGTTTCGGCAGTCGGAGGCGTTGCCACTCTCTTTTATCTTAGATTCATCACTTACAGGGTTTATCCAAATTACAAGGCGGAATATTTTGTCGGCTTGTTCGGAATGCTATGCGGCGTCGCATCGACCGGTATCGCTTTGCTTAAGGGGCTTGACCGCGATCTCGAATCTCCGGTAGCCGAAGAAATGGTTCTTGGTTCCGGAACCGCCATCACCATGGCGCTCCCGCTGTTCGCGGTACTGATATTGCCCTCGCTTGGGTATGATAAATTTGGGAACCCGACAGCCAATTTGTCCTTGTATAATAATATTGCCCTATTTGGATGTCTTGCGTTTGTTTTGGTAATGGTGGGAATTCTCTTGTTCCGTTCAAGAAAAAAAGTTACTCAGTAAATCAATTTGATGATGCCGTGATTTTTACGGCATCTTTTTGATTTCATATGGTGTAAACGAACGGAAAAATGTATAATATACATGAACAGAAGGAGGTTGGATATTCATGCAATATCGCATTACTGAAAAAGGCAATTTGCTCAATGAAAAAGGAAGACTGGCGACATCCGGGTACGCTACCAGCCTTTTGCTACATTACGACCGGAATGAAATTGCCGCTTCACCCTGGCGGATCAAAGAATGGGATTACTATGCCGTTCTTACAGCCAAATACGGAGTCGCATTCGTTGTTTCCGATCTGGGATATACCGCGATGGTTTCCGCCGTTTTCTTTGATTTCGTCAAAAAGACCCAAAAATCCATGACTAAACTTTTCTGGTTCACATTCGGGAAAATGGGACTGCCTTCATCATCGGAAAAAGGCAATGTAAGTTGTCACCAACAAGGATATGATTTCGATTTCATCCGCAATCAAGATGAAAGACTGATCAAGGTGACAATCAAGGATTTCTATCCGGGAAAGGATTTGCGAGCAGATCTCACCCTGAAAGACATGAAGGATGAAACCATGGTCATCGCCACTCCTTGGCAGGAAAAACCAAAAGCTTTCTATTATAATCAAAAGATCAACTGTATCCCAGCGTACGGCAGCGTTTTGATCGGCGAAGAGTCCTATGCATTCAAAGAAGGAGAGGCATACGGAGTACTCGACTGGGGAAGAGGCGTCTGGACATACAAGAACACATGGTACTGGAGCAACCTTTCCGGAATAGTTGATGGTCATCGGGTCGGTTTCAACATCGGGTATGGTTTCGGAGACACATCCAAGGCTACGGAAAACATGCTGTTCTATGACGGCGTCAGCCATAAACTTGACCAGGTCACTTTTGAAATTCAGGAACCGGATTTCCTGAAACCATGGAAATTCACCGACAACGAAGGAAGATTGTCCCTGACAATGGAGCCGCTTGTCGACAGGCAGGACCACACCAACATGATCATCATCAAGAACATGGGACACCAAGTCTTTGGAAAATTCACCGGATTTATCGTCCTTGACGACGGAAAAAGAATCGAGCTCAAGGATATGATAGGATTTGCGGAAAAAATAACGAATCACTATTGAGAGGTAAAAAATGACAAACAAAGAATTGTATGATCTTCTAACGGGCGACGGGTTCTGCACGATCGAACTGGATGGTGACGACAACAGAAAATACGAAATGGAACAAATCGGCTTGTTGCCGATGCACGGTGTGACATATGCCATCATGAACATCTTAAAAGTCGACGATACGCCGGTGGATAAAAACGATGCAGGCGTGGTTTTGTTCGAACTGGATTTCGATGACGAAACGGAAGAGTATTTTGTCGCCACCGTGGAAGAAGACGATGTGTTTGAAGAAGTAATGACGGAATTCGAGAAAATTCCGCCGACTGATTAATAAAGCAAAACGATATCTTTTTTATTTGGAATATGATATCATATTGTCAAGAAAAAGCAAAAAAATTGAGAGGAGTGCTGTAAATGAATATCTATTACTGCAAGCACTGCAAACGAATTTGTTATACTTACCCGGTCGATAGCACCTTGGTTTGTTGCGGAGACGAGATGACGCTTCTCCAGCCAAAGACAAGCGATGTCGGAAATGAAAAACACCTGCCGGTGGTGGAAAGAATCCCAAATGACATGATCAAGGTTACGATCGGAAGCGTACTGCATCCAATGTTGCCGGAGCATTTCATCCAATGGATCTTCATCGCCCAGGATGACTCTTACCAAATCAAAACATTCAAACCCGGAGACACGCCGGTGGCAACGTTCCACATCAATCCGGACCAGGACATCAAGGTTTATGAGTTTTGCAATCTCCACGGTCTGTGGATGACGGAAGTAAAAAAATAACAATCAATAGCAGGAAATGCCGGTTTGTAAAAACCGGCTTTTTCTTTACCCAGTTGTAAAAAAATATTCCTTAGTGTAAAATTGCTACATAAGGAGTTGAGAGTGATGGATATCCTGGAATTGCTGAAATACTTGCTGCTTGGATTGATCCAGGGATTGGCCGAAGTTTTGCCGGTTTCTTCAACCGGGCAGGTCGAACTGGTCAGAAGCCTTATCGGTGTCGATGTGGAAAAAGAATTGCTTTTTCTCATTTTGTTAAACACCGGGTCTTTCATCGTGCTTCTTTTTGCTTTCAGAAGACAGATAGGCGTTCTGATCCGCGATTTTTTTCGTTATATTTTCTCCGGTAAATCCCATCCCGAGAGCAAGCCGGGGTTTGTATACTGCATCAAGCTTATCTTAGCCACGCTCCCGGCCGCGGTCGTCGGGTTGTTTTTTCGTCACAAAATCGATGGTTTTTTATTGAATTATGGGACTTTGTTTTCCGGAATCGGGCTATTGGTAACCGGAACAGTTTTGCTTTATGTGGGATTTGGTGATTACCGTCACCAAAACGGGAAAATCGGTTGGCTCGACTCGGTTTTGATCGGTGCCGGACAGGCTTTGGCGTTGATACCGGGAATCTCCCGTTCCGGGATGACCACTTCAATTGCCCTAAAAAGGGGAGTAGACATCGATTCTGCTCTTGATTTTTCTTTTCTTATGTATCTTCCCGTATCGTTTGGCGGACTTGTGCTCCTTTTGTTAGAAGCGTCCGGAAGCGGATTCTCGGTTCCTTCCCCATCTCATTATGTTTATTATGCCGTTGCTTTTTTGGGAGCGGCTGGATTCACTTATCTTGCTTTTAGGATTATTTACAATGTTTTTCGTTCCGGAAAGCTGAAATATTTCGGATATTTCTGTCTTGCGACCGGAATTCTTTCTTTGATTGTTTATGCATTTTAGCTGACGGGAAAACGAGCGAAAATAATAGGCAAAGGCGGTTTAACGAATGTCTATAGTGGAACTCATTAAATACATATTCTTAGGACTTATCCAGGGATTTACGGAGGTATTGCCGATATCTTCAACCGGGCACGTCGCCTTATTTCAGATCATCCTAAACATCGATACCGATTCGGGTCTCGTTTTTATGGCAATCGTCAATTTCGGTTCCTTGTTGGCGGTGGTCTGGCATTTCCGATTATATATCGGTCGCTTGATCAAAAACTTTTTTGTATTCATGTTCGATAAGGAAAGCAGAAACGAAACTCGAGACGACTTTCTGTATGCCATTAAAATCATCATTGGCGTTATTCCGGCCGCTTTTGCCGGTTTGTTCCTCACAGGTTATGTCAACGAAATATACAAGCGATATTCTTTATTGCTTGTTGGTATCGGATTGCTTGTCACATCCACATTTCTTTTCATTGTCAGGAAAGGCCCGGAACGCCACGTCAAGCAAACATTGACCTTCAAGGATGCGACGATCATTGGATTGCTTCAGCCGTTTTCAATCGTTCCCGGTTTGTCCAGAAGCGGCATAACCGTCTCGGGCGGATTGTTGAGAAAGGCATCGATGGATACGTCGCTTTCTTTTTCTTTCATGCTCTATATTCCTTTGTCGATCGGGTTTGCTTGTCAGTCGGTGTATTACATGATAGTGCAACCGACCGGACACAATTTAGGCTTTGATCCATCGGATTTATATCAATATATATATTATGGTGCCGCTTTTCTCGCCAGCTTGGCCGCAACCAGGATCGGACTCAAATACATTTTCAAATGGTTCCGAAACGGCAAATTGGTGATTTTTGCATACTATACCCTTTTCCTTGGCATGATTGCCCTGGTGGCGGGAGCGGTGATCCTTTAAGGACAAATTTCCGACCCGATTGAATTATCATCGTCGATGATGTAGAATTTAATTATGCTTGATGAAATGACCGAACTCATTTTCGAATAGGAGAGAATCTTATGGAAGAATTTGAAAAGCAGGAAACAAGCACGGAAGAAGGAATGACTTTTACCGAGTTGTTACGTATCGTATGGGACAATTTTCTTCTGATTGTTTTAATCACAGTATGGATCACGGCCTTGGGATTCGTATACACCTTTGCGGTTGTATCGCCTAAGTATACAGCTGAAACCGCCGCGATGGTCCAAGTGGATACTGATTCGGGGACTTCGGAACAATCGGCAATCAGTATTGCTAATTACCTGATGACGACATATAAGGAATTCATTGTCAGCAGACTGGTTTTGGAAAGTGTGATAAACGATGTCGACGGCATCAGCGACATGACCGTGGAGCAATTGGCAAACAGCGTCACCGTCTCCAGTACGAGCGGGGCTTACATAATTTATATCAATGTCGACAACACATCTCCGGAACTGGCCCAGGCAATCGCCAATCAGATCGTGGACAACGCCATTGCGATAGCCGATGACGAAGCCAACGGGTTCACTTTTCTTCAGGACAAGCTGAAACTTGTTTATTCAGCCGCGCTTCCGGAAGCACCCAGTTCGCCGAACAAACCGTTGAATATCATCATTAGTTTTATTCTTGGCGGCGTCATCGCCTTGATGGTTGTGTTCTTCAAAGAGATTTTCAATAACAAATTCCAGACCAAGGAAGAATTGGAAAAAGTCCTCAATCTGCGGGTAATCGCCACGGTTCCCGGCACGATCAAAGAGAGAAAGTTGGTGGACTGAATGGAATATTTCGAATATCATAACGTAGTTATCGAATCTCCGAATTCACGGGAGGCGGAAGCCTACCGGAAACTGGAACTCAATATTGCCATGATGTCTTTGGATGAAAAGATCCAAGTCATCCAAAGCACGTCTGCCATTCCCGAGGACGGCAAAACGACGACAGCGATCAATCTGGCTGCCGTATATGCCGAAAAAGGGGAAAAGGTTATCATCGTTGATTTTGACCTGAGACGTCCGAAAATTCACAGGGCATTCAAAAAGCCGAATGAAAAAGGGTTCTATGATTATGTGAATGGCGACATCGATTTTCACGATATCATTGTTCACGACGAATCCGGGATTGATCTGATTCTGACGGGGAAACATCTTTCTTTCCCCCACATTGTCTTAGAGTCCCATAAAGCTTCCGACCTGATTGCCAAATTGCGTAAGGAATATGACTACATCATAGTCGACACTCCTCCGGTATTGTCCGTGACGGATTCCCTTATTGTCAGTAAATATGCGGATGGAGTCCTTTATGTCGTCGCTTACAATAAAACGAAAAAAGATGACGCCAAGGCCGGGTTGTTGCAACTGCAAAAAAATCATGCCAGGGTGCTCGGAAGCGTGTTTGCCAACATCGATATCAAAAAGTTCAAAGGCTATCACGGATACGATTATTATTCGCATCAGGATAAAACGTCCTGAAAGCCGGTGATACCGTGATTGATATCCATTCCCACGTCCTGCCTTTTGTGGACGATGGATCGGACAACATGGAGATGTCCCTTGCCATGATAAGGGAAGCTTCAGAGGCTGGGGTCACCGATTTGTTCCTGACGCCGCATTATATGCGCCTGAGGGACTATCTTTCCAATGCGTCTGAAAACAGAGAAATTTTTTCCGAATTGACGAATAAAGTCAAACAGGAAGGGATTTCTATCAAACTTTATCTTGGAAACGAGATCTATTATTCGCTTGATATCCTGGACGCCTTGAGAACGGGGACCATCATTCCTCTGGGCAACTCGAACAAAGTTCTTGTGGAATTTTCGCTGTTTGAAGAAGACGAGGAAATAACCGAGGCGATCCACAATATCAAATCGCTCGGATATGTGCCGATTATTGCGCATCCGGAAAGATATCCGTATATTTCCAAACTCTCAGATTATGAAATAATCAAGCAAATGGGAGCTTTGATTCAACTAAATGCTTCCTCGATCATCGGGCAACGTGACAAACTGGCCCACAAGAAAGCAGTGGCCATAATCAAAGCTGGACTCGCCGATTTCATCGCTTCTGACCAACATGTCCCGGGAAAAAATCACCTGGAAGAAGCAAGGAATATCATAAACAGGAAATTCGGTTTACCAGTGGCGAAGGCATTGTTTGAAAACACCGTTGTTTTAGAATGACACTTCTTTTGAAGTGTTTTTCATTTGCTCACAAATACATCATATTGTTTAGGTATAATCAAATTGAAAAATTCAAAAATCGGTACATTTCACTTCTCCCCCTATGAATGATGGTATCTTATTTTTGAATTTTCCAATTGGTACGGGTCAAACCCGTGCCAGCCGCCAAATTCAGGTCTTCGGACCTTGCATTTATAAATCTAAGGCTTGTCAAAGTCTTTTATTTTCTAAAGGTGTGTGATGTTTTTATGAAAAGTTTTTATGTTTTAGTTGCAGACGACGAATTCAGAATCAGAAAGTTATTGGCTGATTTTTTGGTTAGGGAAGGCTATAAGGTTTTGGAAGCATCCGATGGCGAGGAAGCCATCGACTTGATTTTTGAATCCAAAATCAAGATTGATCTGGTCATTTTGGATGTTATGATGCCAAAATACGACGGATGGTTTGTCTTGGAAAGGATTCGAGAATTTTCAACGGTGCCGGTAATCATGCTTACAGCGAGAAGCGATGAAAGCGACCAGTTGAAAGGATTTAAATTGGGAGCCGACGATTATGTGACCAAACCTTTTTCGCCTAGCATCCTGATGGCGCGGATAAACAAACTGATCAAACGCGACAATGTCGAAACAACCGAACTGGTTTTTGGAAAGATCAGGATGTCTCTAGCTTCGCGGGAAGTTTTTGTCGATGAAAACAAAGTGGAACTGACGCCGAAAGAATTCGAACTTCTCAAATACTTTATCGACAACAAAGGCATCGCTTTGTCGCGCGACAAGATTCTGAATGCCGTATGGAACTACGATTACTTTGGCGATTTGAGAACAGTCGATACCCACATCAAGCAGCTCCGTAGCAAACTGGGCGATTACGCGCACTATATTTCCACCGTGAGAAGCATCGGATACCGGTTGGATATCGAAAATGAGAACGTCAATTAAGAGCCGACTGTTTCTGATCACCTATGGTATCATCCTGTGTTTCATACTCGGTTTGATCGTACTCAACAACACTTATTTGGAAAAATATTACATGAACTATCGTGAAAACACGCTTTTGAATGCTTTCACGGAGGTAAAAACAATAGATTTGAGCGAGGACACCTACGATTCCTTGCTCTTTGACGTGGAAGAAAACTACAACATAAGCATTCAAGTTCTGAAAGAGAGGGGCATCCAACCGAATATCGATAATCTTCCCTCGCCATATTTAAGACTATATGGCAATACCATGTCGATCAGTCCCGGAATCATCAGTCAGATCATGTTGCAATTAAATTTGCTAGACGACGGATATTCCAGCAGCAGTTCGGTCGATGTCGGAGATGGTTACGTGGCGTTCGTCCAAAACATCATTCCCACATCATCGACCAACGGCGATGATGTTCAATTGCTTAGTTTGTGCGCTGCGACTGATTCTGGCGACGGGTTGCTGATGTATTACATTCTGACTGTCACGGTTCAATCGATCCGCGATAGCATCAGCGTTTTCAATACTTTCACGATCATCATCGGATTCATTTTCATGATCATTTCCGGAATCTTTACCTATTTGATCAGTTATCGCTTCACCAACCCGATTCTGGAGATAAATCAAGTAGCTCGCCAGATTTCCAATCTGGATTTTGGTAGCAAGGTGGAGGTGAGCTCCAATGATGAGATTGGCGACCTTGGCAACAGCATCAATCTGATGAGCACGCAACTTGAGAATGCCATCAGCAAGCTCAAGGCGGCCAATGAAAAACTAGAAAACGATATCCAACTAAAAGAGAAGATCGATTCGATGCGCAAAGAATTTATTGCCAGCGCATCCCATGAATTGAAAACGCCGATATCGCTGATTCTAGGATATGCGGAAGCTTTGAAACTTCCCGGTATCGACAAAGATACCAGCGACGATTATCTGAATATCATCATGGACGAATCGAACAAGATGAACAAACTGGTCATGGAAATGTTGAAGATATCACAACTAGAAAGCGGTTTTTCCGAATTCACCGTCAGCGATTTTTCCGTGAAGGATATGACGGATGAAACCGCCAGGTTGTTCTCGATCATTTTCGAAGAAAGTAAAATAAATGTGACAATAGATGTCTTAGATCGGGAAGTGTCGTCCGATTACGACCAATTGCAGACGGTATTGTCCAACTTTATTTCCAACGCAATCCATCACGTGGATAAAAACAAAAAAATCAGGATTTACAGCGAAGAAACAAATGAAGGCAATTTGCGGCTTGTCGTATTCAACACCGGCTTGGCGATCGCAGAAAGCGATCAGGACCGGGTTTGGGAAAGTTTCTACAAAGTAGACAAGGCGAGAACCCGCAGCTACGGCGGTCAAGGGTTGGGGCTGAGTATCGTCAGAAACACCTTGGACAACATCGGTTACGGCTATGGTGTCAAAAATGTCGAAGGCGGCGTGGAGTTCTATTTGGAAATTCCGGCTAAAGATATAAAAAGTAACAATCAATAGCGAAGAAGATATTTGCTTCTGAAACGTAATGACAGCGTTTTTTCCTTTGCTTTGTATTGAAATGCTCAAATACGTATGTTAGAATTGTCAATATTCGAAGTCACTCTAGGGGGAGGAAACTTTAAAGTGCGACGCATAAAGAATGAGTCAATGGGCGATTACATGAGAAAAATTCGGATCATCCAGTACATATTTGTTGATGCGGTTTGCATAGTATTCACCTATTCGCTGACTTTTCTTGCGCTCAAATTTGACGGAGCTTCCAACTTTGACATCGAGACCGCTTTCAAGGTCCTGCCTTTGGTTTTGGTATTCAAACTGGTCGCTTTTTATTTGATGAAAGTATACAGATTGGTCATGGACAACGCTGGCATCGAAGAAGTATTCAGAATCTTCATTGCGGTGATAACAACCAATATCGTCATTACGCTCGCTTCGCTTTTCATTCCCAATTATAATTTCATACCGGAAGTAAGCATGATATTTACCACGGCTTTCGAAGGCATTATTCTTTCTGTGCCCAGGGTTATAAAGAGGCTTACCAACTTGGTATCAAGAAAACATCCGGTCGGTGGAAAACGCACTTTGCTCGTGGGAGCAGGGGCTGGCGGGAAATTGGTATTGAATGAAATCCGTAACAATCCCGAACTCAACAACGTTCCGATTGCTTTTGTGGATGACGACCCTTTGAAAATAGGTAAAATAATGTCTGGATGTCCGATTCTGGGCCCGATCGACAAAATACCGAAATTTATTGACATATACCAGATCGAGGAAGTCATAATATGCATTGCCAATATCGATCCGAAGTGGTTTCAGGAAATCATTCAGACAGCCGCCGAAAGACCGGTGAGAATCAAAAGAATACCGAAATTCAAGGAATTGAAAAAAGATACGCCGAAAAAGTTTCTGGAAATCAATGTCGAAGACCTTTTAAGTCGTGATGTTGTGGAGCTTGACAGCAGCGGGATCAGCGAATTTATTTCCGGAAAAAGAGTCATAGTCACTGGGGCCGGAGGATCTATCGGTTCGGAACTGGTCAGGCAAATCGTAGACATGAGACCGTCCGAATTGTTGATGTTGGATATTTACGAGAACGGCGTTTACGACATCCAGATGGAACTAAACCATAAATACGCCACATCGGACGAAGAACCAGTTCAAAGAAAAGTATTGATTGGTTCAGTATACAATTACAATCGGATGAATGCCATATTTTCAGCTTTCAAACCACAACTCATATTTCATGCGGCGGCATATAAGCATGTGCCGCTGATGGAAGATTCTCCCATCGAAGCGGTCAGAACCAATGTCATCGGAACATACAATATTTGCAAACTGGCATCGCTTTACAATGTGGAAAAAGTGGTTTTGGTTTCTAGTGACAAAGCCGTCAGACCGACCAATGTCATGGGAGCGACCAAACGATTTGCGGAAATGATCATGCAGTATTTCAATAGTGTGTCCTCTACCAAATACTCGGCAGTGCGTTTTGGCAATGTCCTAGGCAGCAATGGATCCGTCGTACCGCTATTCAAGAAGCAAATCGAAAACGGAGGTCCGCTTACTGTCACTGATGAAAGGATTATTCGTTACTTCATGACAATTCCGGAAGCCGTCGGGCTGATTCTCCAGTCTGGAACATTCGCCAAGGGTGGCGAAATCTTCATTCTGGATATGGGAGATCCTGTCAAGATAATCGACCTAGCCGAGAAAATGATCATGCTTTCTGGAAGAAGACCGTATATTGACATTGATATCAGCATTACCGGGTTGCGTCCGGGAGAAAAGATGTACGAAGAACTTTTGGTTGACAAAACAAAAGACATAACAAAAACAGCCAACAAAAAGATCTTCATCGACAGGGGCTCGGAAATAATGCCGATCGAGGAAGAAATCCGCGATATCACAGGAAAGTTCGAAACCCTAAACAGCGTTGAAATCAAGGAAATGATCAAAAGCATGGTTTCAACTTACACCCCAAAATAAAAGGTACGGGCATCCGTGCCTTTTTTGATTCCATATCCCTTTATATATTATGGTATTCGTGGTAGAATATAGATGAAAAAAACCAAGAAACGCGAGGCGACGACGCCATGTTTTCATTAGAAAATGGCAGCAAGGTAAAACTGGAAATCCGCAAGATGGGAATCAACGGCGAGGGCATCGGTTATTTCAACCGGCTTGCCATTTTTGTGCCCAGAGCGATTACCAAGGAAATCGTCAATTGCGAGATTGTCGAACTGTATGACAAATATGCCGTCGCCAAACTGGAAGAAGTCGTCAAGCCGTCGAATCGGCGTGTCGAGCCACCGTGCAAATTCTATGAACAATGTGGCGGTTGCCAGTTGCAGCATGTCGAATACAAAGAACAGCTCAAAGCGAAATTGAGCCTTCTGAAACAATCGCTTTCCCGATATACGAGTCTGGACATCGCTTCGCTTAAAATCCGAAAGGCACTCGGTTTGGCGAACAATTACCATTATCGCAACAAATCCCAGCGTCCATTCAAAAACACCAATTTCGGGCTGGCTCTCGGACTGTTTCGCCAAGGCACAAACCAGTTCGTTTATGTCGACACATGCATGACGGAAGACGAACATGTGAATCAGATCAACCAGGAAGCTTTAACGGTATTGAGAAAGTATCACGTCATGGCTTCCGACCAAATGAATAAGGAAGGTATCCTTCTAAATCTCGTTACCAGATATCTCGCTTCAACGGAAACTGCCAGTGTGACGTTTATTGTGACCGATTTCGATCCTGTGTTGAAAGAAGTCGCAAAAGATCTGATGGCAAAAAATCCTTCCGTTGTTTCCGTGACATATAGCGTGAACAAAAAAAATAACCCCATGATGTTCGGACCGGCGGTGGAACTTTTGGCCGGTAAGCCCTATATTACTGATTTATTTTCCAACATGAAAATACGTATCTCCCCCGATGCTTTTCATCAATTGAACACGGCGCAGATGAAGGTTTTGTACGATGAGATCGTCAAAGCGGCGGAATTAGAGGGCAAAGAGACGGTGATTGACGCTTATTCCGGTATTGGAATGACATCTTTGATGATGGCCAGAAAAGCGAAAAGGGTCATTGGGATTGATTATTCTCCCGCCTCGATCGCAGATGCGACCAAAAACGCCACAGCGAATGGAATCAAAAATGTTTCTTTTATCTGTGACCATGTCGAAGGCGCCCTTCCCAAACTGATCGCAAATGGAGTGAAGCCGGATATTCTTGTATTAGATCCCCCGCGGGCCGGGCTTCCCGAAGAGATCGTGAAACTGATTGTCAAAACTAAAATCAAGAAAATAATCTATGTGTCATGCAATCCGTCGACTCTGGCAAAGAACATTGCCGGCTTAGAAAGCAAGTATGAGGTTTGCTACATCCAACCGCTTGATATGTTTCCGCATACGGCAAATGTCGAGAGCGTCACATTGCTCAAGTTGAAAGAGAGCGGAGGTGCGAACCGTTGAGAATCAGAGAATACGTCATGCCGAAGTCGCTCATTTATACGGGCGAACATCCGGAAGTTAAAACAAAGATCGTCCATTACCAATATGATGAAAATAAAGTTGAAATAACGGATAATTTCGTTTCCCTTCCCGGTAAAAAGCATTATATTCAGGTCATAGGCCTCAAGGAAATCGACAAGGTCAAAACGATAAGGGAATTTTACTCGATCAATCCGCTAATTCTCGAAGACGTTTTCAACGTCAAGCAAAGAACCAAGGTCGAGATGCACGACGATTTCCTGTTTTCCTCATTGCATCTCGAATATCAGGACGGCGAAGAGATCAAGCATGATTATCTGAGTATTTTCATGAACAAGGATGCGTTGATCACTTTCCATGAAACGGAGCCGGCCTATCTTGCGGCTTTACCTGGCCTTTTTCAAAAAAACGAGGAATTGCGTAAACGCGGTATCGATTATCTTTATTACCAAATCCTCGATATCGTAACCGACAATCATCTGGATATTTATGACACGCTTGAGAAACGGGCGAATGATTTCGAAGAGGAAATCCTGGAAAACGAGAAAATCGACCAGGAAAGTTTCTATTTGACCAGAAAGCAATTTTTGAAGTTGAAAGAAGCGGTATCGCCACTTATGAGCGAACTGCGTGTGGCGATGGGATCTGCGACAGCTGGCTTGCTTTTCTCTAAAGACACCGAGCCATATTTTCAGGATTTGCGGGACCACTTGCAAAGGCTTGACGATCAATTGAATACTGCCCGTGAGGAAATCCGCCACCTTCTCGATCTGATGATGAATAACCAGTCATACAAAATGAATCAGATCATGACGACTCTCACGTTGTTTTCAGCAATTTTCATCCCCCTGACTTTCATTACGGGAATCTTCGGAATGAATTTCACATATTTCGGCATCCTTGATTACAAATATGCCATACCGGCATTCACAGCCATCTGTGTTTTGCTGGCAGTCGGCATGCTTATCTTCTTCAAAAGGAAAAAATGGTTTTAAGATAAGAAGGGAAAGGACAAACAAGAAATGGACTCAGATCTGCAAATTGCCCAAAAAGCAAAAATGGAGACGATCACAAAGATCGCCGGTAAGCTCGGATTGAAAGACTCCGATATCGAACTATATGGCAACTACAAAGCCAAAATCAACATGGAAGCGGTGAAATCCGACCGCTTTCAAAAGAACGGCAAGGTGATCCTTGTCACCGCTATTAACCCGACACCGGCCGGGGAAGGCAAGTCGACCACCACGATCGGACTAGGCGACGCCTTGAACCGACTGGGAAAAAATACCGTGATCTGTCTAAGGGAACCATCGCTCGGACCGGTCATGGGCGTCAAGGGAGGAGCCGCCGGGGGCGGCTACGCCCAAGTGGTACCGATGGAAGACATCAACCTGCATTTCACCGGAGACATTCATGCCGTGACGGCTGCCAACAATTTGATCAGCGCCGTCATCGACAATCATCTTTATTTTGGAAACCAGCTCAATATCGACCCGGAAAGAATCGTTTGGAAACGGGCGATGGATATGAACGACCGGGCATTAAGAAGGATCCAGGTCGGTTTGTCAAGCAAGAAGGAAACTCCGCGCTATGACGGTTTCGACATCAGCGTGGCTTCCGAGATCATGGCGGTTCTTTGCCTGGCAAGGGATATCGATGATCTAAAGAAGCGAATCGCTCGTATCGTCGTGGCTTATGATAAAAGCGGCAATCCGGTAACAGTAAGCGACTTAAAAGCCGCCGGTGCCGCCACGATGTTATTGAAAGACGCTATCAAACCAAATCTCGTGCAAACCTTGGAGAACAATCCCGTATTGATCCACGGCGGTCCTTTTGCGAATATCGCCCACGGATGCAACTCGTTGATTGCCACTGATTTTGCCAGAAGAGCCGGCGATTATGTAGTGACCGAAGCCGGTTTCGGTGCCGATCTCGGAATGGAGAAGTTCCTCGATATCAAATCCCGTCTTTTGGGAGTGTTGCCTTCGGCTATTGTACTGGTTGCCAGCATCCGCGCTCTTAAGCATCACGGAGGCGTCGAAAAGGACAAATTAGCAGAAGAAAATGTCGAAGCTTTGGCAAAAGGAATCGTCAACTTGGAAAAGCATATCGAAAATATCGGTTTTTACAAGATTCCTTTCGTTGTTGCCCTTAACAGATTCTTATCCGACAGCCAAGCGGAAATGGATTACATGATGAACTGGGCGAAAGAAAACAATTGTCCGATGGCGCTTTCCGATGTGTTTGCCAACGGATCTGCCGGCGGAATGGAACTTGCAAAAATGGTCATCGAAACCATTGAAAACAAGTCTAGTCAGCATTCCGGTTTGTTATACGATGTCGACTTGTCAATCAAAGAAAAAATCGAAAGAATCGCCAAAAAAGTATACGGAGCCGCTAACGTGGAATATTCGGAAGCGGCGGAAAAAGCGATTGAGACTTATGATGCTTTCGGATGGAACAAGATGCCCATCTGTATGGCTAAAACCCCTTTGTCATTGTCAGATGATCCGAAAAAAATCGGACGTCCAGAAAATTTCACAATCACGATCAGGGATATGAAACCATCGATTGGCGCCGGTTTTCTGGTGGCTTTGACGGGCGATGTCATGACAATGCCCGGCTTGCCAAGAAACGGAGCCTTCGAAAACATGGATGTCATCGATGGCAAAATAATCGGACTCTTCTAAAACAGGAGGAAGCAAAATGAAAAAAGAAATCAGCGACACCATGAAAAAATTGCGCGATCTCGGGCTTAAGATCGCCAAGACTGCCGAGAAAGGGTATCAACAAGCCAAATCAAGCGTGGAAAGCACCATACTCGAAGACAGTCTGCGTCGCCGGTTCAACTTGGAAAATCCATATAAATTCCAAATCCGCAGAGACAATTCCGTGTCCGACCTGATCGAAGGCATCATGCCTCGGAATGCCAAAAGATATGATGAGGACGACATGTTTGTGTTCTATGGCGACAAGGAATCGAACAACCTTACAAAAGGCGATCTCATCAAAGACTTGAGTTCCAACGCCGATTACAGAATCAAGGATCTGATCGAGGTGGAAGTACCCGTCGAACTGGACGGGAAAACCTATCAGGTCATCGGCACCGCCGCCCTGTGCGATCTCTTGTAGGCATTATGGCAAATTACCAAGACGAATTCATCGATTTATACCGGAAACATATCAGACGCCCGGGATCCGAGGAACTGTTGCAATATCTTTTGTCGGATCAATCCGACTTTTTCACAGCGCCGGCATCGACCAGATTTCATCTGTCCCATGAAGGCGGCCTCGTCGAACATTCGCTAAATGTCTATCATTGTCTGAGAGACTATCTTGGCAGAGAACGCGTGACGGACGAATACAAATGCCAACCATCGGAAGAAAGCGTTGCGATCGTCGGGCTTTTGCATGATCTATGCAAGGTTAACGTGTATCGAAAATCGTTCCGTAACGTGAAGGATGCGAACGGAAAATGGAATCAAGTTCCGTCTTTTGACTATCGTGACGATCTGCCATACGGGCACGGAGAGAAATCGGTTTATATCATATCCGGTTTCATGCGTCTCACGCGTGAAGAGGCTTTCGCCATCCGTTATCACATGGGATTCTCCGCCGATATGGAAAACAAGGCTGACGTCTCGCGTTCGTTCGAACTATTTCCTTTGGCGCTTTGTCTATCGATTGCGGATATGGAAGCGACTTTTTTCCTAGAATCATCCGAAGAATAATTTCAAAACCCCGTTAAAACATGACATGAGGTGAAACATTTGGCACGCATTTATAATCTGACCGAAGGCAGCATCATAAAGAAACTCTTTTATGTCGCGCTTCCGGTCTTGCTTTTGTCATTGTCGCAAATGGCATACAACTTGACCGACATTTTTTGGGTGGGGCATGTGGAACTGATCGGAATAGTCGAAAGCCAAGCGATTTCGGCTGTCGGAACCGCTGCTTATATCACCTGGTTCGCTTTCGGGATCATCATGATCGGAAGGATCGGCACCAGTGTGAAAGTAGCCCATTCGGTCGGAGAAAACAAAACCGACCGGTTGGCCGGATATGCGGAAAACGGTTTGATATTGCAGGCCATACTGGGCCTGTTTTTCTCAGTTGTCGTCGTGGTGTTTCGCAGACAGATCATCTCGATCTTCAACATCGGCAACGAAAACGTAGTCGAGTACACCGTCAATTATCTGGCGATTGTCGGTTCGTTTCTATTCGTCCAATTCTTGACATACGGATTCGTCGCCATCAATGATGGCGTGGGAAAGACCATGACGAACTTTTTGATCATGCTGATAGGAATCGTGGTAAACATGATTTTGGATCCGCTCTTTATCCTGGTTTTACGGATGGGTGTTTCGGGAGCGGCACTAGCCACTGTGATCGGACAAATCATCACTTTGGTCGCATTTGTTTTTCTTTACGCCAAGAAAAACAAAATGTTCCGTTTTCGTCTGTCGGCATTTCGCAAGAAGTATCTTCTGGAAATCGTCAAGATCGGATTGCCTACCGGGCTGCAAAGCATGCTTTTCACCTCAATCTCGATTTTTATCGCCCGGATGGTTTATGAATACGGTGAGTATGTGGTGGCTGCCCAGAGGGTTGGCGTGCAAATCGAACAGCTGACATGGATGATAGCCGGCGGGTTCCAAACCGCCCTGACGGTGTTTGTAGCCCAAAACTTCGGAGCCCGTTTGCATGGACGGATCCGGAAAGGGTTCGGAATCATGTCCGGACTGCTTTTGCCTTACGCCGCTGCGGTTGCTTTGTGCCTTTATTTCTTTTCGGATTTTTTGCTCGGGATATTCATAAGCGATCCGGTTTCGCTTTCTTACGGAGTTGCTTATCTCAAAATAATCAGTCTGGCCCAGATTTTCATGATGATGGAGGCAATCGGCACCGGACTTTATAACGGAGTCGGGAAAACCTATATTCCTTCGATTATCGGAATTGTCGGAAACGTGCTTAGAATTCCTTTGGCGATCGAACTTGTGAAAGTTATCGATGAAAACGGAATTTGGTGGTCTTTGAATATATCCGACATGTTCAAGGGGGCGATTCTTTATGCCGGATCACTGATCCTGCTTGCGTTTTTGGAAAGAATCAAACTAAACAAAAAACAGAACCGGCAATTGGTAGAAGAAACATGAAAAAGCGATGTTTTTTGGGTATCAGGTCCGGTTTTTTCGGCCAAATGGCCGACAATGTGCTAAAATATATAGTGACATAATCAAATATTCACAGAAGGGATGATCGCTCATGGATTGGTACTGGTGGGTGCTTATCTTTCTGGCTCTGATCGCAATATATCTTGTCAACATCGGTTATCTTGTTGCCAAGATGCTTTTTCATCCGAAAAGGATGACATTATCCGAGACCAGAAAAAGAGAATTGGAAAAAAGTCCGGAGATATTGAAAGCGACAAAAGATTGGCGTTTTTCGATGTATCAGATCGAATCGCGCCATAAATATCCTCTGCAATTGTATTTTTTGCCGGCTGAAATTCCGACCAAGCGTTATATTGTCATCGCTCATGGTTATACGTATACGAGCCATGGCGGCTGGAAATATGCTACCTTCATGAGAAATTACGGCTTTAATGTCATTCTCTATGACGAGAGATACCATGGCGCTTCCGGCGGTAAAAATTGTACCATGGGATACTACGAAAAAGATGATCTGTACGATATCATATCTGATACTTATAAAAGATTCGGTAACGATATCTATCTTGGAACATATGGGGAATCAATGGGAGGAGCAATCGTTCTCATGGAACAGTCCGGCGATGACCGGGTGAAATTCGTGGTGGCCGATTGTCCGTTTGCCGATTTGAGTCTCTTGCTAAAATATCTGATCCGGAATAAAGTTCATTTGCCCATGTATCCGGTAATATGGATAGTCGATTTCTTTTTCCGGTTATTTACGAAGACCAGTATTTTTCGGATATCGCCGATTGAAGAAGTCCGGAAAGCCAAAGTCCCGATCCTCTTCATGCATGGAGGCGAAGACGCTTTTATTCCACCGATCCACAGCGAACTTCTTTTTGCTGCCTGTCCTACCGGCAAGGATCTTTTCATCGCCGGCAGTCATTCCCGGCATACCGACGCTTGTCGTAACGAAACGGATAAATATAAGAAAACTCTTAGAAATTTTATGGTAAATATTGTCCATGCGGACATCGACGGAAGGTGACACCATGTTTGACGTAATCATAATCGGAGCCGGAGTCGTCGGCGCGAATATCGCCGCGGAAATGGCAAGATACGATTTGAAGATCGCGGTTTTGGAAAAACATTCGGATGTTTGCGAAGAAACCTCGAAAGCAAATTCGGGCATTGCTCACAGCGGATACGACGCCCTGCCCGGAACTTTGAAGGCAAAATACAATGTTATCGGAAACAAGATGATGAAAGATTTCTGTGAAAGACTGCAGATACCGTTTAAACAGAACGGTTCTTTAATCATTTCCCTTACTGACGAAGGGATTCCCAAATTAGAGGAACTGTATGATCAGGGAATCAAAAACGGAGTCGAACAATTGAGAATCATCGGCAAGGAAGAAATCTTTTCCCTGGAACCAAATCTAAATCCCGAAGTGAAACATGCCTTGTATGCACCGACGGGAGGAATCGTCGATCCTTTCCAATTAACGATCGGTCCGGCGGAAATTGCCTGCCAGAACGGGACCAAATTTTTCTTTGATACCGAAGTCACGAATATTCGCAAAGAGAACGGACATTTTATAGTAACGACCAATAAAGGTGATTTTCAAACCAAAGCCATCGTCAATGCCGCCGGCGTTTTCAGTGACGACATCAACAACTGGATTTCAGAACACAAGAAGAAGATAATGCCGAGAAAAGGCGAATATTGCCTATTCGACAAAGAAGTGGGAGATATGGTGCATTCCACCATTTTCCAATTGCCTACACCGAAAGGCAAAGGCGTTCTCGTCACTCCGACAGCGGAAGGAAATTTGCTTGTGGGTCCGAACTCGCTCGGAAAATATGACAAGGAAGACACCATGACTTCGGCTGAAGGTTTGGACTATGTCTTGGAAACCGCTTCGCAAAGCGTGGCAAAAGTTCCAACCAAATTCATCATCACCGGATTTGCCGGCCTGCGTGCTTCGGAAGAAGGCGGCGACTTCGTTTTGGGTGAAGCCGAAGATGTTCCCGGATTCTTTAACGCCCTCGGAATTGAATCACCGGGTCTGACAGCGGCACCGGCCATTGCGATCGACATGGCAAAATGGGTGGCCACATATCTCCATGCAAATCTTCGTGAAAATTATATCGACAAACGCGAGAAACTTGTCCGGTTCGAGCAATTAGGCAACGCGGAAAGACAAAAATTGTTTCTTTCTGACCCGGAATACGGACATGTGATTTGCCGTTGCGAACTAGTGACATTGGCGGAGATAAAGAACGCTATTCATCGCCCGCTTGGCGCCACAACCGTCGACGGAATCAAACGGAGGACCCGTGCTGGCAGCGGACGCTGTCAAGGGGGTTTCTGTTCTCCGAGAGTGCTGGAAATCCTAGCGCAGGAGCTTAAAAAGGATCCACGTGAGATAGAAAAATTCAGTGAAAAATCCACGTACCTTGTCGGTTTCGACAAGGACATGTTGTGAGGTGGCCGCCATGTTTGAAAAAGATTTAGTGATTATCGGCGGTGGACCGGCCGGATTGGCCGCAGCTGTAGCCGCTCACAAAAACGGAGTAAAGGACATATTGATAATCGAAAGAGAGAATCATCTCGGCGGCATTCTGAATCAGTGCATCCACAACGGCTTCGGCCTTCATACTTTCAAAGAAGAACTTACCGGTCCTGAATATGCCAAAAGATACGTTGATCAGGTGCTAGAAGAAAAGATTCCTTATATTTTGGACACGATGGTGATCGATCTTGATCATGACAAGAAAATCACGGCGATAAATGAAACCGACGGTATCATGGAAATCAAAGCAAAGTCCATCATTTTGGCGATGGGGTGCCGTGAAAGACCGCGGGGAGCCCTGAATATTCCGGGATATCGGCCGTCCGGTATTTTCTCGGCCGGAACAGCCCAGAAATTCGTCAATATCGACGGATATCTTCCCGGAAGAAATATCGTTATTCTCGGTTCGGGGGACATCGGTCTCATTATGGCGAGACGTTTGACTTTAGAAGGCGCCAATGTGAAAATGGTCTTGGAGATCATGCCTTATTCGGGCGGACTGAAAAGAAACATCGTTCAATGTCTCAATGATTACAACATACCTTTACGGCTGAGTCATACTGTCACAAATATATACGGCCGTGACCGCGTCGAAGGCGTGACGGTCAGCGCCGTTGATGAAAACATGAAGCCGATTCCTGGTTCCGAGGAATATGTAGAGTGTGATACTTTGTTGTTATCGGTCGGATTGATTCCGGAAAACGAACTTTCCCGGAAAGCCGGAGTGGAGATAAGTCAGAAGACCCAGGGGCCTGTCGTTTCCAATTCTTTGGAAACATCGATTCCCGGAATCTTTGCCTGTGGCAATGTCCTGCATGTGCACGATCTAGTCGATTATGTCAGCATGGAAGCCGAAGCAGCCGGGGAATATGCGGCCAAGTATTTAGAAGGGCTTCCGGCAGTCAAGCGCCAAACAGTGATCCAAACCGGAAACGGTGTGAGATACACGGTCCCGAGTTATGTGGATAAAGGTTCGTTAACGGGCTCCTTGACGGTCAGATTCCGGGTGTCCGGGGTATATGAAAATAAATATATTTCGGTTTATTTCGATACCAAGCGACTCTATCATAAGCAAAAACGCGTTTTGACACCCGGGGAAATGGAACAAGTGCTGTTACCGAAAATTTGGTTTGACAACGTATCCGACTTGAAGACGATTACGATCGTTGTGGAAGAGGAGTGATTAGCGTGGCAAAGGAAAAAACTTTGACTTGTATCAATTGTCCGCTCGGATGCCAGTTGTCGGTAAAAATCGACGGCGATAAAATCGAGGTTTCCGGATTCAGTTGTCCGCGCGGGGAAAAATACGCCAAAGAAGAAGTGTTGCATCCGGTTAGGGTGATCACATCCACAATACCGGTCGTTAACGGAGAAGTCCCGATGGTTTCCATAAAAACCAAAGGCGAGATTCCGAAAGACAAGATCATGGAATGCATGATTTCGCTCAAAGGATTGAAAGCGAAGGCTCCCGTTCATGAAGGAGACGTGATCCTTGCGAATGTCTGCAACACTGGCGTCGATATTATCGCCACCAAAGAGGTAAAGGCGATTTGAAAAAGATATTTGTCATCAAGACAAAATACAGAAATTTCCAAATTGTGATCGAAGACGGATTTCTGCTTTCAATCGACACGACATCAGAAAACGAAACTCCGCCCGAACTTTTGGATGGACCGGCCAAAATAGTCCTTAGGCAATTGGAGGAGTATTTTTCCAAAAACCGGAAAAATTTCGATATCCCCTACAAAATGAAAGGGACATTATTCCAGCAAGACGTTTGGAAAGCTCTGCATCAAATCCCATACGGAAAAACCGCGAGTTATTCTTTGATTGCTGAAATGTCCGGACACAAAAAAGCCATTAGGGCAGTGGGAACGGCCCTTAAGAACAATCCGCTTCCGATCGTAATTCCCTGTCACCGGATAATCAGGAAAAACGGATTAACCGGCAATTATAACGGCGGAGCCGATATGAAAAAATATTTATTGGAATTAGAAAAGAACGGTTCTTAAAAAAGAACCGTTTTCTTTTTTCGGGATTGACAAATACAACGGCGGAGGATATAATGTTATACGAAGCTAACATATCGCATTTTTTTTGCTAGTTATGTTAGCGAAAGCTAACAAAAGGAGAAACAATCATGACACTTAAAGATGTGAAGCCGGGAGAAAAATGCGTGATAAAGAACATCTTTGTCAACAACCTTAGAAAAAGGATTATCGACATGGGACTTACGACTGGTACAATCGTCGCCGTGAAACGGATGGCACCCCTGGGCGATCCGATGGAAATTAGGGTCAGAGGATATTCGCTGACATTAAGAAAAGCGGAAGCAAGGATGATCGATGTCGAACTTGTCGAAGGAAACGGCAAATGAAAAAGATCGCTTTGCTCGGAAATCCGAACTGCGGAAAAACGACGCTCTTCAATTCTTTGACCGGATCGAATCAATCGGTCGGAAACTGGCCCGGAGTGACAGTGGAGAAAAAATCCGGTTTTTTGAAACGAGACAATTTCATGGCGGAGATAATCGATCTGCCAGGAATCTATTCCCTGTCCACCATCTCTTTGGAAGAAGAGATAGCCGCACGTTTCGTCTACGGAAAAAACATGGATTTGATTATCAACATCGTCGATGCTTCGAATCTTGAGAGGAATCTGTTCCTGACATATCAATTACTTGATGCCGGCGTTCCGATCATCGTCGCCCTCAATTGCATGGACATTATCGAAAAACAGGAAGATTTCATCGATGCATTTGCCATGGAAAAGGAACTGGGAGTACCGGTGGTCCCGATCGTCGCTTGTCGTAAAAACGGCACCGAGGAACTGATTGACAAAATAATCAATTTCGATTATACGGTTTCATCAACTTCGCATTTGTACGGGGAGAAAGTCGAAAAGACGATTAAAGAGTTCGCCGAAGCGCTTGGCGGCGACCGTTTCGCGGCCATTCGTTTTTTCGAGGACGGACTTAAATCCCTGGATCTTAAGGAAATAAAACTGGACAAGGAAGAAACGGCAAAACTTTTGGATTCATATGCAAAAAACCGTAAGGAATACGATATCGATTTCGATATGGTTATTCCGAACGACCGTTATGATCAGATAATCAAATTATGCAAAAAGGTATATCGTAAGAATCCTTTGGAAACGGAATCGAAAACCGATAAGATCGATCGGGTGCTGACCAACAGATGGCTGGGACTTCCGATATTTGCGGCTATCATGTTCGGAGTTTTCTATCTTGCATTCGGACCGGTAACCTCATATATCACCGTGTGGTTTGTTAAAGGACTTGATTGGTTGTTTTCCTATATCGAAGATTTTCTGGCATCAGCCGGCGCAGCCGCTTGGGTTTCCAGCATGTTGGAAAACGGGATTTTCGGCGGACTATCCGCCGTACTCGGTTTCTTGCCCCAGCTTGTGGTGTTGTTTTTGTTCCTTTCGATTTTGGAAGATTCCGGTTACATGGCAAGAGCGGCTTTCATTATGGACCGGGCTCTGAGAAGATTCGGTCTTTCGGGTAAATCTTTCATTCCCATGCTGATAGGGTT
The DNA here is from genome assembly GCA_035379945.1 of Bacillota bacterium. GTDB lineage: Bacteria > Bacillota_I > Bacilli_A > Izemoplasmatales > Hujiaoplasmataceae > JAAYZB01. The sequence continues at coordinate 43,002 of DAOSWG010000011.1, forward strand.
CGGCTGTTCGGTGCCAGCGATGGCATCTACCAGGACGCTTGACCGCGATGATGATCGAAAGGTGACGACGATGATCATTCCTTTCGTTTCATGCGGAGCCAAGGCTCCGATCTATGGCGTGTTTGCGGGAGCCTTGTTTTTCGGTTATTCGTATCTGATTGTTTTCTCCATGTACATACTTGGCTTGCTGGTTGCGATTATGTCTGCGATCCTTTTCAAGAAAACCATTTTCAAAGGAACAAGCGCGAATTATTTGATGGAACTCCCGGAATATCGGATGCCGACTTTTAAAAATACGATGCTTCATACCTGGGAAAGGTCCAAGGCTTTTTTAATCAAAGCCGGAACCATCCTGCTGGGAGCATTCATCATCATATGGTTTTTAAGTTATTTCGGTTTCAAGGATGGAGTGTTCGGCTTGCTTGACGTGTCTGATCTGGAGTACAGTTTCCTAGGGTATTTCGGCAAGTTCATCTTGCCGGTATTCCGTCCGATCGGATTTACGTCCTGGCAGCCTACTGTTGCTATTTTGACTGGGATCGTGGCTAAAGAATCGGTTGTGGGGACGCTTGGCATCCTTTACGGGGTAACCGGTAACGCCATCGAGAACGGATCATTGCTTTATGAGTCGATCCGTTCGGCCTTCACACCGGCGCAAGCCTATGCTTTTATGACTTTCGCTTTGTTGGCATCTCCTTGTGTCGCCGCCCTTTCCGCTATGCGAAAGGAACTGGCTTCGAAAAAATGGTTCTGGTTCACGGTTTTTTATGAACTGATTGTTGCTTATCTGGTATCACTGATTATTTATCAGGTAGGATCACTCGGTGCCGGCGGAGTTATTACAGCCATTGTTGCAATAACAGCGGCGTTGATTGTGTTTTTCACGATTAAGCGTATAATAAGAACCAAAGGGTGCGAATCATGCATCGGCTGTTCATCGCAAGGCGTATGCAATAACGAACCCGGTAGGGAAAGAAACCAGGAACAAAAGAGAAAGGGGAGACACACTAGTGAAAAGTGACCAGCATTTCAGCGACTCGATCGAAGATTATCTTGAAGCCATATACCTTTTGGGACAAACAAGTGTCCGATCGATAGACATCGCCAATCGTCTCGGAGTCTCCCGCGCCAGCGTCAGTCGTGCCGTTACCACCTTGAAAGAAAAGGGCATGGTATCAAAATTGCCCTATGGCAACATATCCCTGACGGAGTATGGACTGAACGTATCTCAGAATGTCGAGAAGAAACACCGGATCCTGAAACATTTCTTAACGGATATTTTGGGAGTCGAAGAGAGTAGGGCCAACATAGAAGCCTGTGGCATCGAGCATGATATCTCCGATGAAACCGCGGACAGGATAGCCGCGCTTCTGGAGAAACAAAAAAAGTCCTGAAAT
>DAOSWG010000012.1:0-8557 GCA_035379945.1 Bacillota bacterium
AATAATATTGCAAATACGCCATGTATTAAATAATAAACATGTATGCTTATTGTGCAAATAATCCAGTGATGTATTCAGACATAAGCGGATATGCACCTGAGTGGTTAATGTGGGTAGGAGTATCAGTTCTAGCTATTGCAGTTGTTTGTGTTGCATTAATGACTGCAGGAGCTGTGATTGCTGCAGCTCCAGCTTTGGCTGGATTTGTACAAACTCTTGCAGTTGCATATACTGGTAGTCTTGCATTAGGTGCTGCAGCAGCGACGGCTGTTTCAGTAAGCGCTGCAGTTATAGCGGTTTCAACAATAGCTATTGGAGTAAATGAAGGGATTAATGTTCTTACAGGAAATAATTATCTCCGAAATCTAATGGGAGAAAAGGGATATAATACTTTCTCGGTTTCTGTAGGGATGCTAGCTTACTCATATATTTTAGCTGGATCGGTATTACCATATCCAAGTACAGGGAACAATCAACCAACAAACTTAAAGTCTAACATAACAATGAATGCTGCTAAAACAACGCCTAATTCGGGAACAAGATTGTTTGGCCTGAATGATCCTAGAATGCCTGGTTGGCTTGGCTGGTCCAAATACCAGATGTCATTTGGAGGAAACACCATTCACTATGTTGGAAATAGATATTTACAAGGTTGGTATCCATTCGAAATCTGGTTTGACTATAAAATAGTAGCTGAGAGGTAATTATGAAAGTAAAAATAGTGGATTTTGGTCTGTTTCAGAAGTCAAATGGATATGAATTTTCAAGAGATCTTAATTCTGAATATGTGTTTGATGTTTATGCAATTATAACTTCAAAAAAGACCAGGTATGTGCTTTTATATATATCTAATATTCAAGTGTTGAATTTCTTTAAACTTAATGGTAGTCTTCAAATTATCGATAATAGAACTAACAGTAAATGGTGTTATACAAAAAGCTATAGTGGTGGAACACATATATATTATAGCGGAGGATCTTATTTTCAAACAATTAGGTATAAGGATGTAAATGCTCCTGAATGGATGATTTCTGACAAGCGTTTCTTTTTAGAATTGATAGAAAAACCAGAAATTGCTAGAGAGAAATTCTTTCAAAATGAAGGGACCAACATGATTAGATAAATTTATTTTGGGTTATCTCTGACTACATTACTCCTGTGATGTTTACAGACAGCAGTGGATTAATGCCAGAATGGTTAGAAAATACTCTTGCGATTGGCGGAGTAGCAATATTTGTAGTTGCTATAGCGGTAGCAGCTACGCTTACTGGTGGTCTAGCTGGCGCAGCTTTAATGGCAGTTGCATTCAGTACAGGAATAGGCGCCTACAGTGGGCTTTCTACAGCAATAGAAGATGGAACTAGTATTGCTGCAGGAGTATTAAGCGGAGGCTTAAAAGGGTTTGCAACAGGTACAGCAATAGGATTAGGTATCATGACAGGTGGTGGAGCGTTTTCTGCTTTTGGTGGGTTAGCTGCTTTTGGAGGATCATTAGCATTTAACTTTGGGGTAGGTATTGGTTGTAATGCAATTGATTCAAAGATGAATAACAGAGACTTTTCTTGGAATAATGCAATTAATAATGGATTTAAACAGATGGCATCAGGAGCATTCGCTTTTGCGGTTGGAGGTTTAATTGGCGCATCTGGTTTTTATAATATTCCTGGACAAACAAAGATGTTTTCATCTCAATGGTTTGGAAATACAGCCTCAGGATTATTATTTAAAGCTGTGTATTACTATGGATTTGATGCTGTAATTTGGATGATATAAGGTGATAAAAATGGAAATAAAATTAAAATCAAACAGGAAATATATTGTCTATTTTACTATTCCATGCATAATTTTTTATGCAGTATTTATTGGATACATGTTAGTAGGTCACGTGCTTAAAACGCTCGATATTTCTTTAGACTTTGGGTGGTTTATATCTAGTTTAATAATATTGATGTTATTAATAATTGTACTTTTATTTGCTAAATACTACAAAGGTAAAAATTATGTTTTTAATGAGAAAAGCATAGAAATATATAACAAGAATATACTAATAAAAAAGATTCAAATAAGTAATATAAGTATTATGCATTATTATCCCTGGCGTTTTCATTATTTTGTAACACTTTTCTTCGGGGCTTTAAATGAATGTGGTGCATGCCAAATATATATTAAAGAAATTAATGGTTCGATAAGTAAAATTGGTTATATAAGTGAAAAAGATGCAATAATCCTTCAAGAAAAACTTTATTCTAATAATCTTGAGATAATATATGATAAGAGAAAGAATAAATAAATCAAGTTTTTGTATTGGAACGGTTTATCTCTGACTATATTACTCCCATAATGCACACTGACCCAAATGGTCTGTCGTGGAAATCATTTTGGAAAAGGTTGGGAATTGGTTTTCAGAAACAATTGGCATCACAATAAGTTCAGAAACAAGCGTGTTAACTGGTTATTTTTTTGTTGTGGAAACCGTTGCTGGTGAGGGGAAAACATCTGGAAGTGGGAAACCCGTAAACATAACTTTCGGTGGGCCCGAAGAATTTTGGAAATTTTGGGAATATTCAATTGGGCTTGATGTAAATATCAACGGAAAAGGTGTCGGGTTATATTTCGGTGGTGAAATGGGAGTTTCATTCACGGACGGAAATCAAGCATTTGACATCTCGGTCAATTCGTTAGGACGAATCAGCTTCAAGTCAACAACCTTTGATGATTACGGAAATTATTCGTACTTTAAGGCAGATATTAATCGTCTCGAAATCGCCGCGCTCGTGCTAGTAGCTATCTATGCCCCGGAACTGATTCCCATCTTTACTCCATTGATTCCTGCTTTGTCTTGGTAAAAAATGAAATGAGGTAATGGAAAATGGATACAGCTATCCATCCCACGCTGTTCCGTATCTATTTTGAAATAAACAAAAGAATTCAGTAGAATCCGTCTGAGTTTTCTGACCCATAATTTTAAGTGGATTTTCAGGTGGATTGGTATGGAAATGAATGAGGGTCTTCAATGCCAGATTGATAATAGATTATGCCAATATACAAGTTCAACCTTTGATTGGCTTGCGCATAAAAGCATTCATTATCGACTTCTTGCTTATTTCGTGGGCTATTATTCTTTTTATTTTACTAAGCGTAGAAAATGTCGAAACATATATAAATCAAGTAATCCCGAAGATTTGCTTTTACGTCAAATATCTTCTTTTATAGCTGATCGCTTTCTATTTTATCTTCAAAGATTGTTTATATGGGAACAAAAGTTATGGCAAGTTGCGATCTGGTATAGAAATAGTCGATCTAGAAGGGAAAAAGCCTTCTAACACAGAAGTTATTATAAGAAATGTTTAAAACATTTTGCTTTTTCCTGTAGAGATAGTTCTTATTCTCTGTAATAAAAGAAGCATTGGAGAATTGGTATCATATACAACATTAAAAAATAATAACTAATGGTGGATTTAGATATGAAAAAGAAGACCTATTTGTTTAGCGTCTTCTTTTTAAGGTTCATTTCATATTTGGGTGTCCGCTTTTGGGGATTTATTTTATTTCCTCCCTATCAGCTTTTTTCTTTTCGTTTTGTTCCAGATTGATGTAGATCTTCTCAATCGCATAATCGAGATCTTTTTCATCTTTCAGAAAAACTGAACTGAGTTTAACGATCTTTTCCTCAAACAGGATCAAGCTGAGATATAGAAGAAACAGGATCGTGGTGGCAAAAAACCACAGTTCGAACATGCCGGATTTGCCAAAGAGAATGAGAGCCACAATCGATCCGGCAACGATGACCAACATCCAGATCATGAGGATCAACCGGAGACGCGGGTTGTTTTTCGAAACGTAGGCAACATACGGAATCAGCGTCATCAGCATGAACACGGCGTGGATTCCGGCGCAAACCGTGTGAATTAAAAGCCAAAAGGGATAGAGTTCACTTAAAGCCGGGATGATTGCGGTGATGACTAAGAAGAAAGCGGCGAGTCCGACGAAGATGTATCCCGATTTCCGATAGTAGTGCTCGAGCCGGAAAAGCGCGATCACGCTCGCCTGGATCGCTAGACCGCTGACAATGGCCCAAATGATGAAAAAGAGCCGGTAATCGAAAAGATTGCCAATGTTGGAGAGGGTGTAGACAAAAGGATTTTCCAAAGTGCCGAAAATTAAAGTGTATATAAGCGCGAAAAGCAGAACGCTCATCACCGCTGTTCTTAACCTTCTTTGCTTTGTGAGTTCGGCCTGTTGTCCGAAAAGATGCTTGTCGATCAACTCCTGTTTTATCCTGTCTTTGTCGATCGAATAAGGTCCTTCCATATGTTCTCCTTTGGCAAATGTCATATCAAATAATATGATACTATAAGTATTATCATAAGTAAAGCGTTGGTCATGCCCGCTTTTGTCGTTTATTGTTGAGATTGACGGCGATTTGTGGTATAAATTCATATGATGGAAGTGATGAGATATGAAAGACAGAACCAAGTTCCTACTCATGTGTCTTGCACATTTTGTAGCGGACGGGGCGGCGGTCGCGACTTTATACAAAATAACCCAGGACATCTATACGACCGCCATCGCGGTGATTCTTTACGACATCCTCGCTTTTACGGTCCAGCCGCTTCTGGGCATCATGACCGATTTCAAGAAAGTAGCGTCCCTATTTCTTGTTTCTGGATTGCTTCTTATAGCGTTCGGAAGTTTCATTTCCTTCATCGGCATCGTCGCCCAAGCGGTTTTTCTAGGCTTCGGAAACGCTCTTGCTCATGTTGGCGGTTTTGCGATCGCCAAATCGGCATCGAAAGATGACATGACTTCTCTCGGATTGTTCGTCGCTCCCGGGGCTTTGGGAGTTGGCATCGGAACCCTGTTTCCGGAAGTGTCCGTCGCTTTGGCAATTCTGTCGGCGATCGTTGCGCTAATATACGCTCTTTATTATTTCTTCGGAAAGGAACGTATTTTTGTTCCTGTCGTTTCTTTGAAAAAACCGGATGTATTCCGGGTGGACTGGGTGCTTTTGTCCGTCGTGCTCATTGTCGTGCTTCTCAGAGGATTTTGTGGAACGATCGCGACCGGACAGTATATCGTTTCCGGGACATCCGGACAGCTGGCTATTTATCTAGCGATATTTTTAGGCAAGGCGGTCGGTGGTTTTTTGGCGGATCGGATCGGTATTGTCAGGATCACAATGGTCGGTTTCTTCCCGTCCCTGATCGGATTGGTTTTCTTCCGGGATGTCGAGATCCTTTACGTGTTTTCGATCTTTCTTTTCAATTTTACGATGCCGCTCACGCTTTTTATGGCGATCAGGGCCTTAAGGGGATTTCCGGTGTTTGCTTTCGGGATGACTGCAGCCATTCTGTTTCTCGGGACTTATGTCGGAGATTGGTTGAAAAATGTTTTCCGGGCTCCATGGTATCTGATACTTGCCTTGCTGGCGATATCGGTATGCGGCATTGTTTATTCCTATCAAAGAACAGTAAAAAACATACAACGGGAAAAAGGGGGATTGTCCAATGTTTCTTGATGTTTTGATTTGGCCTTTTGTCGTGATGTATACAGTAGTTTTCCTCATAATACTGGGGATCATCACCGCTTCAGTCGTCGGTGTTGTCATTGTCATTCAAAAGAAAAGAAAACAGGAGAAGGACCCGGAGATTCTTCCAAAACCGGAGGAGGACGTCAAGAAAGATGCTTGAACTGGTTCTGGTTTTTATCACTGCGGTCTTTATGACGCTCTTGATCGAATTTCCATTTTATTGGTTCGGCAAATACCGTGACAAACTGTTTGTTCTCGGATTCCTGTTAATAAACATCGCTACCAATCTTGCGGTGAATACCGCCATCTATTGGTTCGTTTACCGATCTAGTTTAACCGCCGGACCGCTTTCACTTTTCCTGAGCAACATCGGTTTGGAAGAAACCGCGCTTTTCGTAAGTATGGAAATCACGGTTTTCCTGATCGAATACATGGTACTTTCACAATTGGCTTCCCGAGGGACCAAACTATTTCTCACCGTGTTTTTCGCCAATCTGACTTCGGCTTTTCTCGGAACAATTTTGCTTTGGTTGATTTTTTAATATCAAATTTGAGTGGGGATGAAAACATTGCTTAACGAAAAAGAAAAGTCCCTGTCCGTGAAACAGGGATTTAAAAATATCGTATTGCTTGGTCTTGTCAGCATGTTCATCGATTTGTCGACGGAAATGGTGTATCCGCTCGTCACGATCTACCTGTCCACTATCGCAAGCGTAGCGATCATCGGCGTGGTCGAAGGGCTGGCAGAAAGCGTAGCGGCGATTCTCAAGAGCTATTCAGGATATCTAGGAGACAAATCCGGCAAGAAAAAAATTCTGGCTTTCACCGGCTATTTCAGCGCCGTCATCTACAAGATCCTGCTGTTCTTTTCCTTCAACTGGGTTTTTGTGCTAATCGCCAAATTAGTCGACCGGATCGGAAAAGGAATAAGGACCGCTCCGCGGGACGCCCTTGTGGCGGAAAGCGGACAGGCGACCCTCGGAAGAGCTTTCGGACTTCACAAGGCGCTCGACATGTTCGGTTCGGCCGCAGGAGTGGCCGTTTCGATCTTGCTTTTGAGCTTGCTTGTCAAAAACGGAGAAACGTCCGCCGACATGGCGGTGTTCAAGAAAATATTCCTGTTTTCCGCCATCCCGGCGCTTTTCGGATTGTTCTGTCTCTTGTTTGTGAAGGAGACGAAAACGATCGGAAAGGCGATAAAGCAGCAAGTATCCGGAAGTTTCAGGCCTCAAAAACGTCTGGTCGCCTACCTGGTCGTCGTATTCTTATTCTCGATCGGCAATTCCAGCAACGCCTTTCTGGTGTTAAGACTGAACGCAGCAGGGTATTCCACCATAGACGTGCTCCTGATATACTTAGTCTACAACCTGGTGTCGTCGCTTTCGTCCTATCCGCTCGGAAAACTGTCCGACAAGATCAAACGGTCGCGTCTGATCATTCCCGCTTACCTGCTCTATTCCGCTGTTTATCTGGGAGTGGCGATGAACGTAGACAAACTCGGTTTCTATCTTTTGTTCGGATTCTACGGAATCTTCCAGTCGTTGATTTCCGGAGCGGAAAGAGCCTATATCGTCGAAATATCCCAGCCTGAATACAAAGGAACCGTCCTCGGGCTGTACGGGACATCCCAGGGCCTCGGGCTGCTTTTTGCGTCCTTGATCGCCGGCCTTTTGTGGGGAATCAGGATGGAATACACTTTCTTATTCGGAGCCGTGATGGGAGTGGCTGCCGCTCTGATGCTATTCTTCGTCTTCCGGATGAAAACTAAGGCAAAAACAACTTGAGACAAAAAAAACAGGACTTCGGCAGAATCCTGTTTTTTAAGGAGGAGAAGAAGATTTATATCTAAGTCCTGCTTCAACCGAGATGACTTATGACATCCGTTTTGTCGAAGGAGCGGGCGTTCGTGTAATAGTACTGGATCGAGTCGGAAACGGAATCGATATAATCCATTACCACATAGGAAGGAATCGCATAACCGAGATTTTCCGAAGTCGAAGTCACGATTTTGAAAGAATCGATCCCGATTGTCGCCCCCCACATGTTGGAAAGCGGACCGCCGCTGTTTCCGGAATTGATTGCGGCGTCGGTCTGGATGGCTTGGATGACGGTACCGCTGTCGTCGAAATATCTGAGCGGAGCGGAGACGACGCCAGAAGTGACGGAAATCCCGTAGCCTTCGGCGTTGCCTACGGCAATGATCGGTTCGCCGTAATACAAGGAAATCGCATCGGAGGTTCCGTAAGCCGAATCATCCGGAGAAGTGATATTGAAAAAAGTGACATATGAAAGATCGGTGATCGGTTCGTCTATTTGCAGGATTGCAAGATCCAAAGCTTCATCGTATTCGACGATCGAAGCCGAGAATATTGTGTCGCTGTCGGCGTAATTCAAGGTGATATTCCATCCGGTGTAGGTAAAACCGGGATAGTCTTCATAATCGGACAACGTCACCACGTGAGCATTTGTAAGCAAATAACCGTCCTCGTTGATGAAAAACGCTGTGGCTTCGGATGTCGCGGAATCGGTCACTGTCTCGGTTCTCGATCCCCAGGGGCTATAATATGAGGCCGTGTACGAAAAACTTATTTCGGCGGTTATCTCCACGGTAGATGGCATCACAATGGCGGCAGCGGTGACTGTCGACGGATAGTCGTTCGTGGTGGCGAGGCTTTCCAGAACGCTTTCGTCGATTCCGTATACATTGATAATGCTGTCGGATGTATCAGTTGATGCATCGCCTGTTGTGAAAAGATCACAACCAGATAGGAATAATAGCGGTAAGATCATAAATGCGAGCAAGGTTTTTTTCAAAAAGATCGGTTTCATGACTGATGTTCCCCCTGATATCAGGATTTTTGTTCACACCCGTAATGATAACGCAAAAAGATGTTATGTTTATGACAATATAATGAAGATTTTGTGTGATAAAACATGAAAAGAAATTTACATCAGTTATATGAAAATGATAAGGAAAATGATATAATGATAATGAAAAAAAGCGGTTTGACCGCCAAAGGGAGGTAA
>DAOSWG010000012.1:8657-27453 GCA_035379945.1 Bacillota bacterium
GGAAAATGATATAATGATAATGAAAAAAAGCGGTTTGACCGCCAAAGGGAGGTAAAGATGAAAAGATACTATCTGAAGCAAAAGGTATTGGCCTTGAAGGACACCTACAGCGTGTTCGACGAGAGCGGAAAGGAAGTATTCCATGTCAAAGGCGCATGGATAAGCTTCACCAGAAGAAAAGATTTCTGTGAACCGACCGGGGAGATTCTGTTCACGATCAGAAGGATGCTTTTCCATCTGTTGCCCCATTACAGTCTTACCGATTCATCTGGCAAGGAAGTGGCGAATATCAAGAAACGTTTTACCGTTTTGAGCCATCGGATCGATATCTTAAGCAGTCGCGGCGACTATTCGATCACAGGTGATTTCATGGCTCATGATTTCACAATCGAAAAAGCCGGCCAGGCCGTAGTGGAGATCCACAAGAAGTGGATGTCATGGGGAGACAGTTACGAGATCGGCGTGTCCGACGAGGAAAATGCGTCCTTTTATGTAGCGCTCGTGGTCATGATCGACGACTGCCTGTACAACCGCAAAAACCACAGATGATTGAAAGACCGCCCCGAAATCTACGGAGCGGTCATTTTTTTATAAGTTTGATCATGAGATTTTCGGCGGAGGCCTCGATCAGAGTTTCGCTATTTTTTATCGCTTCCCCTATGTTCATGTCATCCGGAGTCACCTGGATCAGACCGGCGATTTCCTTCGGCTTGTAAAGAAGAAGATTTTTCTCGACGGATCCTGCCAGGACATAAACCGAAACGCCGGCTTCAGATGCTTTTCTCATGATTCCGCTGACGGCTTTTCCCTGTAGACTCTGATGATCGAAACGGCCTTCGCCGGTCAAAATCAGATCCGCGTCTTTGATGACTTGGCCGAAGCCGCATTCTTCAAGTAAGAATAAAACTCCGTTTCTGACAGAAGCATGGAAAAACGCCTTCATCGAAACCGGAGTGCCGCCGGCGGCTCCCGCTTTGGCAAAATTGGCGTCAAATCCGAATGAGTCTTGCAGGATTTTAGCATAATGTTCCAGGTTTTCGTCTAACAGATCGATCATGGCGTCATCAGCGCCTTTTTGCCGGGCATAGATTCTGGCGGCGCCATTTGGTCCGTAAAGCGGATTATCCACGTCTGTTAAGCAGATTATTTTAATATTCCTGATTCTTTCGTCAATTTCCGAAGTGTCGATTGCGGCGATTTTGACGAGGGTATCGCCCGTCGGAACGAAACGACGGCCAAATTTGTCAAAGTATTTCACTCCGAGACAACTGGCGATTCCGCATCCGGCATCGTTCGTGGCGCTGCCGCCGAGGCCCAACCATATTTCCTTGGCGTTTCGGTCCAAAGCGTCAAGAATCATCTCGCCCGTTCCGTATGTCGTAGTTTTGGCGGGATTCGGATTCTTTGCCAAAACCAATCCGGCGCTCTCCGCCAATTCAATCACGGCGGTCATGTCTTCAAGAAACGCATAGGAACTTGTGACTTCCTTGTTTTCGGGACCGGTGGTTCTTAAAACGATTTTCCGGCCTTTTCTGCATGCCAGAATCGCATCCGCCAGGCCCTCGCCGCCGTCGGAAACGTTCAATTTGACGATCTTGGCATCGGGAAGTACTTTCCGAATGCCTTTTTCCATGGCATTGGCGACCTGAATGCTTTTCAGCGCTCCCTTGTATTTGTCTGGTGCGAGCACGATTTTCATCTGGTATTCCGTCTTTCTTCCAGCGAAGCCAAAAAGACGTTTTTACCAAGCGTCAGGGTTTTCTTTTTCCAGCGTCCAGTCAGAACGGAGGGATCGGATTGTACCTTATGGATGATGTTTGCATATTCTTTGACAAAACCGGCTTCCATTTCCAATACATAATTGTTGAATGCGCCGATCTCTTCAAAAGACAAATCGTCACCCAGTCCAGCCGCCATTTGGATCAATTTTTCTTCTATGGCGTTTGTTTGTATTTTATAGTCCCGTTCTATGACTAGTCCCGAAAAAACGGCACGCGACAGATATTCGCGTTCAAGCCAGAAATCGAGGGATTCTTTTTCCGATTTGAAAACCGGAATGCCGGGCCGATCGAATATGACTGGTAGATATATCGCCAGGCAAGGGGTCGAGCGTCCGGTTAGCCAGATCGTTATTTTGTCGCCTTTCCATTCGACAATCATGCTGGAAGTCGTATGATCGCCAAGCGTTGAATAGTGCATGCAGGGACTTTTGAGGGTTCCGCGCCGGAAAAGTGTTTTTGTAGTCAGACCAGCCGGATGCATTTGCATCGCCTTTATCACATCTTTGATTCCTGTGATGTGAGCTTCTCTCAATGTTTTTTCCCGATTGAAAGAACCGGAAAAGCAAGTGAATACCGGTTCGGTGTTCCGTTTAAAAAAAGCAGCGGCTGTTTCATTCATCACAGACAGGCGGTTGGATATGTTGCCGCTGGCGTCAAGTTGCCATTCGATATGCTTTTTTCCCACGATTTCCAGAATGAAAGCTTCCCGGGAATCGGCGATCAGGAAAGAGTTGTCATAGTAAAACGGCTTGTCAAACCCGCAATTCCCGCCCTGACCGTACTTTTCCAGATACCCGATGATTACATCGAGAGCATGCCTGGCGGTGTCGCCTTCTTCCAAACCGAGACGAAGAAGATCCATCCCGGTGAGTCTTTCCGTTTTTTTGTCCCGGTTTTTCGTGAATACCGCCTCGTTACCGATGGCGACGCCTTGCGAGTTGATTCCCATTTCGGCGCCCCACATCCAACTCGGTTTCACCAGAATCATCGCGAAGGTGTCCGGATTTTCGTCAATTTCCACATAAGTGCATTTTTTCCGGTTCAAGGGATCTCCCGGTTTCGCTTCGACAAATACTGTCAGATTGGGTTCGTTGGGACTGCGGTCGCTGTTCTTGGCGAAAAACGCCGATGTTCCGGTTTTTCTATATAAAGTGTCGCACATGTTATCACCTCGTTGTCTTCTGCCATAAGTTTATGGCTAAAAGCCACACTTGTCAAGTATGGCAAGGTTATCTGGAAACAGGAAACCCGACATTCTTTTTAAGGGATTTGTTGAAGAAGTAGGCAATTGATTATATAATTCTCTATGAAGAGGGGGGAAGAATATGGCGGGTATCTTGAAACTATCCGGAAATATCCTGGTGGAAAGCATGGACTTTGGACCGGCCATTACGGCGTTTTTCATCGATAAGTTTACCGATATGCCGCCAATCGAAAGAATCGACGTAAACAACGTATCGGAAAGCGGAACCCTCAGTAGCTTTTCAACGTATCGTTGCGTCGATGGCACGGTGGTCACTTTCGATTCTTACCCAGATCAAAATTTTCTGTCGCCCATGGATTTTCTCGAACCAAGGGAAAAAAACGAACTGAAAAAGGAAATCGTCTTCAAGATAAGGCTTAAAGAGTCTTTTACTTATGATAATCAAGAGATATCTTTGATCGAAGCGAATATACAAAAGAGAATCATGGCGCCTTCAATTGCCATGTTTTCGGATGGCGTTATCGAATTTGACCGGAAGATCGCCATGGATTATTCGTTTTATATGCCGAAATCAGTCGGACCAGTTCCGCTTATAGTTTGGCTGCACGGTGCGGGAGAAGGCGGAAGAAGCGTCTGGCGGAGGCTTCTCAAACCACCGGTTTCCAGGTTGGTTGAACCACATATCCAGAATATCTTCGGCGGGGTTGCCATATTGATCCCCCAGGCGGAAACATTTTGGATGGATGATGGCAAAGGCAATTATACGGTTGACGGGACGACAATATACAAAAAGGCACTTCACGGCCTGATCACCGGCATCCTGCGCTCCCATCCCCGTCTCGATCCCAAACGCGTCTATGTCGGCGGCTGTTCGAACGGCGGCTTCATGACGATCAAAATGCTTTTGTCATATCCCGAACTCTTTGCTGCGGGGTTCCCCGTCTGTGAGGTTTATAACGACAGATGGCTGAAAGACGAGGATATCAGAGTGCTTTCGACCATTCCGCTTTGGTTCGTCCAGTCTCGTGACGACCCCGTCGTCAGGCCGGAGGATTTTTGCCTTCCCACCTGCAAAAGGCTTTTGGAAACAAAATCCAACGATATCCATTTGACCTTGATCGAGCACGTCACCGACCAAACTGGCAAATATACGCTTCATAATGGCGCTCCATATCGTTACCACGGTCATTTCTCCTGGATCACGGCTTTGAACGACTGGTGCGTTGATGTCATCGACGGCAAAAAGACAACCATGTTTTCCTGGCTTTCCCGCCAGAGAAAGCCTTGAAATACCTGTTTTTTTGCCAAATCAAACGCAATATGCGATAATAATCCGTAAAGAACGTTTCCGGAAAGGACTGAGACAGATTGAATGACGAAATGGAATTTTGCTTGTTATTTACGAGCGATGTCCACGGCCATCTATATCCGATCGATTACGTGACGGAAAAAAAGGCCTCGAATTCGCTTGCCAATATCGCGTCAGTGATCCGAAAACACCGGATCGCCAACACTGTCGTACTTGATTTGGGAGATATCCTGCAAGGCAGTCCGATGATGGATTACCACTGGCACAAAGCCAGAAACAAAGCCAATCCGGCAGCTTTCTGCCTGAACGGGATCGGCTACGATTATTTTGTCCCGGGCAACCATGATTTTAATTACGGGCGAGCCTACCTGTCCCGTTTCATCAGCCAAATCACGGCCAAACCCCTATGTGCCAATATCCTGACGAAAAAAGGGAATCCGGCCATCGGGTCGCCATACGACATCGTCGAATTGACCGAAGGATTGAAAATAGCCATCATTGCCGTTACGACCCAGTACATTCCCAATTGGGAAAAAAAAGCCAATGTGCGGGGGCTTGTCTTCACTGACGCTTGCCTGCAAGCCAAGAAACTGGTCGAAAGAATCAGAAAAGAAGAAGATCCGACGATGGTGATAGTGGCTTACCATGGAGGATTCGAAAAAGATCTAGATACCTTTTTGCCATATGTCGACGATACCGGAGAAAACGAAGGATCGCGAATGCTGGAAACAATCGAAGGAATCGATGTGCTACTGACCGGACACCAGCACAGGAAGATTTGCCAAAAGGTCAAAAACACCTGGGTCATCCAGCCAATGTCGAATGCCTTGGCGGTCGGGAAGGTTATAACTAAATTTGCGAAAAACGGCGATAAATGGGGAATTACCGGTATTGATGCCGAAATTATGGAATCTACCGGTTATCCGGAAAACGTTGAGATATGCAAACGACTCGAAAAGGAACAAATAGCAACGGAAGAGTACTTGGACAAAGTCATCGGCATAGCTCCTAAGAACGATATGGAAATCAAGGATCAATTCGACGCCAGGCTCCACAAACACAAGGTTGTGACTTTCATCAACCGGGTGCAGCTAGACAAAAGCAAAGCCATGATTACCTGTTCTTCCCTTGGCAATTCGGTCACCGGATTTAAAAAGATGATCACCGTCAGGGATGTCTATACGACCTATTTGTATCCGAACAATCTGGTAGTCGTCGAAATCACCGGCGAGAAATTAAGGTTGGCTTTGGAAAAATGCGCCGAGTACTTTGTCGTTGAAAATGGCCGCATATCAAGCAATCCGAAGTATTCCCATCCCAAGGTGGAACATTACAATTACGATATGTTCGACGGCATCGATTATACTATCGACATATCAAAACCGGAAGGCAGTCGAATCGTCAGGCTAGAAAGAAACGGCGTTCCCGTCAGGGAAAACGACATACTTACCTTAGCCATGAATAATTACCGATATGCCGGCGGCGGGGAATTTGCGATGTACAAAGGGCTTAAGACCCTGAGAAGTTACGGCGACGACATCACCGATTTAATCACCAAGTCGATCGAAAAGAAACACTTGATCGTTGTAGATGATCCGAAAAACATCGTAGTGAAGGCTTCAAAGAACCAATGACGGGATATTCCCGTCATTTTTTTCTTTACTCTTCTGAATAGGCACTATTCAAATTACCAATTATATGATATAATATCTTTTAATATAAAACCGGTTCTAACCGAATAAAATTCGGTATCTTTCACGGGTGGTGACACTGTGGCGGAAGCCGTAATCCTGTGCGGCGGATATTCATCCCGTATCGGAGAAAACAAAATGATGCTCGAACTGGCCGGCCATCCACTGATTTGGCATACGGTGGCCGGGGTTTCTCGTGTCACAAGCCGGGTGATAATCGTCACCGGCCATTACCATGACGACATTTCCAAACTTTTTTCCGGATGGGACAATGTCGTCATCATCCGCAACACCGACTATGAAAAAGGTATGTTTTCTTCCGTTAAATGCGGAGTGAGACAGACAGAATCCGATTTTTTCGTTCTTCCGGGCGACCACCCCTTGGTGAAGGAAGCCACATTCAAGCTGTTGCTTTCCGGTACCAAGGATGTACGTGTGCCTGCCTATGCCGGCCGTAAGGGCCATCCGGTTTTTTTCTCTCGGCGGCTGAAGGAAGCTTTGCTTGACGAACCAGATGATTCGAACCTAAAAATCTTTCGTAACCATTACGATGTCGAAATCTTCGAAACCGACGACGAAGGCATCATCAAAGACGTGGATACTTTGAAAGATTTTTTCTATATACAAAACCTTCACGAGGAGGAGCGTTAACATGATTATCGAATCATTTTTCCGACCGACCACCCTGGACGAAGCCTTTGCCAAATACATGGAATCGCCCAAAAACCAGATTTTGGGCGGCGGCGCTTGGCTGAAACTTACCGGTTCCAGGATCAATACCCTGATATCCCTTGAAGGATTGGGTCTCGACAAGATTGTAAATACCGAAGACAAAGTCATAATCGGGGCAAATGCCACGCTCCGCGGGATTGAGACGGACACCGCCATCAAGAACATATCTGGCGGAATTCTCTCAATGGCTATGGCATCAGTTATGGGCGTGACTTTGAGAAACATCGCCACAATCGGCGGCACAATCATGGGCAGATACCCATTTTCCGATGTGATCACCGCACTATTGGCGCTTGACGCCACGCTTGTGTTCTATAGCCAAAAAAACATGAAAATTTCTGAATATCTGAATCAGGAAAAACCGGAAAAGGATTTGCTTATGTATGTCCAGATCGACAAAAGTCCGGGTTATGGTTATTTCCACCGGGTTGCCAGAACGTCGACCGACTTCGCCATTGTCAATCTGGCGATCGTCAAAACCGGAAACATCTGGCGTATCGCCGTTGGAGCGAGACCGGGTATTGCAAGACTGTGTCCGCTGGCAGCGGAAGCACTGCAGAAAGATCAAGACCATACCAAGGAAAATCTAGCGGCGGTGGCCCAGATGGCGGTCAGGGAACTGGAATTTTTATCCAACAACAAAGCCAGCGGGGAATATCGGGAAATGCTGGCAAGAACATATGTCGAACGCGGATTGGAGGCGACCTGCACAAATGCGGATTAGAATCGTTGTCAACAAGGAAGAAAAACATTTCGATGTCGATCTGAATGAATATCTGGTCGACACCTTGAGAAGAAACAATTATCTTTCCGTGAGACGCGGCTGCGACACCACCAACTGCGGCGTCTGTACAATCCTTTTGGATGGTAAACCGGTGCCTTCCTGTTCCTTGCTTTCCGTCGCTGTCAATAACCATGAAGTGACGACAGTCGAAGGGATTATGGAAGAGGCGGAAAAATTGGCGGAATTTTTCGGTCATGAGGGAGCTGATCAGTGCGGTTATTGCAATCCGTCACTGGCACTCACGGTCTATGCCATGAAACGCGAACTCAAGAACCCGACGCCGTCCGAGATCAAAAATTATCTTGTAGGAAACCTGTGCCGTTGCACGGGATACCAGGCCCAGGAAATCGCAATCGAGAAATATCTGGGTGACAAATCATGAAAGTCGTGAACAATCCCGTCCCTTCCGTCGACGGAAAGGGACTGATGATGGGACGCCACGGATACACTGATGATTTCGCGGAAAAAGATTCGCTTGTCATCAAGATCCTGAGAAGTCCGCATCCATATGCCAAAATAACGAAAATCGCGACGGAAAAAGCCAAAGACGTTCCCGGCGTGACAATGGTTTTGACCTACAAGGACTTCCCTCGCATACCTTTTACCAGGGCGGGACAGGGTTACCCGGAACCATCGCCGCATGACAAGTTTGTTCTTGATGAATACGTGCGTTATATCGGCGATGAAGTGGCCGCCGTTGCGGCGACCTCGGAAAAAGCCTGCATAGAAGCGTTGAAACTGATCGATGTCGAATACGAAGTCCTGGATTCCGTCCTCGATTTCGAGAAAGCGATCGACAATCAATCCGTCATTCATCCGGAACCGGAGATCCACGAGATGTTCCCGATCGGTTTCGAACCGAAAAGAAACATCGCCGCCAGTTATGAAATGGAAGTCGGCAACGTCGAGGAAGAACTGGAAAAATGCGATGTAGTCATCAGGGATTCCTTCCTGACCCAGGCCCAGGCCCATGCGATGATGGAACCGCATGCCGTCAATGCCCGGATGGATTACCAGAACCGTCTGGTCATTTATTCATCGACTCAGACACCATTCCATGTAAGAAGGATTATTTCCCAGACTCTGGGCATTCCGCTTGCCAAAATCCGTGTGATAAAACCGCGTGTCGGCGGCGGCTTCGGAGGGAAACAGGCTCTCCACGGGGAAATGTTCGCAAGTTATGTGACCTGGAAAACCGGAAAACCTTCCCGGATCGTCTTCACGAGAAAGGAAGTATTCGAATCGACCTATACGCGTCATCCGATGAAAATAGATATTGCGATAGGCGCCATGAATGACGGCTCGATGAAAGCAATCGATTGTAAGGTTTTGTCGGATACCGGCGCTTACGGCGAACATGCTTTGACCGTATTCATGGTGACGGGATCCAAGGTCTTACCGCTTTACAACAAGGTTTCTGCCGTCAGATTCGGCGGAAAAGTCGTATACACCAACCATACTCCCGCTGGAGCTTATCGGGGATACGGGGCAATTCAAGGCAATTACGCCCTCGAGGCTGCCGTCGACATCCTGGCGGATAAACTCGGAATGGATCCGATTGTTCTAAGACAGAAGAACATGATAAAAGAAGGCGAGACATCGCCGATCTTCGCCATCATGGGCGAAGGCACCGAAGGAACAGCGATGACGATGGATTCCTGCAAACTGGACTACTGCGTAAAACAGGGAAAAAAACTCATTGGCTGGGATAAAAAGTATCCCCGTTACGAGGAAACCGAAGACAAGGTGCGTTCGGTCGGAATGGCAATCGCCATGCAGGGAAGCGGAATTCCTCTGATTGACATGGGATCCGCCAGCATTAAATTAAACGACGGCGGATTTTACAACCTGATGACCGGAGCGACCGAGATCGGCCAGGGAAGCGATACCGTGTTGTCGCAGATCGCCGCCGAAGAACTGATGACGGATATCGACAAAGTAGTCATCTATTCGTCCGATACCGACCTGACGCCGTTCGATACCGGTGCCTACGCATCCAGCACCACCTACGTTTCCGGAAACGCCGTCTGGAAAGCCGCTCGCAAGCTGAAAGAAATGATGATCGAAGCCGCCGGCGAGTTTCTCGACGGAGGCTTGGATACAATCGAATTTGACGGGAAGACATTCACCAACATCAAAAACGGAAAAACAATCGATTTGGTGACGCTTTCCAACAAACTCACTTACGGAGAAAGACAAAGACAACTACAGGCGACATCAAGCTATGTCGGTCACAAATCGCCGCCACCATTCATGGCAGGATTCGTCGACATCGAAGCCGACAAGAAGACCGGCGAAATCAAAATCTTGGATTATGTCAGCGTTGTCGACTGCGGCACTCCGATCAATCCGAATCTGGCCAAAGGCCAGGTGGAAGGTGCGATCGTCCAGGGGATCGGGATGGCGATCTATGAAAATGTGACGGTCACTTCCAAAGGAAAACTGGTGTCGAGCGATTTCATGAATTACCGGATTCCGACCAGAAAAGAAATCGGTAAACTGACGACCGAATTCGCCGAAAGTTATGAGGAAACCGGACCGTTTGGGGCCAAATCGGTCGGCGAGATCGGAATCGATACTCCACCGGCCGCCCTGTCGAACGCTATTTACAACGCTTTGGGAGTAAGGATGAAAGATCTGCCCATGACGGCAGAAAAAATATATTACGCCATGAAAAAAAAGGAGACTGAAAAATGAAAAAGAATTTTTGGCAAAGACTTAGCGTCATCTTGATGTTCGGTTCCGTTTGGGGCATTCTCGAAGCCTCGCTAGGATATGTTTTGCATCTCTTACCGGCTCTGATCGCCGGTAGCGTCATGTTTCCGATCGCTTCCGTCATATTGTTGTGGGCCTATAAGAGCAGCCAGAAGAAATCCGACCTTGTCTGGATCGGATTCGTCGCGGCCCTGATAAAGGGAATCGATTTTTTCCTTCCGAATCTCAGTTATTTCAAAGTGATGAATCCGATGATCGCCATCGTGTTCGAAACATTGATGGTCGTGGCCGTCATTCCATTATTGGAAAAGAGCAACCTATTTTCCAAGATATGCGCCATGCCTCTGGCCGCTCTGGGATGGAATCTTTTGTTTCTGAATTTTCATGCGATCTATTATATTGTCAATCTGGCGGTGTCGCCGGACACGGCTTATCTTAACTACAATATTTCCTCGGTTGCCAATTTCCTTTCCTACATGCAAAACAATTTCCTGTTGTCGGGAATTCTGGCTGCCGGGCTTGTCTTCCTGTTCACATATCTTGTTTTTCCAAAAATGAAACCGACAACCCATGTCGCCTATTGGCTTTCGACATCCACTTTTGCCCTCGGATTGGCGCTTACCGTTGTTTTCACCATTATTTGACATGGCAGATTTCTATGAATCCCTGCTCGAGCTGAAACGAATTGGGATACCCCTGATGGTGGTCGTGGCCGTCGCCAAAGAAGGAGCCGGCCCGGTCGATGTCGGGAAAAAGATGGTCGTAGCGGAAGACGGCACGGCCTTCGGCACGGTCGGTGGCGGAGCCATCGAGTTCTATGCCAAGAAAAAATGCGTCGAACTGATGCAAAAACACGAGAACCTGCTGGAAACCTATCTGCTATCAGAGGGAAAGATCATTCCGGAAACCAAGACGCTCCCGATGGCCTGCGGCGGAAGGGTGACTTTGTTTTATGAGTATGTCGGACCGAAAGAATTCGTCTATATTTTCGGAGCCGGCCATGTCGCCAAAGCCCTCGGATACGTACTCAGGACTTTGGGTTTTTACCTGATCGTGATCGATGACAGACAGGATGTTCTCGACGATTATCCTTATGCCAGCGAAAAGCATGCGAATCAGTTTGTACCGTTCATCGACGAAGTGGGGATCAGGGAAAACTCGATGGTCGTTGTATCGACTCCGAGTCACGAATATGATTACCACGTTTTGAACCGGATTTTGGAAAAGAAGATCCAACTCAAATATTTCGGAATGCTTTGCAGTCCGTCGAAACTCGACGATTATCTGGAAAATACCTACAAAGCTTTCGGGAACGATCTGGATCTTTCCGATTTCTACGCTCCGATCGGTCTCGATCTTGGCGGCAACACTCCGGAGGAGATCGCTGTGTCCATCGCTTCGGAGATGCTTGCCGTCAGCAATCAAAGACCATCGGGGATGCACATGCGGGAGACAAGGCATGGTAAGTATCGTTACTGGTAAAATCAATTCCGGAAAAACCGGAAGAATGATTTCGATTTACGAAAAAACGCATAAGGGCGACGGATTCGTTTCCCTGAAAAACATGGACGGCAATACCGTCCTCGGTTATGACGCGATGCAATTGTCGACCGGGGAAAAATTTCCCCTTGTTTCGAGAAAAGGCAGAAATTCTGTCAAGTTCCGGCAGGCTTGCCGGATCGGACCTTACTTTTTCAGCCAGGACGCGATCGACATGATCGGCGAAAAGATCGGCGAAATGATCAAAAACAACGTTTCGCCGCTCTATCTTGATGAGATCGGTCCGTTAGAAATCGAGGGAAAAGTGTTCGACAATACACTAAAAGCAATGATTTCGTCCGGACTGGACATCTGTATAACGGTGCGTACCGGTCTTTTGGAGAAAGTGATTGAGAGATACGATATCGGAGAATATCGCATAGTTTGATTGGAGGCGCTAAAGATGGTTGATCTTGCGATCATGAATGGCAAAGTCTATCAGGACGGTGATTTTGTCGACGCCAATGTTTATGTGGACAAGGATATATTCCAGGCCGTGACGGCGGAGACATATCCGGCCGCGACGGAAGTGGATGCCAAGGGAATGTTGGTTTTTCCCGGCTTGATCGATCCGCATGTCCATTTTGATCTCGACCTGGGGGTCATGAGATCGGTGGACAATTTTGAAAGAGGCAGTCTGTTGGCCGCTCTTGGCGGCGTGACGACGATCATTGATTTTCTCGACCCGGCCGATACTCCGGCCGATCTCGAAATGAAATACCGCCGTCGGGTTTTCGAAGCCGAGGACAGCAAGGTCGACTATATGTTCCACGCCTGTATCAAGGAACCACATTGCGATCTCGAGAGTTTTGTCATCAAGATGATGTCGCTCGGGATGAACACGCTCAAATGTTTCACTACCTATTCCGATTCCCAGCGGATGATAAACGACAACGAGATCATCGAGCTTTTGAAACTGTCGGAAAAATACCATTTCCTGCTCATGGTCCATGTCGAGGACGACGATCTGATCGATCTGAATCCTTCATACACATTCCGTGAACTTGGCATAAGCCGTCCTAAACAGGCGGAGATTCAGAAGGCTTTGCAACTGGCTGGATATGTCACCCGCTACGGAGGATTTTTGTACATGGTCCACGTTTCCTCCGGAGAAACGATCGAGAATCTCAAGGAATACTATCCGGAGATTCTGAACCGGCGTTTCTTTTTGGAAAGCTGTCCTCAGTATTTTTTGTTTGACGACAGCGTATTTTCTCAGAAAGACGGATATCTTTACACTACTGCTCCCCCGATCCGCAGCAAAACCGAAAAAATGTATCTGAACGCGAACATCGACTGGATCTATGCGATCGGAACCGACCATTGCGCCTTCACCAAAAGCCAGAAACATGGCGAACTGTTGTCGGAGATTCCCCTTGGCATCGGTTCGATCGAACATTCATTCGATGTGATGTACAACTTATATGGCAACAAGATCGTGGAGAAAATGACCACCCATCCAGCCCAGATGAACGGGCTTGCGGGTCGAAAGGGGAAAATCAAGGCCGGTTACGACGCCGATCTTTTCCTGTATCGCCCCGGCAAGGGAAAAATCGCCGAAGATCATTCCGGAAGCGATTATTCCGTCTATATGGGTGTCCAAAAAGCCGGAACGGTTGTATCCACGTTGTCCAACGGATCCTTTATTGTCCGCGACCGTGAGTTTGAGAACGGTTTCGGAAGGCTTTTGAAAGGCGGAAGACTGTAAATGGCGAAACTGCTGATTAACGCCATGCTTTACGACTACGACCGTTTCATTCCGGACGGCTTTCTTCTGTTTGACGAGCAGATCATCGAAGCCGGCCCGATGGAGAAACTCCCGCAAGGTGACCATGAAACGATCGACGCCGGCGGCATGCTTGTCCTTCCCGGCATGGCCTGCGGGCACACCCATTTGTATTCGGCTTTCGCCAGAGGATTGGATTTAAAGCTCGACATCAAGAATTTCAAGGATATCCTGGAACAGCTTTGGTGGAGACTTGACCGGGGAATCGACAACAGAATAGCATATGCCTCGGCGCTTTCATTCGGAGCGGAAATGCTTGAAAACGGCATTACGACAATTTGCGACCATCATGCTTCGGGCAAGGAAATAACCGGTTCCTTGGAAGCGATCAAGAAAGCGGTCGTGAACGATATAGGAATGCGCGGAGTTTTCGCCTTCGAGACAAGCGACCGATTCGATGTTGCCAAAGCAGTGGCCGAAAACCGCGATTTTGCCAAAAACAACAGAACAGAACGGGCCGCCGGGACTTTCGGCATGCATGCCTCGATGAGTATGTCTGAAGAAACCATCCGCCTTGTCAAAGAAAACCTCGACGGCGAAACGATTCATGTGCATGTTGCTGAAAGCAAATACGATACGGAAGACTGTCTTGAAAAATACGGAATGTCGATAATCGACAGATTCGATAACTATGGCCTTATCGGCAAAGATTCCCTCATCGTTCACGGGGTTTTTCTGAATGATTCGGAGCTTTCGCTTCTGGCAAAAAAAGACGCAGTCGTCTGTCTCAATGTTTCTTCGAACATGAATAACGGCGTCGGGCTTCCCGACATTAAGAACATGAAAGCAAAAGGGGTTAAAGTAATCCTCGGCAACGATGGATTACATGCCGGAATGGCTCTTGAATATCTGAACTTGTATTATGCCATGCATCATAAATACGGATCATTGACCGGCCTGTCTTCCGATTTCGTCAAAGATGCTATCAACGAAACATATGATTATCTGAGCAGAAAACTGGGCATTTCGCTGGGTAAATTTGCGAATGGCTTCGCTGCCGATTTTATAATTGTTCCCTACAGACCGGCAACGCCGATCGATTCCGGAAACGCCATGGGACATTTGCTCTTCGGCGTCTATCCGGGTTTTTCTCCCAAAGATGTGTATGTTGCCGGCAAGATGCTTGTAAAGGATCATGAACTTGTCAACCGAAGCAAGAAAACGGAAGCCATCATAAAAAAGGCCGCTTCCGATTTATGGAATAATGTGAACAAGGAGGACGAACCGTGGATCTAAAAACTACTTTTGACGGACTGGAACTAGAGAATCCTTTGATGGTCGCATCAGGACCATTGAACGGAGACGACAAAAAGATCGCATTTTTCGCAAGTGAAGGCGTGGGAGCGCTGACTACGAAAACCATATCGACAAAAGAGCCGATGATTCCGAAGCCCTGCATCTACGGAGGATACGACCATGTGCTCAATTCGGAGCTCTGGAGCGAATATCCGTTAGAAAAATGGACGCGTGAATTCCTTCCCGCCATCGTGAAAGGCAAAGACCGCCCGCTAATTGTGAGTGTCGGTTATTCGGAAGAGGATATGGAGACTCTGATTCCCGAACTGGACAGATTCGCCGACGCCTTCGAAGTATCCACCCATTATGTCGGTACCGATCTTGACAAGATACGCCATATCGTGGAAACGATCAAAAAACACACCGAAAAACCGGTATATATGAAAATAAGCCCGCATCTGCCCGATCCCGAAGGATTTGCCAAAACAATCAGAGAAGCCGGCGCTAGCGGTGTCGTGGCCATCAATTCCCTTGGCCCATCGATGAAAGTCGATACCGACAAGAGAAGCACGGCATACGGCAATGCTTCCGGTTACGCCTGGCTTTCCGGGCCGGCGATCAAACCGGTGGCGCTTGCGACCGTTTATCGGATCAAACAGGCTGAACCGAGTTTGACCGTCATCGGTGTCGGCGGCATTGCCAAGGCCGACGACGTACTGGAATTTCTTCTAGCCGGCGCTTCGGCGGTCCAGATGCTTTCGGCCGCCCTGATCAAAGGAAAACAGCTGTACCGTCAAATCATCGCCGCTTTGCCGGCAGCTTTGGAAAAACACGGATTTTCTTCAATACAGGAAGTGGTTGATACACAACTTACGAATACCGTCAGTTTCACGGCAAACTTCCCGGCCTGGCAGAAAGACGGATGCAACCGCTGCCGGATATGCGAAAAAGCGTGTCCGTATTTTGCCATCAGTTATCTGGAAGGAAATATCCTGTTCGATCATACGAAGTGTTCCAAATGCGGACTTTGCGCCGCCATTTGTCCCGCCGGGGTTATCACATTTATAAAAAACGGGGGAATGAACGGTGAGTGACATAAACAAAACGATTGAAAGAGTCGATGCCAGAGAAAAAATATCCGGCATCGCCAAATATGTGGATGATCTGAAAATGGAAGGCGAAATTTACGCCAAGACAATCCGCGCTACCATCGCAAAAGGCAAAATAACTGACATATCGGTGCCGCCTTTACCAGAAGGATACGCTACCGTAGGCGTCAAAGACATTCCCGGAAAAAACTTCGTGAAAATCATATTTGACGACCAACCGGTTTTCACCGAATCAGAAGTCACTTATTTCGGCGAGCCGATCATGTTGCTGGTTGGGCCGGACAAAGCCGTGCTAAGAAAAATCGCCAACGAAATCAGAATCGCTTACAAAGAAGAAAAACCCAATTTGGAATGGGACGATCCCATGATCAGCTATCACTTTTCCAAAGGGGACGGCGATCAACCGTTCCAAACCGCTTCCAAGACTTTTTCCGATGTCTACATAACCGGGTACCAGGAACAGGCTTATTTGGAAACTCAGGGACTGATTGGCTATCCAGAGGGAAACAGGATTGTCATAACCGGTTCGATGCAGTGCCCTTATTATATTAAAAACGCTTTGATAAACTGTCTCGGATGCAAAGACGATATGGTCAGGGTCATCCAGCAGACAGTCGGCGGAGCGTTTGGCGGAAAAGAGGAATTTCCCTCTCTAATGGCCTGCCAATTGGCGGTTGCCGTTTACAAGATGAAAAAACCGGTTAGGCTCATCTACGACCGGAAAGAAGACATGCCGGTGACGACCAAGAGGCATCCTTCGAGAATCAGGCTGGAAGCCGCCATTAACAAGAAAAATGAGATTACGGCCATCAGAGCGGCCGTTGGCTTGGACGGCGGCGCGAATGCCGGATTGTCAGGCGTTGTCCTGCAAAGGGCGATGATCGCCTCGTCCGGCGCCTACACATTTCCAAACATGGATGTCACCGGACGCGTCTACCGGACCAATACGGTTCCAAACGGAGCCTTCAGGGGCTTCGGCGCCCCCCAGATGCTTTTTTCTATCGAGATGTTCATCGGGCATGTGGCGAAATTTCTCGGATTGGATCCGTTTGAATTCCGGATGAAATATCTGGCGAAACAAGGAGACAAAACCTCGACAAGCGGAACATTCCGCGACCCGATCATCATGCCGGAACTGATTGGGAAGGCAATGAAGGAAAGCGATTATCTTCGAAAGGCACAGATATATTCTGCCGGCAACGGATATCAGGGGATCGGAATGAGTTTCTTCCTGCACGGCTGCGGCTTCACCGGCAGCGGCGAAGCCACCCATATCAAAGCCCGGGTTCGTTTGGAAAAAGACGAGAACGACAACGTAAGAATACTGATCGCTGCCGTTGACATGGGTCAGGGCATCAGGACAACAATGCGAAAACTCGTGGCAAGCATACTGGAAATACCGATGGAAAAAGTAATTTTCGATCTTCCGGATACTGATTTCGTTCCCGATTCTGGTCCGACGGTCGCCTCTCGGACGATGATGATCGTCGGCGGACTGGTGGACAGATGCGCAAGAAAACTGAAAGAAAAATGGCTTGCGAATGAAAAACAGATCTTGGAAGAAAACTTCCAACAACCGGAATATGTCAAATGGGACGAAGAAAAACTGGCAGGCGACGCTTATCCGGCCTATTCCTGGGGCGTCAACATCGTCGAAGTGGAAATAGACAAGGCGACTTGCCAGGTGAAGCCTATAGGCATCTGGAGCGAATACGATCTCGGGCACGCGATCGACGAAATGGTCATCAAAGGCCAGTGTGACGGAGGAATTGCCCAGGGAGTGGCCTATGGATATCTGGAAGTCATGGAACAAAAAGACGGTAGACTGAGACAGAAAAATCTGACCGATTACATCATACCGACCGCGGTGGATATGCCACCGACAATGTCCGGCGTTATCGATAATCCGTTTGCTTTGGGCCCGTATGGCGCCAAAGGCGCCGGCGAATTGACACTGGTCGGCGGAGCGCCGGCCATCGCCAAAGCGATCGAGATGGCAATCAAGAGGAATGTGACCGAGATACCCGTCACTCCGGAAAAAATCAGGGAGTTGATCGACAATGGCCGAAATTGAATTCATTCTGAATCACCAAAAGATTGTATCCGAAACCGATCCATCGCTCCGCTTACTCGATTATCTTCGCAACACACTTGCGATGAGCGGAACGAAAGAAGGATGCGGTGAAGGCGAATGTGGCGCTTGTTCCGTTCTTCTTGACGGAAAAGTCGTCAATTCTTGTATGGTTCCGATGGCCAATGTGGCCGGACATGAGGTGACGACAATCGAAGGATTCCGGGAAACCAAACGTTACAAAATACTGGAACAGGCTTTCGTTCAGTGCGGCGCCGTCCAGTGCGGTTTTTGTACTCCCGGAATGATCATCGCCTCCGAAAGCTTGTTAAGACAGAACCCACATCCTTCCGAATCCGAAATCAGGGAAGCTCTTTCCGGCAATCTTTGCCGGTGTACCGGCTACAACATGATCGTGGATGCCGTCAAGAAAGCTTCTGAGGACGGTGACGGACTATGGTGAAACAGGTGATTTCCGAAACACTAAAAGAAGCTTTGGAATTGATGCAACAAGAAGATTACATCCTTGTGTCCGGCGGCACGGACCTCATGGTCCAGAACTATAGCGAATCCGGCATCGTTCCGGATTTTAAACGCCCGGTAATGTATCTCGCCAATCTCGAAGAGCTGAAACAGATGAAAGTGGAAAAAGACGAAATCATCATCGGCGCGGAAGTGACATTGGAAACAATCCGCCAGTCCAGTATCATTCCCGATATCTTGAAAGAAATAATCAGTGAAATGGCATCTCCGGGCATCAGAAACCTTGGAACTTTGTCGGGAAACATCGGCAATGCATCCCCGGCCGGCGATTCGCTTGTCGGTCTGTATCTGCTGGA
>DAOSWG010000012.1:27553-42234 GCA_035379945.1 Bacillota bacterium
ATAGAAAAGAGGTAGGGCATGGACAAGGAAAAGTTACGCCGGGTGGCGCTTGGCATCGACAAGGCCGCCATCGTACTCAAAAACTGCAAAATCGTGAATGTTTTTTCCGGTTTGATCGAAACCGGCGATATCGCCATCGAAGAGGGCATAATCGCCGGCATCGGCAAATACGAAGGCATCACGGAAACCGACATGTGCTTTTCCTATGTTTCCCCGGGACTCATAGACGGACACGTACATATCGAGTCATCAATGCTTTCACCCGGCCAGTTCGCCAAAGTGATAGTTCCTCTCGGCACGACCACCGTCATCGCCGATCCGCATGAAATCGCCAATGTTTGCGGTCTCTCGGGCATTAGATTCATGTTGGAATCATCGGCCAATGTGCCGCTTGATGTCAGAATAATGATTCCTTCATGCGTTCCGACCACCGTTTTCGAAACCGCGGGAGCGTCAATCAACGCCGATGAAATCGGAGCGCTCAAAAACGAGAAGTCGATTGTCGGTTTGGGCGAGATGATGAATTACCCCGGTGTCATCGGGGGCGACAGGGAAACTTACCGGAAGCTCTACGTGATGGCCGACAAAATGATCGATGGTCACGCGCCCGGCGTTACCGGCGAAGAACTAAATGCTTATGTTCTTGCCGGGGTTAAAACCGATCATGAAGCAACGACAGCTATGGAACTGAGAGAAAAGGTGTCGCGAGGAATGTATGTCCATTTGCGCGAGGGATCGGTAGCCAAAAACGAAGAAACCTTGCTTAAGGCCGTTAACAAAGACAATCTGTCCCGACTGATGTTCTGTACGGACGACAAACACCCGGAGGACATCCGCAAGGAAGGACATATAAACCATAACGTCACCATGGCAATCGAGAACGGATTGGATATGGTAGACGCGATCAAAATGGCGACGATCAACACCGCCACCTGTTACAATCTCAAAAACACCGGCGGCATCGCCCCCGGATATTATGCCGATCTCATCGTTTTCGACGATCCCGGAAAAATCGTTCCGCGGCTTGTTTATAAAAAAGGCCAACTGGTTGCGAGGGACGGCAAAGCTCTGTTCAGCGTCATTCCGACTGATGACCCAGCGGTTGAAAAAACCGTTCGGTTCGATCCCGAAAGGCTCAATTTTTCCATACCACTCCATAAAAACAGAGTCCATGTGATCGGCTTTGACAAGGACAATCTCACAACTAGGAAGCTAACAGAAAATGTCAGGGTGGAAAACGGATATTACCGTCAGGAGAAAAACAGTGGCATCTTGAAACTGGCTATAGTCGAAAGACATAGGATGACGGGAAACATCGGACTCGCTCTTGTCAGGGGCTATGGCCTCAAAGGCGGCGCCCTTGCCATGACAATCGCCCACGACTCCCACAACATGGTCGTGATCGGTGATGACGACGAGGCAATGAGAAAAGCCGCACTCAAACTTAGGGAGATCCAGGGGGGCATCGCCCTCGTATATGGTAATGAAATCTTTGATTATTTGCAATTGGAGACCGGAGGTTTGATGACTCAAAAAGATTATCACTATGTCGAGCAGAAACTGGAAAGGATGTCCAAACAAGCAAGGAAGATGGGCGTCGATCCCAATATCGACGATCCGTTTCTGGCGCTTGCGTTTTTGTCCCTGCCGGTGATTCCGGAACTCAAGGTGACGGACAAAGGGCTGTTCGATGTCAACAAATTCAAAATCATCCCTTTGGAGGTGATGGAAGATTAGCCTAGAAAACATCAGCGGATTCGTTTGCACTATTTGCAATCGTAAATACCCGCAGACGTTCACAGGCCTGACCTGCCCGCATTGCGGAGAAAAAGGCATTCTGGACGTCACATACGATTATGAATCGATAGGAAAACAGATTTCTCGGGAATCCTTAAAAGCGGACAATAACCAGTCGATTTGGCGCTATCTCGCCTATCTTCCCGTTAGGGAAACAGACACAATAGCGACTTTGAAAGTGGGCATGACGCCTTTATACAAGGCCGTCAACCTGGGAAGATTGCTTGAAACGGAAAATCTTTATATCAAGGACGAAGGCCTTAATCCGACTCAAAGTCTCAAGGATCGCGCCTCGATCATTGCCGTAGTCAAAGCGAAGGAGACAAATGCGCAAACAATCGCCTGTTCGTCGACCGGAAACGCTGCGTCGTCTTTGGCAGGCAACGCCGCCAAAGCCGGTCTTTCCTGCGTCATTTTCGTACCGAAACGGGCACCTGCCGGGAAACTCGCCCAATTGTTGGCTTACGGCGCCAATGTCATCCGGGTCGACGGAGATTACAAAGCCGCTTTCGATCTGTCGAAAGCAGCCATTGAAAAGTATTCCTGGTATAATCGCAACGCCGCCATCAATCCTTTCCTGGTCGAAGGGAAAAAGACAGTCGCCTATGAAATTTGCGAACAACTGGATTTCCAGGTTCCGGACTGGATCGTTGTGTCAGTCGGCGACGGGTGTACGATCGGTGGCGTATACAAGGGTTTATGCGACTTCTCTTCAACCGGCATGATCGATAGGATCCCGAAACTGCTCGGAGTCCAGTCGGAAGGCTGCGATCCGATCGCCAAGGCGTTTTGGAAAAACGGACCGATTGAACCAGAAGAAGAGAATACCATCGCCGATTCGATCGCGGTCGGAATCCCCAGAAATCCCGTCAAAGCCATGCGGGCTGTCCAGAAAACCGGCGGTGCATTCATCGCGGTGTCGGATAAAGAGATCATGGATGCGATGCAACTACAGGGAAAAACCGAAGGCGTTTTCTCGGAGCCGGCGGCTTCCGCCGCCACTGCCGGTCTCATAAAGGCCTTGAAAACCGGCGTAATACAAAAAACCGAAAAAATTGTCGTTATCTCGACCGGGAACGGACTCAAGGACACCAAACACGCACTTGAAGCATTGCCAGAACCCGTCCTGTTGAAACCGGATATCGAGGCATTTGCAAAGTATATGAAAAACAAGAAGGAGATATCATGAACAAAATACCATTCGGACCGACATACGAAGAAATGCTCGATCCCTCGCTCTTAGGCGAAGAATTGCGGAACAAGGCTCTGGAAGCGAAAAAAAACGAACTTGATCCGCTGAATCTTTTTAACATCACCTGGAAAAACGAAAACAACGAAGTTAACAAAATCGTATTGCCGAAAGAACTCACCGGCGTCGAATGCAACATCGTCGTATTGCTAGGCAAATACTTCCCGTCCGGATCCCACAAAGTGGGACCGGCTTATTCGACTTTGATCGAAGGATGCGTGGATAACGCGATTGTTCCGGGAGAGCATACGATATTGGGGCCGTCGACCGGGAATTTCGGCATCGGCGTTTCATACATATGCAATCTGATGAAATATGACGCCATTGTTATCATGCCAGACAATATGTCCAAGGAGCGTTATGACCGGATCAGAAGATACGGAGCCTCGCTCGATCTGACGCCTGGCACCGAATCGGATGTCATTTTGACTCTCGAAAGGACTTTTGAACTTAAGAAGAATCCGAAAAATCGTTCCTTAGCCCAATTCGAATTATTACCGAATTACCGTTTCCATCGGCATGTGACCGGGAATTCCTGCATCGAAGCCGTTAAAGGCGTCGGGAACAACCGGATCGCCTGTTATTGCTCGGCTCCCGGCAGCGCCGGAACCTTGGCTGCCGGCGACCAGATCAAAAAGGTTTTTCCGGATGCCAAAGTGGTCGCTCTTGAACCTTACGAATGCTCGACATTGATGAACGGCGGTAGGGGACAACACCGGATCGAAGGCATCGGAGACAAGATGTGCACCCTGATCCACAACGTCCTCAACACCGATTTCATCGCCCTGATCAAGGACGACGATTCGGTAAAGGGACTGAAAATCATTCATGACGCGCCCGAGATCCTCGCGGAAAACGGCGTTGATCCAAAAATAGCCAAAAGCCTGACGGATTTGTTCGGAGTCTCTTCCATCTGCAATATCATCGGTGCCATAAAAATGGCAAAATATCTCCGCCTCGGTCCCAACGACAATATCGTGACAATCGCGACAGACGGGTTCGATCGTTACGAATCGGTTCTTGAGAATCTGGGAACCAGATATCTGGAAACCGCCGATTTCGTTTTGCGTCGCTGGTTTGTGGATGTATTCCGGAAAAACGGTATCGAAGACATCGTCGATTACCGGGAACCGGCTCAAAAGGAAAAACTGTTCCGCCAGAAAGAAAATGACTGGCTGAAATTCGGTTATACCCAGGAATATTTAGATAGCATGAAACATATGGATTTCTGGGATGAGGAATACAACAAGATTTTCGCATACGACGAACTGATCAGAAACCGCCGTGGGAGAGAATGATATGGATACAAACAAAAAGATCCTGGAACTGGCGCAAAAGTACGAGCCGGAAATGATCCGTTTTCTTCGCGACATGATCAAAATTCCTTCGGAGAGCGCCAACGAAAAGAAAGTCATTGAAAGAATTGCATCCGAGATGGAAAAAGTCGGTTTCGACGAAGTCAGAATTGACGGTATGGGAAATGTCATCGGCCGGCTGGGAAACGGATCCCATCTTATCGCGATGGATGCCCATATCGACACCGTTGGCATCGGCGAAATCAAAAATTGGAAATTTGATCCCTACGAAGGCTACGAGGACGATGAAACGATCGGCGGCCGCGGAGCGTCCGACCAGGAAGGCGGAATGGCTTCGATGGTTTACGGCGCTAAAATCATCAAGGAACTCGGTATTTTAGACGATTGCACATTGCTTGTCACAGGCACAGTCCAGGAAGAGGACTGTGACGGACTTTGTTGGCAATACATCATCGAAGAGGACAAGATCAGACCGGAATTCGTTTTGATTACCGAACCGACTTCATGCCGCATCTACCGGGGACACCGGGGAAGAATGGAGATCAGGGTTCAGACTTTCGGGGTAAGCTGTCATGGAAGTGCGCCGGAAAGAGGAGACAACGCTATTTACAAGATGGCTCCGATCATCGAGGAACTCGAGAAATTGAATTATCGGTTGAAAGACGATCCTTTCCTCGGAAAAGGCACATTGGCGGTTTCAGAATTATTTTCATCGTCTCCTTCCAGATGCGCCGTCGCCGATGGTTGCACACTTTCGATTGATCGCCGGTTAACTATGGGAGAAACATACGAAACGGCTTTGGAAGAGATCAGATCTTTGCCATCCGTCAAAAAGTCAGGCGCCAATGTCGACATGTACGATTACAGCCGTCCTTCCTACAAAGGACTTGTCTATCCAACCGAGTCGTTTTTCCCGACTTGGGTAGTCATGCCCGACCATATTGCGTGCAAAACTTTGACAGAGGCTTATAAAGGCTTATATAAAGAAGAACCGGTTCTGGATAAATGGACGTTTTCCACGAACGGCGTTTCAATCATGGGAAGATACAACATTCCCTGTGTCGGCTTCGGACCCGGGCACGAAGAAGAAGCTCACGCCCCCAATGAGAAAACCTGGAAAAAAGAATTGGTTAAAGCCGCAGCGCTTTATGCGGCCGTCCCGAAAAACTATATTGAAAACCTGAAAAAGGAGAAATGACATGAAACCACAATTCAAAGGCAAACATTTCATTACTTTGGAAGAATGGACCAAACCGGAGATTGACAGACTTCTGGAAGTTTCGGAAAAACTCAAATATGATTTTCTCCATAATAAAAAAACACCCTATCTGAGAGACAAGGTCGCTTTTTTAATGTTTTTCGAGCAATCGACGAGAACGAGAAACTCGATGGAGGCGGGAATCGCCGAACTCGGTGGAACCGGCATTTTCCTCGATACTTCGAAAATGCAGATCGCCCATGGCGAAAGCGCCAAGGATACGGCTACGATTTTGTCTTCTTATGGCCATGGTATCGCCTGCCGCAACTGCTTTTGGGGAATTGGAAACAAATACATCCGTGAAATGGCGGCCAATTCGACTGTCCCGATCATGAACCTACAATGCGATATATACCACCCGATGCAGGGACTGGCGGATCTGATGACGATCAAAGAAGTCGTACCGACGATGAAAAGACTGAAAGTGTCGATTATCTGGGCTTATGCAACAACTCATAAGAAACCGATTAGTGTCCCGCTGACGCAGATCTTGCTATTCCCGCGCTATGGAATGGATGTGACGCTTTGTTATCCGGAAGGATACGATCTGCCGGACTGGGCGATCGAGAAGGCCAAAAAGAACGCCATGGAAAACAACGGGTCTTTCCATATCACTCATGACATGGAGGAAGGCTACCGCGATGCTGATGTCGTTTTTCCCAAAAACTGGGGAAGTTGGGTAAACAATCAATCGGATGTCGTGGTGGATGATTTGTTGGAAAAATACCGGGGCTGGAAATGCACGGAAAAAATGATTTCCCTAGCCAGCCCGGATGTTAAATACATGCATGCTCTTCCGGCCGACCGCGGGAACGAAGTGGAGGATTCCGTCATTGACGGAGTTCATTCGATTATATACCAAGAAGCGGAAAACCGTTTGCACACCGCCAAGGCCGTCATGGCCATGACGATGGGTGGCAAATAATCGGCCGGTTCGTTTAGATGCGCCTGTTCTTTGCCGTTTTACCAGATGAAAGAGCAAAATCAAAGTTGGCCACTGTTTCCAAGAAAATGCGAAACATGGCGATTTCCGGCAATTTCACAAAACCGGAAAATCTACATCTCACCTTAGAATTCATGGGTGAAATAGATAATGATGGTATCATAAGACTCAAAAAACTTGTTCGTGATTTCTTTTATCAAGGATTTGTCATCCAAACCAGAAACATGGGCTTCTTCTCGAATCGCGGCTCTAATGACATCCTGGTTTGGAACATCGAAAAAAGCAGCGAACTAGCCGGACTTGTCGGAGTTTTGAGAGAAAAGTTACGGAATATGAATTTTCAGGTTGACGATAGGGAATACCGCCCGCATTTTACCATTGCAAGACAGATCAGGCTGACTGACGGAGCCAGGGATATGATTGTTAAGACGCCGGAACCAACCATGTTCATGCAATGCGATCGTTTATCGCTGATGGAAAGTGCTAGAGTGAATGGGAATCTGTTATATAGAGAAATTGTTGGAATAGATTTTTTCAGTTTAGCCGAAGAAACGGACAAATAAAAAACGGACCGAACGGTCCGTCTGTCAGTAGATTTCCTTGTGAGATTCCTGATACTCCTGAAAAAGTTTCAGACACTCATCCCGGTATTTCTGATTCATACCGAGGATATCCGGGTCTTTTATGTCGGATTTGACGAAATCGTAGATGAAGTCATCGCGAAAACCGATGGCGTCCGCATCCTCTTTTTGACATCCGTAGACCACATTTTTGATATTCGACCAAATGATGGCTCCCAGGCACATCGGGCAGGGAAAACATGTCGTATAGAGTGTGCAGCCTGTCAGGTCGTGGGTTCCTTTTGCTTTAGCGGCTTTTCTTATCGCGTTGATTTCGGCGTGGGCAGTGGGATCGTGGTCGCCAAGCACCGTATTGGAGGCGACAGCCAGAACCTTGCCGCTTTCGTCGATGATCAGGGCGCCGAAAGGACCGCCGATGTTTTCATTCATGGTCTTTCGGGCTTCTTTGACAGCCATTCGCATGAGATCCATGTCGCCTTGCTTCATATGATTACCTCTTTCCTGTTGTCAAACTATGCATTACAATTATAGGACGAAAAACATGATTTGTAAATTTGACTACGAAATTTAACCGGAAAATTCCGGTTTGCAAAGGATGATTGATGATGAAATTCGTGTCATGGAACGTAAACGGCCTCCGAGCCGTCATGCAAAAGGGATTCGATGCTTTTATTAAAGAAACCTCACCGGACTTTTTGGCTCTTCAGGAAACCAAGATGCAGGAGCACCAAAAGGAGTTCGCTTTCGCAGGTTACCATGAATACTGGTATTCGGCAGAAAGAAAAGGCTATTCTGGAACGCTTGTATATGCAAAACAAGAACCGCTTTCCGTCATCAGGGGACTGCAAAGGGGCGACCATCCGGAAGAAGGCAGGGTCATCGCTTTGGAATATCCGGATTTTTATTTCGTCGACACCTATTCCCCAAATTCGCAAGAAGAGCTGGCAAGGCTCGATTACCGAATGGCTTTCGAAAACGATTTCCGTGAATTTCTGAAAGAACTCGATGGCAGAAAACCGGTCATTTTGTGCGGCGATCTGAATGTCGCGCACGAGGAAATCGACATCAAAAATCCGAAACAGAATGCAAGAAACGCCGGTTTCACGATCGAGGAAAGAACCAAATTCACGGAATTACTGGAATCCGGCTTCACGGATTCCTTCCGTTATACCCACCCGGATGTGGTCAAGTACAGTTGGTGGAGCTACCGTTTCAACGCCAGACAGAACAATGCCGGATGGCGAATTGATTATTTCGTTGTTTCCGACCGGATCAGAAACAAAATAAAAAAAGCGGAGATTTGGAACGATGTTTTCGGAAGCGATCATTGTCCTGTCATGCTGGAAATCGACATTTGACGGCTCTTAACCTGAAAATCATTGCTTTACCGGAGGATTCCAGATGAACGCCAAAACCATGAAAATCATCGCAATCGTCACCATGACGATTGATCATATCGGCTATTATCTTGTGCCGGAAACATCGGAGTGGTATTTGGCGACGCGTATTATCGGCCGCATAGCTTTTCCTCTTTTTGCATTTTTCATCGCCGAAGGATATTGGCATTCCCATGATAGGACGAAATATCTGGTGAGATTAATGGATTTTGCGGCTATGTTCGAAGCGATCATCATCGGATATTATCTCGCTAGCGGCGTCAATCTGATATTCAAGGTAAACATCTTGTGGACGCTGGCGGCCGGCTTGTTATGTCTGATTCTTCTAAATCGACAGGAAATTTATTTTAAATTGTTGGTGATTCCATTAGTTATCGGAGTGGAGCTATTGAAATTGCAATACGGCGCCTATGGAATCGGACTCATCTTGATATTCGGTTTTATCCGCAAGTTACCCTGGCGGGTGTTGGCCATGGCCTCGTTCACGCTTTTTTTCATTCAGATTCCCTTGTTTCAGCTAATCGGACTTGATTCATATGCCCGTTATCAAGGATATAGCCAATGGTTTTCGCTTCTTGCCCTCGTAC
This sequence comes from Bacillota bacterium, assembly GCA_035379945.1. Taxonomy (GTDB): domain Bacteria; phylum Bacillota_I; class Bacilli_A; order Izemoplasmatales; family Hujiaoplasmataceae; genus JAAYZB01. The sequence goes on from DAOSWG010000012.1 coordinate 36,682, forward strand.
CGATTGCCTTTTATAACGGACAAAAGGGGACTTTCAACAGATATTTCTTTTATTTTTATTATCCCGCGCACCTGATCCTGATTTACAGTTTATCGCTTTTGATATGAGGAGGATAACGTGATGGAACAAAGAATTGTGACAGTTATGGAAATGGCAATGCATGAAAAGACGACGATGAAGGAAAAAGGCATCAGTCTTTCCGTGCTTGTGGAAAACGCCGGCAAGGCCCTGTTCGATACGTTTATCAGGGAATCCGGATACGTTCCCGGCCAGACGATCACGGTCGTATCCGGCATCGGCAACAACGGCGCCGACAGCCTTGTGTTCGCAAAAATAGCTCGGGAGTCCGGATATCCGGTGAAGATCGTCATCCTCGGCAATATCCGGAAAGGTTCGCCGGAAATGAAAAAACTGGCGGAAACATCAGATGAATACACAAATGCCGACAAGGAAAAGGAACTGTCCGAAGCCATGTTCGACACCGATTATGTCATCGACGGCATTTTCGGAACCGGAATCAAACGAGACGTCGATGGTCTGGAAGCCTCCGCGATCGAATTGATCAACACTTCTCGCGCCTTTGTATATTCACTCGACATCCCTTCCGGGATCGAAGCTGATACCGGAAAAGTGATGAAAACAGCAGTCATGGCCGATATGACCGGTTATGTTCAGTATCTGAAATTCGGGCATCTATGCCAGGAAGGAATCGACTTCTGCGGTAAAATCCGAGAAGCCGATGCCGGCATCTTGTTCGATATGAAACAACCGGTTAGGGAAATCGTATCACTGGCCGACTTCAACTTGCTGGTTCCAAAGAGAATTCGCAACTCCAATAAGTACGATTATGGCAACATCCTCATAATCGGGGGAAGCGCAGGAATGTTCGGAGCTCCTCAACTTTCCGCCTTCGCTGCAATGAGATCCGGAGCCGGCTTAGTCACAATCGCCATAAGAAAAGAAGAAGCCCCGTTCATGACCCAGATATATCCGGAAGTCATGACGGCTTACTACGAAAAACCGGAAGAGCTGGTCGGACTTTTGGAAAACAAGGACGTCGTTTTGTTCGGACCCGGGTTTGGAAAAGCTGACAAAAACGGAGAAACAATCGTTAAACTGCTTTTAAAAAGCGGAAAACCGCTGGTGATCGACGCCGACGGGCTCGGTTATTTCAAGAGCCAGTTGAAAAATGCCGGATTGAAGCAGAAAATCGTCATCACTCCGCATTCGGGCGAACTTATGCGCCTTTTGGATAAAAGCAGGGAGGAAATCTACGGCGATGTCGATAAATCCCTCGAAGAACTCACAAAACGACAGATCACGGTCATTTTAAAAGGGCCTTCCACATTCATCGCCGGCGGCGGACGGATGGCTTGTTCCGTTTCCGGGAACCCGGGCATGGCAAGCGCCGGGACCGGCGATGTTTTAGCCGGAATCGTTGCAGCAATGATGGCAAGATTGGAAGACCCGTTCGAAGCGGCCGTAAAGGCAACGATAATTCATTCGGAGGCCGGGAGAAAAGCAAAGGAAGTTCGCGGCGAATCCGGATTGATGGCACATGATCTCGTTGATTATTTGCCGCTTCCGTGATTTTTACTAAAAATTTATGTTCTTCTTATTTCTTGATAATATGATATAATACTGTTTGGTACTCATCTAAAAAACTATATTGCGATTGCTTTTCTTAAGCGGTCGCCAAACGACAAAAGTTGGTGTTTTGATGGATATTTTTCTGAGAATCGACACAAACCTGCTGGCTATGGCCGTTCTGACATTCATTATTATAATGTCGATAAACCGTTTGGATAAAAAAACCACGATGAACCGTCTGTTCGTTCTGGTATGTCTTCTCGATATGACCGAACTGGTTGTCGAGACTGCCTCGTGTTTCTTAAACGGCGTCCCCGGCACTTTCGTCTACGTGCTGTCGAATATACTGCACGTTGTCCTGTTTTCGGTCGCCCCGCTTCTCGGCTTGCACTGGTTTTTCCTGGTCAGGAACATTTTCAAGCCTTACCGAAGAACCAATAAAACGCTGTTTTTCATTATGCTTTTGCCTGTTATCGTCAATTTCATCGTTGTCTTGCTTTCGCCGTTTTACGGTTTCACTTTCACGATCGGCGACGGAAATGTCTATAGCCGCGGATTCTGGTACTATGTGACCGGAGGCATCACCTTCCTTTACATGCTGGTTTCAATCGTCATCATCATCGCCAATCACAAAAACGTCCTTAAAGACGAATTCATGATGATCATGAGCATCTTCATGCTGCCGGTGCTGGGCGGAATAATGCAGGCGATATTTTACGGAGCCTTGCTGATATGGTCGAGCTCGGCCATGAGCCTGGTCATCGCCTTCATCTTCTTGCAACAGCGGATGATCCATCTGGACAGCCTGACCGGCTGCTGGACAAGGGATTCCCTCCTTTATTTCATATCGTTGAGGCTTAATCGGAAAGACGGCGGATTCGGAGCCATCTATTTCGATATCGACAAACTGAAACAGATCAATGATTCATACGGGCATCTGGAGGGAGACAACGCCATCAAGAAGGCGGTGTCTTTCGTCAAAATGGAACTCGGACCCGGCGACATCATCGCCAGGATGGGCGGCGACGAGTTCGTCGTGATCGTCGATTCGGGATCACCGGAAAAGATTTCCGAAATTTTGGCGAGGATCAAGGAGAATTTTGCCGATTACAATCGCCGGATGGAGAACAAATATGTTCTTGACTGCAGTTTCGGCGCCGATGTCTATTCTCCGAATTATGTGAATTTCGAACAGTTTCTCAATAACGTCGATACTTTGATGTATCAGCACAAAGAACGATAAATCGGACAAAATACCGCCGGATATGGCGGAGAGTCTAATAATATACAATTGTTTAGTATACAGCGGCCAAATTATAATTATTATTTTGGTTGCTTTTTATTATATGTATGCATATAATAGAGGTGCTAAAACCCGGGGGAGGTTATCATATGATCATAGTATTCGTCATCGACAATTACGGAGAACTTTCCAACGGAACCACGATGACGGCAAAACGAACCAAGGAAATGTTGGAAAAAAGAGGCCATACTGTTAGAATCGTATCCGCCGGTCCGATCATCGGAGAAGGATATTACCAATTGAAGAAACGTTGGATTCCGATTGTCTCGGAAGTGTCCGCGAAACAGCATATGTATTTTGCCAAATTCGATCGAAAAGTCATGGAAAAGGCCTTTGAGGGCGCCGACATCGTCCATTTCTTTTTACCGTTTTCCGTATCGATCAAAGGTATCAAACTCGCCAAAAAAATGGGCATTCCGGCAACGGCCGCTTTCCATACCCAACCGGAGAATGTCACGTGGGGAATCGGAGTGGGTCCGGCGGGAACGTTGTTGGCAGATTGCATATATTACCGGTTCAGAAGACGGATGTATAGAAGGGTTTCGCGTGTGCATTGTCCGACCGAATTCATCGCTGGAGAATTGAAAAGACATAATTACCGGAATATCCTGCATGTGATATCGAACGGTATCGGTCCGGCTTTCCATTTGGAAGAAACCGAAAAATCCAAAGGGAAATTCGAAATTCTTTCCATCGGGCGCTACGCTCCGGAAAAGCGTCAGGAAATCATTCTGAAGGCGATTTTTGTATCCGGTCACAAAAATGACATCCATCTTACTTTGGCCGGTACCGGTCCTAAAGAAAACAAACTAAGAAAAATAGCCAGGAAACTGGATGTCGACACCACATTTGATTTTTATTCGACATCTGATCTTATCAAGGTAATCCATAAATCGGATCTTTATGTCCACGCTGCCGAAGCGGAGATCGAGGGCATATCCTGCCTTGAAGCTTTTGCTAGCGGGGTGACTCCCGTGATCGCAACCGCTAAAAAAAGCGCTACAGCACAGTTTGCTTTGGACGACAGGAGCCTTTTCAAAGGCGGGAATTACAAGGAACTGGCAAAAAAAATCGATTATTGGATCGAGAATCCAGATGAATTGGAAAAGGCTGATCATTTATATGCCGAGTCAGCCGAAAAATATAATCTGCAGCTTTCCTGCGATTTGTTCGAAGAAATGTTGAAACAAGCGGTCGAGGATAAAATTCGTGAGAATGCCGCCAGTACGGAAGCCGGAAGAAAGATTTCGAAACGCGTGAAATTCAGTCCGTTGAAAAAAGTACTCAGCGCCGCATTCTATTATCTTATTGCCGTTCCTCTTTTGTCGATATATATATATTTCGTGAGAGGCGTTCGGATTCGTAATCGCCGACAGTTAAGAAAGATAAAAGGCGGAGCGGTTCTCATCAGCAATCATGTCCATACTTTGGACTCGGCCATGAACGGTATTGCCGCTTTTCCGAGAAAACCGGTTTTCACTGGCTTAAGAGCCAATTTCGAATTACCGGTTGCCGGCTTCTTCGTGAATATCCTCGGAACTGTTCCGGTGCCCGAAACATATGACGAAACAAAAATATTCTTTTATGAATTAACAAAACAGCTTCGGAAAGGGAAATTGGTCCATTTCTTTCCGGAAGGCGAACTGATCAAGTACGATACAGATCTCCGTCCTTTTAAGAAAGGCGCTTTCCATATCGCCGAAGAAGCGGAAGTTCCCATCGTTCCGATTGGCATCAGCTTTCACGAGAAAACATCGATATTCCCATTGCTTTCTCCCAATAAAGTCGTCCTGACCGTCGGTGATCCGATATATCCGGATGCCTTCAAACGCAAAAGAGAAGCGATTGATTCGCTGTTCGAAGAATCACAGGATGCCATGGAGAAACTCATAAAAGCCTGAAAAGCCGCGTAAGCGGTTTTTCTTTTCTTCCACCTCTTGTTTCCCGCTAATATAGCGGATATAATGAAAACGGGTTTTTTGGGAGGTATATATGGCTGTTTATTCTTATAAAGGGATTAATCCGGCAATATCCGGCAAAGCGAAAGTGTTTCCTTCCGCAACCGTTTGCGGCGATGTCAAAATCGGCGACAATTCCAGCGTCTGGTTTGGTAGTGTGGTTCGTGGAGACATGGCAAAAATAACCATCGGCAGGAATACGAATATTCAGGATAATGCGATCGTTCATACGAGCATCGATCATCCGACCATGATCGGGAATAACGTCACGATCGGACACGGAGCCATCATTCACGGATGCACGATCGGCGACAATGTTCTTGTCGGTATGGGAGCCGTAATTTTAGACGGAGCCGTCATTGAAAAAAATGCGATGGTCGCTGCCATGGCACTTGTACCGCAGGGAAAAACTGTTCCAGAAGGGATGCTTGCGCTGGGCGTACCAATGATTGTCAAACGGAGTCTGACGGCAGAAGAAATAGAAACAAATTATGAAAACTCTTTAGAATATATGAAAATGGCTGTTGAATATGACTGATATATCACTAGACCAAAAACAATGCGGTCTTTTGGAAAATGCCGCAGCATATGTCAAAACAATTATGGAAAACGACGAACCGGGACATGACTTTTCCCATATCGAACGTGTGGTTGGCAATGCAAGAAAAATCCTGGCAAAGGAACCGGCCGATCCTTTCATCA
>DAOSWG010000013.1:0-9458 GCA_035379945.1 Bacillota bacterium
AATAACTCCTCCTTGTTTCATAAAAAAAGCCGTTATATCAAATATATAACAGCTCTCCATCAGCGATGGCAGTACGAAGGCTTTGGCCACCATACCAAGAATTTACCGATAGACCGGTATATTCTTTCGGCGACACGCCCATTCTTCCGCCGCGTTTGGGGCCTATCCCATTGGCATCGGCTTCATACCGGCGTATCGCGCCTCTGTGTATTCAGTTCGTAATAATTATACCCAATAATGTAAGCGTTGTCAATAATGAAAAGACCGTTTCAAACGGTCTTTTGATCAAACCAATTGCAAATAGTGATTTGCCAGGCAAAGAATGCTTTTATCGCTTTGATACGTCAATAATTCCTTGGCCTTTTCCAGTGTTTCCCATCTCGCTTCTTGCACCTCGGACATTTGGCAAGAAATCTCTTCGCTTACCGGACGGCCGATAAAGTATACCACTTCTTTAATGGCATTCGGCCGCGGGGAATATTCCGTTGTTTTCCTGAACCCGCTCAGCAATTCCACATCAATGTTCGTTTCTTCCTTGATTTCCCTAACTGCGGTTTCCTCTTCGGTTTCATTCGGTTCGACATGCCCTTTTGGAAAAGTCCAATGGCCCATTTGCATGTGAACCACGAGAAAATATTTTTCTTCATTCTGTTCCTTGTAAATCACACCGCCACAAGATTTTTCGTAATCCATCTTCGATTCCTCCATCAAAGTATCTATTGTTTTTGCCTTAATGGCCCCAAAAAGGCGATGGTACGAATACCGATCGCCATTATTGTGTTGCCACGGGCAATTGATTCCCGATAATCTCGACTAAGAAAGAAAAACCAAATTTACTCTTAGGCTTCCGGTCTCTTGCGGAGTTTCAGAACGACAAACACGCCGGCTCCAGCCAATAATAAGACGCCGCCTGCTATCGAAGCGATTATCACCGGAAGCGGATTATATACACTGACAGTCAATCCCTTAACTGTTTCTGATGGAAGTTGAACCGGATCGGAATCCTGGAATAAGACACAAGACGAATGGGCGGCTATCTTGATAGTAGTGCCGCCAGAAAATGCCGCAAGCACTTCGTCTCCGGCTATATTTCCGTCGGTAACGAGATACCAGTATTCTTCGCCGGAAAGTTCCAGTTTGACCGCTTTTTCATTAGCGTTGTTAATCACCATTATGGTATCGAACTCATCATTGCTGGCGCCATTGGTTATGGTGTATGCAACTACGCCTTCCACATTATCATAAACAAATGTCAGGTTGTTGATTACATCGTCCGCGCTGGTCATGCGGAATGACGAATGGGCCTTTCTCAAGGCAATCAAACCTTGGTAATACTCAAAAACGCCATACCCGGTTTCATCGGCTTTCTGATCCCATTTTATGGAGTTGACGGAATCCGGGGACGTGTACGAGTTGCTGTCGAATCCGCTTCCATCGTCAAGCGGCTTCGAACGCAGTATTTCGTCACCGGCATGAATGAATGTTATTCCCTGGGAAGTCATGACCAAAGCATACGCCTGCTTGTCAAGCGTGGATATGAGATCAAGATCTTTGCTTTCCTCGAGTGTCATATATAACTTGTCGTATAAGGTATTGTTGTCGTGACACGTCACGTAATTGATCGTTTTTGTAGGCGATGTATGCCACGCTTTGAAAACAGACAATTGCGATACATCGATTCCCGGATAAGCTATGCCACCAACGATTCCGTATTTCAGCCTGTTCATTATCTGAGCGGTAAAATATCCCTGAACATATCCGCCTTGTTCGCCAATCCAGATCGTTCCTTTGACCGCATCGCGGAAATCATCGTTGAATGCCGCTATGGTCGGCAATTCATACAGATTTGATTTACCCGATTTCAAGGATTCGGAAAGAACAGTTGTTCCTCCGGTCCACGGTTCGCCGTAAACCATGATCGTCGGATCAATTTCATGCAAAGCATCCGCCACCATATTCATGGTGTCGATGTCTTCCAAAGCCATGAGATCAAATCTGAATCCTGATAAATTGTATTCGGTAGCCCAGAAAACACACGATTCGATGATGAATTTGCGCATCATCGATCGTTCGGATGCTGTTTCGTTCCCGCAGCCGGATCCGTTGCTGAATTCTCCGGCAGCTGTTTTCCGGAAATAATATCCCGGAACTATCAGCTCAAAATTGGAATCGGCAGTCAAACCGCTGTGATTATATACGACATCCATATTCACCCTGATATCGGCGGCGGTAAAAGCCATTACGACTTCTTTCATTTCGGTAATACGTACAAGCCCGTCATAAGGATCCGATGAATACGATCCTTCCAAAGCGTTGTAATTTATAGGCATGTATCCCCAGTTGAAAGCTTGATAATCTTCATCGTTCACTTGACTTTCGTCCAATGTTCCAAAATCGAAGAATGGCAACAACTGGACGTGCGTGACTCCGAGATCGGTAATATGATCAAATCCGGTCGATACTCCTTCGTATGTCGTGCCGGATTCAACCAAGCCCAGATATTTGGCTCGGTTCGCTTCGCTGCCGTTCCAGGTGGAATCGCTGGTCAAGTCGCGAACATGCAGTTCATAAATGACGGCATCCGTAACATTTTCCATATTGTCGGCCCTTGTATCGTATGTGTATCCGTCCGGGTTTGTCTGAGAAAAATCTACAACCAGTCCCCTGACTCCATTGATGCCGACGCCTTTGGCATACGGGTCGACCACTTCGCTTGTCATAGTTCCGTTAGTGACGGAATATGTGTAATAAACGCCGTGAAGATTTCCGGCTTCTTCACAATAGAATGTGCCTTTTACATCAGGCGTCATAGTGACTGTTTTATACGGCGTATCGGTACCGCCCAGATTGGACGGCGTTCCCGTGGTATACAAATTCAAAACTACCTGTTCGGAAATCGGAGCCCATATCCGGAAGGTTGTTTTTTCAGCGCTTGGATATGCTCCCAGATCATCTCCCGTATAAGTGAAGGTTTCTACAAATTCATCAGAATCATAAACGCCATCAAATGTGACAGAATAATCATTTACCGACGAATCTGAAGGAAAACTAGCTTCAACCGTATATTTCTGGGAAAAATCTATTTCATCCACGAGATAAATCGTGCCGGTAGTTCCGTCGATTTCGATATTGTTGATACCAACCTCGATACCGTTGGCTTTAACGGCAATATCGTCAGAAGACAAGGTTTCGGTTGCTTTAAAATAAATTTCATTCAACTCGCTAAAAAAGGCAGACAAGAATTTAGGATTTGTAGTCGGTCCATTCGGATCGTCGGGCGATGTTCCGACTCTCGTGTCGCCCTCGACCAAATAAATATGCAATTCACCATTGTCTGTTGTTTCCGGAATTTCAACCTTGCGGTCGGTAGCGATATCCTTCTGTTCCCAATTCCCAAGTTTGACTATAAGTCCAAATTTTGTCGCGCCGGGAAAACTCTCTGAAATTGATATGTGCGTAACCACACCGCCAAAATTGTATGCGCTGTCGGTGTCATCGGTAGTAAATGAATATGTCTCTCCTTCAAGGTCGTCGGGTTCGACTTCCCACACCCACACACCCCAGTTGTCATAATCTGAAGCATACCTGAAATAATGAATATAAATATCCTCGGTTGCCACTCCGCTTTCTGCATTCACCATAGCAAAAAAAGCGGTCGATGCGATAAGCGTCAGCAACGCTACTATAAATTTCTTCATATTTATCCCCCTTGCGAAAAATATACATTCTACATTAAATATAGGTCAAATCAGCGACAAATGCAAATATGTGTAAATATTAAGAAAAAGTTGTAAACGGTATCACAAGAAAAAACCGGTTTCACATAATTCAACATCCTTGTAAGCCCTTGCATTAGAATTATATAGATGCTAAAATTATTTTACAATGTTATTCATAAAAAAAGGAGAGAAAACAAATGAAAAAAGTGTTTATGGCACTGTTCTTGTGCCTGTTTGCCGTTCCTGTATTAGCGGGATGTTCGGGAAACACCCCCTTGACAATTTGGGTTGGGTCCGAATCCGTGGAATTTTATACGGCAAAAATGGCAGAATACGTAACTGAGTACAATGCTACTCACGCAGAAGCTTTTCCGTACGAAATTAGTGTCCTGGGAGTTGACACCGGAACCGCGGCATCAACTTATCTGGATGACACAGACGCCGGGGCTGACATTTTCACTGTGGCACATGACAACCTCGGAAAACTGATCAGCGGCTCTAGCAGTATCGCCCCGATCACTGATGTCAACCTGCTTGCGCAGATTGAAAACGATAATCCGGCAATTTTCCTCGATGTCATCAAAGGAACCGTTGATGGTGTCACTTATACTTTCGGTGTTCCTTACATCGCCCAAAGCCTTGTGCTTTATTACAACACCGATTATATAACCGAGGAACAGGCCCAGACATGGGAAGGAATTTGGCAAGCCGCCATTGACAACAATAAGCAAGCGTTGTCGCTTGCCGGCACCGACGGATACAACAACTCATTCCTACTCTTGGCCAGAAACGCCGCAACTAACGCAACGACTCTAAGACTTTATGTCGACGGCGTCCAAAGCGATTGCTACGGCACGGGCGATGACACCATTTCCGTTTTAAAATGGGGCCAAAGATTCTTCACCGATGCAAATGGAGCCAAGAGACCTTCCGATTCCGGTTGGGAAACCGAACTTAAAAACGGAGTCTCAATCTCGTTTATCGGCGGCGCCTGGCATCTTGCCGCTGCCGAAGCTGCTCTTGGAAGCAAACTCGGCGTGACTGTTCTTCCGTCTTTCACAATTACCGCTGATGACGCTTATGGAACCGTTGCAGCCGGCACTGTATTCCAATCCGGTACTTTTGCAGATACAAAAATGTTCGTTATGAAAAAGAACAGCAAGAAAGCCAATTATCTCCAAGACATCCTTCTGTTCTTGTCCAGTTCCGAAGTTCAAGAAGAATCATTTGAAGAATGCGCCAATCTTCCGGCTTATAAAAATGCTTTGACCGAATTCGCCGCATTCCAGGAAAATACAATTGAAGCTCAGTTGGCCAGTGCGGAACTCGCGATGTTCGACTACGGCATTCCTCAGCCTTTCGGTTTTTCCAGCAAATACAACACTTACTATTATTCCAAAGGCGCTCCTGACCTGATTCTCGAAATCTTGGAAAACAACGGTGGCAACTTCTCTACAGACGCCGAAATCATTGCCCAAATGCAAATTGTGGAATCGCTCTGGAAGACCGGCGCGCGTCCCACTGCATAACAGATACCTTTTCGCTTAAAAACCAAATATTATAATCGGAAGGAGAACTCATGCAAAAAAAAGAAGAAAATTATTTGCCAAAGAATAAGTTTCTTCCCTCTTCCAACCGGTTGGCAAAAGGCAAAAAGAATTGGTTCGTCACCTTCGGGCATCGGTTTGCGGACGGTAGCATAGGCACCAAAATATCCCATTTCATCATGGGATTCGGCAATTTCTATCACAAGCAGATCATCAAAGGATTGCTTTATTTCATCATCGAGGCGGGCTTTGCCTTTCTGATGATATTCTCACCGAAAGTGAACGACACCCCCATCGGCGCCAAAGCTCTCGTTAATTTGATCACATTGGGCACGAACGAAGGCGACATTTTCACAAACGCCGACAATTCGATGCTGATGCTTCTGTTCGGCGTCATAACCTGGGGTATCATTTTCCTATTCATCTTTGCCTATAATTCCAACTTGAAAAGTTCCTACAAATCTGACCTCGAGGTAAGGAAAGGCAAGAAACCTTCTTCATTCAAGGACGATCTGAAAGATCTTCTCGACGGCCGGTTCCATGTAGCCATGTTGACTCCGTCAATCATTGGCATCATCACTTTCACGGTTTTGCCGACGATCTTCATGATCCTGATTGCGTTCACTAATTACGACTCACTGCATTTACCGCCAAACAATCTGTTCGATTGGGTTGGCCTGGATAACTTTATTGCTATCTTTTCTGGATCCGGAAACGAAATATCGGCTCGGTTCGGCTCGGTTCTCGGGTGGACTATCATTTGGGCGTTTTTCGCCACCTTCACATGTTATATCGGCGGAATTCTCTTGGCTCTTGTCATTAACAACAAGCATATCAAAGCCAAGAAGCTATGGCGCACGATTTTCGTTCTGACCATCGCTTTACCACAATTTATTTCCTTGCTGGCGGTTCGTAACATTCTTTCCAAAGAAGGCCCGTTCAATGCTTTGTTGGTTTTTTTGGGAATCATCGAACAAGGTAACGGAATCCAGTTCCTGGGAAGCGCCGACAGTATTCTGACAGCAAAAATCATGGTCATCGTCATCAACATGTGGATCGGTATTCCGTACACAATGTTAATGACAAGCGGTATTCTGATGAACGTCCCCGCCGAACTTTATGAAGCGGCACAAATCGACGGCGCAACCAAACGTCAGGCGTTTTACCATATCACGGTGCCTTATATTCTGTTTGTGACCTCGCCGTATCTAATTACTTCGTTCGTTGGCAATATCACAAGTTTCAACATCATTTATCTATTAACCGGCGGTTCTCCGGCGGTGCCCGGATATATTGCGGGCGGAACCGATCTCTTGGTCACCTGGCTCTACAAACTGACCATTGACCAAAGCGAATACAGTACCGGCGCCGTGGTATCGATCATGACATTCATCATCACCGCCACGATCACTTTGATATCGTATCGAAGAACAAAAACTTATAAAGAGGAGGATGCTTTCCAATGATGAAAGATATCAATGGAGTCGATTCTCCCAAAAAATTCAAGAGTTATAAAACGATGGAGCGCACGTCAACAGTATTTTCCTACATCCTGCTCGTCGTGTTGTCCATCATATGGCTGTATCCGATTGTTTGGATATTGCTAAACGCGTTCAGAACCGAATACAATGACCAAAACCAATTGATCGGAATCGTCGTAAGCAATTATTTCCCCCATCAATTCGGTCTTGAGAACTTCCGGAAGCTCTTTGTCGACACCCTGTTTCCGAGATGGTTTTTGAATACTTTGTTCGTATCTTCAATCACTTTCGTTTTATCAACGTTCCTCAATTTAAGCGTAGCGTACGTAATGAGCAAAATAAAATTCAAAGCTCGAAAACCTTTCTTGAACATCGCCATCGTTTTGGGTCTTTTTCCGGGATTCATGTCGATGATCGCCATTTATTACATTCTGAAAGCTCTCGGGCTCACCCAAACCTTATTTGCTCTAATCCTGGTGTATTCGGCGGGAGCCGGTCTGGGTTTCTATGTCGCCAAAGGGTTCTTCGATCTGATTCCCAACTCTTTGATTGAATCGGCGCGACTGGATGGCGCGACAAATGCTCAGATTTTTAACAAAATCATTCTCCCGATGAGTAAGCCGATCATCATATATACGGCTTTGCTCGCTTTCACGGGGCCATGGATGGACTTCATCTTTGCGAGGGTCATTTTGGGTGAAACAAATACCCATTTGCACACCGTCGCTGTCGGTCTTTATTACATGATGTACGGAGAACATATTGATTCCAATGTATTCACAACCTTTGCGGCCGGGTGCGTTTGCGTGGCCATTCCGATCGTCACTCTGTTCATCGCCATGCAAAAATACTACGTCGAAGGCGTAACTGCCGGAGCCGTGAAGGGATAATTCCCGTCAAAGGAGGCTGTCAATATGAAAAAGATCGTTGCCTGCCTTCTTGTTGTCCTTTTGTCTTTTGCTTTCATTTCGTGTTCAAAAGAATATGTAATCACCGATGATCTTCTCGAAACTTCTTCTTTGGTCGACGATAACAATCGGATTTATTATGAAATATATCTTGGAGCGTACTCCGATTCCAACAATGACGGAATCGGAGACCTCCAGGGTCTAATCGGCCGATTGGATTATTTAAACGACGGCGATCAAAATTCCGGAAAAAGTTTGGGTATTCAAGGCATCTGGCTTATGCCGATCATGCCATCCCCAAGCTATCATAAATACGATGTCACCAATTATATGGAAATTGATGAGGATTACGGAACTCTGGAAGATTTCTCGGCTTTTATCGAAGCTTGTGATGTCAGAGGGATTGATGTTATCATCGATCTCGTGTTGAATCATACTTCAAGTCAGCACTCCTGGTTCTTGGCAGCGAAGCAAGCCTTGAGAGACGGCGATCTTGGCAATAAATATCTTGACTACTATGTCCTGGTCACCGAAGACGGGAAGGAAAGCGGGAAGACTTATTATCCTTTCTATGGCGATTATTTCTATGAAGGAAATTTTTCCTCCGCCATGCCCGAACTAAACCTTGATTCAGAATATGTCAGGGAAGAAATTAAAACAATCATTGCTTTCTGGTATGATCTTGGCGTCCACGGTTTCCGTCTCGACGCCGTGAAATACGCCTATTTGGGCGATAATGAAAAAAACATCGAATTCTGGTCGTGGTTTGCGGAAGAATGCCGTAAGATTGAACCGAATACCTATCTGGTAGGCGAGGTGTGGTCTGCCGATTCGCAGATCGCGCCTTACTATCAATGTTTCAGCGATTTCGATTTCGGCATGTCTCAATCCGATGGCGCGATCGCTTCCGTTGCAAATGGTGTGGATGATGTCAACTGGTATGTGAATTATATAAACTATTACCGGGATTTGGTGGAAACTTACAATACGGACGCTATTCTTACACCTTTCATATCCAATCACGACATGAACCGTGCGGCCGGATATCTTTCGGTTTCCGATGGACGCATGCAAATGGCTGCCAATCTTTATATTCTTACATACGGTACTCCGTTCATTTACTACGGGGAAGAAATCGGCATGAAAGGATCGAGATCGACAGAAAACACGGACGCCAATCGCCGTTTGAAAATGTTATGGGGCGACAAGGATACTGTCGAAGATCCGATCGGCGCCACTTACTCGATTGACAAACAAACCAATGGCACTGTAAAAGATCAACTGAAAGACGAAACAAGTCTGTTTAATCATTACAAAAAGCTGATCATGTTGAGAAACGCCAACCCGGAAATCGCCCGGGGCGAATACACTCCGCTGGTTTTTAACGGCTACTTCAGTTTTGGCGGATTCCTCTCTTCATACAACGGTTCCACTGTCGGTGTGTTTCATAACACAAGCATGTCGCCTATCACCATCGACTTGAGTATTTATACCGATTATGATTTCTCGGTCGTGAGAGGCTATGTCGGAGAAGGAACCGCCACGTTATCAGGTCAGACTCTTACAATTGACGGTTTGACAAGCGTTGTTCTCAAATAAGTGGTAGCGGTTTCACTTTTATTGGATACCATGGTTGCTTTATTGACACTTACGTACTAAAATGATAAAATAAACGTAAGCTAAAAGAAACAAAAATAAGAAAAAAGGAGAGAAGTGTATGAAAAAAGTTTTAATGTTTGCTATGACTTTGGCTTTATTGTTAGGCCTTAGCGGATGCGCATTGGCCAGCAAGACCAAAGATTA
>DAOSWG010000013.1:9558-33888 GCA_035379945.1 Bacillota bacterium
TGGCTTTATTGTTAGGCCTTAGCGGATGCGCATTGGCCAGCAAGACCAAAGATTATTATGCTACTGGAAACTTCAACGGCTGGGATACCGTTGAAAGTGGCAAAATGACAGCTATCAGCAAAAATGATTCAAGAGTCGCAACAATAGCCGACGATCTTAAAGAAGCCGAGGTTCTCTATCTCGCGGAAATCGTTCTTCCCGATACAGAAGCTGGCTGGACTGTAACCTACAAGATCAACGGAACAGTTACCGAGCTTGATGGCAACTTGACCGTTAAGGTTATTCGTACCACAAAAGATGATCCCGACACCAGAGATTTCTGGGCCCAGAACCCGGAAAGCGGCGAGATCACAAACTTGACACCCGACACCCTCTACATTCCGCCGTTTGTAGAAGAGAATGTTGACCAGGCCGGAACATGGAACGACAACCCAGTCGCTTATGCCGCCGGAACTTATTACATCGTATTTGCTGAATTCGCAGAAACAAAAGCAATGGCTTTGATCCCTGTCGAATAAGCAGACCAGAACAAAAAAAGAAACGACTTTTGGCAAACTGCCTGAAGTCGTTTTTTTATTACCTTATTCTGTTTAGAACAACATCAGTAAATACCCGATCGCAAGCCCTAAAAAAGTTCCCAAAGCATACCCTATCGATCCGCAAATCAATCCGGGAATCGTCAGTTCGTCATTCTTGATCTGCTTTGTGACTGCCGGTATGAATGCCGGACCGTATATACCAGCCGTTGCCGTTACCATCGTGCAATCGGCATCTATCTTCAACAGCTTGAAAAAGAATACATGCAATACAAATCCGCCTATTGTCACAACGCCGAATACGATGAGCAACTTTCCAAATTCAGTTTGCATTTTCGACAAATCCATGGATGATGCCAAAGCAAAGGAGAAAACTAAAATCAGGTATTGACCGACAACATTCGTTCCCTTCACTTCTCTGATTCTTTTATTGAACGAAGCGATTATACCTAGTATCGTGACCGTGATCATCATCGTTGGAACCATTATATCTACCATATTTATTAAAGGATCGTCAATTATTACCCAAATAAGATATCCGAGTCCGGCTCCGAACGCGGCAATTCCCAGGCCCAGGAAAAACACTCGGACCAATGACCGGGTGTGTTTGAATTCTTTGAAATTGAACTCATCCGTATTGGTGATATTTACTGTCGGCTCTTTCAGATACGAATCTCCCTTCGGGGCCGGGAGAATTTTCTTGAGCAAAGGCTTGCATAAAATCAGAAGGAACATGTAAAATACGCTGCCGATTACCATATCGGAAAGATTGGCTATGCCTATCGTTGTATCGTCAACTCTGAATATGTTGGCAATGGCATTAAGGTTCGGCGTACCACCAGTATAGACTCCGATAGCCATCGCGGACAATTCCGGGCCATATTCTAAATTCTTTCCAAAAAAGACAAATACGAGAATCGAAACAATGGTGACCGATACCAAAAGCGAGGCAAATGACAACAAAACTGTTCTTGTCAGTTTTTTCGCTTCGCGAAGATTCGCTCCGAACAACAAAAGCGGTATGGCGATGCCGATCGCGACATGGCTGCCAATTTCTCCAACATCCTCGTTCAGACTGAATTCGATACCGAGTTCATTCAGAATAAAAACCAATAAAGCAACCAATAAGCCCAAAAGATATGCGGTTCCGATTGTACCCAACAATTTTGTCAGCTTGAACTGATGGAAACGGATGATCAGGTAGGGTATGACAAAGATGGCAATTACTTGAATGATTGGCAGAATCATTGTGTTAGTTCCTTTCCGTAGATGCGGTATATTTTATGAAGTCGCCCGCCGAATTTATCAAACACATGAAAGGCATTTGGGTTCTTTTCCATCATCGTGCCGGCCACAAATTCTGTTATGTGGTTTTCACGGAATTTCGCATACACAGATTGGTAAATGCTCCCGATCAATCCAGTTCCCTGATACTCTGGCACAAGGTATTGCAGTATGCCTCTGGCTCTCGTGATTTTCTTTTTGCCAAATAATATTTTTAGCGGACGGATTCGGCCTTTGGTTATTTTGAAAACTTGGTTGTAATCAGGCAAGACAAGACAGAATCCAACTGGTCTTTCCGTTTCGTTTTCCCTTGCTATCTTGATGTAATCGGGATCTAAGAACATCCGCATGTTTTCGGCAACATTTCTGATCATGTCCATCGAGGGAGGGTCTTGATAAATGAGTTCGTTGGTCGCTTCCTGGAATATTCGGTGGACATCTTCTAAATCTTTTTCCAAGTTTTTATAATCGAGAGAATCGATCCTGACATTGAAACGGCGATGAAAATGGTCTTTTAAAGCCTTCAACCGTCTCTCGCTTTCCGGCGACACATCCGCTTTTATGGTGAAAGTGTCATATACTTTAACATATCCTCGATTTTCCAGAAGCTTACCGTAATATTCATAATTATATGAGGTAAAAAGAGACGGGTCGGTGTCAAACCCTTTGACAAGAATGCCTCTTCTCGTATCCGGATCATAAGGAGCGAATGTCCCTTCGGCAAAATCCACTCCGTCTTTTCTCATATCGGATTCCATATATTCGAACAGTTCGTCCGCCACGCTCTGATCATCGATGGCATCAAAAAACGAAAAGTAACATACGTTTTTCTGGGCATGCTTGCTGAAATCATAAGTGTAAAGCATTCGTCCTTGTGCTTCGCCTTTAAAATTCAAAGACAGGATGGCTTTGTATTTTCCGGTTTTCAGAACCTGCTCGTCGAGTTCTTTCCCCAAAGGGCCGAAAAGCGGAAAAACATAATGGATATCGTGCTTATAGAGTTTTTCAACAAAATGAATGAAACGATGCAAGTCTTTTTTGGTCTTTACTTCTGCTATCATCTCGACCTCCGCAAAATATTCTCGTAATTTTTCTAAATCGTTTTTAACCATTCTTTCATCAGATTGAACCAGGTGGCAACATGCTTATTCTTTTTGGCAAAAATTTCCGGATCTTCACCAAAAAACGGTGTTTCCTCGGTAGCGAGTGCGAGTCCATGTACTCCTTCGGGAAAGATATGCAATTCCATCTTGACACCGATTTCTTTTGCCTTTTTTAATAGCCTAAGCGAGTTTTCCACCGGGACAGTGTCGTCGTCTTCCGTATGCCATACAAAAAGCGGTGGCATATCCTTTGTAATATGATCAATGACATTTATGGCTTTTACGCTTTCTTGGGAATAATTGCTACCCAAAAGATTGGATATCGATTCCTGGTGACAATATTCCCCTTGCGTCATAACCACCGGATAACAAAGGATACCGCCAGAGTATTTTTCCGGATGTCTTGTCATCATTTGGAGCGCTAGATGTCCGCCGGCAGAAAATCCAACTACGAACACTTTTGTCACTCGCGGATCATTAAACAACGGCTTCTCCATTTGTTCGATGTTATCTACCAAATCCGGATAGACCAGTTTTTCGTTCCGATATTTGCATACGGCCGCGTGCATACCGATTTCATTATACTTTCTAGCTATCGGTCCGCCTTCTCGCCAGGATGTGAAACTGTAAGCACCTCCTGGAAAAATCAAAAAAAGAGGCCTTGGCTTTTCATCAAGAAAATACGTTTCGATTTGATCTTTTTCCATCTTTTCTCCAATCTCACTTAGTACTTATTATACACCATCTCTTTCTTATAAAAGAAAAAAAGGGGAAAACAACGACCAAAATCGCACTCTTTCGTGCGCTATTTTCCCATTGCATTCCCTTATTTATTCGGATTTTTTGTCTGTTTTCCGAACTTTACAGCTTTTTCTCTGGTTCTTTTTTCCTGATATTTTATTTCTTTTTTCATCTGAAAGAAATTTCTTAATCTTTCTTCTGAAAGCTCTCCGTTTTCGCAAGCCTCTCTAACGGCGCATCCCGGTTCCGAGATATGGGAACAATCGCGAAAACGGCAATCGGCCGACAATTCCGCAATATCCGGGAAAGCATCATCAAAATCAGCTTCCGCCAGCTGGAATTCCCGCATTCCCGGGGTATCTATCACTATCGCTCCGGAAATGGTTATGAACAGTTCCCTTGTCGTTGTGGTGTGTCTTCCTTTTCCGTCGCTTCTTACCGAACCGGTTTCCATGATATCAAAGCCTACCAAATGATTGATCATTGTCGATTTACCGACACCGGAAGATCCTACGAACACGTAGGTTTTGCCTGTTTCTAAGTAATCGTCGAGTTGGGAAAGGCCCAACTCGCTTCTTGCTGAACAGACAATGACCTTTGCGCCGAAAGTCACTGTTTTGGCCTCTATTAGCAAAGTTTCCACTTTTTCTGTCAAATCGGCTTTTGTAATGATGATGCAAGGAGTGGCGCCAGAACTCCAAACCGACGCCAGATATCTTTCCATTCTTCGCAAATTGAAATTCCCATCTGCCGAAAGGCAAATGAAAACTGTATCGATGTTGGCCGCTATCGCCTGTTCTAGGGATGTCGTCCCGGCTGTTTTTCGCTTAAATAAGCTTTGCCTTGGTAAAACTTCCCTGATAACCGCTTGTTCGTTTTCTCCTTTGGCCATCACCCAGTCTCCTATTACCGGGATATTTTCATTAATCTCTTCGCTTATTCTCCATTTACCCGGCAGACTCGCGTTCATTTCACCGGTTTCTGACATAAGCTGAAAATTATTTCGTTGTGTCGCAACAACGCGTGCGAGAAAAAGCCCGTCGTATGACGATGCTAGATGCCGAATACGATCGTTGAGTCCGTACCGGCTTAAATTATTATATTCCATCATATCCTCCAATTATTATTTGTTTGGAGGGTTAGTTGTTTACTTGCCAGTGCCCTCCGTCACTTTTTGAATGGCTTCTTCATATTCTACCGTCATCATACATTTCCCCTTTCAAAAAATGATTTCCGGAAAATCAGGTGTTGCCGGATAAATATATTATATAATAAATTGCTTTTAATATACAACCTTTAATATGACCAATTGGCGTTTTTTCGCCAAAAAACACCTACGGATGGCTTAAAATGTATTATAATAAGATCAAATGCAACAAAGGGAGGACATATGAAAAAAACCCGGATCGACCATCAACAGGATTTCCTTTTGTTTATTTTGAGACCTTTGGTCTTTCTTTGGATGTGGCTGGACGCAAAAAGGGTGGTACATCGCGATCCTTCGGTCAATTTTCATAGAAAACAGCCTTATGTCATGCTGGCAAATCATACGTACATGTTCGATGTCGTACATGTTCCTTTGCGCTTTCGCATCACACCGTTCATCGTTGCCTCGCAAACCCTTTTCACTAATCAGCCGACAAAATTTTTGGTCACCCAAGTCGCTCACGTTATTCCGAAATCCAAAGGGAAAAGCGACATTGCGACCATCTTGCATATTTTCAACGCCATCAAGCGCGGATATCCGATCCTGATCTTCCCGGAGGGTGACACCACTTTCTTCGGCGAAACCGGACATATCGAAGAGGCCACGATGAAACTTATCAAGAAACTGGGAGTCGACGTGATCACTTGCAATGTTAAAGGCGGATATCTTTCCAGACCGCGTTGGGGAACCGGCAAGCGCAGACGGCACCGGATCGAACTGAATTACAATCTTGCCATCACTAAGGAACAGCTGAAAGATATGTCGCCGGAAGACATCAACAATGTCGTAAAAAAGGCGCTTTATCACAATGATTACGAATACCAAAGAACAATCATGGCTCCGCATCCGGGGAAACAGCTGGCGGAAGGAATGGAAAATGTCGCTTATGTCTGCCCTCATTGTCAAAGCATCAATTCGATTTCGACATCCGGAAATAAAATTCATTGCGACAATTGCCATGCCGACGGTTATATAGACAAATACGGATTCATTCACGGCTTTGTTTACGACAATATGATCGACTGGAACAATTACCAAAAGGGATTTACCGACAAACTAAGGCAGACAACGATCCAGAGTCCGGCAAACCTGTTCTATTTGAAGGAAAATACCGAAGAAAGAGTTTTGATCGGAGAAATATCCTTCGAATATCGAGACAACGAAATCCATATTGACGGCGCCATCAAGGAAACCATTCCGGTCGGAGAGATAACCAACGTCATCATCACATTGAGAAGAGAACTGCAGTTTTTCTACGACAATCGCCATTTTCTGGTTCTAGTCGACAAGCATTCCATCGCGTTTCTCAGAGCCTTACAGGACAAATATTAAAAACAGGGCCTTTCTGGCTCTGTTTTTTTATTTATCAGGTTTCTGCATTTCCATTACTGCTTCGCTGATTTTCTTCATCCATCCGGGAATGTCGATCGCCTGAGGACAACGCCTAGCGCACTTGCCGCACGCCACACATTTATCGGCTTTCTTACTGTCTTCTAAAACCCGCTGATAGGAATTAAGAAACGACCATTTGTTGTTTGTCATGACATATTGGTTATAAATAGCAAACACTCTGGGAATATCTACTCCGGAAGGACAATCCATGCAATAGCGGCATCCGGTACAGGGAATGGCTCCGGATGCCAACAAAAAACTTTTTGCTTGATTGATTGCATTCAATTCTTTTTCATTTAACGGCCGGAATTCCTTCATTGTCTCGATGTTGTCCTCAACCTGAGCCATCGAAGACATTCCGGAAAGAATAGTCAAAGCATTTTCCTTTGAAGCGGCATATCTAATTGCCCACGATGCATTGCTTTTAGAAGGATCCAATTTATTGAGCAATTCTGCCGCCCTCTTTGGCAAGTTCGCTAGCGCTCCGCCTCTGACGGGCTCCATGATTATGACGGGGATGTTTTTTTCTTTAACCAGCTCATAAGCTCTTTTTGCGTCCTGCATTTCCCAATCCAGATAATTGATTTGCAACTGAACGAAATCCCATTCGCGGACCTGCAAGTGCTTTTCCAGAACATCGACTTTATCGTGGAAAGAAAAACCCAAGTTTCTGATCAAGCCTTTTCTCTTGTATTCCGCCAACAAATCGATGACTCCGAATTTAACCGCCGTTTCATAGTTCTCCCGGTTCATGTCATGCAACAGATAAAAATCAAAAAAACTTACCTGCAACCTTTCCATTTGCTCTGCGAGTATTCTTTCGGCGTCGCCCTTCTCTTTCAAGAGCCATAAAGGCATTTTCGTAGCGAGTCTGAAAGAATCGCGGGGATATTTCTTCAAGGTTTTTCCGACGAACGTTTCCGACATGCCCTTATGATAAGGATAAGCTGTATCGAAATATGTGACGCCGTGTTTATAGGCGTAATCGATCATCGCCGTTGACAAGGACTCGTCGATGGCCGAAGTTTCCGGATCTGTCGTCGGAAACCGCATGCATCCGAAGCCAAGCAAGGATACCTTGCCTCCGGATATGGATGGAAATTCTCGATATTGCATATTTATTCCTCCTGTTTGTCGTTTGCCCGATCTTTTACCATTCTAATTTCATGTAATACGATGCCGGGCATCACTTCCATATCTTTGGTGATGCCGTCAAAACGAAATCCGTTATATTCGTAAAAACCGATGGCATTTTTGTTTCCCGCCAAAACATACAGCATGATTTTCGGATGCTGCTTCAGTATCTGTTCGCAACGTTTCAGTAGTGCTACCCCGATTCCTTGCTTCTGATATTTTTTTAATACGTAAAGCGCCTGGATTTCACCAGCATCGCTCATATCCTTATCCCTTGTTTCGGAATAACAGGCAAATCCGACTATTTGTCCGTCTATTTCGGCCACGATTGTATTTTCCGGATGTTCTCTTGCTATGTTGACACACCTCTCGAGTGAACGTTTAGAAAGAAAGACGGGATCCATCAGTCCGGTGTATGTTTCTATCCATGATTGATAATGAACCAATCCTTTTCCTTCGGCGTCAGCCTTCAGTGCTTCACGTATTAACATGTTTGCCTCCGCTTATTTCGGTAGTTTTCCATCTTGATTATACACTTATTTGACCGGTAAGCGAATATACTAAGAAAAAACAGGTTCTATTCAATTAGTTTTTGTTAATACCTAATACACTTGCATATCCAAATATCGGCATAAAAAAGGTCGCCAAATCTGACGGCCTTTCTTCTAATGGCGCTAAAATTGTTTTTATCGTTTTCCGGCATCGTACGGAATGCCTTCGGCTTTTGGCGCCCGGGACTTCTTTGAAGTAAAGGCCAGAACGACCAACGTGATCAAATATGGTAGAATCCGGTAAATGTGGGGACTGATGCCCAACGTATTCAGAAAGTATATTCCGTCATTATTGATGTCGATATATGGATAACCGACCGCAATACATTTCAATAAGCCAAACAACAAAGCCGCAAAAGCGATGTTTTTCGGCTTCCAGTTGCCGAATATCATGACGGCTAAAGCCAAGAAACCAAACCCGGCAACGTCACCGTTGCTTGATGCGGCAACGGTTGTGACTGAATAAACGAATCCGCCCAACCCGCCTAGTCCGCCGGAAATCAGGATGCCGATATAACGCATTTTATAAACGTTGATTCCGACCGAAGCCGACGCTTGGGGATTTTCGCCGCAGGAACGCAGTCTCAATCCCAGTTTGGTCTTATACAGGATTATAGACAATCCGATATAAAGCGCAAGACAGATCCAGGTAGTAATATAGGTTTTGTTAAACAAGATGTTTCCGATCACGCCCAGAGGGTTCTCCAGCCTGGTCCCCAGGCCAAAGTCATCCTGATTCAACATAAAATAATCGTTGGAACTGTATCTGGAATCGATGTTCAGAACGTTTTGGGATGTCAGCAATAATATGAAGAATAACACCAATGCCGGAGCCAAAAGGTTCAGGGCGCTGCCGCCGATGGTTTGATCGGCCTTTAAGTTAATGGCCGCAAAACCAAGCAACAGAGCGAACAAGCACCCGCCGATAGTGGAAATCAACATGCCCAGGATCAATAAAGGTTGGCCGAACGAAAGTGGAACATCAAGTTGGATAATGCTTCTGACAAACAGGACGCCGATAAAAGCGCCCATGACCATCAAACCTTCCAAGGCGATGTTAATGATTCCACTTCTTTCTGCGAACACTCCGGCAAGCGCGACAATCATCAATGGAATTGTATAAATAATCGTTTGCTGAATTAAAAAAGCCATTATTCTGTCACCTCGGGTTTCTCAATCTCGTCCTTCGGAATATCGGCGATTGCCTCGCCCACGATGGTGTCATGGTCTTTTTTCTTTCGGTTCCTTTTATTTAAAATATCTTTGATAACCAATGAGAATGCGCTCATATAGACGATTGCCGCGATGATAATATCGGTAATGTATTCGTTGAATGGCGTCAGATTCTTCAGTTGAAGTCCGGCTACATTCAGATAAGACATGAATATTCCGGAAAAAATAACCCCGATCGGATTGTTGTAAGCCAAAAGGGCAACCGGTATTCCATTAAACCCGACTGCTGGGAGCGATTGATAGGTCGACCAATAAAATTCAGTGTTGCCGGACAAATTATAAAGAGCAGCTCCGGCTCCGGCCAATGCACCAGCAATGGCCATCGATAAGAAGATGCTGCGTTTCTCATTGATTCCGGCATATTTGGCCGCGTGTCGGTTGCTTCCGCACGCTTTCAGTTCATAACCTAGAGTCGTTTTGTTGAGAACGATATATGTGATGATGGCGATCACGATGGCAATGATGATTCCACCGTTGACCTGTGAATTTGGAAACAAAATATCCAAACCCATTTTTGAAGTCGCAACGTTATTTTCGGTAGTTTTAAACACATAAGAATAGTTTTTGGTTGGAGACGGATCAAGCAAATTCTGGAAAATCCCGGTGTTGTTATCGAACAACGAGGTGACCAGATTTGCAGCAATCCAGTTGGTCATGATACCGGTAATAACTTCGTTAACGTTTAGAAAAGCCTTAAAGATTCCGGGAATGGCGCCCCACAGAGCTCCGGACACTATACCCGCCAAAAAAGCCAGCGACCATACGATCCAAGGAGAAACGATTTCTGTAGGAATTGACAAAGCCACGATTAGAGATGCGGCAGTCCCGACCAGATATTGCCCGGCCGCCCCGATGTTAAAGAGTCCGGTTTTAAAAGCCATAGCCACAGACAGACCCGTGAGTATAAGCGGTGTAGCCCTAAACAGCATGTTTCCGATGTTGGTGCTGTTGAATCCGAAGGTCAAATCGCCGCTAAGATCTCTGCCGGTATTGAAGACTCCGATAAAAATCAGTTGAAATCCTTCCCAAGCCGCTTTGAAGGAAATTTCCCCTCCGGAAAACATGGCCAGGATAAATAGTATGAACCCGCCAAGCAAAATTCCGGTAAATATGGAAATCAAAGAAGCGATAACGGATTTTGCTGCCGGTTTTTTGTAGAAAGTCAGCAGTTTGGCTTCCCCTCTTTCGGTCTTGAAGAAAAAAGACTTGACCCTGTTTCGTAGAATAGTCCATTCCTTCTTTGTCCACTTCGCAAAAGATTTCCAGACTTTGCTAAACCACCGACCAGTGGCAAAGAACGCTTTTTTTAACCAACGAAGCACATTGTTCACTTGATTGTTCCTCCCCACCTTTTGGCTCCGGCCATATAAAGACCCAGTTCCTGAATGGTTACGGTTTTCGGATCGAATTCTCCCACGATTTCTCCTTCGTACATTACCAAAATCCGATCGGATACATTCATTACCTCATCCAATTCCAAAGAAACCAATAAAACCGCTTTTTTTGCATCTCTTTGAGCGATTAATTGCTTATGAATGTATTCAATGGCGCCTATATCAAGGCCGCGCGTCGGCTGAAAAGCAACCAACAGAATCGGATTGCGGTCGATTTCACGGGCGATTATGGCTTTTTGCTGATTCCCCCCGGACATTGATCTTACCATTGTCAAAGGTCCCTGGCCGGCCCGGATATCGTATTTTTCGATTAATCGTTCCGAATATTCGCGGACGGCTTTTTCCTTGATGAAACCTAATTTTTGAAATTGTGGTTTCCAGTAACTCTGAAGAACCAGATTTTGTTCCAATGTGAAATCCAAAATCAAGCCGTGTTTATGCCTATCTTCCGGAATGTGACTCATTCCCAACTTGCTTCTGTTTCTAATGGTGGCATTGGTAATGGGGATGCCATTCAGTTTT
Source organism: Bacillota bacterium (assembly GCA_035379945.1). Taxonomy (GTDB): domain Bacteria; phylum Bacillota_I; class Bacilli_A; order Izemoplasmatales; family Hujiaoplasmataceae; genus JAAYZB01. The sequence continues at coordinate 20,656 of DAOSWG010000013.1, forward strand.
ATCTTGCCATTGGATATTTTCTCCAGCCCGGTCAAAGCGTGAACAAACTCGGTTTGTCCGTTTCCTTCGATGCCCGCCAGACAAACGATCTCGCCGGCGCGAACATTAAAAGAAATGTTCCTTACCGCATTGTTTTTATGTTTCTTCGAAGACACAACCAGATTCTCAACTTCCAGAATGGTTTCCCCGACTTCTTCAAGCTTTTTTTCATTGATGAAATTGATTTTTCTTCCAACCATCATTTCCGATAATTCTTCCATCGATGTTTCGTTAACATTCACGGTTCCGATGCATTTTCCTTTTCTCAGAACCGTAACCCGGTCGGCAACCGCCATTATTTCGTTCAGCTTATGCGTGATGAACAAAATGGATTTGCCTTCCTTGGTGAAACCTCTCATAATGTCCATGAGCTCATCGATCTCTTGAGGTGTCAAAACCGCGGTCGGTTCATCGAAAATAAGAATATCGTTTTCGCGATAAAGCATTTTCAAAATTTCTACTCTTTGTTGCATGCCCACGGAAATGTCCTCGATCAGAGCGTCGACATCCACATGTAATTTATATTTTTCACTCAGTTCAATGACCTTTTGACGGGCATCTTTCTTTTGCAAGAATCCGTTTTTGGTCGTTTCGGCTCCCAAAATGATATTATCTAGAACTGTGAAAACATCGACAAGCTTATAATGCTGATGAACCATGCCGATTCCCAGATTATTAGCGTCGTTCGGATCGGAAATATCAACTTTTACGCCGTTTTTGAAAATTTCGCCCTCTTCTGGTTGATACAAGCCAAACAGAACACTCATCAACGTTGACTTACCGGCTCCGTTTTCTCCTAGAAGGGCGTGGATCTCTCCCTGTTTCAATTGCAAAGTGATATTATCATTTGCTATGACTCCGGGAAAAACTTTAGTGATATTTTTCATTTCAATTTCATAATTTTCCACGCGATTCTACCTCGCTTTTCTTAATAATCATTATCTCATTTTTCTTCAAAAAAATAAATAGTTTTTTAAGAAAGGAGCGGATCCATATAGACGCAACAATGCCCAAATTTCGTTGGATTTCGTAGAAAATCCCTGTTTATCGCTATTTATTAAGACATAAAAAAGGAATGACCATCCTTGATAAAGGCAGTCATTCCTTGATTAGTTATTGTGTAAATGTCCAGAAACTATTCGATGATTTCCAAAGTAATATTCTGGTAAGTCTGAGTTTCTGCGTCTGTGGTATCATCATCAATCGTGATGGTTCCGGCGACTACTTCGTCAAACAATGTTTGATATTGGTCAACTGTGAAGTTTGTCATTGACCAGGTTTCTTTCGGAAGACCGACTGCGTTTTCGGCAGCGCCGAGGCTGACGGCTACATCAGAAATAGTTGCCCATGTTCCATCATAGAAATGACCCAATGCGACCATTGTTCCTTCGCGCAAACCTTTTGTTGCGGAAGTGATGACAGTTGCGGAATCGCCGGATTGATCAACGTCAACGCCGATTACCTTGCCATCATTTGCCGAAGCGGCTGCGAAGGCGCTCTGGCACATGGATCCGCCTACCGAGAACACAACTTCGGTTCCGGTCGAATACCAGCCATTAAGCATGGTCTGCAATTCAGCGGAAGCTGAGAAGGTCGAACCATAGTTCCAGCTGTATTTCACTGTAACCTGTACTTCTTTTTCAACGGCTGCGTCACTTGCACCTTGAAGGAATCCATAACCGAATCTACGGCAAGCCGGGTTCGTTCCGCCGCCACCGCCGGAGAATCCCAGTTTGGTGTAGCCTTCCATTACGGCTGCATATCCTGCAAAGTAACCAGATTGTTCTTCTTTGAAGACGATAGCGGAAATGTTTTCAAATCCCATTGCCCAACCATCGATGAATACAAATTTGACATCCGTGAATTCAGCTGCGGCTTCTGCCAAAGCATTTGCTTGCATAAATCCGGCGCAAACGATGATATCAGCGCCGCCATTGGCCGCTGCGGCCATAGCTTCGTAACGGTCATCATCAGTAGCTGTGTTTCCATTGGCAGGCTGGTAATATTTGTAAGATTTGTTATTTTCGTAGGCATATCTCTTTACGCCTTCCCAAGTGCCCTGATTAAAGGATTTGTCCTTTAATTGTCCAATGTCTGTTACAAAAGCGATTTGATAATTGCCGTCTGCTGATTCCATTGTGTCGGGAATCGCATCGTAATCATAGCCTTCATTTTCATCCTGGGTTCCGCATCCGAACAGGGCCAGGGCCAGAATAAATGTTGCGAAAAACATTACAAATTTTTTCATCTTTTTTCTCCTTTTTCAATTTTTGTGAATCTTAAAATCGGCATATCACATACATTATATATAACTTTAGGCTTTTTTTCAAGTCCTTTTTGGTTTTGGTTCGCGATGCTTTTGGATGGTGTTTTACATTGTTTTGCACATAGAAAAATGAAAGGTATACAATCCACACCAATCCATAATTTTAACCTTTTATTTTGTATACGGTATATGTGTTCTGTTCTCTAATTTTGATTTTGTTTCCATAATTGTTTATAAACATTGATCATAAAAAAATAGCTTCTTTTATTAGAGCGGCATTTACAATATGCTTTATCTCCAATTTAAGAAACTATTTCATAACTATATGGCGGAGAAGAGGGGATTTGAACCCCTGCACCGGGTTAACGATCTACTAGCTTTCCAAGCCAGCCCCTTCAGCCACTTGGGTACTTCTCCGTTATGTCTGGATTTTCATATATGGAAAGGCGATTGTTTCCAACCGCCTTCCTTCATTTAGCTGGCGGAGTAAGAGAGATTCGAACTCTCGCGCCGGTTCCCCGACCTACGCCCTTAGCAGGGGCGCCTCTTCGGCCTCTTGAGTATTACTCCGGAAAGCAGTCAGCCATTTTATAATACATTATCTATGACTGGCTGTCAATCGTTTTTTAGTTGATGTAAGTCTCTTTTTCTTCCGGTTCTTTTTCAGGAACTTTTTCCGGTTCTTTTTCCGGTTTCTTTATTTCCGGATCGGGAACTTCCTTTTCTTCCGCCGGTTTTTCCGCGGCCTTCTTGCCTTCATTCAGCGCTTTGGAATATTCCCGGTATTTGCGGTAACCGCCATATCCATCATATCCGAGGTAAGCGGCTCCGGTAATGGAAATCAAAAGAAAGAAAACTCCGACGACATTGTAATCAAAATTCGGCCATACGGCGATTATGGCACCAAGAGTCAGGCAGCCGATATGAACCCAAAACTTGGGAATTTCGGTTTTCTCGCCGAGAAACACGACGGAATTGAAAAACACGAGTCCTCTCAGATAAAAGAATATTGCCAATAACCATTTGTAGATGCCGCCCCAAACCGGTTCGTTTGCCAAATCCTTTCCGGATAAGGCTACATAAAGCATGAAAGCACCCATCAGGGTATCGAGAACGATTTCAACTATGTTGATGGTACGGAGCAATTCTGTCTTCAGCGTCTTTACCAAAGGCACAATTCTCAATAACGAGAACACAATGATCGCCACGCCGGTGATCAGATATACAACCTTGTCGGCAAAAACCATGTAGATACCGACTCCTAGCAAAATGGCAGCCAGTATGAATTTCAGCAACCATCCGTAATTATACTTTGGTTTAGCCATGTTTCATCCCTCCTAATATTGGGTTTAACCATTAATATTATAGCGCTTTTTCTATTGAAAATAAACAGTTTGCATTTCTTTTCAAAGCACGATTTCCACTTTGTTCTTTCCTTTGCTTTTAGATAGATACAAACCGTCATCCGAATCCTTGATATATCTTTCAAATGATTTTTTGACTACGCCGCTGGATCCGGAAACGCCGAAACTTGCACTTGTCTTTATCTTGCGTCCGTTGTATTCAAAAATATGCACATCAAGTTCCTGACGCATTTTTTCCGCCAATCCGGCCGCCTCCTCGGGCGCCTTGTTACGACAGAAGATTATGAATTCTTCGCCTCCGTAGCGGGCGAAAATATCGGTGTGATCCAGCATATTCGTAAAAAGCTCGGCCATTTTTTCCAAAATGAAATCTCCGGCCTGATGACCGTAAATGTCATTTATTTCCTTGAATTCGTCAAGATCGAACATGACAAACGAGAAATCCTCTTTTTTTAGTACAGCCTCATCAAACGCCGACGCTGCCTTCAGATAAAAAACCCGGCGATTGAATATTTTTGTTAGATCGTCATAAGTTGCCGCGTTTTCCATCCTGGCCAATTCTTTTTTGTGGTCGGTGATATCGACATACTGTAACAGATATCCGAACGACTGTTTCCCGTCCTGTTTCAAGACTTCAAATCTGGCATTGAAATATCTGGTATCCCCATTTGTGTTCACAAAGGTTTCGTGCTCGCCTTTTTTGATAAGGTCATCCCGAAAGTTCGAATCAATCCGATTGAAATCCTGAATATTCATCAGTTCCCGGAAATTAAATATATTGCCATAATATTTTTTTGCCGTGTCATTTGCGCTGATCACGGTCATCGATTTGTCGAATATGAAAATAGGCACCGATACCGATTGGAAAAGTTGTCGGTATGCAAATGGAATCAGGTCGAAAAATTCGTACTTATAAAGGCAAGCCATCGCTAGTATCGTAATCGCAACCGAGGCGAAGGGAAGAATTCCGATCAACGCGGTGTTTGATGACGACAGGGTATACACAAGAAATCCGAATGCAACAAGAGATGTGATCAAAAGAATTAGGATGTCTCTACGATGCACCGATTCCGTTTTCTGGAAAGTATCATAATAGTTGATGGCCGCTCCGAGGAACAGCAAAGCATCATATGCCGTCATAATGAAATAAAGACTGCCTTTTTCAAATATCAGCGTGCTGAATCCCGATCCGATACTGGCACTTGTTTCCATGCTGTGAGAGACAAAAAACAAACGCTGAAACCACGCTGTACCGGTGCTAGCGCCCCAAGGATACATCAGACTGGCGCATAAAACCAGGACGGGAACGACCAGGAACGGCCAATATTTTTGCATGGGAAGCATTCTGACTTTTGTTCTTTGCTGGATGGAAATCAGAAACCAGATAAGCGAAATGAAAGGCGCGGCTATATAACTAAAATGAGTGAAGATCAGCATTGATGATTCGGTATCGCTCAAAATGAATCCCCCGTAGGACACCGAGAAAATACCATTAGCCAAAGCCAAAAGGCTTAATAATACAAAACCAAGCAACAATTCGCGTCTTGTAAGAGCAAAGACAACGGTTATGAACATGAACGATCCCATAGCAAAAAGAATGGCTGCCATCAGAAAATCATACCGCATCTTTTTCCCTCCTTGTCGATTGAAGCATTGTGATTAGTTTACATATGTGTTTGATTCAAAAGGATCGAGCATTGATAGTTGCAGTCGCTTACGCTCGAGATCAACCGAAAGCACCCACACTTTCACGATGTCTCCGACCGAAACCACTTCCAACGGATGCTTGACATATTTCTTGCTCATTTTCGATATATGCACAAGTCCCGCTTCCTTGATTCCGCAGTCGACGAAAGCACCGAAATCGACGACATTTCTCACGGTTCCCTGAAGTTCCATTCCCGGACGCAAATCCTCCAGTTTCAACAATTCGCTTTTCAGAAGCGGTTGCGGATACTGGTCGCGCAAGTCCCTGGTCGGTTGGGCAAATGCATCAAGCAAATCGTTTATCGTAATTGAATTCATTCCAAGCGAAGCGGCCAATTTATCGCGATTGGTTCCGGATATCTTCAACTGGCATCCGAGAGAACCGATATCTTCGGGTTTTATGGACAATGTCTTCAATATTGTCTTCGCAGTTTCATAACTTTCAGGATGGATCGGAGTTTTGTCAAGCGGATTGTCGGATTCCAGTATACGCAAAAATCCGACCGCCTGTTCAAATGTCTTTGGGCCCATCTGCGGAACATCCTTGATTTTCTCGCGGTTGGCAAAAGGACCGTGTTTTTCACGGTATGTGACAATGTTCGATGCCACATTTGCGGATAAGCCGGAAATGAATTTCAAAAGAGAGACCGAAGCGGTATTCACATCGACGCCGACCTGATTGACCGCGGTCGACACAACGAAATCAAGAGAATCGGTTAATTTGTTTTGGGAAACATCATGCTGGTATTGTCCGACTCCGATTGATTTCGGATCAATCTTCACCAGTTCGCTCAAAGGATCCTGCATGCGTCTGGCAATACTGACGGCGGATCTCTCCTCGACCTGAAAATCGGGAAATTCCTGTCTGGCAAGATCGGAAGCCGAGTAAACCGAAGCTCCGGCTTCGCTGACGATGACATATTTGACCGGTCGGATCGCGGATTTAATCACACCGGCAATGAATGCTTCGGTTTCCCGGGAAGCGGTTCCGTTTCCGATGGCGATTATATCGATATCATATTTTTCCAGATAGGATTTTACTTTCTTGACTGAAGCCTCGACTTTAACTGGATCGATTTTTTCTCCCAATTTTGATTCATGGGGATAAATCACGCCTTTGTCGAGAAATTTTCCGAATTTATCCACTACGGCTAATTTGCATCCGGTGCGAAATGCCGGATCGACGCCAAGCACATTTTTCCCCTTTAAAGGCGGCTGCATCAGCAATGACCGTAGGTTCTCGGAAAAGATATGGATCGCTTGGTCTTCCGCTTTTTCTGAAAGGTCGCTTCTGATTTCCCTTTCGATCGAGGGAGCGATCAGACGCTTATATGCGTCATCGATCGCCTTTTTGACCAACTCTACACATTCCGATTCTTTCTTTCCAATGAAATTACGTTCCAGATAATTAAGAACAGCTTGGGTTTCCACGGTGATTTTTACATTTACTACTTTTTCTTTCTCTGCTCGGTTCAAAGCAAGAATCCGGTAGAGTTTGATGCTTTTCAGCGGTTCTTCATATTCATAGTAATTTTTATAGGTTTGATAAGGATCGTCCGCATCCTTTTTCTTTGTCGACACAAGCGTCCCGTTATTGAAAGTGTATTCGCGAATCCATTTTCGGTATATTGCGTTGTCGGATATGTTTTCGGCGATAATATACATGGCGCCTTCCAAGGCCTCTTCCGCCGTTGGTACCGTTTCGTTTATGAAAGGCGCTGCAAGCTCTGCCAATGTTTTCCCGGACGGATAAGTGAGAATTATAACGGCCAGAGGCTCCAATCCTTTTTTGATCGCTTCAGTCGCTTTGGTTTTTTTCTTTTCTTTGTAAGGCCGGTAAATGTCCTCCAGGTCCACCAACTTTTCCGCTTTTTTGATCGCTTCCCGTACTTCTTCCGTTAGCATTCCTTTTTCATCGATCAGCCTGGTGATGTCATCCTTCCGTTTCAGGAAATTGACCTTGTATTCATATTCTTTCTCGATTGCCCGAATACATTCCTCGTCAAGCGACCCAGTCATTTCTTTTCTGTATCTGGCAATGAACGGCACAGTCTGTCCTTCGCCTAAAAGGTCAAGGACGGCCTTGACCTGCGTGACTTTGATATTTTGGTTCGCGGCAACCTCCGCAATCAATTCTTCTGACAATATTTCCATCTAGTCTCCGCCTCCCGTTAGCATATTATATTTATATCATATTAGGAGGCAAAAAGAAATATTTATCCCAGATTATTAAAATAAAAAAACCCATTTCTGGGTTTTTTGTTTGTCAATCATTGAATGGTTCGTATTCTCCGTCTTTTATTTGTTTCAACAGATTTACAACATCGTCAGTTCCGCTTACCCATTCATAGAAATCTCCATTGGCCACAACCACCAACATCGGGGTCGTCAGGGTCGATTTCGAGATGTCGTCTAGGAATGTGTCCAGATATTCATCCTCGTCATCCATGTTTTCGATATCCACAAAATACACCATCGTTGAGTCGGAATTAATCTTGTCGGTATAACGCATCACTTTGTTTTTGATGTCGAGGCATGATTCGCATCCGCTGCCATAGAAATAAAGGACATAGTCTTGTAATTGATCTTCGTTTTCGTCTTCTTGGGTCAACAGTGTTTCGTATGCGGTCAAGTGAGTGTAGTTTTCATACTCCCATGATCCGTAAGTACTCGCATAAAGATAAGCCGCAATCACAAACACAAAAACTACAGCAATGATTCCAACGATCACTCTGAGCAGCATTTGTTCCGGCGTTGTTTTTTTAAATCCTCTTCTGTATGTGGCCATATTTTCACCTCAGCATTATTTATTTTACCGAAAAAGCATGATTTATGCAAGCACTATTTTCCTCTTGCTTTCCATATTTCACATATCTTTCGTTTCCAGCACGCAAACTGCCGTCGCATAATCGTTTTCGTGGGATATCGACAAATGTATATTATGTTCCGGCCAACTCGGATATTTTAGCACTGGTTGTCCGTTTTCATCGTTTATAATTATCGTTTCCCGGAAAGTCGCAACCAGTCCAACAGATGACAAAGCTTTGGTCAGGGCTTCCTTTGCGGCAAACCGACCAGCCAAGAATTCCCGGCGTCTTTTTTCCGATCCAAATGTTTCGTACATCTTTCTTTCTTCACCAGATAATATCATGTCGATCATGTCTTCTTTAATACGATCAATTCTGACTATGTCCGTTCCGATTCCTGTAATCATTTGCCTTCCTCCTCGATTCTGATTTGCAAGGCCAAATCCTTGATTGCCCGGAATCTATGATTGAGAGCGGATTTGGAAATCCGGTTGCCATAATGCTCTTCGGCGGCGTAACTCAATTCCAACAAAGTCGATTCAGGGTATTTCTTACGCAAAAAAATCGCTTGTTCGATGCTTTCCGGCAAATCATTCCTGTGATTTTGCTCAATTACTTCTATATATTCTAATTGTTTATTCGCTGCCTCGATCGCTTTCTTTTCGTTAGCGATGTCACAATTGATCACTCGGTTTATCGAATTCTTGAAATCGCGTTTGATCCGGTTGTCCTCGAATGTGAAAAGCGAATTTGTAGCATCGACGACGCGAAGAAAGTCAGCTATTTTTTCTGCTTCTTTCATATACACAATATTTCCTCGTCGGTTTTTTGCGATTTTCGCATTCAGATCAAATTCGTTGGCCAAATGACCAATCTGCTCGGCTGCTTTTTCCGCGAATGTCTGGATCTCCAGATGATAAGCTGCCGTATCTGGATTATTGATGGATCCGCCGGCAAGAAAAGCGCCTCGTAGATAAGCTTTCTTGCAACATTCTTTTTTAATCAATTCCTTATCGGTAGCATGTGAAATCATTCCTGATTTGTCTATTATTGCAAGATCCGAAAGAATGTCATCGGCCGGCGGTTCCAGTCTAACAATATACATATCCTTTTTTTGCAATTTTGTCTGCTTCTTGCTCATTAAGGTGTAATTATCGTTATAAAGTTGGGTAACGAGCCCTATGACTCTCCTGACGACTGCCAGATTGGTTGATTGAAATTCGATTGCCATTCCGTTATTTGAGCGTTCTACCGTTCCTCCGACGTGAAAAAGGGCGGATAGTTCCGCCTTGTTGCAACAGTCTAAATGTTTTAGACTGGACAATTCAGTTTTCACATCTGTGGAAAATGACATGTTTTCTCCGATAATTTCAGGCGTTTTCAGTTACGATCTGGTTTTGATCTTGTTTCGGGCATCCGAAACAACCCGGAATGGTTCCGTATGTTTTATCTTTGCGCTTAATCCTGGTATAGACGCTGATCAGGATTCCGATCAAAATCATTATGGACGATGTGACGATGGCTGATTTGAAAGTGATTCCGAATAATTCGAATTCCAATGGGTCGGTTCTCATCATTTCGATAAAAATCCGCAATGCACCATACCAAACCAGATAGAAGGCAAACAAATCGCCGAAGTGAGCTTTCTTCAACCTTCTCAATACAAGCATGATCGCGAATCCGACAAGATTGATCGTCGATTCATAGAAGAATGTAGGATGATAATAACCATCCACTACTTCATGAAGTCCTTGTTCTATATACATGTTATTGACGATGAATTCGGGAATATGCAATGTATATCGAAGATAATTGTATTGTTGTTCGACAGTGAGCGCCGGATCTCCGTTCGCAAGCAAACCGCCAACCAGACCGCCGTGTGCTTCTTGATTAAAGAAGTTGCCCCAGCGTCCGAAAGCCTGAGCGATTATGAAACCGACCGCCATCATGTCTAAGACTTTCATGAGATCCATTTTTCTCACTTTAGTATGGATTATCACACAAAGAATGGCCGTAAACAAAGCACCATGAATGGCTAAGCCGGCAAAGCCGAAGTTCTGGTAATCTCCATACGTGTGAAAATCAAACCATACCCCGTTGTGGAAACCGAAGATCATAGCCATGGTTTCGGAAAATGTATCGCCGACAAATTGATCCCACTCAAATACGACATACCACAATCGGGCCCCGATAATTGCTACCGGAACCGTCCAAAGAAATCCGTCAATCAAATCGTCCTGTTTAATGCCAAGCCGTTTGCATTCCCTTAAGCCCATAAGCAACGCGACCACTATTCCTGTCAAAATGAACAGGGAATAAAACATCACTTCTCTTGTAAACACAGTAAAGGCGACATTGTCCAAGGTATATATCGGTTTGATCGTCGTATCCGAATTGATATCGGCATATTCACTTTCCCATACGCTCCATCTGGTGAAATATCGATCGCCGATGTCAAGCGGGTCGTCCGGTGTGACTATCGGGCAGACTTCGCCTTTATCACAAGTGAACGATGTGATTTCATTTCCATAATAATCGACGAACGTTACCGTGTACGTAGTCTGAGAATCGTCGGTGTTCTGACATCCGGTAAGAAAAATAGCCAATACCGCCACGATAAGAATTGTTCCGAATTTGATGGCTTTTTTCATTTCTCTTCCCCGTTTCTTTTTCCGTTTTCCGCAATCTTGCGGCTGAGATTTTCGCTAAACTCATCCGACGACTGGTATCCGAGGCTTCGTGACTTGAATGCATATGCGGCTGCTTCGACCAAGGTTGCGGTATTTCTGGCTTCGGTTATTGGCAACCCGACATAAGGAACGTCGGTGTCGAAAATCCGTCTTGATTCTTGTTTGGTTCCCAAGCGGTCGAATTCTTTGTAATCATCCCATTTTTCCAATTCGACCATTAGAGAAATCTTTTTGGTTTCCCGGTAAGCCTTGACACCGAAAAGATAAATGATATTGACGATTCCGATTCCACGGATTTCAAGATATTTTTTTAGAAGTTCCGGCGCTTCGCCGATCAACACGCCTTTTTCGACCTGATATATTTCAACCATATCGTCGGCTACGAGCATGTATCCGCGTCTTATCAGTTCCAAAGCGACTTCACTTTTTCCAAGGCCGCTCTCCCCGACAATCATTACACCAACGCCATTGATGTCCAGAAGAACCCCATGAAGGGCTTTCCTTTCCGCCAACTTTGCCTGGAGAAAGGAAAACAGTTCACTAAAAAGCGAAGTGGTCGCATATGAACTTTTAAGGACCGGAATATCGAATTCGTCGCCCAGTTCCAAAAACAGTTTGGGCACGGCGACATTGGTGGAAAACACGAATGCCGGCGGTTCCTTGGCAAATAGTTCGCGGACCCTGGCTTTTTGGTCGTTTTCCTTAAGCCAATGGAAATAGGTCATTTCCTTGGACCCGATGATCTGAATGCGGTCGTGTTCGTAAAAATCGAACATCCCCGCCAGTTCCACACCGGGCTTGGAAAGATTCGGGTTGTCAACGATTCTGTTGACTCCGTTTTTGCCGGCTAGGATCTCAAGTTTCATTCCTGTCATTATTTGCTGGATAGTGAGCATATTTGCCATTTGGTTTTCACCCCTTGTGACTTTTCCGGCGGGAAAAGTTGATTTTCCTAATTATTATCGCATAGGCAGCCTTCACAATCATCCTGACAATCTGAAACACAACCACGAAGACTATCGGATAAAGCTGATTTGCGAAAGAAAACGAGTTTTTGAAAATGACTAGATCAATGAAATAGAAAAACAAGATATTGAGCAAAAAGAAGACCAGTCCCGATGAATAGAGCACGATCTTTTGATAGTGTTTGAAAAACAGCCATTTGTATGCTTCTTCGTAAACGGTGAAAATCGCCGCCACGATAAGATATATGTAATCTACTCTGGCTTCTCCCAGAGAAAAAAGCTTCATCAGAATATAGATAAGAATGAAATTTACCAGGTAACTGACAACCAGGTTTATCGGCAGGCTGGAAGAATATTTGGCCGCCAGGTCGATACGGATCATGCCGTCATTCTGGCTTTGAATTTTCTTCTGCTGCTTTTTTTCCTCTTTGTGTTGCTGCCGGACAATTTCAATCATCTTTTCCAATTCTTCAATTTCTTTATGAAGGTCCCTGTCTTCGCCTTCGTCTTTGTTCATTTCAAAACTCCGATCATGCCTTTATAAAGGCATATCATTATGATATCACATGACAACTTGATTTTCGAGTCATTTCTCATAGTTTGCCGCGTTGCTTCTTGCCTTTTCCAGTATCGGCAAAAGATAATGCCCGGTATAACTGGCTTTAAAAGATGCCACTTCTTCCGGCGTGCCCGTAACCAGGATCTGGCCGCCGCGATCTCCGCCTTCCGGTCCGAGATCGATGATGTGATCGGCAACCTTGATAACATCGAGATTATGCTCGATCACGACCACGGTGGCTCCCTTATCCACAATGTTTTGCAAGACATCCAGGAGATTGACAATATCATGACTGTGAAGGCCGGTGGTCGGCTCATCAAGAATGTATATCGACCGGTCGGTGATCCGTTTATAAAGCTCGCTGGCCAATTTCACGCGTTGAGCTTCTCCTCCTGATAAGGTTGTTGAGGATTGACCCAGTTTTATATATCCTAGTCCGACATCGTTGATCGTTTTCAAACGATTGTAGATTTTGGGAATGGCTCGGAAAAATTCCAATGAATCCTCCACCGTCATCGCCAACACATCGGCGATCGATTTTCCTTTGTAAGTAACCTGAAGGGTTTCGTCGTTATATCGCTTACCGTGACATTCTTCGCATTCGACATAAATATCCGGCATGAAATGCATTTCTATTTTAATGACGCCGTCGCCTGAACAATGTTCGCAGCGACCGCCTTTGACATTGAAAGAGAACCGTCCTTTGTCATATCCACGGATCTTGGCTTCTTTGGTTTTGGCAAACATTTCCCTGATCTCGTCGAATACACCGGTATAGGTTGCCGGGTTGCTTCGCGGCGTGCGGCCGATGGCCGACTGGTCGATATTGATGATCC
>DAOSWG010000013.1:33988-36017 GCA_035379945.1 Bacillota bacterium
GCCGGGTTGCTTCGCGGCGTGCGGCCGATGGCCGACTGGTCGATATTGATGATCCGGTCAAATGCTTCATAGTTGCCGATGCCTTTGCAGGTTCCGGCGTTTTCGTTTCTTCTTGTGATCAGATTGACAAGGTTCTTGTAAAGCACTTCGTTCACTAGCGATGATTTCCCCGATCCCGATACCCCCGTAACGACCGTGAGATTTCCGATCGGGATATCGACATCGATATTTTTTAGATTGTTCTGGGTAGCTCCGATTATTTTCAGATAGCCGCGTTCCGCTTTTCTTCTTTCTTTTGGAAGCGGGATGGACATTTTCCCTGTCAGATATTTTCCGGTGATCGAATTTTCGTCTTTGACAATATCCTTAGGTGTTCCGGCAAATATGACTTTGCCTCCGTGTTCGCCGGCACCGGGGCCCATGTCCACGACAAAGTCGGCGTTTTCGATCATTTCCATATCGTGTTCGACGACAATCATGGTGTTGCCAAGATCGCGCATTCCTTTCAACGTGTCAATCAGACGAAGGTTGTCGCGTTGATGTAATCCGATCGATGGCTCGTCAAGCACGTAAAGGACGCCGGTCAGACGTGAGCCGATCTGAGTGGCTAGTCGGATTCTTTGGGCTTCGCCACCAGAAAGCGTTCCGGAAGAACGGGACAATGTAAGGTAATCGAGTCCGACATTCATCAAAAATCTTAGTCTTTCCTTTATTTCTTTTAGAATCGGTCTGGCGATTTCTTTCTCGCGGTCCGTAAGTTCCAACGTCTCGATAAAATCCAGAAGATGTAAAATACTCAACGATGAAAAATCATCGATGTTCAGTCCGCCGACTTTTACCGAGAGCGCGGCCGGATTCAATTTTTTTCCACCGCATACTTCGCATGGAATATCATTCATCATTGTTTCGATCCAGTCGCGGATCATTCGCGATGTTGTTTCCAAATATCGGCGTTCCAAACTTTTGATGATGCCTTCGAACGATCTTGTGGAGTGATGAACGTTATCGCCGTTTTTTGATTTGAAACGAAATTTGATCATCCTGTCCGTTCCGTAAAGAATGATGTTCTTGGCTTCTTCATCAAGTTCGCTAAAAGGAGCGTTGATATCGATATCCAACGACTGACACACCTGAAACACTTGTTGCATATAGATTGATTCGGTATTTGCATATTTATCGAATACGCCGCCGGCAATTGATTTGCCGGTATCCGGTATCAGAAGATTCGGATCGATCTTTCTTTTAAATCCTAATCCCGAACATTCCGGGCAGGCTCCGTATGGAGCGTTGAAGGAAAATAGGCGCGGTTCGAGTTTTCCGATCGAGAACCCGCAAATAGGACAACTGAAATGCTCGCTAAAAATCAGTTCATCCTCGTTCGCCAAAACTTTCACCAACCCATCCGAAAGTTTGGCGGCAGTTTCCAATGAGTCATATAAACGTGATCTGACTCCCGGTTTCACGACCAGTCTGTCGATGACGACATCGATATCGGATCTTTTGTTTTTTTCCAGATCCATATCCTCTTCGAGATCATGGAATTCTCCATTGATGCGGATGCGGTTATAGCCGGTGCGCCTGAGTTCTTCCAGTGTTTTTTCATGCATGCCTTTCTTTCCGCGGACAACCGGACTCATAATTGTGAGCTTGGCATTTTCCTTTTCCAACAATCTGTTGGTCATTTCCTGGATTGTTTGCGATGTAATCGGAATCCCGTGTTCCGGACAATAAGGAACCCCGATCCTTGCATAAAGCAAGCGAACATAATCGTATATTTCAGTCACTGTTCCGACAGTGGAACGCGGGTTGTGCGAAGTTGTCTTCTGGTCGATCGAAATCGCCGGCGACAATCCTTCGATCGAATCGACATCCGGCTTTTCCATATTGCCGAGAAACTGACGGGCATAAGCCGAAAGCGATTCGACATACCTTCTTCTGCCCTCTTCGTAAATTGTATCAAACGCCAAACTGGTCTTTCCCGAACCGGAAAGACCCGTCATGACAATCAATTGATTTTTAGGAAGAACCA
>DAOSWG010000014.1:0-5130 GCA_035379945.1 Bacillota bacterium
AATGGTTTATGAGATAATTGTTAAAAGGTGATATTATGGACAGATATCTCATCGCTATCGATTTGGATGGCACCTTGCTATATGATTTCGACACGATAAGCGATAAAATGATTGATTTCATGCAAAAAGTCCAATCACAGGGACACCGGATAGTCATTGCCACCGGAAGACCTTTCCGGAGCTCCCGGTTCGTCTATGAAAAATTCGGACTCGATACTCCTATAATCAATTACAATGGCGGTCTTGTCACCCATCCCGGGGACAAGACGTTTCCAATTGTCAATGTCACGGCCAGAAAGGACGCAATCATCGATATTTTCGAAAGCAATATCGAGCATATCCGCAACGCTTTCTGCGAGGTCAGGGACTCCATTTTCCTTTTCCGGGAAGAAAAAGAAATCGAACCTTTGCTTCATGTAGGAGGTTCGACCGGCATCCATGTCGGCCATCTCAAGGACACGCTAGTGGAAGATACGAACGGCGCCATCATCATCGGGAAACAGGGGCACGGGAAATACATCGCCGATTATGTCGATAAAAAATACAACGGGGAAATTTTAACAAGAATCTGGGATATCGAGGGGGAATACGACTCGATAGTCGAAATCTACACCGAGGACTCCGATAAGGGAAAGGCTTTGAAATATGTCGCTGATTTACTCGGATATGAAAGAGCGAACGTAATTGCCATCGGCGACGGCCATAACGACATCGGCATGCTTGCTTATGCCGGAATCGGCGCTGCCGTATCCAACAGCAACCCGGCGCTTCTGGAAACCGCGGATCTCATACTGCCGGGAACCGCCAGGGATGAGATCGTCGGATCTTTCCTTGGTGGTTATCTGAATATCGCCTGGTAAAACAAAAGCCGGATTCCGGCTTTTTTATTTGTTCTGATTTTTATTTTTCATCGTCTTCCCCGGATCCGCCTAACATGCCAGCGCCGAATAGCCCTCTGCTTCCCGGTGCTTGCCGCAGTCCTGAAAGTTGTTTCATCATCTTCTGCTGTTTTTCTAGCATTCCAATCAACCGGTTGAGTTCGGTCTGGCTGCGGCCCGAACCGCTGGCAATCCTTCTTCTTCTTGAAGAACTGCGATCCAAAAGTTCCGGGTGGCTTCTTTCTTCAGGAGTCATCGAGCGGATCATTGCTTCGACATAAACAAGTTGTTTGTCATCGATTTTTTCGGAATTGGCCAGTTGAGACATTCCGGGAAGAAATTTCATAATCCCTGATAAGGCGCCCATCCTTTTAACCATTTTCAATTGTTTGAGAAGATCGTTGTAATTGAACTTGCCAGACATCATCTTTTCCATCATGGACATGGCTTCGGCTTCGTCGATTTCCTCGGTCGCTTTTTCGACCAAGGTCATGACATCGCCCATTCCCAGAATGCGGGATGCCATCCTTTCCGGATGAAACACTTCGATATCGTGAAGTTTTTCCCCGGTACCGGCGAATTTGATCGGGACACCAGTCACTTTTCTCACTGAAAGCGCGGCTCCGCCTCTGGTGTCGCCGTCGAGTTTTGTTAGAATGCATCCGGTAAGTCCGAGCTTCTCATGAAACGCCTCGGCAACGTTCACGACATCCTGTCCTGTCATGGCGTCAACCGTCAAAAGAATTTCGTCCGGTTTGGTTTTTTTCTTGATGGCTTCAAGTTCGTCCATCAAAGTTTCGTTAACATGCAAACGGCCGGCGGTATCGATGATCACGAGATCGTATCCGGATGCCTTGGCTTCCTTCATGGCTTCGGACGCGATTTCTACCGGATCCTTTTTGTCTCCTAACGAAAAGACCGGAATATCCAGTTGTTTTCCCACAGTTTGCAATTGTTCAATGGCAGCCGGACGATAGATATCGGCGGCGACCAACAATGGTTTTCGTTCTTTGGTTTTTCTGAGAAGATTCGCCAGTTTGCCGGCGGTGGTAGTTTTTCCGGTTCCTTGAAGACCTACCATCATGATGACAGTCGGTTCGCCAGTACGGAAATTGATATCGGATGTTTCCGAACCCATCAGTTTCACAAGTTCGTCGTTGACTATCTTCACGACCTGTTGATCGGGGTTGAGACCCTTGAGTATTTTCTCCCCGAATGCTAAAGTCTTGATTTCGTCGGTGAATTCCTTGACGACCTTGTAATTGACATCGGCTTCCAACAAGGAAAGACGGATTTCCCGGAGCATCTCCTCGATGTCGTTTTCATTGAGTCTGGCTTTTCCGACAAGACGCCGGAAAGCCATCTGGAAACGGCTTGTCAGATTTTCAAATGCCATCTTTTCACTCAACCTTTTCCATTTCCCGGAAAAGATCGAGCAGTTCTTCTTTCTTTAATCCGGGATTTATCTGTTTAAGAATCGCCAATCTTTTTTCTTTTTTGGCGAGCAGCGACAGTTTATTTTCGTTGTATTCGAGAATCTCGGTGACGTTTTTGATTTGTTCGTGCACCGCATTACGGCTCACATCCATGATTTTGGCGATTTCGGAGAGCGAATAATCGTCAAAATAATAATAAGTGTAATAAGACCGTTGCTTGTCGGTCAAAAGGCATCCGTATAGATCGTATAATTTGTTCATGCGGATTTTTTCATCAATCTGTTCCATGGTTAATTTTCACTCCTGTTCGAAAAAATCGGCGAATAAGCCGTATATGTAATTTTCAATATCGAAATAATCCAGATCGGTGATTTGTTCGCCGAGCCCCACAAAACTGATCGGAATTCCGAGTTCGTTTCTGATGGCCAGGACTATTCCGCCTTTGGCGGTTCCGTCTAGTTTGGTCAGAATGATCCCGGTTATGTCCGTCACTTCGCTGAACACCCGGGCCTGGTTGAGACCGTTTTGTCCGGTGGTGGCGTCCACCACCAGATATGTCTCGTAAACCGCTCCGGGCAATTCCCGTTTGATGGTCCGATTCATCTTGTCGAGTTCCTTCATCAAGTTGACCTTGTTTTGCAAGCGCCCGGCCGTGTCAATCAACAGCACGTCGATATTGTTTTTTTTGGCTTCGCGGATGGCATCGAAAATCACGCTTGAAGGATCGCTTCCGGCCGGTTTGACAACTACCGGACACGATACTCTGTCACCCCAGATTTTCAACTGGTCGATGGCTCCGGCTCTGAAAGTGTCAGCTGCGGCCATCATCACGGTTTTACCTTCCGCCTTGATTTTATACGCCAGTTTGCCGATCGATGTTGTTTTTCCGGTTCCGTTGACCCCGACAAACAACAATATCGTTGGCCCCGTCGGGTTGTAGCGGATATTCGTGTCAACCAGCTCGCCTTTCAAATACAATTCGAACATCTTGTCGACGATCATGGCTTCCAATTCCTTCGGATCCGCGATCTTTTTTTTCGCCACATCCTGTTTCAGGGAAGCAATGAATCCGATGGCGGTGTCGACGCCGATGTCAGCCGTGATGAATATTTCTTCCAGTTTGTCGAAAAGTGCATCCCCGATTTCCGGCGAACTTTCGATCAACTGTCTTATGTTTGACAGAGAGCCGGTTCTGGTTTTTGCCATGCCGAGGCGGTATTTTTCCTTTTTTATCCGGTTTTGTTTATTGCCGAAGATATTTTGGAAGACGCCCATTCATACCTCACCCCGTTCATCAAAAACATTATATCATACTTTCGCCGGCTTGGGATATCATAAAAGACATCCGCCTTTCTTGGGCGAATGTCTTATGGCTTATTTGTCTGTTTCGTATCCGCATTTTTCCGTATCGAGACAAATTGTTTTCCCTTGCTTGTCTTTGACGAGCGGTTGCCCGCAGGAAGGACAAGGGGCGTTTATGGAAGTGTACGGAGCAATATATTTGCATTTCGGGTAATTGCTACAACCGTAGAATTTTTTCCCTTTGTTTTTGCCTTTTCCGGCTGTTCTTTCGACCAATGTCCCTTTGTGGCAGGAAGGACAGACTATTCCAGTGTCAAACGGTTTCGGACGTGTGACGGCTGATTCCGGTTTCGGTTTGATGTATTTGCATTTCGGATAATTGCTGCAAGCTTCGAAGTCTCCATATTTTCCGTGCTGGTAAACCATCTTCGATCCGCATTTCGGACACAATTCGCCGGTTTCCTTCGGTTTGATCTTTTTCATATCCTTGAAAGCTTTGTCCACCAGCGGCTGAAAGTAATGGTAGAATTTGTCAAGGGTTTCCACCGGATACTTTTCGCCTTCGGCGATCGCGTCGAGAGTCTCTTCCATCTGTTTGGAAAAATTGGCGGTCACGAGCGTCTTGAAATATTGGTCCAGTTGTTCGATCGTTATTCTTCCCTGTTCGGTCGGAATGAATTTCTTCTCTTTTAGTGTTACATATCGCCGCTGTTTGATGATTTGGATCGTCTGGGCATAGGTCGACGGCCGGCCGATGCCGAGATCTTCCATCTCTTTGATGAGTCTGGCTTCGGTATAACGGGCCGGCGGCTGAGTTTCCAACCGGATCTTCTCGATCGATTCGGCTTCCAAATTGGTACCTTTTTCCAACGGCGGCAGTTTGGATTTTTCTTCTCCCCCGTCGTATCTGCCGTATATTTTGAGATATCCGTCGAACAATTGTTTGGACCCGGAAGCCTGGAATATTGAATTGTTGTTTGCCAGTTCAACCGTTGTCTGTTCGTAAACGGACGATTTCATCAAGGACGCCATGGCACGGGAATAAATCATCCTGTATAGTCTATAATCGTCGTTTTGAAGATAAGGCTTTATCTCTTCCGGCGTCAGTTTGCAATCGGTCGGCCGGATAGCCTCGTGGGCTCCCTGGACATTGTCCTTTTTCATCGAATGCTTGGGCGATCCGAGGTATTCCTTTCCAAAAGTCTCCACAATGTTTTGTTGGGCGTTTTGAACGAAAACGTCGGATAAGCGGTCAGAATCGGTACGCATGTATGTGATGAGACCGACATGGTCTTTCCCGATTGGAAGACCTTCATATAGACGCTGTGCTATCTGCATAGTCTTGGAAGGAGAGAATCCGAGCCTCGTGGATGCTTCCTGTTGTAATGTCGATGTGATGAATGGCGGCTTGCTTGGTATCTGTTTCTGCTTAACTTCCACCGACGAAACATTGAATTCCTTGCCAAGCGACGCGATAATCGCGTCGGCTTCTTCCGCCGATGAAATCCTGGATC
>DAOSWG010000014.1:5230-7884 GCA_035379945.1 Bacillota bacterium
TCACCGGCTTATCCTTGATGTCGAGGGTTTCTTTCAAATGCCAGCTGATGGCTTCCCCTTCCCGGTCCGGGTCGGTTGCCAGCAACAACTCGTCGCATTTTTGCATTGCGTCGTTAAGCTCGCGTACAGTTTCCTTTTTCTCCGGCAACACTTTGTATTCCGGTTTGAAATCATGTTCGATGTCGATTCCCAAACCGCCGGGTCCGGAAATTGCCAAATCCCTGATATGGCCTTTGGAAGATTTGACGATGTAGTCTGGTCCCAGGTATTGGCCGATCGTTTTCGATTTGGCCGGCGATTCGACGATAACTAGTTTTTCGGACATTGATATCTCCCCTTTCCTTGTTAATAATATATCGAGTAGCCCTGGTCTTGTCAATGATTTTCGCTTGAAAAAAACGGCCTTGTAACAGCCTTAAATAGCTAATAATTTATAAATTATTAAAAGGAAAAAGAAATTCCCGGGATTCCGGGAATCTGATTTATCTTTTGACAACGAATGTCATCCTGTCTCTTCCCTGCATGTCCTTCTTGGTGTAAGTTTCACAGTCGGGAAAATATTCTTTGGCGATATTCCTTAATAAGATTGCCTTGTCGTACCCGTGCTCGAAAGCGATCAGGAAGCGTTCCGACAGATAGTCTTTCGCCTCTTTCAGGATCTCACGGTGAAATCTGAGACCGTCGTCGCCGCCGTAGAGGGCGACCGACGGTTCGTTGTCGGCGATGATCCTCGGCACATTTTCGTTTTCGGGAATGTAAGGCGGGTTCGAGACGATGACATTGAATTTGATCTGCGGAATGCCCTTGAAAATATCTCCGTTATGAAAATCGATCTCGGCTTTCATCCGGTGGGCGTTTTCCTTTGCCACTTCGAGCGCCTCTTTGCTGATATCGGTCGCGTGAACGATGTATTTCGGCTCTTCTTTCTTTAAAGCGATGGCGATGCATCCCGAGCCGGTGCCGATATCAAGCACCCTGATATTTTGCTCACCACAAAATATTTCGTCAGTAAGTGACAATACGTTTTCCACAAGTTCCTCGGTTTCGAATCTTGGAATGAGGACCGAATCGTTCACTATGAAATCATAACCGTAAAATGAAACGTGTCCGATCACGTACTGGACCGGTTTGCCCTTCACCAGATATTCGTCCAGGGCTTTGAAGAATCTGATCTGGTCCGATTCCGGCATGGCGTCGCGATAATGTAAATAAAGTCCCGTTTGGGACAATCCCGAAAATTCCAGCATCAGCAGTTCAACGGCAGATTCCTCCAAACCGATCTGACGAGCCTGTTTTTTCGCTTTCTTCAAGATTCCCTCGTAAGTGGGTTCGCTTCTCATTTGGCTTCCATATTCCTTTTTTGTTCTTCGGCTACAAGGGCTTCGATAATCGGATCGAGTTTTCCTTCGATGACCCGGTCGAGTTGTTGGATGGTGAAACCGATCCGATGGTCGGTCACCCGGTTCTGGGGATAATTGTAAGTTCGGATTTTTTCCGAGCGGTCGCCGGTTCCGATCTTGCTTTTGCGCTCCTTGCCCTCTTTGTCCAATTTTTCCTGAAGCATTTTGTCATAAAGACGGGAGCGGAGAATTTTCAAAGCCGACGCTTTGTTTTCGTGCTGGCTCTTGCCATCCTGGCATTGGACCACCAATCCAGACGGAATATGGGTCAGCCTGACGGCTGATTTGGTCGTGTTGACCGACTGCCCTCCCGGCCCGGAAGAACAAAAGGTGTCGACTCGCACATCCTCCATGTCAACATCGAAATCCATTTCCTCCGCTTCCGGAACCACCAAGACAGTAGCGGTCGATGTATGGATTCTCCCTTGTGATTCGGTTTGGGGAACCCTTTGGACGCGGTGGACACCCGACTCGTATTTCATCAGCGAATAAACTCCATCGCCTTTGATCATGAATTCGATCTGGCTGTAGCCTCCGGCTTCCGCCGGTTCGGCGTATAAGACTTCCACTTTCCAGCCTTTGGCTTCGGCATATTTGACATACATGCGGAAAAGATCGCCGCCGAAAATATTTCCTTCGTCGCCTCCTGCCGCACCGCGGATTTCCACGATGACGTTTTTCTCGTCGTTCGGGTCCTTCGGTACCAGCATGATCTCCAACTCCGATTCGGTGTCGAGGATTTTCTGCTGGAGTTCTTCCAGTTCCAATTCGGCCATCTCCCGGATTTCCGGATCCTGATCTTTCTGCATGGACTTCACGGCACGAATTTGTTTTTGAAGATCCAGGTATTCCCGATACTTCACAACAAATTTTTCCAGCGAACTGAGTTCTTTTGCCAATTCGGTGGCCTTTTTGATGTCGGTCGACACAGCGGGATCCATGAGTTGTTTGCTTATTTCATTGTATTTGGACTCGATCTGGTCCAGACGTTCCGTAAGCATTGGTAATACCTTCCTTTTGATGTTTTCGGTTAAAAAAACCGGGTGATCAGAATTCGTCGCCCGGCTGTCTGTCTTCGTATCCGCCTTCAGGCGCGCTCACATAGAGATTGCTGAAAGTCGAAACGTTGGGATTGAACAACAATTCAAAATCGCCGATGACGCCGGAACGGTTCTTGGCGATGTTGATTTCCACGTGATTCTTCTTGGTTGTTTCTTTGTCGTAATAGTCTTCCCTGTACATAAGCAAAATGAT
>DAOSWG010000014.1:7984-9093 GCA_035379945.1 Bacillota bacterium
TCCTTGACGATGTTGACATAATTCAACAGATTGGCTGCGGAAGGAACGGCATTGATAAGATCAGTGACATAGTCGGCTCCGCCGGCCTGGGTCAGAAGATTCTGGCTTTCCAAGCGGTCGATCAGCGTGGTATAGTCAATCGCCACCCCTTCTTGGAAAAGGCTCTTCATGGCCCGGAATATAACTTGGTGATTGGGCGAAAAGAAATCCATGTCCTGCAATTTGTCGATGATCGTTTTCATTGACCCCTGGTCAAAAAAGACGGATCCGAGCACCGCTTCTTCGGCTTCGATATTCTGTGGGACCTTTTTTTCCATTTTCGTCCTCCCTTATGCTTCTTCTTCCAATACTTGAAGACTGATATTGGCTGTAACGTCCTTGTGGAGTTTCACCGGTACTTTGAAAACGCCGAGGGAATGGATGTTGTTATCCAGAACGATTTTGCGTTTGTCGAGATCGATATTGTATTCGCGTTTGTATTCATCGGCGATTTGTTTGGAACTGACCGCTCCGAACAATTTGCCTGATTCTCCGATCTTGACATAGATTTTGATCGGACTGTTTTCGATTTCCTCTTTCATCTTCTGCGCTTCTTCAAGCTCCAGCTCCGACAATCTTTCCTGTTTGGCCTTTTCTTCCTCAAGCGCTCTCAGGTTGGCCGGAGAGGCATCGATCGCCTGTTTGGAACTTAGCAGATAATTACCGTATCCGCTAGCCACTTCGATGATGTCGTTCTTCTTGCCTTTGCCTCTGACGTCTTTTACCAGGATTATTTTCATGGTTAATGCCTCCTTGAATGTTGTTTCGAGGATTGTTTCGATCTTTTTAGCGATGTCGACGACATCGCCGTTTTCAACTTGGGCTGCCGCATTGTTTAGGTGGCCGCCGCCGCCGAACTGTTCCATTATCATCTGGACATTGAATTTATCGACGGAACGGGCGGAAATCGCTATCGTATCGTTGCCGATATCGCCGATAGCGAAAGCGCCGACTATGTTGTCGATTTCCAATAACTCGTCGGCAGTCCTTGCAAGTTGGACCCTATCGGTTTGGTTTTCCGGTGGCAACATGGCGATGGCGAAACGATTGTTGATGATTTTCGCGCGGTT
>DAOSWG010000014.1:9193-24081 GCA_035379945.1 Bacillota bacterium
TCGACGGAACTGGAAGCATATGGCTCCATGTATGTGAGCATCACGTCGGAAAGCAAATTGTCGATCCGGCGATGATGGTCTATGACAATTAAATACTTGGTATGCTCCAACAGTTTGGGAGCATTGGATTGGGTCGGGCTATGATGATCGACGACGAACAGAAGCGTTTCGGGCGTGATCTCATTCAAAGCGTCTTCCGGTTCGATGAAGTATTCCATCAGTTTGACGTATTCCCGGCTCAACATGTTCATCACTTTTTGGCAGGTTTGGTCGATCCCATCGAAATCGAGAACGATTCTAGCGTCCTTTTTCTGGGCAAGAGCCATCTGCAAAAGGCCGATCGAGGCTCCGAGGGCGTCGATATCGGTCGATTTGTGCGGCATGATCAGCACCTTTTCATGTTTCTGGATAAATTCGGAAATGGCGCGGGAATTGATCTTTGCGGTGATTTTTGTCCGTTTCTCGACCGTGTTGCTCTTGCCTCCGAAGAATTTCAAAGGCTGGTTTTCAATATTAACGACCACCTGGTCGCCTCCGCGGCCTTGGGCAAGTTTGAGAGCTTCTTCAGCGAATTCGCCGAGTTGGTCGAACATTTCGTCTTCGTAACATGCCAATCCGATCGACAATGAAATTCTGACTTCGTTCTGATTGGCGATTTCATTGACGGTGTCGAGAATCTGAAATTCTTCGCTCATGAGTTCGTGCAGCTGTCCCAAAGTCAGATAGATAACCGATTTCTCGGGGCGAAGGTTAACGAAGAATATATGGCGGTTCTTACACCAGGTATCGATCGCTCCCAGGAATTTTCCCTGAAGGTTCGATTTGTCCTGAACGTCCAGATTGCTGGTGGCTTCGTTGAAGTTGTCGAGACTCATGACACCAAGAACGCTTTTTCTCTCTTCCAGTTTTCTTTTGGCCGTTTCCCTTTCGGTAACCTCGAACAGGTAAATGCAACGGTTGTTCGGATAATGATAGATATCATATGCCTTGTCATAGATGTCGAGAATGAATCTGGTTTCGCGGGTCTCCACGTGTTTGGCCAATTCCTCGTGAACCACGGCTATTTTCCGGTCGATCAGGACATTGGAAAAAAAGTCTTTGGCCGCGTGGTTGGCCCAGACGATTTGATACGCTTCGTCATATATGATCATGCCGAGAGGCATATAGTTCAGGGCAATGTCTTCGCTGCTTACCAGTTTCTTTTCCAAAAGGTTCTTCCTCTTGAATTTGTCCTGGAGATCGCTCATTCGAAATGCATTTCTGCGACTGCCGAAAAAAGCCATCAGAGCCACAAAAATCGTCAGGCATACGGAAAGAACATAAATTAATACGGCAGCAGGGCCGGCGTTTGCTAGCAACATGAAGATGAACCCTGCGACGCCGATTGCGAAATAAGCGGATGCGATGGTGACAAGTGTCGCCAGCGGATGCTTCTTCATAAACGCACCTCGCAAAAAGGTTTTATAGTCAAAACAATTATATCACATCGGTAAGAAAAAACAAACTCGAGCCAGAAGAAAAAAAGACTCGATGAGTCTTTTTAGGATACTATTCTTTCACAAAGGGCAGTAAAGCCATGAAACGGGCCCGCTTGATGGCGACGGCCAGGTGTTTTTGGTAATATGCCTTGGTGCCCGTGACCCGACGGGGAAGGATTTTTCCGCGTTCGGAGATGAATTTCTTCAGCAGTTCAAAATCCTTGAAATCGATATATGCGATTTTGTTATCGGTAAAATAACAGGTTTTCCGTGGTCTTTTGCGTCCGCCGCGGAAATTGCCTCCTGGTCTGGAACTATTATTTGAATTGTACATTGTTTGGTTATCCTCCTGGGATCAGAATGGAAGATCGTCCTCGATGATATCGATCGAGTCTTCCTTGTCGTCTTTTTTGTTGTTGTTATTGTCGGAAGCGTCATAGTTGTGTCCGTTGCCGCTGTCCTGGGATTGTGACTTGGAATCCAGGAATACGACCGAATCGCACACTACTTCGGTAACATATCTTCTGACATTGTTTTTTTCGTCCATGTAATCGCGGGTCTGCAGGCGGCCGTCCACGGCGACCATGCTGCCCTTGTTTACATATTTGCTAATGTTTTCGGCCTGTTTCCGCCACGCTGTGCAGCTGATAAAATCAGCCGTATTATCATTTTGCTGGTTCGAACTCGCGAAGGGGCGGTTAACAGCCAAAGTGAATGATACAACCGCAATATTGTTTTGCGTGTATCTCAGTTCTGGATCTCTAACCAGTCTGCCGACTAGAACTACTCTGTTCAACATGGCTTTTCCTCCGTATTACTTTTCTTCGCGTGAAATGATTATGTGGCGCAAAACGTCTTCTTTGATCTTCATGACGCGATCGGCTTCCATGGTGGCTGCCGGTTCGGCATTCAGCGAGAGAACGACATAATAGCCTTTTTTGCAATCGTCGATCTCGTAGGCCAGCTCGCGCATTCCCCATTCGTTGACTGCGATATCGGCGGCTCCTTGATCGGTGAGGATTTTGTTCATTTCCTCGATCAAGGCTTTTCTTGCCTCCGCTTCCACTGTCGGACGGATGATGTACATGATCTCGTATTTTCTCATTTTTCTTCCTCCTTTTGGTCTGTTGGCTGCTTTTGCAGCAAGGATGTGTGAATTCTCACGGAATGTTATTATATCATAATCATTATTATTTGTCTACTAAATATAATAGGCGGAAAACGGTTGCTCATCACACTTCGACATTGTATATTTTTTTGAATTCGTCTTTCATCCTGAGCGGAATCAGGAAAATAGAGGAAATGCTTACGACTGCCGCGAACATGATGATGATCCGGTAGTCGAGTCCCGAATATTCCGCGATCAGTCCGGCGGCCACGGCGCCGGCAATCGACCCAAAATTCCATATCAGTTGCTGGGTGGCGTTCACCCTTCCTCTGATATTGTCGGATACATATGTCTGTGTGGCTGCCATGCGGATATTGAACGATGTCACTCCCAGAAGGCCTACGATGAAACTCATGGTGATCATCAGAATGTAAGGCATGAAAAGCATGGTCGCATCCAATACCTCAACGGTAAAATAGACAACGATGGCAATAGTGAATTTTTTCTCGACCGGAAGACGGAAAACATAATGGACCAACCCGCCTACGATCCTACCGATGGCTCCGGCAGATATCAGGAACGAGTAGTCCTGAATCGTGAAATTGGGACTCGAGACAAAAAACGGCATGCGTAAAAGATCGCCAACGGCGTACACGAACGCAAAGGCCCCGAACAGCAAGGCGATACCGAGAATTCCCCTTTCGTGTTTGAAATAATGGATGCTTTCCCTGATATCGGTAATGAACTGCCGTTTCTCGATCTGGCTGTCGTTAAGATTTTCCTTGACGTTTATCAGTAGTTCGATCGATGCTGTCACTACGAATGTCACCGCGTTGAAAATCATGAGAATGGCGGTGCCGTTTGAGAAGTTGTCGATAAAATAGGCGGCGATCGGCGCCATGATGGCTGCCGACAAAGGCCAGATCAAACTGGCGATCGAATAAGCCTTGGAATGCGATCCCTTGGGAACGGTTTCCGGAAACAGGCTCATGAATGCCGTTTGATAGATGGTATCGATCGTTCCGATCAAGGCGCTTATGGCTGTGAATACCCAGACGTTGAAGAATCCGGTAAACAATACCAGGCCCATCGCCAGAAAAAACAAAGAATAAAAATAATCGATAGTAACAATAATATTCCGGCGTGAATGGCGATCTACGTATGGCCCTGCCAAAAAGCTGGCCACAATTCTCGGGACGACGTTGGCGACGAAAAACATCGCCAGCATTAAAGGCGATCCCGTTTCTGTATATACAAGTATTCCGAATGCGACACCGGCTGCTGCACTTCCCAAAGCGGAAATGAACGAGCCGATTGTCACAATCGAGAAGTTTCGGTTCCAAAGGCGTGTCATGTCAATACTCCCTCATCAAGCTTGCGACATCTGATGTTTATTTGTTGTTAAGACGGTTGATGACATATGCCATTGCATATGCCGTTGCTTTCTTCCGAATTTCGTTACGATCGCCGGAAAACTGTTTTCTTTCGGTGCTTTTATCTTTGGTTATGACAAAACCGAAAAACACCGTTCCCACCGGTATATTCTCCGTGCCACCGTCGGGCCCGGCTATTCCGGTCGTGGCAATGGCAATGTTTGCTCCGGAAACATTTTGAAGCCTGTCGGCCATTTCTGAAGCTACTTCTTCGCTTACTACTCCGTATTTCTGGATTGTCTTTGGATTGATTCCCAATAAATCCATTTTTGCCTGGTTGGAATAAACCACAAAAGCTTCCTTCATGATTTTCGAAGCGCCCGGCTGGTCTAAAATCCTTGAGGCGATCATGCCGCCTGTCACCGATTCCGCAGTCGAAACCTGCAGGTTCCGTTTTTCCAATGTTTCAAAGAAGGCTTCAGCCAATGTCCGGTTGGGTGGAAAGAACAGATAGTCGGAAAAAATCTCCACAAAGCGTTTTCTGGCCTTTGTCAGGTATTTCTGTTCCGAAGAGGATAATTCGACCGTAGGTTCTCCTTCGTCGTCATTAATCCTTATCCCCACGCGTTTGTAATTCAGCTCATGTTCCTTTATCAGATTTTCGATTTGTTCTCTGTCGATGCCAAACAAAAGATACCGTTCGCTGAAACGAATGTTTTCCTCGTTTTTAGTTTCCATGTTTTATTACCTCACAAATTGAAACGGAAGTGGAACACGTCTCCGTCTCTGGCTATGTAATCCTTGCCTTCCAGTCTGTATTTCCCCAATTCCTTTGCTTTTGTCTCGCTACCGCAGGCAACCAGATCTTCATAAGAAATCGTTTCTGCCCGGATAAAACCCTTTTCAAAATCGGAATGAACCACTCCGGCGCATTCCGGAGCTTTCATGCCTTTTTTGAATGTCCAAGCCCGGACTTCCTTCTCCCCGGCGGTGAAAAATGTTTGTAGTCCTAGCAAGTCGTAACTTTTGCGGATCAAATCAGAAAGTCCCGACTCCTCCATTCCGAAATCGGATAAAAAATCTTTCTTGTCTTCATCGCTCAGTTCGGATAGCTCTTGCTCGATTTTAGCGCTGATAACTGTTGTGGCAGCGCCTTCCGAAGTCGCTCTTTCCACGACTTTCCTGACTTGTGGATTTGCGCCATAATCAGCCATTTCCGACTCCGAGACATTGCATACGTAAAGCATCGGTTTGGCGGTCAAAAAACTGAAGTTTTTGATAATCTTTCCTTCTTCATCCGTTAGGTTTACAGCCCGGATCGGTATTGACGATTCTAGGGCATCCTTCAATTTCAAAAGGATGGCATATTCAATGGCTGTTTCCTGATCGGCTTTCATTTCTGCTTTTTTTTGAATCTTTGGCAATCTTTTTTCAATGACATCAAGGTCGGCAAAAATCAGTTCGATCATGATTGTCTCCATATCCCGTGAAGGATCGATCGAACCTTCCACATGGACAACGTTCGGATCATCGAAACATCTGACCACCTGACATATGGCATCGCATCCGCGGATATGCGACAGGAATTGGTTTCCTAGACCTTCCCCTTTGGACGCTCCGCGTACCAGACCGGCGACATCGGTGAATTCGAATGTCGTATATATTGTTTTCCTTGATGTATACATTTTCGTAAGAACGTCGACCCTGTCATCCGGCACTTCCACGACTCCGACATTCGGATCAATCGTCGCGAATGGATAGTTGGCCGCCAGAACTTTAGATTTGGTTATCGCATTGAACAGAGTGGATTTGCCGACATTTGGCAATCCGATTATTCCGGCTGTCAGTCCCATTTTCCTCATCTCCCGATTATATTATTTTATTACATTACATTACTTTATACAATAGTCGCCAAAACAAAACGGGAAAGGGAAAATCGCCTTCCCGTCTGTCGGGTCTATATCGTTCAACCCGCGATGGCAAACAGTTTCTCGGCATTCTTCGATGTTATGAGCCCGATGGTCTCTGTCGGCATATTCCTTATGCCGGCGATTTCTTCGGCAACCCTGACCACGTAAGCCGGTTCGTTTGTTTTTCCCCGGTACGGTGTCGGAGCCAGATAAGGCGAGTCGGTTTCAATCAATAAATATTCAAGCGGAATGATTGCGGCAACTTCCTTAGCGGCTTTCGCATTTTTGAAAGTAACTGGCCCACCAAGAGATATGAACATGTTCAGTCCGATGAAATCCTTGGCGGATTCCACACTTCCGGAATAGCAATGCATGACCCCGCCGGCCGATTGTTTTTTGTGCTTCATTAGAATATTTAAAGTGTCGGCTGTGGCATCGCGCATGTGAATGATCATGGGAAGGTTGTTGTCGCCGGCAATCCCAATCTGACGAATGAATGCGTCTTTCTGCTTCTCCATCAGGGATTTGTCCCAATAATAATCGAGACCGATTTCCCCGATTGCCACTACTTTTTCGTGATGACAATGTTCTTTTAGCCATTCGTAATCGGCATCGGTGACCGGGCCGATGTTTTCCGGATGAAAACCGATGGCCGCGAATACTGCCGGATACCTTTCCGCCAATTCGATCGCTTTTTTATTTGATTCGAGATCATATCCGGGACAGATGATCCTTGTGACTTTTGCCAGATTGGCCCTTCTGATGACTTCATCGGCTTCCGGATAAAGCAGACTGTCGTTTAGATGGGCGTGCGAATCGGTAAACATTTATTTGTTTTTCCCGAACGCTTTCAGGCATTTTGAAACAATGTCATCGGCTGTAAAACCAAAATGTTTCAAAACATCGGCGGCTTTCCCGCTCGCCCCGAAAGTGTCGATTCCGACAACGTTGCCGGCAAAGCGGTACCAAAGTCCCGAAGCTCCCATTTCAATCGCTAGTCTTTTGTCAATCGGAAGGGATAATATCTGGTTTTGGTATGCCTCGCTTTGACCAAGGAAAGTCTCCATCGAAGGCATTGACACTACTCTGACCGGTATTTGATGTTCCTTGTATAGTTTCTCCTGAGCTTCCATAGCTAGTCCGAGTTCGGATCCGGAAGCAATAATGATTCCTGTGTAATCCTTGATATCACTGGCGATATAGGCGCCTTTTTTAAAATCTAAGTAATCCGATTGGATTGCGACGGTTAGATCCTGCCTGGTCAATATAATGACGGTTGGTCTATCCATGGTTTCCATCGCCAAATGCATGGCATAGGCTGTTTCGTTGGCATCCGCCGGACGCAAAACCAACAGGTTCGGAGTCGAACGAAAAGCGGCAAGTTGTTCCACCGGTTCATGGGTCGGTCCGTCTTCACCGACGGCTATGCTGTCATGGGTGAAGATGAAAAGCGAGGGGATCCCCATGATGGCACCTAGTCGGATCGCCGGTTTCATATAGTCGGAAAACACGAAGAATCCACCGGAAAATCCACGTAGTCCATGTAACGTGAGTCCGTTTACAATTGCTCCCATTGCGTGCTCGCGTACGCCGAAATTGATATTCCTTCCCGTCCGGTTTTCTATGGAGAAATCTCCGTTTATGCCTTTGACTTGGGTCGAAGGGGTCAGATCGGCGGACCCTCCGATCAAAGCTTGATTGTTTTCCTGATACGTTTTCAACAATCTGCCGATCGATTTGCGGGTCGCTTCTTTTTGACCATTTTCCAACAATCCGATGTTTTTTACGAATTCAAGGTCGCATTCGCCATTCATTATGGAGGTTAATTGCTTATATTCTTCCGGGTATTTTCCGGCATATTCTGTAATCATCGCATCCCAAACTTTTTTCTCTGTTTGTCCGCGTTTGATGAATTTGTCGGAAAAATCCGCTGTGGAAGTATCCAAAACACAGAAGTCCTCCAAGGAATAACCGGCTTCTAATTTCATCCTCAAGGCATCTTCTACTCCGATCGGAGATCCGTGAACGGCACTTGTTCCTTGCTTGGCGGAACCTTCTCCGATGATTCCTTTTATTTCTATGAATGACGGTTTATCTGATTGCCGACCCTTTTCAATGGCAATCGACAAACCGATCACATCGTCGGATGATTCGACTTTCTGGTAAAAAAATCCCATGCTTTCCATTTTTGCTTTGATGTCGTCCGAAGTCGCCTTGCTTGTCGGTCCGTCTAACTGAATGTCATTTGAATCGAACAGGACGGTTAGTTTGTTTAATCGCAAATGTCCTGCCAGACTCAAGGCTTCCATAGCAACGCCTTCTTGAAGGTCTCCGTCTCCGCAAAGGGTATATGTGTCATGGTTGACGACGGGGAATCCGGGTCTGTTGAAAGTGGCCCCCAGATATGCTTCCGCCAAAGCCATTCCTACCGCCATGCCGATTCCCTGACCCAATGGCCCGGTAGTTGCTTCAACTCCCGGAGTGTGACGGTATTCCGGGTGACCTGGTGTCATTGAACCTAATTGCCTGAATTTTTGGATCTCCCCAAAAGGAATGTCATAACCGGCAAGAAAAAGCGTCGAATAGAGAAGCGCCGATCCGTGTCCGGCCGACAGAATGAAACGATCGCGGTTGAACCAGTCTGGATTTTTCGGATCTCCGTCGAGATGATATTGAAACAACGAATACATGATCGGAGCGGCGTCAAGAACGATGCCGGGATGTCCGCTGTTTGCCTTATTTATCATATCGATGGCTAAAAATTTCATATTCAAGATCGTATTTTTCATGATGATCCTCCCTGTCAAAAAAAGATAGGATTGATTTTACGGGAATATTTTCGGGAAAACTGAATTGTGTCCGTATTTGCGACCGGGCCAAATATAATTATACCATACTTGCCTGCGCCGAGCCATTTTTACCGTGTATTTCTTTTCATAAGAACGTACATGTTTGAAATGCCCGATAACTATGATAAAATAATAAGCGGAAAGAGGAGATATGCATGAATGTATTGACACAAAGGCTATGCATCCGCGATTTCAAGGAAGACGACTTCGATGATCTTTGGGCAATTTTCAAAGATAAAGAAACCATGAAACATGTCCGAAATTACACCAAACCGGAGACCCTCACCTTTTTCCGTTCTTTCTGTCTTTCCAAAACCCCGCCTGGAGCTTTCGCCGTTGTTTTGAAAGACATAGATAAGGTTATTGGGTATCTGCTTTTCAACAATATTGATGAAAAAGGCATCTACGAGATTGGCTGGATATTCAACCGTATGTATTGGCGGGAAGGTTACGCTTATGAGGCCGCAAAAGCCATGATCAAATACGCATTCGATTCGCTTGACGCACACAAAATCGTCGCCGAAGCCGAAGATACCGACAAATCGGTCCCGCTCATGAAAAAACTGGGAATGATCCAGGAAGGGATTTTCCGCAAACATTGCCTGACGGAAAGCAAAACGTGGAAGGATCTTTACTGGTACGGAATTCTCAAGGATGATATTTGTGGTTGATTATAATATCTGATATTTTTAATATAAAAAAGATCCCCTTACACAGGAGATCTTTTGTTTTTTAATCAATTGCTATTCGATGATGTTGATAACCGATCCGGCACCAACCGTATGGCCGCCTTCGCGGATGGAGAACTTGGTTCCCTGTTCCAAAGCGATCGGGTGAATCAATTCAACAGTCATTTCGCAGTTATCTCCGGGCATGACCATTTCGACGCCTTCGGCCAAATTGATGACTCCGGTGATGTCGGTGGTATGGAAATAGAACTGCGGACGGTAGTTGGTGAAGAACGGAGTATGACGGCCGCCTTCATCTTTCGTCAGAACGTAGACCTGAGCGGTAAATTTGGTATGCGGTGTGACTGACTTCGGTTTGGCAATGACTTGTCCGCGTTGGACTTCGTCTCTGTCGACGCCTCTCAGAAGCAAGCCGACATTATCACCAGCCTGGGCGTAGTCGAGTTGTTTGCGGAACATTTCGACTCCGGTAACAACTGAAGCTTTCGTCGGTTTGATACCGATGATTTCGACTGGATCTCCGACTTTGATCGTTCCACGGTCGACACGGCCAGTAACGACGGTTCCACGGCCGGTGATGGTGAAGACATCTTCGATCGGCATAAGGAACGGCTTGTTGATGTCACGAACCGGAAGCGGAATGTATTCATCAACGACATCCATCAGATGAAGAAGAGTCTGTTGTTCTTTTTCGTCGCCTTCCAAAGCTTTGAGAGCGGAACCGACGACAAACGGTGTTTCTTCGCCGGGGAATCCGTATTCATCAAGCAATTCGCGGATTTCCATTTCGACGAGTTCGATCAATTCGGGATCGTCGACCATATCGGCTTTGTTCAGGTAGACAACCATCTTGGGAACGCCAACCTGTCCGGCGAGCAGAATATGCTCACGGGTCTGGGGCATGGCGCCGTCGGCGGCTGATACAACCAGGATTGCTCCGTCCATCTGGGCGGCGCCGGTGATCATGTTTTTGACATAGTCAGCATGTCCCGGGCAGTCAACATGGGCGTAATGGCGATTTTTGGTCTCATATTCGATATGAGCGGTATTGATGGTGATTCCTCTGGCCTTCTCTTCCGGAGCCGAGTCGATGGACGCATAGTCCTTGACTTGGGCTAAACCCTGTTTGCTGAGCACGAGGGTGATGGCAGCTGTCAAAGTGGTTTTACCATGGTCGACATGACCGATGGTACCAATATTAAGATGGGGTTTTGTACGTTCAAATTTTTGTTTTGCCATTTCAATATTCTCCTTTTATTCTAAATTTTCTTTATCGCTTTTCAGTCGATAATATTTTATAACAATATTCAAAATAATGCAATACTATTATGTTTTAGCGGTTTCGTATATTATCCGTTGCGTTTGGCAATGATTTCTTCCGCTATTGATTTCGGGCATTCCTCGTAATGTGAAAATTGCATCGTATGTGTTGCTCTTCCTTGGGTATTCGAACGAAGGGCTGTCGCATATCCGAACATTTGGGATAGTGGCACCTTCGCCGAAACCTTCTGGGCTTTGCCCTGGGTTTCCTGAGCTTCGATTCTTCCGCGCCTTGATGTCAGATCTCCGATGACGTTTCCGATATATTCATCCGGAATGACGACATCGACATTCATGATCGGTTCCAGTAAAGTCGGTTTGCATTTTTCCCTGGTCTGTTTCAAAGCTAGGGAAGCGGCGATCTTGAATGCCAGTTCGGAAGAGTCTACTTCGTGATATGATCCGTCAAATAGAGTGGCTTTGATGTCTAGAACGGGATACCCGGCGACAATGCCGCCAAGCAAGGCTTCCTGCAATCCTTTGTCTACCACGGGAATGTATTCCCTTGGAACGACGCCGCCAACGATTTTATCGACGAATTCATAACCCTTGCCGGGATTCGGTTCGAACTTGATCCATACGTGGCCGTACTGACCGTGTCCACCAGTTTGCCTGATGAATCGACCTTCGCAATCTCCGGCCTGTTTGATGGTTTCCCGATAAGAGACCTGGGGTTGGCCTACGGTTGCTTCGACATTGAATTCTCTTCTCATCCGGTCAACGATAATCTCCAAGTGCAGTTCACCCATTCCGGAAATGATCGTTTGCCCGGTTTCCTTGTCGGTATATGTACGAAATGTCGGATCTTCCTCCGCCAGTTTCGACAACGCAACGCCCATCTTATCCTGGTCGGCCCTTGTTTTGGGTTCGATTGCAACGGAGATGACGGGTTCGGGGAATTTCATTGATTCAAGCACCACATCGATTTTATCGGAACACAATGTATCACCGGTCGTCGTATCCTTGAATCCGATTGCGGCGGCAATGTCGCCGGAATAGACAGCATCGATCTCTGTCCGATGATTGGCATGCATCTGCAATATGCGGCCGAGTCTTTCTTTTTTACCTTTTGAAGTATTGATGATATATGATCCTTTTTCCGCCACGCCCGAATAGACCCGGAAAAAGGTCAATCTGCCGACGAACGGATCGGTCATTACTTTGAAAGCCAATGCTACGAATTCCTTGTTGTCGTCATGTCCGATGACAACTTCCTTGCCTTGTTTGTTAAAGCCCCGGATTTGCGGAACTTCCACTGGCGACGGAAGATAGTCGATAACGGTATCTAACAACAATTTTACCCCTTTGTTTTTAAAAGCGGATCCGCAGATGACCGGAAAAAATTCCCGTGTCAATGTCGCTTTGCGGATGGCTTGTTTCATTAGGGCAACAGATATTTCCCCGCCATCCAAGTATGTTAGCATCAACTCTTCGTCGAAATCAGCTACCGCTTCGATCAACGTTGTACGTTTTTGCTCGACAATTTTCAGTAGCTGCTTCGGAATCGGGATTTCGACATAGTTTTCTTCGGGTTCTCCGTCGAAATGGAATGCTTTCATTTGGACCAGGTCAATGATGCCGTCGAATGTCTCTTCGGCGCCGATCGGCCATTGGATGGCTTCCGCCTTGGCTCCAAGACGGTTATGGATGGATTCGACCGAATGCGCAAAATCTGCACCTGCTTTATCCATCTTGTTGGCAAACACCACCCGGGGAACATGATACTCATTGGCTTGTCTCCAAACGGTTTCGGTTTGCGGCTCTACGCCGGCCTGGGCGTCGAGCACGGTTACAGCACCGTCCAGCACGCGCAGGGAACGCGAAACCTCGACGGTGAAGTCGACGTGGCCCGGGGTGTCAATGATGTTCACTCGGTAATTTTTCCAGAAAGCTGTCGTCGCTGCGGCAGTAATGGTGATGCCACGTTCTTGTTCCTGTTCCATCCAGTCCATTTGCGAAGCACCATCATGTGTTTCACCCATTTTATGGATTTTTCCTGTGTGGTAGAGAACGCGTTCTGTAGTCGTTGTCTTCCCGGCATCGATGTGGGCCATGATGCCGATATTGCGTGTTCTCTCCAAGCTGAATTCACGTGCCATAAGAATTTCCTTTCAGTGATTAAAAACGATAATGTGCGAAAGCCTTGTTGGCTTCTGCCATCTTGTGCATATCTTCTTTTTTCTTAACCGATGCACCGGTTCCGTTGGAAGCGTCGATAATTTCTTTCGCTAATCTTTCTTCCATTGTCTTTTCGTTGCGAAGGCGGGAATAAAGTACCAGCCATCTGAGGCCCAAAGTGACACGGCGGTCATTTCTGACTTCTCCCGGAACCTGATAGTTCTGTCCGCCGATACGGCGGCTTCTGACCTCCAGAACGGGCATGATATTGTTCAAAGCTTCGTTGAACACTTCTATCGGTTCTTTGCCGGTCGTTGTCTTTATGTTTTCGAAGGCTCTGTATAAAATGTTCTGTGCGACATTCTTTTTGCCGTCGAGCATGATTCCGTTTATGAGTTTGGTAACCAATTTGGAGTTATAAATCGGATCCGGTAATACATCTCTTTTTACTACTTTTCCTTTACGAGGCATTGTTGGTTCCTCCTTTCGAAGATGATAAGTTAAATGTTAATTAGTTGTTATTTTTTTGCCGGAGCCGGTCTTTTCGCTCCATATTTGGAACGACTTTGCTTTCTATCTTGAACAGCAGTCGTATCCAACGTTCCACGAATAATGTGGTAACGGACACCAGGTAGATCCTTTACACGGCCTCCACGTACGAGAACCACACTGTGTTCCTGTAATTTATGGCCGATGCCAGGAATGTACGCGTTAACTTCGCCGCCGTTTGACAAACGGACACGAGCGTATTTGCGCAAAGCCGAATTCGGCTTTTTCGGTGTCATCGTGGCAACACGGACACAGACGCCTCTTTTTTGCGGACTGTTGAGATCGGTATAGCGTTTCTGCAAAGTGTTGAATCCAATATTCAATTGCGGAGCTTTGGATTTCTTGACTTTGTCATGACGTCCCTGTTTGATCAATTGATTGATTGTCGACATAATGTTTTCCTCCTTTCATGCCCACACACCCAGGAGGTGCGCTTGTTTCTTTTTTATTAAGGTTGCGTTGGCAACCTTCAAATGTAATACATTTTTTCACAGCGATATTATTATACATTAACAAGGCTTTCCTGTCAACAAAAAAATCCGCGATTTGACACGGATTTTCATTCTTTTTCCTGCTCTTCTTTTTTTTCTTTTTCTTCAAGCTCATATGCTTTGGAAAGCAGAATTGCTTTATCGCGAGGACGCAATCTTTTCATGATCCGGACTACCTCCAGTTCCATGTTCGGAGAAACCTCGTCTCCATAAGGAATGACTCCCGTTTCGCTTACCGCCAGGCCGATATCGGTTCCGGAAATCAGATAATCTGCGGTCACTCCCAAGTAATCCGCTATCAACATCACCGTATCCAGTTTCATGTTCTCTGACTTGCGTTGATAAAGACTCATCAAAGTATGATAAGAAATGCCTGTTGCAGCGCAAAGGTCTTTTCTGGTTTTGTTCTTTTTTTTAAGCAACAAAGTAATCCGGTCGTAAATGGTTTCCATATTTTCACTCCCAAATACTATTTTATCATTTATCACAATGGTTTTATCTTAAAAAAGCAGGCAAACGCATAAATGAATATTGACAAAACATGCTTTTGCGCTTATTATATGATTATATATATGCGTTTGCATTATAACGGTGATAGAAATGGTATATGCCAATTTGAAAGCGGAAATGGTCAGGAAAGACATATCTGCCACGCAAATGGCCGGACTTTTGAATATCAGTTTGCGGTTGCTGGATGAACGAATGCGTTGCGAAAGCGGGTTCACCATCAGGGAAGTCAAGATCATCATGGATTTGTTTCCGGAATGCAGCATCATGGATTTGTTCACAAAAACCCCTTGTTGATATTTATGGGATCCTCTCTCAGAAACAAACCCGTCCCATAGGTATGCTCATGTGATTGCCAATTGGCAATCACATGATTTTTTTCCTTATAAAATATAAAAACCGCATTTTTGTGAGGTATCACATTTTGCGGTTTTGTTTTTCAAACAAGAAAGCGGTCTGGCAGCGACCTACTCTCGCACGCGAACGTACTACCCTC
>DAOSWG010000015.1:0-5643 GCA_035379945.1 Bacillota bacterium
GACGTCTTTTTTGTCGTTTGTTTCTGCGTTCTGTTTGGTTTTCAAAGACCTATTTTCACGCATCCATTCTCTGGTCGCGCGTTTTATATTGTATCATAGGCAAAAATTAAAGTCAACTATTATTTACCGCAACAAGGCCGAAAACAAAGGGTTCCGGCAAGCGTAACCGGGAGAAAATAAAAAAGACCGGAAAGCTAATCCCGGTCTTTACAAATTTGGCGTTATCAGCCTATCAACCGGAGGATGTCGTTATATGTCACAAAGATCAGAAGGGCGATCAGAAGGAAAAACATCACCGTGTTCAAAGTGTTCTCGAACTTCTGGTTTGGTTTTCTTCTGGCGATTGCTTCATAACCGATAAAAACGATCCTGCCGCCGTCAAGTGCCGGTATCGGCAACAAATTGACAATTCCCAGGTTTACAGACAAAAATCCGATCCAGCTCAGAAGTGAAACGAATCCGCTTTCGCGTGCCGATGTCGTAATCGAGTAGATACCGACAAAACCGGTCAAATCGGAAACGCTGATCCTTGGACTGGTGAAAAGCAACCCCAAGGTCGAGAAGATCTTGGTGGAAGCTGACACAAAGCTGGCGAGTGTGCCCTCAAATATCCCGAGCAAATTAAATACAGACGAACCGGTAATCCCGATTTTTGACGCAAAAAGCGGATATCCGAGCGATGAAAGTTCGTATTCGGAATAACTGGCAAATGAATAGGTATGCTCCACGCCGTTTCTCAGATATGTGATAACGGTAGGCGCGCTGTCTAAGGTTCCCTCGGTGTAGGTCTGTTGAAAATTGATGATGTCTAGCCACGTGGTCATCGTTTGTCCGTCGATCGCCGTGATGATGTCTCCGGTTCTAAGATCGGTGCTGCTTTCGTTGTCTTCCGGTATAAATATTTCCAAAGCGGCATTTCCGGGCACGTTCATGATATTGAGACTGATGAAATAATATTGAGGATAAATCGGATCAAGCGTGATTTCCTCTCCGTTTCTGATCACCGTGAAAACGAAGTAAGAATAATCTTCGTATTTAGCCAGTTCGGATACCACCGAAGGCTGACCGTTGTCTTCCGACCAAGAGAAGACATCGACGCCGTTGATTGCGACGATTTCATCGCCGTCTTTCAAAATATCGTATGCCGGTGCGTCCTCATCAACCTTGGAAATTACCACGCTGCTAGGATCCGCAACCCCCGAGACAAGATACATGAGCAAAAATACGAAAATGGCCAGGACAAAATTCATCATCGGTCCGGCAAACGCCACCATGAAACGCTGCCATTTGGTCTTGGCGTTGAAAGTGCGGTCGAAAGGAGCGATCTGCATGACTTTTCGTTCATAGACATAAAGCGCATTCCGTTTGACGAAATATTCGTTGATGAACAGTTTTCCTCCATCTTTTCCGAGCAAATCATAGTCTTCCACCGTGATTTCCGGAAAATCCTGATACGACAGATTGTTGTTGTTTAAAACGATTTTGGTTATTTCTCCGTCCATATCCAGGCCGATACGGATCTTCTGTCCTTTTTTCAGCACGTCGGCTTCGACTTCTTCGCCGGCCATGGCAACATACCCGCCAAACGGAACGGCTTTGATCATGTAAGTCGTTTCGCCTCGCTTACGCGCCCAAACCTTTGGACCCATGCCAAAGGAAAATTCATGGCAAAGGATGCCGGCTTTCTTGGCGAAAATGAGGTGTCCGAGTTCATGGATACAGATGACAAGGCTCAGGACAACCAAAAAGATGAGCAGATTAAGTAAGAATTCTAACATAAGCATTTCTCCCGATTAATATAAATATTGGTCATAAATCGTCTTTTTTATCTCGCGGTCAACCTTAACAATATTTTCCAGTTTGGGCTTTTTGACCGGAACATGATTTGCCAACGCTTCGGTAACAATTTTTTCTATTTCCAGAAAACTGATTTTTCCTGTTAGAAACAATCCGACAGCGGCTTCGTTAGCGCCATTTAGTACGGCAGGGTAAGTTCCGCCTCTTTCCATCGCTTCCTCGGCGGTTTTCAAAAGGGGGTAACGTTCATAATCCGCCGGTGTGAAATTCAAGGATAATGGCTTTGTAAAGTCAAGCGGTTGATTGAGTCCGGGATGTCTTTCCGGCCAATCCAGGGCGTGTGCAATCGCCAACCGCATGTCGTGGGTCGACATTTGGGCGACAACGGATCCGTCCGTGAATTCGACCATGGCATGAACGAGACTTTCTCTGTGCATGACCGGAACGATCATATTCATGGGAATGTCGAACAGGTAATGCGCTTCGATCATCTCGAATGCCTTGTTCATCATCGTGGCGGAATCGA
This sequence comes from Bacillota bacterium, assembly GCA_035379945.1. GTDB lineage: Bacteria > Bacillota_I > Bacilli_A > Izemoplasmatales > Hujiaoplasmataceae > JAAYZB01. Next base: position 2,324 of record DAOSWG010000015.1, read on the forward strand.
CTGTCACTTTGCGTCCCATTTGCCAATTCGGATGGTTGAGGGCGCTAGCGACATTGACTTTTTCCAATTCCTTGCGGTCAAGATCCCGGAATGCTCCGCCGCTCGCCGTGATATAGATCTTGGCAACGGTCGAAGGCCTTTCGCCTTCCAGGCACTGCCATAATCCGGAATGCTCGGAATCAATCGGACGAATACGGGCATTGGTTTCTTTCTGCATCTGTTTTACAAGTTCTCCGCCGGCCACCAAGGTTTCCTTGTTTGACAAGGCCACTTCCCTGCTAGCGGCAAGCGCCGCAAGCGTTGGCCTCAAGCCAATGATCCCGACTAAAGCGTTCACACAGAGCGTGTCTTTTTCTTCTGGTTCGTAGGCTGCGACTTTTTCCAGTCCTTCATCACCATAAACAATCTGGATATGATGATATATTCCCGCCAACGTCTCGGCATCTTCCTTTTGTGCGACCGACACTATTTGCGGTGAAAACTCGTCGATCTGTTCTTGCATGAGAGCGATATTATGTCCGCAAGCCAAGCCGACGATCTTGAAGTCGTTTTTCCGGGAGGATACAATTTCCAGGGTTTGCCTGCCGATCGATCCCGTCGAGCCTAAAAGACAGATTCGTTTCATATTATATCACCATAACACCGAAAATCGCCAGAATCCGGATTAGACAAGTAAGAAAGAGGGCCGAGAAGATCCACGAATCGAAACGATCCATGATTCCTCCGTGTCCGGGTATCAAATTCGAAAAATCCTTGATACTGTGATTCCGTTTGAATTTTGATGCGACAAGATCGCCAAACTGGGCGACGATGGAAATGGATAATGAAATCAAAAGAACAATCCAGAAACTGACAGTGAAAACATCAAGAAAGTAGGCAAACAATGCCGACAGAAATCCACCTGCCAACAATCCGGCAACGGCTCCCTCGATGGATTTTTTGGGACTTATTTTTTCCGCAAGACGATGCCGCCCGAATTTCGATCCGACAAGATATGCAAAAGTATCAGTGAGAATGGCCGTCAAAAGCACGTAAGTCACAAGCCAAAGAGTGCCAGAGGCAAATCTAAGATAAGCTAGACTAGCAAACCCGGAAGCTACATATAAAACGGTGAGGAACATCTCCGCCAGCGATTTGGAATCCATCGGCTCCATGAAAAGATAAACCACCAAAAACAAGAGCGTCATGAACAGCAACAAAACAGCCGGCAATACCAGATAGTCGTTATCCAATAAGGCAAAGAACAGCGCGGCATACATTATGGCTGTCAAAGCAATTGTCAGCACATCGGTGAAGATATGCCCGCGCCCTTGTGTCTTCAGCATCTTCCGAAATTCGTAAGAAGCCAAAACCGTGAGAATTCCGCAAAGGGCGAAGAAAATGTAATAGGCGTCTCCCCAAATGAGAATCGGTATGAAGATCAAACACATTACAACGGCGCTAATTACCCTTGTTTTCATGCTTTTGTCCTTTCAAGCCGCCATATCGGCGATCCCGATCATTGAAATTCACGATGGCTTTCCACAGATCTGCCGGCGAAAACGCCGGCCAATATCTGTCACAGAAATAGAGCTCCGCATATGCCGCCTGCCAGAGCATAAAATTGCTCAGGCGGACTTCCCCGGAGGTTCTGATCAGAAGATCAAGCGGTGGCAAATCCTTGGTATAAAGGTATTTTTCGATGTCCTTCGTTTCGACCTGTTCTGGTTCTACCAGACCGTTTTTGACATCGGTCGCTATTTTTTTTACAGCTTGAGTCAGTTCCTCATAGCTGCCGTAATCAAAACAGATATTCAAAACCAAGCCTTTGTGTTCTCTCGTATCCCGGGCGATTCTTTCCAGGATCTCACGGTTTTGATCGGACAATTTGGTTTTCCTTCCGGAAAAAATGACCTTGATGTCCTTTTCTTTGAAAAAGTCACCGAACTTGGCTTCGAACTCGCGAGGTAAAGCCATGAGAAAGTCGACTTCTTCTTGCGGCCGGTTCCAGTTTTCGGTGGAAAACAGGAACACCGAAAGCGCCTTAATACCCAAATCAGACGCGGCTGATGCGATTCTTTTGATATTTTCGACTCCGGCGTGATGACCGAATGTTCTGGGCATATGGCGTTTTTTCGCCCATCTTCCGTTACCGTCCAAGATGATGGCGATGTGTTTTGGGATTGTGAGTGTGTCCTTATCCTGTTTTTTTGACATCGGATCACCTCTTTCATAGACATCATTATACAACAATTTTGTTACAATACCTAATTATTTGTCATACCCATGGACAAAAATAAGACTATTTCTAGTCTTATATCTGCATGATGTCTTTTTCTTTGTCGTGGAAGATCGCGTCGATCTTGTCGGTGAATTTGTCGGTGAGTTTTTGGGTTTCGTCCTCGTAATACCGGAGATCGTCTTCCGTAATTTCCTTGTCTTTTTCCATTTTTTTGAATCCGGCGATCGCATCGCGGCGGACGTTTCTGATCGCCACTTTGCTGTCTTCTGACATCCTGTGAATCACCTTGACCGCATCGCGGCGGTTCTCCTCGGTAAGCGGAGGCAAGGAGATTCTTATTCCGATGCCGTCGTTTGCCGGCGTCACTCCGATATTGGCGGCGAAAATCGCCCTTTCGATCTGGTTCAACAACGACTTGTCGTAAGGCTTGATGTAAATCTGGGTCGCTTCGGGAACCTGGATCGAGGCAACCTGGTTGATCGGGGTCTGGACGCCATAATAGTCGACCGACACTCTTTCAAGCATTTTGGGATTTGCCCTGCCGCTTCTGACTGTGGCATATTCCTTGTGCAATGCCACAAGTGTCGATTCCATTTTTTCTTCCGTTTCCATCAAAATCAAATCTGTTGCTTCTGACATTTATATCGCTCCCTTCAGGATCTGATCAATGTTCCGATGTCTTCTCCCATGACTGCGCGTTTGATGTTTCCCGGTTTGTTCATGTCGAAGACATAGATGTCTATGTGGTTGTCGAGACAAAGGGCGGCGGCGGTCGAATCCATCACCTGCAATCCCTTTTCCAGGATTTCCCTTTGGGTCAGTATATCGTATCTGTTGGCTTGCGGATTGGTTTTCGGATCGCTGTCATAGACTCCGTCGGTGCCGTTTTTTGCCATATAGATGATGTCGGCATCCATTTCCGCAGCGCGCAGGGCGCTGGTCGTATCGGTGGTGAAATACGGATTGCCGGTACCGCCTCCGAAGATGACGATGCGGTCCTTGTCCAAATGGCTGATCGCTTTTCTGCGAATATAAGGTTCAGCGACTTCCGGAATGTTGAGGCTGGTCATGACCCGGGTCGGAACCCCGATCGCCTCAA
>DAOSWG010000015.1:5743-18068 GCA_035379945.1 Bacillota bacterium
ACTTCCGGAATGTTGAGGCTGGTCATGACCCGGGTCGGAACCCCGATCGCCTCAAGGGAATTTTGCAAAGCGAGAGCGTTCAGGATGGTTCCGATCATTCCCATGTAATCGGCGCTTGAGCGTTCGATGCCCATCTCATCGGCCAGTTTGCCGCGGAAGATGTTTCCGCCGCCTACAACGATGCCAATGGCGACAACGCCAAGATCGTAAGCGGCTTTGATTTCCTTAGCGATCGTCTTGACGACGAAAGGATCGATGCCGACGCCGGATTTTCCGGCCAAGGCCTCGCCGCTCAGTTTTATCATGATGCGTTTCTTTGACATTTGAAAACCCCCTTTGTCAATATAAAGAAAGGACACAGAAGTGTCCTAACATTTTTTGGTCTGAGCCATTACTTCTTCAGCAAAATTGTCTTCTTTTTTCTCGATTCCCTCGCCGACGGCCAAACGGGTAAAAGCGACGATCGCGGCGCCATTGGCTTTCACATAATCTCCAACGCTCTGATCGGGGTTTTTGATGAAAGGCTGGTTTACGAGGCAAATTTCCTTCAGGTTTTTCTGAAGTCTTCCTTCGACCATCTTGATGATGATGGCTTCGGGTTTCGGTTTGGCGGCTTCGGCGTTCTCGTTCAGGGCTTCCTTGGTCAGGATCATACGCTCGTGTTCGGTAACATCGGCCGGAATCGCTTCCTGGGAAAGATATAGCGGATTGCTGGCGGTCACCTGCATGGCTACGTCTTTGGCCGTGTCGAAGTTTCCGCCGTTCATGACGGTGAGGGAAGCGATCTTTCCTCCCATGTGGACGTAATATCCGAAAAGTTCTTCGGCTTTCTTGTTTACAACCGCCATCCGGCGCAGATTGATGTTTTCTCCGATCGAAGCGATGGCCGACAACAGGAATTCGTTCAATGTTTTTCCTTCATAGGGAATCGCAAGGGCTTCTTCGACGGTGTTGACATTGTTTTTGATTATGACTTCGCCGATCGTATCGGACAGGGCTCTGAACTTTTCGTTCTGGGCGACGAAATCCGTTTCGCAATTCAGTTCATAGACAAGGGCCTTGTCGCCGGATGTCTTGATGTTGCAGATGCCTTCCGCGGCGATTCGCGTCGCTTTATTCAATGCCTTGGTGATTCCTTTTTCCCGCAACCACTCGACGGCGGCTTCGAGATTGCCTTCCGTGGCCACCAAGGCCTTTTTGCAATCCATCAGACCGGCACCGGTCTGTTCACGTAATTCTTTAACCATTGCAGCTGTAATTTCCATGGTATTCCTCCTTAATTTGCATCAACAATATATTATCATAACTGATGGTTCTGTTCAATCGTTTTCGAAAAAGGGAGCCGGAAGGCTCCCATCTGTGTCAGGACAGTTTCAACAACGCTTCGATGAGTTCCGCTTTCCGGAGTTTCGAATAGTTGGAAAGATCATTTTCCTTGGCAAGCGTACGCAAATCTGCGACGGTCATCGATTCGAGTTCCTTGATGCCGTAACGCGGATATTCGACCGGTTTGGCAACCTTGGGCTCCACTGCGGGGGCGATGTCTTCTTCCGCATCTTCCTGGACGGAAGGTTTCACTTCAACCCGGATGGTTTTTGTCTTTTCCGGTTTTTCTTCCTCTTCGTCCGCGTATTCGGCGTCCGGATTTTCGTTTTCCTCGGCTTCCGCCTGTTCGTTGATCATGCCGCCGTTCGCTTCAATGACTGCGTCGGCCATTTTGCCGACAATCAGTTTGACAGAACGCAAGGCGTCGTCGTTGGCGGGGATGATGTAATCCACTTCGTCCGGATCACAGTTGGTATCGATTATTCCGAAAACCGGAATATGAAGTTTTTTAGCTTCCAGGATGGCACTTCTTTCCTTGCGCGGGTCGATGATGAAAATGGCTTCCGGGATATTGCGCATTTCTTTGATGCCGCCCAGGAATTTTTCGAGTCTTTCCATTTCCCTGCGAAGTCCGATGACTTCCTTCTTTGGCAACAACTTGAAGGTCCCGTCATCTTCCATCTTGTGGAGATCATGTAGTTTTTTGATTGAATGTTTGATGGTTTTGAAATTGGTCAGGGTTCCGCCGAGCCAACGTTTGTCCACAAAGAACTGTCCGCAACGGATGGCTTCTTCCCGGACGGGGTCCTGGGCCTGTTTCTTGGTACCGACGAACAAAACCCGGCCGCCTCCGGCCGCGATGTCGAACATGGCTTTGTAAGCTACATCGATGCATTCGCTCGTCTTCTGGAGATCGATGATGTGGATGCCGTTACGCGATGTGTAGATGAACTTTGCCATCTTGGGGTTCCATCTGCGCGTCTGGTGTCCGAAATGTACGCCTGCCTCAAGCAGGGCTTTCATTGATATTACTCCCATTGTTTACTTGAATCCTCCTATTTGATGTTTGCCTCCACCGCCTCTACGCTCCGGCCACCTTTCGGCTCACGGCCTTTTTGCTCCGCGGTGTGTGTATTTTTTACGGCGAGACTATTTTACCAAAAACGGCTCAATAAAGCAAGCAATTTCTGCTGGCTTTAGAGAAAAGAAAAGCCGAAACGGGAATCTAGCGTCCGGTGCTGCCGATTCCGCCTTTCCGGCTCAGAAAACGGATTTCCTCATCTGGTGAGGCAAGATACTTTTCAAATATTCCCTGGGCGATTCTTTCGCCCTTGGAAACCGCGACATCGAAATGTGTGTAATTGTAAAGTATGATCTTTATATGGCCTTCGTTTTCCGGATTGTCGCAGTAATCGGAATCGATCACTCCGACACCGTTGGCCAGCATGAGTCCCCGCTTATAAAGAGAACTTCTGGCATAGATTTTGAGCACTTCGCCTTTTTGCATGTAAGCCTTGAGTCCGGTTTCGCAAATGGCGGTGCCGCCGGCTGGAACAATCGTTTCCGCGGCGGCTTCGATATCGTAGCCGGCACTTTCAGGCGTGCTTCTTTGCGGGATGGCGATATCTTTATCGAGATATGCGAAGATGACGGAAAATCCTCTCGGTTTTTCCTTATACATCGCCGGCTCCGGTTTGTTTGATCTGTTTTTTGAGTTCGCGTTCCGCTTTGGCGAATTCGACATTGCGCTTCCGGTTTTCCGCTAATCTCTCTTGCCTGATTTCATTCAGGTTTTTGAACGCCTTTTCTTTCGAAGTGCCAATGAAGGCGTCCTGGGCGATCACGGTTATCAGATTGTCATGGTTTTCCACCACGCCGTTGATTACGACGACATAATAGATGAGATTGCCCTGCTCCAGCTTGATATAACCGGTATCGATCGTGGAAATGATCGGCACATGGTCCTTAAGAACGCCGTATTCGCCGTTGTTTCCGCTGGAAACGACGATGGCGTCGACTTCTTCGTTATATAGTTCTCCATCAGGAGTGACGATGACGATTCTCATTTTTTGACACCGGCTTTTTTCGCCATTGCCTCCGCTTTTTTCTCTACTTCATCGATTGAACCGACCAGCCGGAAAGCGTCTTCGGGATACGAATCGTATTTTCCGGTAAGGATTTCCTTGAAACCGCGAACGGTTTCCTTGACCGGAACATAGCTTCCGGCCTGACCGGTGAATTGTTCGGCCACGTGAAGATTTTGCGAAAGAAACAGTCTGATTCTTCTGGCTCTGTAAACGATTTGTTTGTCTTCCTCGCTGAGTTCGTCCATGCCGAGAATGGCGATGATATCCAACAGATCGTTATATCTTTGGAGTGTCTTCTGGACTTCCCTTGCTACTTGGTAATGCTCTTCTCCGACGATTTCCGGTGCCAGCGCCCTGCTGGTTGATGCAAGCGGATCAACGGCGGGGTAAATGCCCTCTTCGGAAATCTTTCGAGACAGGTTCGTCGTAGCGTCTAGATGAGTGAAAGTCGTGGCGGGAGCAGGGTCTGTATAGTCGTCGGCCGGAACATAAACCGCCTGGATGGAGGTTATTGACCCGGTTTTTGTCGAGGTGATTCTTTCCTGAAGATGACCCATGTCGGTAGCCAATGTCGGTTGATAACCGACGGCGGAAGGCATCCGTCCCAACATGGCGGACACTTCGGAACCGGCCTGGGTGAAACGGAAGATATTGTCGATAAACAAAAGCACGTCCTGATGTTCTTCGTCACGGAAATATTCCGCCATGGTGAGACCGGACAAGCCGACTCTCATTCTGGCGCCCGGAGGTTCGTTCATCTGACCGAAAACCATGGCGGTTTTTTGGAGAACTCCGGTTTCCTTCATTTCGGTATACAGGTCGTTTCCTTCCCTGGTTCTTTCTCCGACACCGGCGAAGACGGATATGCCTCCGTGTTCTTCGGCGATATTGTGGATCAACTCCTGGATCAAAACCGTTTTTCCGACACCGGCGCCGCCGAACAGACCGACTTTTCCGCCTTTGATGTAAGGAGCCAGTAAATCGACGACTTTGATTCCGGTTTCCAGAATTTCGGTTGTGGCATTCAATTCTTCCAATTTCGGAGCTTCGCGATGGATCGGCATCCGGTTGATTCCTTTGGTCGTAAACGGTTCTCCGTCGATCGGCTGTCCGAGCACGTTGAAAACCCGGCCCAAAGTATTTTTGCCTACGGGTACCTGGATGCAGGCGCCGGTATCGATGACTTCCATTCCGCGGACCAGTCCGTCGGTCGAATCCATGGCGATCGTGCGGACGATGCCGCCGCCAAGGAACAGCGCAACTTCCAATGTGAGATTTATGGCTACCCCGTGGTTATCATTTGCACTGGCATTGACTGTGAGCGCGTTGTAGATGGAAGGCATTTCTTTCTCGAACTGAACGTCCACTACCGGTCCCATGACTTGGACCACTTTTCCGGTTATTGGCATAATGTCCTCCTATTTCGCCACGGCATTGGCGCCGCCGATGATGTCGGTTAGTTCCAACGTGATCGCGGCCTGCCTGGCACGGTTATATATCAGATTCTGCTTGATGATGATTTCCGACGCGTTGTCGGTGGCGTTTTTCATCGCCGTCATTCTTGAAGCGTGTTCGCTGGTCTTGGCATCGAGCATCACTCCGTAAAGAGTATTTTCCAGATATATCGGCAACAGATCGTCCAAAACTTCACCGGGATCCGGTTCAAACACGAATTCGACGACCGGCGGTTTATCCGGCAAAGCGATGTCGGTGATCGGCAGGAACGGTTCTTCCCTGATTTCCTGAATCAGGGAATTCACATAGTGCGAGTAAATGATGACGATCCGGTCCACTTCGCCTTCGAGATAAAGTTCGATGAACACCCTGGACATGGCCTGGAAATCAATGAATTGGATTTCGTCGCGCGAATTCATCGATTCCTTGTTGAGCAAAGGATATCCTTTGCGCCTGATGTAAGAAAATGCCCTGTACCCGATCGTTCCGACAATGTACTCGGATGATGATTTGTGTTTGTCTTTGATGACGGATTCGAAATGTTTCAAAAGATTGCTGTTGTAAGGACCGGCAAGTCCCCGGTCGCTTGATACCAGAATGTATCCGGTCTTTTTGATTTCTCTTGGTATTAATAAAGGGTGCTGGAGATCGATATTCGACGAAAGAACATTTTCGATGATTGATTTGACGTGCAGGCAAACCGGCTTAAAAGACCGATTTTTCCGTTCGGTCTTTCTTAGCTTAGCGGCGGAGACCATGTTCATGGCCCTGGTTATCTGGCCGGTCTTTTTAGTCGCTTCGATTCGGTTTTTGATTTCACGTAAAGCCGCCATCGACTATTCCTCGCTTATTCGAATTGGTTTTGGAACCCGTCAAGGAACTTCCCGAGTTTTTCGGTATCGGGAAGTTTCTTGGTGCTTTTGATTTCTTCTAGCAGCGCTTTCCCTTCCTTCTCGGATTGGAAATAGCGATGCATTTCTTTTTCGTAACGTTTGACGTCCGTTGTTTTGATCTGATCAAGATATCCGTTGACAAGCGCAAACAAACTCAAAGCCTGAAGTTCGAAAGGCAAAGTGGCATGCAATCCCTGTTTGAGGATTTCCACGGTTCTCTCGCCGCGTTCGAGTTTTGCTTTCGTCATGTCGTCGAGATCGGAGCCAAATTGGGTGAATGCTTCCAGTTCACGATAACTGGCCAAATCGATTCTCAGGGTTCCGGATACTTTTTTGATGACCGGATATTGAGCGGCTCCTCCGACTCTTGATACCGACAGACCGGCATTGATGGCCGGGCGAACACCGGAATAAAACAGTTTCGATTGCAAATATATCTGGCCGTCGGTGATGGAAATCACGTTGGTCGGAATATACGCGGAGATGTCTCCTTCCTGGGTTTCGATTATCGGCAGGGCCGTAATCGACCCGCCTCCCAGTTTGTCGCTCAGTTTGGCGGCTCTTTCCAAAAGACGGGAGTGCAGATAGAACACGTCGCCCGGGAAAGCTTCGCGCCCCGGCGGTCTTCTCAGAAGAAGCGACAGTTCGCGGTAACTGATGGCATGTTTTGTCAAATCGTCATAGATGATGAGTACATGTTTTCCGGAAAACATGAATTCTTCGGCGATCGATACTCCGGCATATGGTGCCAGATATAGCAAAGGTGCGGGATCGCTGGCCGATGCGCTTACGACAATCGAATAGGACATGGCGTCATACTGTTTCAACGTTTCGATGACATTTAAAACGGTTGATTCCTTTTGTCCGATCGCGACATATATGCAAATGACATCGCCACCTTTTTGGTTTAGGATCGTATCAATGGCGATCGAGGTTTTTCCGGTCTGACGGTCGCCGATTATGAGCTCGCGCTGACCGCGTCCGATCGGAACAAGGGCGTCGAGGACCTTTAGTCCGGTTTCCAAAGGCTGGTTGACTCCTTGCCTGTCGATGACACCCGTGGCTTTCCTTTCCACCGGGCGGAATTTCTTAGCTTTGATCGGGCCGAGTCCGTCCAAAGGCTGACCGAGCGGGTTGATGACCCGACCGATCATTTCCTCTCCGACCGGAACTTCCAGAATCCTTCCGGTGGTTTTGACGACGTCGCCTTCCTTGATCAAAGTGGAATCATTCAATAAAATGGCCCCGACATGATCTTTTTCCAAGTTTTGCGCCATCCCGTAAACATCGTGGGGAAAAACGAGCAGTTCTCCGCTCATGGCATTGTCCAACCCGTAAACAAGCGCGATTCCGTCGCCGACCGATATCACGGTTCCGACTTCTTCGGTCTTGGTTTCTTTCGAATATCTGTTTATCTGTTCTTTGAGCAGCGCGCTGATTTCCAGCGGATCGATTCGCATCGGGCGCTCACCTCTCGTCCTTTTTCATTTTCAGTTGCAGTTCTTCCAGCTGGCGATTGCTGGTATAATCGATGATCCGATCGTCGACGGCGATCTTTATACCGGAAATTATCTTGTCGTCGATTATTTCGGTTATGGCAATTTTCCGGTTGTAATTCTTGCCTAATTTATCGGCCAAATTCTTTTTCTGGTCGGCTGACAGCGGTTTTGCGGTGAACACTTTCACCGGTTTCACCAGATTGTGTTCGTTGACGAATTCGTCAAAGGCTGTTTTTATTTCGAAAACGAGCCCCATCCGGTTGTTGTCGACGAGGACACAGAGAAAATCCTTTAACAGAGGCGATCTGACGGCTTTTTCGATGACAGTCTTTTTCTCCTGTTTGGAAATGTGCGGATGATCGAAGAAACGCAAACTTTTGTCATCAAGGCCTTTTGTGAAAGCTTCGAGACCGTCTTCGGTCTCTTTCAGAACATTGCGCTCAAGAGCCAGTTGGAAGATGGCCTCGGCATATTCTTCCCGAAGACCCTTCATTTCTTTCCGTCCTGGTCGATCTCGCGAATCGCATCGTTGACATATTTGTCCGTGTCGACCGCTTCACCGATAATCTTGCCGGCCATAAGCCCGGCCAGTTCGATGACTTCGTCTTTCATTTCCTGACGCGCCTTTTCCTTGGCGGCTTCGATTTCTTTCTGAGAAACATCCTTGATCCTGGCCGCTTCTTTCTTGGCGCTTTCGATCATTTCCGTCTGTTCTTTCTCGCCCTTGGCTTTAGCTTGGGAAATGATGTCTTCGGACCGCTTTTTCAAATCGGTGTAATCTGACTCCGTTTTGGCCCGCAGTTCTTTGGCCGTTTCATTTTCTTTTTTGGCGTTTTCGATTTCGTTAGCCATGAATTGTTTTCTTTTTTCGATGAAGGCCGATATTTTGTCCCACAGGAAAAAACGGACGATCAACACAAGCACGACCGTCGCGCCGAGCTGGATCAGCAAATCGACCAGCGTTACTCCGAACGCAGATTCAATGGCTTTCGATACCGCTTCGATAATCTTCTCTACGCCCGTTTGCAAAAAAACGCCGAAAATCATGGTTTTCCCGTCTTATCCGAAGATGAGCAGCAAAGCCACAAGCAGACCATAAAGTCCGGTGGTTTCGGCAAGCGCTGCGGTAACAAGCGTAGTGGTGACGATCTTTCCTTGGGCTTCCGGCTGTCTTCCGATAGCTTCGGCTGCCTTGCCGGCTGCGAAACCCTGGCCGATTCCCGGTCCGATTCCGGTAAGAACAGCCAATCCGGCGCCCACATATTTGAGGCCGTCTGTGAAATACTGGTTGTACTCGGTGGCAAATCTCATGATTGCCGCAAACACATTGTCAAACATTGCTTGTCCTCCTAAGAAATATGTTTAAAATTGGAAATGCTTTCTTATTTTTCCGTGGCCATTGAAATGTTCACGACCGAAAGCATGAAAAACACGAATGCCTGAATTACACCGAAAAAGATGTCGAACACGATATGGAGAAACACTCCTGCGAAAATTCCCAGCGCCCAATTGAGCACCGCATAGATCATGGCGGAAATGACCATTCCGCTGACCATGTTTCCGAACAGACGCAAACCCATGGTGAGCGGTGTCGAGAACTCGCCGATCAGGTTGATCGGAATCATGATCGGGAACATATACCAGATCTGTCCGAGAAAATCACGAAGTTTTTGTTTGATACCTTTGAACTTGAGATTGGCAAATCTCAGCATGAAATATGTCGTCAGCGAGAAACATGCGGCCACGCCGGCATTGGAAAGCGGCGTTTTGAGCCCGATCAGGGCGACGGTGTTCGCGAACATCAGATACAATAACACCGCAATCAGATATGGTCCGAACATCTTCAGTTTCTTGCCGGGAAAGTGTTCCACGATCATGTTCTGAACGGCTTCGAAAAACATCACCATGACCAGAACCAATCCCTTTGGAGTATCGGTCGCTTTCAGTTTTCCTACCTTCATGCCGATCAAAATGATGGCGATGCTTAATAAGACGACGACGACAAGCGACGAAGCTACCTGGTCGGATAACGGACCGGATATTTCAAAGTTCAGCATTTCCGTCACCTTCCTTTTTCCGCATTTCAAAAAAGACAACGGGATAGAAAACGATCCTGTATGACAACAAGCCGACGAATGTCAGCCAGATATTCCAGTTTTCGTTAATGATCACGAAGTACAAAACGACTCCGAAGAAAATCATCTTTCCGATATAAAGAAACACCGTCGTGGTCTTGGCAAGTTTCTTCTCGCTCAAAAGCGCCTGTTTCATGACCCGGTAATGAAGCGAGTTGAGAAGCAGCGAGGTGAATGCTCCCAAAAGAAAACTGACAACGGGATAAAAGCTTTTGGCTATAAGATAGGTCACGAGCGAAAAAACAATCAGGAATGGCCAAATGAAAAGGAATGTTTTTTCAATCATGCCCAGATTTTTGGTTTTCATCCTGGTTTCCCCCTCCTGTAATTTTCATGGCTTTCCGAAACGAATCCACCAGACTGGCGGCCAGTCCCAGAAACAAAAGTATGAAGACGAAAATGTGCCGGTCTTCAAAAAAGCGGCTGTCGATGGCAGCTCCGGCAAAAAAACCCAGCGCCATCAACGCTACTGTTTCCAAAAAGAAATTCATCACCAATTGCCAGGCGTTAAATGCCTGATGCCTGTCCTTGGAAGGATCTTCTTTCATTTTGTTCCGAACAGACGGTCTCCGCAATCACCAAGCCCCGGAACAATATATCCGTTTTCGTTCAAATGATCATCAATCGCCACTAGATAGATATCGACATCGGGATGATGTTTTTGCAGAAATTCGATACCTTCCGGACAACCGACGAGCGCTACGAAACGAATGTCTTTTCCGCCTTGTTTCTTGACAAGGTCGATAGCGGCCACGGCCGAACCGCCGGTCGCCAGCATCGGATCGACAATCAGTATCGTCGCTTCCGAGACAATGCTCGGAAGTTTCAGGTAATACTGCTGCGGTTCCAAGGTCTTCTCGTCGCGGTAGATCCCGATGTGTCCGATCTTCGCGGTCGGGATGACATCGTGGATTCCGTCCACCATTCCCAGTCCGGCTCTGAGGATCGGAACGATGACGACATCCTTCGCCAATTCCTGGCATATCGTATCCGCAATCGGAGTCGTCACGCGCACGTCCCTGGTCGCCAGGTCGCGGGTGACCTCGTAAGTCACGAGACTGCCGATTTCATTGACATTCTCGCGGAATGTCTTGGTGTCGGTCGCCTTGTTGCGGATGATCGACAGTTTGTGCTCCAGCAAAGGATGATGGATCAAATTCACTTTTCCCATTTTTCATTCTCCTCGTAGGCTGTTATCAGATCAATGCGGCGTTGATGGCGGCCGCCCGAGTATTCGGAGTTAAGAAAAATTTCGGTGAATCCAAGTACCTCTTCCAAGGTATTCGTCCTTGAACCGAGACAGAGTATGTTGGCGTTGTTGTGTTCCCGCATCGCCTTGGCCGCAAAATTGCTTTGGCAGGCCCCGGCGCGGACGCCGCGGACCTTGTTTGCGGCGATCGACATGCCGATGCCGGTACCGCAGATCAGGATTCCGAGTTCGGTTTTTTTGTCTCGCACGGCTTCGGCTACCTTGAAAGCGTATAAGGGATAATCGACCGACTCCATACCGTAGGTCCCCAGATCGGTTACTTCGATCCCTCGGCTAAGCAATAATTCTATGACCGGTTGTTTGTAAGGATATCCGGCGTGATCGGATCCAATCGCTATTTTCATCTTCATCACTCCGCCTTTCTTCAATAGTCCGACAACAATTATAGCAAATTTAATGTTTCTTTACAATCTTTATTGAGCAAGAGACAAAAAGAAGACGCTTACGCGTCTGTCATTTTATCCGAACGGTACCCTGTCTCAGCACCGCGTGGTTTTCGACATCATAGACCGTCGACGCGATTCCTTCGATATCGCCTCCGTCTATCAAATAGTCCACCAGGTCCGCATAGCCCATCACGTCGGCAAATCTTGTGAGCGGAGCTTCGCCGCTTTGGTTCAGACTTGTCGTCACCATCGGACCGAACTTCTCCAAAATCGCCAAGGCTGTCGGATGATTGGGTATTCTGACGCCAACGGTATTTTTTCCGGCGCTTATCAGATCGGATACAGCGCTTTTTTTTCTGGCGATCAAAGTCAAAGCCCCGGGCCAGTGTTTTTTTGCAAGTGCCATGAATTCAGCATTCATTTCGACAAGCGGAACCAACATATCCGTGTTGGCGGCCAAAATCGCCATCGGTTTGCCAAAATCCCTGCCTTTCAGCAAAAAAATGCGTGTGATCGATTCAAGGTCGTCGAAAAGGCAACCGACGCCGTAGACGGTATCGGTTGGGAAAATGATCACTTTGTTTTTCAAATCCGTCAAATCCTTTTCTTTCGCTATCATGCTTTTTCCCGCTTTTCGATTATTTTTACTATGTCGCCAGGCGATTTAACAAGGTGTTTTGCCCCGGCGTTTCGCAATTCCGTTTCTGTCCTGAATCCCCACAATACTCCGACGGATTCAAGCCCGGCGTTCAATGCGGTTAAGATATCCACTTCGGAGTCGCCTACATAAAGAACCTTGTTTCTGTCAATTCCGAGTTGCTTTACAAGATAAAGAACGGATGTCGGATCCGGTTTGATGGGAAAAGTCTCCCGTTTTCCCATGACAATTTTGAAATCCATTTCGGGAAAATTTTCGGCTATGACCGGAATGACATCATTCTCCGGTTTGTTGGAAAGGACATTGATGTCTATTTCCAAACCGGACAAATTCTTCAGCAAATCGGAAATGCCCGGATATGGTGCCGTCGTTTTTGTCCTGTATTCGGAATAATATTTAAGGTAAGCCTTCTTGATATAGTCGAACATGTCCATGTCAAGTTCCCTGATTTTTATGATTCTGTTTACCAGGATGTCAACGCCGCTGCCGACAAAATATTTCACCTCATCGGAAGAAAAAGGTTTTTCGTTGATTTCCGCCATGGCGGCATTCACGCTTTCGGTGATGTCACCGATCGTATTCAGCAAAGTGCCGTCGAGATCGAAGATCACGGCTT
>DAOSWG010000015.1:18168-22727 GCA_035379945.1 Bacillota bacterium
GTGATGTCACCGATCGTATTCAGCAAAGTGCCGTCGAGATCGAAGATCACGGCTTTGGTTCTTTTCATATCTTTGCCTCCGGAAAATCAAACGATATCTGTTTCTCGAGTATTTCCCTGATTGGTCTGTATGTTTTCCGGTGAATAGGCGTCACGCCGAGGATTTCGAGGGCTTCCATATGTTCCTTGGTCGGATAGCCCATGTTATGTTCGAAACCGTATCCGGGATACTTTTCGGCCATTTTTGCCATATATTCGTCGCGGGCGGTTTTGGCCATGATACTCGCTGCGGCAATCGAAGCCGATTTGGCATCGCCTTTGACGATTGCCAGCGACGGAACGCCAATGTCCGGAAGCGGCATGGCGTCTGATAAGACGTAATCCGGTTTTATCCGGCATTTTCCGATCGCATCCATCATGGCGATCCTTGAAGCCTGATAGATATTGACTTTGTCGATTACGGCTTCGGAAACCATGGCGACGGCGTAAGCCATCGCGTGTTTTTTGATTTCCCCGGCCAGATACGTTCTTACTTCAGCCGACAATTTCTTGGAATCGTCCAGTCCGGCGATTTCATAAGCCGGATCGAGAATCACCGCGCCGGCAAAAACCGGTCCCGCCAAAGGTCCTCTTCCGGCTTCGTCGGTTCCGGCGATCAGTTTGAATCCTTCCTTCAGCAGTTGTTCCTCGAATTCATACATTTGCATCCGGCCTCTCCACGCTGATACGTCCCAAGCGGTTGTTTCTGAACTCGTTTAAAAACAGTTTTGCGGCGCGTTCCCGATCGATTATTCCTCCCGGCAAAAGACAGCCGCGCACGCGTCCGATTTCCGATACCATGTCTTTATCCGCCATATCCTTCTTTATACCGTATCTGGCAAAAAGAAGTTCGGGATAATTTTCGCTCATCAGCCTTATGCCATAAACGGCCACTTCTTCCGCCTGGTATATTTCTTCCTTGATCGAACCGATCAGGGCCAGGTTCAGACCGGTGATCCGGTCTTCGAACTTAGGCCAGAGAATTCCCGGATTGTCAAGCAATTCGAGTTCTTTTCCGGCTTTCAGGTAAGTCTGTTGCTTCGTTATTCCGGGAATATTCCCGGTTTTGGCCTTGGCTTTTCCGGCCAGGCTGTTGATGAATTGCGATTTTCCAACATTCGGAATGCCTACCACCATCGCCCGGAAAGGGCGGGGCGACAATCCCTTGCGGATATCCTTTTCCCTAAGATAAGCAAGAATCTTTTTTGTCTGTGCCAGTATTGCTTTGAGCGGTGATCCGTTGAGGGAGTCCACGGCCGCGGCCGGGATGCCCTTTGAAGCGAAATATGTCATGAATCTCTCGGTTGTTTTCGGATCGGCAAGATCGATCTTGTTCATAACGACCAGCCGCGGTTTGTCTCCGATGATATCCTTAAGCATCGGGTTGGCGGAGGAAAAAGGCGCGCGGGCATCGAGCAGTTCATAGATTATGTCGACTTGCGACAGCTTTTCGATTACTTCTTTTTTCGCTTTGGCCATATGGCCGGGATACCATTGTATCTGATTCATAACAATCACCTGATCCAATCCTGTCCCGGATCGGGATACACTACTTTGCCGAGCAATTGCCCAAACATGATGAATCCGACGGCGGGATCGCGAGAATCGTCCGCCATGTCGCGGTTGTCTCCCATGACAAAATAATATCCTTCCGGCAAAACCATTTCCGATATATGGGCGCCACGATTGTTATCGTCCGCCAGCACGCCGTTCACGTAAACTCCGGTGTCGTCTACCATCAATGTATCGCCCGGAATCGCCACCAGACGTTTTATCCATTTAGAATCGGTCATTTGGATGATGACGACATCGCCTTGCTCGTAGGTCGTGTTGTAATGATCGATGACGACAAACTGGTTGTCATGGTAGGTATCCATCATCGAGTATCCATCAACATAGGCGAATCCCAGAAAAAACCCGTTCACGATGATAACGAAAACCAGAAACTCTGGAATTACTGTCAGAATATCGAACCATGAATATCTTTTTTTGAAACTATCCGAATCGCCTTCGAGCGCGGCTTTTTTCTTTTTGGCGCCAAACATATATGTTATGCAAAACCACAAGATGTAGGCGGAAGACGCCAGAAAGCAAAGATAGAAGAATATACGAAAAATCTGACCCGAAAGCGGAATGCTCGGGTCGGATTCGAGAAAGTTGAACATATACAGAGGTTCTTCGGCCAAAATGATGGTGGCTAAAACAATAAATGCCAACAAGACCCAGAGAATCACTCCCCTGACAGGCAGTCTTTTCAGTATTTTCGCAATCTCAGCTTTTTCGTCAATAGGTGGTTTTTTGTCTTCATCCGGAATCATTTTCTCACCAGCTCGTCCAAAATCTCCTCGAGTCTTTCATATCCGATCAAGACTTCACGCGGTTTGGTCCCGGCGTTGCTTGAAACAATTCCATAAAGTTCTAAAGTGTTGACTATCTGAGTTGCCCGGTTGAAGCCGACTCCAAATTCCTGGGTTATTTTGTTCAAAGAGCACTTATCTTCTGAAACTACATATCTGGCAACTTCACCGAACAGTTCGTCAAGTTCCGCCTGCGAGGCATCGGTCTTGGCTGCTTCGACCAGACTTTCGTGGGTAAACAGATATTCCGGCATGACCTGGTCTGTGATGAAATCCGTGATGGATTCAATTTCCTCAGGCGACAGATAAGCTCCCTGAAGGCGCCTTATTATGCCGTTTTCCGATAATAGCATATCGCCTTTTCCAAGCAATTTTTCGGCGCCGGTCGCATCTAATACGACTGATGAGTCAACCGACGACGGAACCCGGAAAGCAAATCTGGTTGGAATGTTTGCCTTAATTGAACCTTTCAGAATATCAGCTGAAGGTCTTTGAGTGGCAAGAAGCAGATGAATTCCTACGGCACGGGATTTCTGGGTCAGTTTGAGAATCTGTTCTTCGACATCGTTTCCGCCGCTAAGCAATAGATCGGATGCTTCTTCGACAATGATTACGATACGCGGCATCACTTCGAATTCAGGATCATCGGATCTTCTGCTATAGTAATCCTTGACGTTGACAACCCGGAATTTTTTCAGGGTCTCATAACGTCTTTCCATTTCCTGGACTGCCCATTTCAAAGCTTCCACGGCGAGTTTAAGTTCGTCGATGATCGGTGTCACCAGATGTGGGATTCCGGCAAATTGTTGCAAGTCGACTTTTTTGGGATCTATCAGCATGAGTCTGACTTCGTCCGGACGGTTCCGGAAAAGCAAACTTGCGATGATTGATGCGATGCAGACGGATTTACCGCTTTGGGTGGAGCCGGCCACCAGTCCGTGAGGCATCTGTTCTATCGATGTATAAACCGGCTTGGCATCGATATCAAGCCCGACCGCTATCAACAAGGGGTCGTCCGACTGGAGAAATTGCGGATGATCGATGACATCACCGAAAAAGACCGATTCCCTGACCTGGTTCGGAACTTCGATGCCGACAGTATTTTTTCCGGGAATTGGCGCTTCGATCCTGAGAGACATCGCCGACAGATTCATCTGGATATTGTCGGAAATGGCGGTGATCCGTTTGGTCGGGACTCCGGCTCCCAGCGATATTTCATACCGGGTGACAGTCGGGCCTTTCGTATAACTGGAAACTTCTCCGTCGATATCGAAAGACAAAAGAGTCTGATTGATGACATCAATATTTTCCTTGACCCATTCCGGTTCGGCTTCTTCCTTGGCTTTCCCTCTTTTCAAAAGGGCGATCGAAGGCAGACGATAACCGCCATAACCGTGCGACGGCTGCCGTTCTTCCTTGTCTATCGCCGGACGTTCGGGTTTTTTCATTATTTCCGGGTCGTATTCGCGGTATTCGAATTCATCGGAAAACACCGGGGTTACTTCCTTATCGTCTTCGTCCTTGCCGGGAGCCCGGAACAGAATGTCTTCCTCTTCGTCGATCGGCGCAAACCGGTCGGCATCCAACTTGTCGTTTTTCTTGGCTTCTTCGATATCGCTCAATACAGCTTCTTCCATTTCGTCGGCAGACGACTTGTTCGCCTCAAACTCCCTCGCCTTGGCGAAAAAGTCGTCGATTTCGACATTGCTTGCGGCTTGGATGATTTCCTGTGGGACTTCCGGCGCTTCCGCTTCCGCCTCTTCCTTCTTGTTCAACAGTTCGTCTGCCGAAAGATCGCGCTTATGGATGCGCGACATATCTTCGTTATTGACGGTAAGAAATTCATAATACGAACTGCCGTAACGTTTCTTGGCTTCTTCCTTGGTGAGTTTTTTCTTCTTGCGGAACGCGTCGTATTTCTTGTCGATGTCGCCGTAGTATTTTCTATCGTTAGGAACGACTATCTCGTCCTTGACCGACATGCCGAAAATCGGAGACACGAATTTCTTCTTCATTGTCTCCTTGTCTTCCAATTTGCTTATGCAGGGAATGAAAAACGGTCTTGTATCCTCCGTTCTTTCGGTTCCCGGAACTATCCTTGGCAGTGACTTCTTTTTTTTGAAAAGCATGCGGATCACTCCTGTTCTGGTGTATCCCCGATTTC
>DAOSWG010000016.1:0-22638 GCA_035379945.1 Bacillota bacterium
AAAGGAGCCATTTCATTTATCACATATCTTTCTGGACGACTTCGTAAGCTCTGGCAGCCCGTCCGTCCCTTAGGGTCACCACAGTCGTGTCGGTGAACTTGCTCAAGACTTCCATCTTCTGCGGCGGGGTTGCGAGGATGATCTGGACCGGCAAACGCTTGATGAATTCCATCATCGACTTGATTCTGGATGTATCCATCTTGTCGAAGACTTCGTCGAAGATGATGAGTCCGATGACATCGTGGACGTTTCCGCGTTGAGCCTGTTGGAAGAGTCTGACAAACGAGGCAAGGGTCGCGACATAGAACGGAACCTGGGTCTCGCCGCCGGATTTTTCCTTGAAAACCTTGGAATAAAGGATGACGTCGCCGGAGACGTTCTTGATCTTGATGTCGTAATCCATGTAGGTCCGGTAGTCGGTGAACTTGTTCACAGCGCCGTTGTCATTCAGGCCTTCCTGGGCCAGGTTGACGAATAGTTCCTCCAGTTGGCGCTGATATTTCATTTCAAACTCGTAATTGAAGATTTCGGAACCGCTCTTCAGGGACTCGTCTGACAACACCATGTCGTAATAGTCGCCATATTCATGAGATTTCGGGAAGATGAACTCGTAGGTATCGTCACCGAAATGGATGGTTGCGAGAGTTTCGTTGATCTTGCGGATCTCCTCCTGCGCGGCGACGATGTAACTTCTGAGTTTCGCCAGGAAGTCCTCTTTGAAGAGTTTCTCGGCAGATTCTCTCGCTTCTCTGACTTTGGCTTCGTATTTGATCAGCTCGGACTTGACCAGTTTGTTGTATTCGTTTAAGTAAAGGTCCATGTATTCGAGGCCGTATTGATAGGATAGATTGTAGGTGTTGACGTATTTGAACTGTTTAGATTTGAGCGAATCCTCGAGATTGGACAGATTTCCGAGTTCGGTTTCGATCCGCTTCTGGTATTCATCGCGGACTTTCTTCTGATCGGAAGCGTTCCTGATCTCCTGGTTGTAAAGCTTGGTGGCATCGCTTTCTAAGGTAAGGTTGCCTTCGGCCGATGACTCCAATTCTTTTCTTAGGGTGTTGATTTTGGTTTCCAAGGCGAGGATCTCGTCCTGGCACTTGAGATCATCGGAAGACAGTTTTCCGTTTTCTTCATAAGCATGCCGGCGTTGATTTTGGAAGCCGCGCATTTCTTCCTTGATGCCCTCGTATTCCATACGGATCTGATTCAGGTTTTCCTTCGGAAGATTCTGCTTCTTCTCAAGCAACTCTTTTTTTCTAGTCTTCAGTTCCGGTAAGGATGCCGAAGCCTCGATCAGTTTAAGATTTTCCAGAAGATTCAAGGCCTGGATGGCATTGTTTTCTTCCTGCAGGGTGTTGATCCGATCGACAAGCGTCTGATACTCGTCCTTTTTCGTTTTGGCAAGGTGGCGCCATTTTTCCAACTGCTCTTCATAGGCGCGTTTGCCGATAAACGGCTTTTCGGTGTTTCTATTCAGACTTCTGACGGTATAGGACCGGTATACCATGCCGGATTTCGTAATGGCCTGGGGATATTTCTCCAGATCGGTGACATCCTGGACCATGATCAGATTTCCGCAAATCATGTTGATGTAATGTTTGGCATCGACATTCTCGGAATCGATGATCGAGGCCAGCGATCCGGCTTGACAGGAAGTGAAATTCTGGATTTTCTTCGTGTTGACGAGACCGATGCCGTAAATATTGATGTCTTCTTTGACTTTGTTATAGATTTGGAGGGCATCGTCGAAATAACGGGGTTCCACAATCAAATTGAATCTTTGCATTCCGAGATAATCTTCGACAGTGTCGTGCCACGAACGGTCGCTGACTTCCAGTAATTCAGCCAGAATATGGACGCTTACATCCACTCCCAAACGTTCCTTGACGCCTTCTTCGATCGCTTTTTGCAATCTTCTTACCATCGGGTTGTAACGAAGTTGGTGGGAATCGAGTTCTTTCAGGGTCTGGTAGATCTCGTTAATCTCACCTACCATGTCCTGACGATTTCTTTCGAGGCTGCCGGATTCTCTCTGGTTTTCCTCGGCGATTTCCTTTACGCGTTTATCGATGTCCAAAAGCGCCAGTTTGGTTTTGTCAATCCCGTCTTTTTGCAGGTTGAAGAGGTCGATTTTCGCGAGTTCGTCGTAGACCGGTTTTTTGTATTCGGTCTTTAACTCCTTAATCAGGGCTTTCAGCTTGTCGGATTTGCGTTTGAAATAGGTGTTGATCTCTTCCTTTTCTTCTATTTGACGAGACACAGACTGGATTTCCTTGTCGTAGATCTCGCCAGCCTGAAAGCTCGAATCGGATTGCAGCATTGAATAGATTTCCTTGCTGCGGTCGTCCAGGAGTTCCAGCTGGTGGTCGATCTCATCAATCAGTTTGCGGTTTTTATCCCTGGCAACGGTGATTTTTTCCTGGGTTTTCTGTTTTTTGTCGATATCGTCTTTCGTCGCTTCGATGTCGATCAGTTTCAGAAAATATTCATAGAAGGTTTTTTGTTCTTTGTTCTTTTGGATATCGTCGTAAAGATCCTTGATTTCCTGTAGCGACGTGATCTTCTGTTTGATTATTTTAAGCGTGGCTTCCAGATCGCGATATGATTGAATGGACTCCCGGATCGGTTCGACATCCAAAACTTTTTCTTCCAACATATAATGATAGATGAAATCCTTCACGTCGGGAATCGGCTTGAAAGCCAATGCCTTCGGCAACAATGAGAAATAATTTTCATTCACCGAACCGAACTGGCTTCTGAAAGCAAGTTTTGCTTCTCTTCTGGTTGTGAAGATTCTGTCGGCTACTTTGGCTTTCTTGAATTGAAGCGTCGTCAGAATGCGGCCTTCGTCGTCCACGAAAAAGCTTTCCTCGATGGGACCATCCTTTTCATAGAAGATGCACTTGGGAGCGAGAATCTCGCCGAATGCGTCGATGACGGAACCGATCGTGAAATATGTGTTGTCCATTTCATCGAAGAATTCGAGAGCGATATGTCCGGTGACATCGCCGTTTCTCAGATATTCCTGGTTGTCGATACCGAGTTTGCACTTGACATAGCCTCTGAGATCGCGTTTGCTTTTTTCGTTGGCCGCCAAGTTGAAGATCTGGTCGCCGGCGGTGATCACGAAAGCGATGGCATCGACAATCGTCGATTTTCCGGTCGCGTTTTGACCCGTGATCAGGGTATTGTTTTTGATATAGATGGTCTCATTGGCGAAATAATGCCAGTTGATCAGTCTAATTTTCGTCAGTTTCTTCATCTTCACTGCCTCCTTCCTGGCCGTTCATCCGGCTTATCAGGTTGAAAATATCGTTGATTTCATGGGTATCGATCGCCAACAGGACCGTGGGATAGATCACCACTTTGGTATTGCCCTGACCGATATCGCCAAGCGGTTCGATCAAGTTATACCTTTTGTAGAAACGGATGATTCTCAGTAAGTCGGTCTTGTTGATCTTCTTTTTCAACTCAAGGGCGTCGTATTTCTGATGGATCTCGTCTATTCTCACGATGACATTGTCGTTGATCGAGGTCTCCGCCAGATGCTCGTGGTAGAGAATCCTCAGAATCAGAAGCACGAGCGATTCCTCCCTTTTGAGATGCAGGAGGCTTTTGTTCTCCTGACTCATGAGCTGGATGGCTCCTTTTTCCCTGTCAAGCACAAGCTCGTAGTTGATGATGCCGAAGTATTCGTCGAAGTAATTCTTGAAGCTGAGAACAAAGTAATATTGTTCCTTGTTGTCGCGCTTGTCCCGGGCCAGAAATCCGGTCGATAGCAGTTTGTTCACTGTGTCTGAGAACATCTGCTTTTGTCCCTGGTTAAGATTTTCGTAGTTTTCCAGTATCATGATTCATACCCCCTGATTATTTCAAAGTCTTGGAGCCGGAAACGACTGTGTTCGATTTCTTTCTGGAGCGGCACGATCGAGTAATCGAGTTCATCGCCCGCATAGATTAAGATATAGAGAAGTCTCAGAATCGCCTCATCTGTCATATCCTCGCGGATAATCTCGGAGGCTTTGATGGAAGGCCTCTTTCGGAAGTACTCCATCAGATATTTCATTATCACGTCGCTTGAGAAGTCGGTTTCGAATTCCTGATAGAATTCCTCCTCCAGCTTGCTGTCCTGGGTTTCGGCGTTTTCTTGGAGATACTGGGCGTCGGCCCTTGCATATGCCCCTCTTGGCGTAAAGATCGAATTCTTGGAAATCTGCTGATGACTCGACAGGGTGAAGAGCGGTGAAATCTCCTTCAAAGCCTTTTCTGTTTTGTGCTTCTTCGCCATGTTGGCAGTGTATTTTAGAATAGCCGAGAGTTTACCGATGACATTCTCGTCGTCGTTTAGCAAAAACTTTATCTTGGCGATCGTCGTATTTACGTATACCCTGTTTTTCTCGTCAATCTCGTCGATGATTCTTTCTAGCGAGTTATATATGTCGATCATGTCGTCGATTCGTTTGTTCGCCTTGACTTTCGCCAGATCGTAATTGTTGTTCGACTTGATTAGATATTCCCTGGCGATGACTTCCATCACGACCGGATTCTGTTGCATTGCTTCAAGCCGTTTGACGATCTCCAATTTATACTTGTTGACATTGTCGGATGTCTTGAGCCGGTAATAGGCGTGATCAACCAGTTCCACTTTGTAACTCACTAGCAAGTGCACTAAATCGCGGATTTCCGATTTCTCGACGATTTGCCGGATGTAATACTTGAGGCGCGAGTCGAGTTTTCTCAGTTCCCTAACGAAGGCCACGGTGTTTTTGTAGACTTGATCTACCACCATTGCGTATTCGCCGTGCTCGTTCGTAAGCAGGCTGTAAGCCGTATAGATATACCCGCGGAATTCATGGCTGTCGTCATCGGGGCCGTAAATGGTTTCGAGACTCAGGCTTTTCAAAGCCTCAATGATCGTAATCGCGTAATCGCGGAAATTGACGATCTCGACATAGTCGTTGTCGACATCGACATCGATCCATTCGCACTCCTCGAGCCTCCTCAGTATCTGATTGGCCTTCTCGCGGTTAGATGCTTCCGTATCGATTTGTTCGTCGATGTCTATGACATACTCCTCTTGCGGATTCATGTCCAGATAATCGATGATCGCCTGCTGGGCCAGTTGCTTGTCCATCCCAAGGATCGAGCCCCTCTCATAGGCTTTGAACACCTCGAGCAGGGCATTCATGTACAAGATGCGGTTTTTTCCTGCCAGGAGATTGAAGAAATTCTCCGGGATAATTTGAAATAGTTCCATCTTCTCACTTCCTCTTTTAATCTTCCCTGGTATATTCGAACTCGCCCTCGACCAGACTGGATATCGTGCTTTCGATCTGGACCCAGTCTTTACGAAACTCGTTCAGGGAGTGTTTCCCCTCGGGGGTGATTTGATAATAACGACGGTTCATGCCCTTTTTGTTGGCTTCGCGATAGGATGATATCTTGTTGTCTTCCAAAAGTCGTTTCAGGGCGAAGTACAGGGCGGCTTCGGTGACCTGAATCTGTTGTTCACTGACGTTTTCGATGATTTTTCCGATTTCGTAACCGTAGCTGTCGAATTTGGACAAAATAGACAAAACGACATAATCAGTGAATCCCCGCATATATTCGCCGGAATTCGTCATTATCCCACCTCCTTTATATATAAGTTGTTTATGTATAAATTGTTTTTGCATAGATTGTTTATGCATAACCTGTTTATATTATACCTGCTTGAGTATCGCATGTAAAGAAAAAAATGAATTATATATAAAAAAACCGATCCTCGAAAGGATCGGCTTAGCTTGTATCATATATTACGGTTGCATGGCTCCGAAGAAAACCAGCCATGCGAGCAGAGTTTTCGCCACTAGGCTCAAAACGATGTAGGTCTTTTCTCCGTATAGATAATCCGACCATTTTCCCACTTTTTTATATTGTAGAATCATATTGAGCGGGAACAGGTTGAACATGACGAAGTAGGTTATCGTGATCGCCCAAACGAACCATGGCACCATATCAAGCGAGGGATTACCGGACATGTAAAGAAAGATGACGACCCAAGGCGCGATGCCGGCTAACGAGCCATAAACGAAAGGCGACCAGTTTACTTTTTTGGTTTCATTGCTTTGGGAATTGATTTTTTCCATCAAAAGACCGAACATGTTCATCGAAGCGTTCAAGACAAAGATCAGTACAAGCGAAGCGATGTCATAAATACCGAAAAGTGTCGATATGAGCACTATCATCACTGACGAGGAAAGCGCGTATTCGAACCAACGGAATTTGTTGATATGTTTTTCTAGGTCGCGATTATAAACTTTGTTGAAAGGAACGCTGACGAGAAAATGGGCAAAAGCCGACAAAAGCAGGAAAACTGCCGTTAAGATTCCAAACGGCAACAGGAATAAATCCTTGCTCGTAACGACAAGCGTCATCTGGATCGGATCGTATGTCAGATAAAACTGCGTGATCATCGGTTTGAATTCCGCGATCGTCTGAATGACGGATGTTGCGAGAAACACCATGGCCACTCCCTGGATCAGATGCAAGGCGCCCATCAGAAGATTGAAACGGCGAAGTTTGGAAATAATTGACGTTTCCATTGAATTATTCTCCTTTTATTATATATAGATATGTAAGCAATATATACTTTGATATTCAAATTATATCATAAGAAAAAGCGCCAGGCAAACAAATTGCTCGGCGCGCATGAAGTCATAATTTCTTAATCATTAAGATTTCATCCCGGAAGGATCCGTCCTTTAAGTAAAAAGCGTCCGGCTTTTTACCTGTTTTGACGAATCCTCTTTTTTCATAGAGAATCCTGGCTCGGTCGTTTCCTCCGACAAATCCTAGTTCCAGTTGTAAAACATTTTTTTCTCTGGCTATTTTTTCCATTTCTTCGAACATCATGGTACCGATGCCCAGATTCCAGTATTTTCGCTTAAGAGCGATCGCCACGCTTGCCCGGTGTTTAATCTTCAATCGTTTATTTAACGTGAGCGTACAGTTGCCGGCGATATCGCCGTCAACTTTGCAGACGATCATCACGTTGTACTGTGATTCGTTGATGTTTCTTAGAAACGTTTCTTCCTGTTCGTTGCTTTCGTCGCATTCTTCCGGATATCGGAGAATATTGTCGGTTTCTTCGGCACATGTTTTGAGATAATCGAGCATGGATTTGGCATCTTTCGGATCCGGACTTGCCAGAACACATTCCCGGCCATCTTTCATCATTCTGGTTTTTTGTTCGAATAGCATGGCTGTCATCTCCTTCCGATGTCTTTTCTTTATTGTATCACACGCTTTTTTTCTTTTGTATACGGATACAAAAAAACAGTCCTTTCACAGACTGTTTTCAGGTTCATCTTGTTATTGTCACCTTTTTTAAATTTCGGGGATTATCGGGATTAAGGCCTTTCGCCTTGGCGAGATACAGCGAAAACAATTGTCCGGCTGCGGCAAACAGAAACGGCTTGGTATATTTGCCGGATTTTGGCAAAACTATTTTATCGGAAACCGGAAAATCGGCATTGTCCGTAAAAACGACAATTCTCGCTTTGGCTTCGTTCAAGCGTTTTACCATATCCTCGCTATCGGGGAATGTTTCGTCTTCTAGTGCCAGGATTATGGCAACCGATCCTTTGTCGACCAGGGCGAAAGGCCCGTGTCGGAAGTCGCTTGTCGCATAACCGAACGCGCGGACATAAGACGTTTCCTGAAGTTTCAGGGCTATTTCCAGGGCGATAGCGTCAGAAAGCCCTCTGCCGATGACAAAACAATCTTCCATGTCTTCAAGTTTGGCTGCGAGCACGGCGATTTTTTGGTCGAGTTCTAAGACGTTTTCCAATAATTCGGGAAGCATTTCCATTTCCTGGGCCAGTTCAGGGGAACCTGACAACTCCTTGACAAAAAGGGCAAGCAGATACATTTCCGCAATGAAAGTTTTAGTGGCGGCCACACTCTTTTCTATGCCTGCGGACAAATCGAGGTGGTACGCGGCCTTTGTCGCCAGCGGTGATGTCGGATCGTTGGTCAGGGAAACGGTTACGGCATGTTGGTTGTTGGCGCGTTCGATGACGGCCAGGACATCCTTGGCTTCTCCGCTTTGGGAAACGCCGATCGTCAACGTATCGGAAAGATCCAGTTTACCGTCATACATTGTCACAACGCTCGGGGCGGAAAGCGAAACCGGAATTCCCAAGACTATCTCCGACAGATATTTGAAATATACACCAGCATGATCGGAAGATCCCCTTGCGGCAAGGACAATTTTTCTGATGTTTCTTTTAGAAAATTCATGGGCGACCGCTTTGATTGTTTTAATATTTTTGTCCCGGGCGTTTTGCAGAATTTCTGGTTCCTCCCGGATTTCAATGTCCATGAAACACATGAGATATCACCTCTTTATGGCAAAAATAGCCCGAAGGCTATTTCATTTACGGCTGAAACTCGATTTGAACCGGCTCCAAGCGCTTTTGTTTGCCGGACTGTCCTCGATTTTCGCCATTTGTTCGAATAGTTTTCTTTGTTCCGCCGAAAGTTTGGAAGGCGTGACGACTGTCACGTGGACGTGTTCGTCGCCGTAAGCCTTGGTACGTACGTTCGGAGCGCCTTTTCCGCGGATGCGGAATTTGGCATCCGACTGGGTTCCGGCCGGTATTTTCAGAAGCACGTTGCCATAAGGCGTCGGTACTTCGATTTCCGCTCCTAGGGCGGCTTGGGTGAAGGTGATCGGAATATTGATGATGAGATCGTCGCCTTCGCGGGTATAGACATTAGACGGAGTGACCTCGAATACGATGTAAAGATCGCCCGAAGGTCCGCCGTTCGTTCCTTTGTTTCCAAATCCCTCGAGACGGATCTGTTGTCCGGTTTCGATTCCGGAAGGAACGTTAACCTCGATTTCCTTATTCACCCGTTCGACGCCTTCGCCGTTGCAGTTAGTGCATTTGTTGCGGATTTCTTTACCAGTTCCGTGACAGACCGGGCATGTAGCCCTGGTCTGACTGCGTCCGAACAGGGTTTGCGTCTCCATTATCACCGTTCCGGTTCCGTGACACTTGGAACATGTATGGATGTCTGACTGGCTTTGGGCACCCGTGCCATGGCAGACATGGCATTCTTCATATACGGGAATCCGGATTTTTTCCTTTTTTCCAAAAATCGATTCCTCAAAGGATATGGACATCCGTTTCTGGATATCCGAACCTTTTCTGGCTCTCGTTCTCCCGCCTTGGTTCGTACGGGACTGACCGCCGAAAAAGGCAGAGAAAATATCTCCGAAATCGAAGCCTTCGAAACCGGAACCGGAAAAACCGCCGGCGCCGCCAAATCCGCCGTTCATGCCTTGGTGTCCGAATTGATCGTATTGGGCTCTTTTCGTCTCATCCGACAAAACATCGTAGGCTTCCTGGACTTCCTTGAATTTTGCTTCGGCGTCTTTCTCGGTGGAGACGTCGGGATGATATTTTTTTGCCAGTAAACGGTAAGCCTTCTTGATTTCTTCATCCGTGGCGTTCTTGCTTATGCCAAGTACATCGTAGTAATCGCGCTTTTCCATGTCCTCACCTCATTGACGCGACAAAAAGCAGTTGCCTGCTTTTTGTTTGATTCTGTTAATGTTTTTTTCAGACTTCCTTGTAGTCGGCATCGAAGACACCGTCATCGGAGCCGGAGTCGCCTTCATCCTGGCTGCCGCCCTGACCTTGGTCATTGCCGCCGGATGTTGGTCCTTGTTGCTGGTTTTGCTGCTCCTTGTATACTCTTTCGGAAAGTGCCTGGGTCGTCTTTTCCAAGTCGTCCTTGGCTTTTTTGATTTTTTCCAGATCGGTGCCTTTTAAAGCTTCTTCCAGCTTTTTGATTTTTTCTTCGGCGTCTTTCTTTTCGCTGTCCTTGACCTTGTCGCCAAGATCGGCGATCGCCTTGTTTGTCATGAAAATCATCTGGTCGGCTTCGTTTCTCAAGTCCGCTTCCTCACGTTTCTGGCGGTCGGATTCGGCATTGTTTTCCGCTTCTTTGACCATCCGGTCGATTTCGTCATCTGTGAGTCCGGTGCCGCTTTGGATTGTGATCGAATTGGCTTTCCCGGTCGCCATGTTTTTAGCAGATACGTTCACGATGCCGTTGGCGTCGATATCGAATTTGACTTCGATCTGCGGGATACCGCGCGGTGCCGGAGGAATGTCGCTCAGTTGGAAATGTCCTAAAGTCTTGTTGTCTCTGGCCATAGAACGTTCGCCCTGAAGCACATGGATGTCGACGGTCGGCTGATTATCGGCCGCGGTCGAGAATATCTGGGATTTCGATGTCGGGATTGTCGTGTTGCGGTCGATCAATTTCGTGAAGACGCCGCCCAAGGTTTCGATACCGAGGGAAAGCGGAGTGACGTCGAGCAACAATACATCCTTGACATCGCCTTTCAGGACTCCGCCTTGGATGGCGGCTCCCATGGCAACCACTTCGTCCGGGTTGATTGAACGGTTGGGTTCTTTATTCAAAAGTTTTCTGACTTCGTCCTGAACGGCCGGTGTTCTTGTTGATCCGCCTACCAAAAGGACTTGATCCAAATCCTTGGCAGTCAGTTTGGCATCCGCAAGGGCGCGTTTGACCGGTTCAATCGTCCGTTCGACGAGATCGTGGGTAAGTTCATTGAATTTGGCTCTAGTCAATGCTTTTTCAAGATGGACAGGGCCGGATGCCGTCATCGAAATGAACGGCAGGGAGATTTGGGCAGAGGTAATCGAGCTGAGTTCTTTCTTGGCTTTCTCGGCGCTGTCTCTCAATCTCTGGAGCGCCATTTTATCTTTCGAAAGATCGACGCCGGTTTCCTTGCGAAATTCATCCACCAACCATTCGACGATGCGCTGATCGAAATCATCGCCACCCAAATGGTTGTCTCCGGAAGTCGAAATGACTTCGAAAGTACCGTCGGAGAGTTCCAATATCGAGACATCGAAAGTGCCGCCGCCGAGGTCGTAGACCAAAACGGTTTGTTCTTTGTCTTTCTTGTCGATGCCGTAGGCAAGGGCTGCCGCTGTCGGTTCGTTGATGATTCTCTTCACATCGAGTCCGGCGATCTTGCCGGCATCTTTGGTTGCCTGACGCTGGGCGTCGTTGAAATAAGCCGGAACGGTGATGACCGCTTCTGTCACTTTTTCGCCAAGGTATGCTTCGGCGGATTCTTTGAGATTACGCAGAATCATCGCGGAGATTTCCTGTGGTGTGTAGTATTTTCCGTTGACTTCGACTTTCTGGGTTGTACCCATTTTACGTTTGATCGAATAGACGGTGTTCGGGTTAGTGATCACCTGTCTTTTGGCAACTTCGCCGACTTGAATCTCGTCGTCTTTAAACGCAACGACCGACGGGGTTGTTCTGTTTCCATCCAAATTGGGAATTACTTTTGCTTCCTTGCCTTCCATTACTGCCACGCAGGAGTTGGTTGTTCCAAGGTCAATACCGATTATTTTCATATATTATCATCCTTTCCTTATGCGACACATTCGTCGTTAGTTTCTATTTCTTCTGATTCTTTGTCTTCTTTGATTTCCGGTCTCACATTGATAACGACAAGCGCGGGTCTCAGAAGACGGTCTTTGAACATATATCCTTTCTTGACCACTTCCAGGATGACGCCTTCGGGTTTGTCGGCCTCATAGCGTTTATCAATGGCGTGTTCAAGGTTGGGATCGAAATTGTTTCCGACGACGGTGTTGTTTTGTTTGACGCCTTCATCAGACAATACTTGGAAGATGGAATCCTTGATCATCCGGAATCCCAACAAGAAATTCTTGAAGTTCAAATCCTCCGTTTTCATGGAAAGCGCTTGGTCGAAGACTTCCAAATGGTCGATCAATTTGTCCGCCACATTCATTGTCGCGTACTTGCGATCTCTTACCATCTCGTCTGTAAGCCTTTTTTTCAGGTTTTCCATTTCCGCCAGGGTTCTCAGGTATTTACCGCTCATCTCTTCCAGATCGTCCTTGGCTTTTTCCAGTTCGGCTTCCATGTTCTTTTTCTTTTTGCCGTCTTTCGGCTCTTTGGTATCTTTGCCGAAAGTTGTTTCTTCCGGTTGTTTTTCTTCTACTTCCGGAAGTTCTTTTTCTTTATCGTTTTCATCCATCTGGCATTATTCCTCCTCGTAAAGTTTGGCGATGTTCTTTGCTATGTATTTCAAAAGTGGAATCACTTTTCGATAATCCATTCTGGTCGGTCCGACAACGGAAATGGTTCCTTTTTCACCGTCTATCGTGTCATAAGTCGAAGACACGACCGTGCAATCCTTCATCGATGTAACCTGGTTCTCGGTCCCGATTTTCACGGATACGCCGTCAGAATCGGTTTCCACCAGTTTGAAGATATCATTATTCTCCACCGTTTCGATGAATTTACGCAATTTCTGGATATCATTGAATTCCGGCTGGTAAAGCATATTCGACTGACCAGTCAGATAATATCTCGTCTGGGCAAATTTCGAGAAAGCCTCAATGAACGAGTCGACGATCGATTCCCGGTATTTCAGGAGTTCCTTGATTTGGCTGTGCTGGATCTCGTAATGGAGTTTCTCGGAAACCTGGGAGATCGGCGTGTTGACAAGCATTTCGTTCAGAAGATCGATGACCTTGACCATTTCTGCGACTTCCATGTTTTCGGAAATTGTGATCTGTTTCGATTCCACGTGACCGAAATTCGTCACCACCAGGATAAGGGCCTGGGTTTCTTTCAAAGGAATCATCTGGACTTTCTTGACTTTCGAATAATAAGCTTCCGGTCCCAAGGATATTGCGGTGCAATTGGTGACCTGGCTTAAGAGGTCGATCGCTTCTTTAATCAGTTCTTCGCGTTCGATTTCCTTGTTTTCAAAAAGCTTTTCGAACTCAAAATACCCGTCGGACTCTTCATCGATGTTTCTGATGATCTTTTCGATATAGTACCTGTATCCCTGTTCGGAAGGAATCCTTCCGCTCGAGGTATGGGTCTTTTCGAGATAGCCCGCGTCTTCTAAGGCACTCATCTCGTTACGGATAGTCGCCGATGATATCTCCATCTTGAAAGACAAAGCCTTCGAACCGACCGGCTCCGCTGTTTTTACATATTCGTCAACAATCAGTTTGAGTATGGTTTCCTGACGTTCTGTTAACATGCGACCACCTCTTTTTAGCACTCTTATCATTTGAATGCTAAGCATATTATACAGGACTGTGTTAGCAATGTCAAGAAAAGAGTGCTAATATTTTAAGGAAAAAACCGAGAGGAATACGTTTTCATAAAAAAACCGGTTTCCAGACCGGAAACCAGCAGTAAATAGTATGAATAATCAAGGCAAATATGGATTGTTTTCGATGATTTCACCGAGCCTTTTGGATTCTCCGTGTCCGGGACAAACCAAGGTTTTTCGGGAAAACGACGTTATAAGTAACTTGAGCGATTTGTTCATGGAAGCCATGCTGCCGGTATAAAGATCGGTCCGCCCGATGCCGTCGGAAAACAAAGTATCTCCCGAATACAAACGTTCGTCGATATATAACGAAGCCGAACCTGCCGTATGCCCCGGTGTATTGAGATAACGGATCACAATGTCTTCGAAAACAAGTTCTCCCTGCATACCGAACGTTTCTACCGTTTGTTCCTTCGGCAAGGAAAAATGGGAATGAAAAGCCCGGGCATAGCTGAGTCTCTCATCATAAAGAAATTGCAGATCGTTTTCCTGGATGTATACTCTCGATTTTGGAAAAGCTTCAAGAATAACGGGCAAATCCCGGATATGGTCGAAATGTCCATGAGTAAGAAACACCGCAACTTCGATTGCTCCGGATTCTTTCAGACAATTGACGGCTTCATTGCCGTTGAAGCCCGGATCAATGACTATTGCCGCTGATTTTTTTTGCAAAACATAGGTATTCTGTAAGGCGATATTGTCATAAATGCGTTGGTGCGTCATTTTATTTCACCAGTTGCATGGCGCCATAAATACCGGCATCCGATCCAAGCGTTGCCAAAACGATTCCAGCTTTGACGTCGAAGGGACGGATATAATCCGGATAATGCCTTTTTACGCTTTGAAGCAAGTAATCGCCGGCCAGGCTGACGCCTCCGGCAAGCACGAACAGATCCGGATCGATTGTTAATGTGATGGACCCGAGCATAGCTGCTAGGTTGTCGGCGGCTTCGTCTATTGTCAACACAGCCACTTCGTCTTTTTCCTTAGCAAGATCGAATACTGTCTTGGCCGAAAAAGAATCCATGTTTCTCAGTTTGCTGGAAAAATCGGTGTTATCGAGATTATATTTTGCCAGTCTGGCGATGCCGGTAGCGGAAGCCACCGTCTCCAGACATCCCCTTTTACCGCAGTTGCAAAGAAAAGCATGTTTTTTGTCCACTACTATATGACCGAATTCCCCGCTAATTCCATCCACACCTTCATGCAGACGCCCGTCTATGATGACTCCGCCGCCGATTCCGGTTCCGAGCGTCAGCAATACGACATTACTATAACCTTTGGCGGCTCCTGCGGCGTATTCGCCCAAAGCCGCCGCCGAAGCGTCGTTTGTCACCTTTATGGCAATATCTTCGTAATTGAAATATTTATTAAGTTCAGTTTTTGGATCCGTGATTCCCCATCCGAGATTGACGCAGGTTTCAACAATATTGTTTTTCACCGGTCCCGGTACACCGAGTCCGATCCCGGCGATCGATGAAAGAAGCCAGTTTTTTTTAATGAAAACAGCGATGTCTCTCAAAATATGCGAACCGTTCTGGCTACGATCGGTAATGATGCTTCTTTTATCTAAAAGAAAGCCTTCCAGATTGAAAAGGCCGATTTTTACCGATGTTCCCCCGATGTCGATTCCTAGCAAATATTCCGGCATGTCATCTCACCTCGCTAAAAAGGCAATAAGTGGCTTTAACATAAGAAAAAGACTTCAACAAGTGAAGTCATTTCTTTTCGCGATGAAGTGTTTCCTTGCGGCAACGCGGGCAATATTTCATGACCTCCATCCGGTCGGGATGGTTCTTTTTGTTTTTGGTCATTGTGTAGTTTTCTTCCTTGCACTCGGTGCAACGCATCGTGAATTGTACTCTTACCATTAAAAAATCCTCCATTCAACTCCTTACTTATTTTATATTCTGTAAGGGAAAAATGCAAGTAAAAAAACACCAAACCGCCGTATTTTGTCATTTTTTGGGCGGTAACGGGAAAAACACGGAAGTACGATGCTTGTATTCCTCGTACTCGGGATTGCCCTCGTAATGTTTTTCCAACAAAGGAACTCCCGAAACATAAAGCAGAAGATAGGTGATGATCAGCGGACTCAAGAGCGAATACGCTCCAAAATCACTGAGAAACACACCGATGAAAAGGCCCCACCAGACGACGGTTTCGCCAAAATAATTGGGATGCCGGGAGTATTTCCACAATCCTTCTGTCATGACATGACCCCTGTTTTCCGGATTCTTACGGAATATACCGAGCTGAGCATCGCTTATCGTTTCCAAAGTCAGACCTAGTAAAGATATCGCCAATCCTATATAAGCCGTGACGACGCTTTTTTCGGAATCGGAAATAAACACCATGGTGATGGGCAAACTGACGATATAGGCAAGCAAAGCTTGAAGCAGGAAAATATTCACATAGGCTTTGAGACCGGGATGTTTGCCCTCCCATTTCTTTCTCATGTTTTGATAGCGGAAATCTTCTGGCTTGCCGTAGTTTCGCAACATGACATGGACGAAAAGCCGCAACCCCCAAAGGATGACGACGATGAAACATACCGCTTGGGAAATAAGAATATGATCGGAAGTTTGGAAGCGGTAAGCTGTCGCGAAAAAAACATAGACGACAAACCCGAAGCCCCAGGCAATGTCGACATATCCGTAATTGCCTTTCCGTTTTGCAATCAGGTAAATGATGCTGAAGTATGCGAAATAAAGAATAATTCCTCCGATAATAAGCCACATATCACTTTACCTCCCGACTGAATTCCACGGCGATTCCGACGGCGCCTGTGCCGGCGTTTGCAGCTACGATGGGCGATATTTCGGTAATGAATTCAGGTGCTTTTCCACAAAGTTTTGTAATTTTTTCAGCCATTTTTTCGGCTCTGTTTAACGCGTCGGCATGAATGATAGAATATTTGACGATCGGTGCTTTTTGTAAAAGTTTTAGAATCTTTTTTTCATTTTGTCTGATGCTAAAAGCCTTTTCCCTGATGATTCCGTGTCCGGTCCCGTCAAGGGACACGACCGGTTTTAGATTGAGAATTTTGGCGATCATACCTGTCACTTTGCCGACACGACCGCCCTTTACCATGTATTTCAGGGTTTTGACCGATACATATATTCTTGTCTTTGATCTTTTTTCTTCCAATTTCGCCATGATTTCTTCGATTTTGATTCCGTCAGAAGCCATTCTGGCGGCTTCCAGGGCCAAAAGTCCTTCGGCTCCGGAGTTCTGGAGCGAATCGAACACTTTCACCTTGGAATTTGTACCGGCGTATTTGCATAGTGCGTCATATGTCCCAGAAAGAGCGCCGGCCACTGTCACGACCAGAATGTTTTCGTAATGCTCGGACAAAAAACCAAGCAGTCTCTCGATTGTGCCAGAATCCGGTTGGGACGAGGAAAAAGTCGAGTATTTGTCCATCATCTCGTAGAATGTATCGATTTTTACCGATTGTTTGTCAAGATAGGAGATATCGTCGACTATCAGGTTCATCGGCAACATATGGATTTGGTAAGTATCCATCAGATCCTGCGGAATGTCAGCGATCGAGTCAACAACCACAACTGTTTCCGGACGATCCTTGGCCATTGCCTGTTGCTGCAATTTCATGTCGTCGATTTTTTGCCAGTTTAAGCGGCCGTAAGTACGTAAACGCAAGAATACCTGTTCGGGATTGTCGGTATGGATATGTACATGCATCTTTTCCGGTTTTCCCGAGACGATCAGCGAATCGCCGATATCGTTCAGAGCGGACTTGACAGACGACAATTCCGTTTTTCCATCCAAAATTACCGCTTCCGTACAATATCTTTTTCCCATGTCGTAATCAGGATCATAGATGATATCAAAAGAAACATCCGCTTCTTTCAGATCGGCAGATTCCCTTTCGCCTGTTTCCATGTATATGGCGACGCCTTCCCAAAATGTCGTGAAACCTTCGGCTCCGGCGTCCACAACTCCGTTTTTTTTAAGGCTTTCCAATTCGTCAGGAGTTTCTTTTAAGGCTGTTTTTGCCTGTTCGAGACTGGTCCGAAAATAGGTTTTGAAATCGGTAAGACGTTCCTTGATATCAAATGCTTTCCGCAAAACAGTCAGGATGGTCCCTTCGACCGGATTCATGATGGCCTGATAGGAACGAAAAATCGCATATGATATCGCCTGGCGAAAATCCTCAAGTCTGGCTTGACGAAGATTCTTCAGTTTTTCATAAAGCCCGACAAAAAACTCGGCAAATATAATTCCGGAATTTCCACGGGATCCGTCCACCGCGGCGGTCGCAATGGAAGCGGCGGTCTCCGAAAGATCTTCCGATGATTTGGCTTTGTCGATGATTGATTGCATGAGAAATGACATGTTCGTACCGGTATCGCCATCGGGCACCGGGAACACGTTGATGGAATTCAGATATTTCTTTCGGCTGATCAGCCGGCGGGCGCCGGCTAGAAAAGCCTGATACAGGTCATTACCTTTCAGGGTTATAAGTTCCACTTGCCTTTTACCTCGCTATCAAATAAGTTACGGTTGATACAATACCACCCAAAATCATCCCCCAGGCAATATCAATCAAAACAATTTGCCACGGCCAGTCCTTCAGAGTGGCCATATTGGTCAAATCATACGTAGAATATGCAACGAAGCCAAAAAACATGCTTGCGTAAATGGCGTAATTTAGCGATTCTCTGCCAACAGCAGGGTAAATGACAAAAAATACAAGTCCCGCCACGAATACAAGATAGAAGATTATGGCTGGTATCCATTTTACCTTTCCTATATAACCGCCAAGATAACGATCATAGACTTTTTTGGCCACTACACCCAGCCACAACATGTCAATAACAAGAAAGAAACCAAGGGCAATGGCATACAGTTTGAGATATGTCATGTTTACCCCTCCTTAAAATCATTCTAGCATGGATTTGTGTTTTTATAAAGAAATGTGCAATAAATAAAAGGTGCTTATATGATTTGGTAAAACAAAAAATGCTTGCATGTGCAAGCATTTTAGTTTGTTACAGTGTTCTTACTCGAAGAACGCCTTTCATTTTTTTAGAAATCTCGATGGCGGCTTCGTTTGTTTCGGCGTCAAAATCCACAACAGCGACGCCATAACCGTTCTTGGCCCGGTTTATCAGGTTTCCGAGACTGACGATGCCTTCCAAAGCCCTCGTCAGGCTGCCAAGGAATTCCTCGCTGTCTTTGTAAAGGATCTGAATGCGGTATTTGTTCTGCTTGCGTCCGGGATCAAGAGCGGGAAAGTTCACCGAGTTCTTTATTGAACCGTGTTCGACGTAACGCATTAGTTCGTCGGTTGCCATCATCGCGCAATTGTCTTCCGACTCTTCGGTGGAAGCGCCTAAATGCGGGATTGCGATCACATGATTCATATTGGCGGTTTTCGGATTGGGAAAATCGGTAACATAACTTCGGACGATTCCGCTTTCGATAGAGATGGCGAGATCGTCGTCGTTTACCAACTGGTCACGACTGAAATTTAAAAGAACGACACCCGGTTTCATGATGGCAAAAACATCTTTTGCGATCATATGGCGGGTTGAATCAAGCAATGGCAGATGTAAAGTAATATAATCGCAGGTAGCATAAATGCGGTCGAGTTCGGTCGTGAGCTCCACTTCGTTTGGCAGTTTGTCCGCATTTTCCGGTGAAAGATAAGGATCGTATCCGAGAACGGACATCCCCAGACAGATAGCGGCTTCCGCTACTTTTCCCCCAACAGCGCCGAGACCGATGACTCCAAGCTTTTTGCCGATAATTTCGGTTCCGCCGAAGGCTGATTTGGCTTTTTCCACCGACTTGGACAAGTTGGCGTCCTCTTTGTTATCCCTCACCCAGTTCACTCCGCCGACAATATCCCTAGCTGCCAACAACATACCGGCGATTACCAGTTCCTTGACGCCGTTCGCATTGGCTCCCGGAGTGTTAAAGACAACGATTCCCTTGCTCGCAAGATCGGCAAGAGGAATATTGTTGACGCCGGCGCCGGCTCTCGCCACTGCCAATAATTTTTTCGGCAATTCCATTTCCAGCATGTTGAAACTGCGGACTAAAATCAGATCGGCATCATTGACTTCTTCTGTCAATTCATAACCGTTCGTGAATCTTGTCAGTCCGAAGGGAGATATCTTATTCAGGCAAGCTACTTTCATTTGGCATTTTCCTTTTCAAATTTCTTCATGAAATCAATTAGACTCTCGACGCCTTCGATGGGCATGGCATTGTAGATCGAAGCACGCATGGCTCCGACCGAGCGATGGCCTTTCAGGTTGTCATAGCCGGCTGCTTTGGCTTCCGCCACAAACTTGGCATCCATTTCCGGGTTACCGGTTCCGAAAGTGACGTTCATCAAAGAACGGTCCTTCTTCTCGACGGATCCATGGAACATTTTCGAATGGTCGAGAAAATCATATAGCATGCTGGCTTTGGCGATGTTGATCTCCTGCATCTTCTCAAGGCCGCCGAGATTAAGCAACCATTTGAAAACGAGACCACAGATATAGATACCATAGGTAGGTGGCGTGTTATAAAGCGAGTTCTTTTCGGCATGGATATGATACTTCAGCATAGTCGGCACGAATTCTGGCAAATCGGTTCTGATAAGGTCGTCACGGATTATGACGATTGTCGTACCGGCCGGGCCGATGTTTTTCTGGGCACCGGCGAAAATCAGTCCGTATTTGGTGACATCGATCGGCTCCGACAAAATGCAACTGGACATATCGGAAATCAAGACTTTTCCTTTGGTATCCGGTTCTTTGGCGAATTTGGTTCCGTAGATGGTGTTGTTGGTGCAGATATAGACATAGTCGGCGTTTTCCGAAATCGGCAGGTTGTCGAGGTCGGGAATATAGGAAAACATTTTGTCTTCGCTTGTGGCGATCTTACGGGCATCCCCGTATTTTTTAGCCTCGTTGTGAGCTTTTTTGGCCCATTCGCCGGTGACGATATAATCGGCGACGCCGTTTTTCATCAAATTCATCGGAACCATGGCGAACTGGGTGTGTCCTCCGCCCTGAAGGAAAAGGACGTGGTAGTTGTCGGGAATGGAAAGCAGGGTCCTGAGATCCTTCTCGGCATCCTGGATGATTTGGTCGAACGCTTTGGAGCGGTGGCTCATCTCCATTACGGACATGCCGGTATCGTTATAGTCGAGCATTTCCGCTGCGGCTTGCCGCAGGACCGGTTCCGGCAATACGGCGGGTCCGGCGGAGAAATTAAATACTCTTTTCATTATCTATCCTTCCTTTCGTTATCAGACGGCATTCGAGATAATAACGTTTTTCTATGGCTTCGCCCAGAGAAAACGATTTTCTCGGTAATACTCCGTTTTCGTTAATGTAGGGAAACAGTTTGTCCCTTCCCAATGGGGGCAGGACTAATCCGATCGATCCGGGATTTTCCGCTATTATTCCCTCAAGGTTTTTGAACCCGTGGACATAGTCGATCCTGGTATCCGGATGAAATGCGAGATAATCATCAAGAAAGTTTTGGATCCATACGATGGTTTCGAACGGACTTTCCGGCGACAATATGTAATCCTCGCCTTTTTTTGTCAATATCTTCATCGGATTTTGGCCGTAGCTTGCGCGGCTGAGATCTTCAAGAAAGTCATCGCCAGGTCTGTATATGACCCGGTGAATCGGTTCGAAAGCGAGTCCTTTGTCATA
This sequence comes from Bacillota bacterium, assembly GCA_035379945.1. Lineage (GTDB taxonomy): Bacteria > Bacillota_I > Bacilli_A > Izemoplasmatales > Hujiaoplasmataceae > JAAYZB01. The sequence continues at coordinate 20,893 of DAOSWG010000016.1, forward strand.
AATGCTTTCAAGTTCGACGAGGGCGTATCTAGCTGGATGCCCGACAAGTTCTTCTTCCGGAAGATTCTTCTTCAGATTTTCCCAGCAGACTTTGGCGGAAGCCAGAGAGTGATTGCCGTCGCCGACGATCAACGGTGTCTTTTCGATTTGTTCATTGATTTTGGCGAGCAGTTCTGCGCTTTTTTCTAACAGATGCCCCGTGATATGTCCACCGCCCATATTCAAATCGAAATCGTATAGTTTTTTCATGTTTCTGGTGTCGGAGGCTGTTTTGGCGATCAAGCCGTCCACATCATCGAACAAAACCAGAATGTGGGGAAGTTCGATCGGAGCATTTTCCCTGATTTTGACCCGGGGAGGAATCCGATCGAGAACCGTTTTTTCGGAAGCGACGATCCGGCCTTTTTTACCGGGCATGTATTCGTATTCTTCTAAGTCGATTGTCAATAACAAGCCGTAACGGTGTTCATGGTAAGGCGTTTTGCGATCAATGATGATCGGATTTGATACTGTGTCGAAGATGTTCGAGCGAAGATATAAATTCATGTTGGAGTTGGCGCTTTGGATTCTGGTTTCAAATCCGAGATGCAGATATGCCTCCGGCAGAATCAAATGATACGTAGAAGGAACGTCTTCCACTTGTTGGCGGAGACGTTCCCAGTACGATATCTCACTCGTAAACTGGTCGCAAGCGATAACCGACCATAATGTGTGATCGATCGATTGCTTGGGCAGCAGAATTTCTTTAGATGAGACAACTTCCATAGATCAATACACGCCCTGGTCCAACATGGCCTGATATACACGCATGAATCCGGCGATGTTGGCTCCGATCACCAGGTTGCGGTGGTCGGTGTATTTTCTTGCTTCGGTATAGGCTTTGTTGAAAATGTCGGCCATGATGACTTCGAGTTTCTCGTCGACTTCTTCATATGTCCAAGGATAATGCATGGCGTTCTGGCTCATTTCCAAACCGGAGACGGCAACGCCGCCAGCGTTGGCTGCCTTGCCGGGAGCAAACAGAATGTCAGCATGCTGCAGATATTTCGTGGCTTCGATCGTTGTCGGCATATTGGCGCCTTCGGCAACTAAGAAACATCCGTTTTCAACGAGAGCTTTCGCACCTTCTAACGGCAGTTCGTTCTGAGTAGCGCAGGGAAGGGCGATGTCGCATGGCAGTTTCCAAATTTCCGTCGGATTACTGTTATAGACGGCATTGGAACGGTATTCCAGATACTTGGTCGAGAATTCGGGCATATCCTTCGTGAGCATCTTGACGATGTCGATATCGATGCCGTTCGGATCGTAGACACATCCGTTGACATCGGACATGGCAACGACTTTGGCTCCGAGTTCCCTGGCTTTCAAGGCGGCATAGAGACCGACCTTTCCGGATCCGGAGATGATGATGCGTTTGTCTTTCATTTCGTCGTTTCTGTAGACGCGAAGCATTTCTTGGACGAAGTAGCAAAGACCGTAGCCGGTAGCTTCTTTTCTTACAAGCGAACCGCCATAGGTGAGACCCTTGCCGGTCAAGACGCCGGTCGATTCGTTTTGAATTTTTTTGTACATTCCGTACATATATCCGACCTCGCGGAATCCAACGCCGATATCACCGGCGGGAACATCGGTGTCGGGACCAATGTGGCGATAGAGTTCAAGCATGAAGTTCTGGCAGAAACGCATGATTTCATCATCCGATTTGCCCTTGGGATCGAAATCGGCTCCGCCTTTGCCGCCGCCCAT
>DAOSWG010000017.1:0-1549 GCA_035379945.1 Bacillota bacterium
TGTTATAATAATCGGGATTGTCTTCAAAAAAGGATTGGGGCTTTTGGGGCATATGAAAAGAAGACAGAATCTGAGAATTCAAATCCCAGTTTTCGGAAAGAGACAGATATGATTTTCTTAGTGTGCCGTTTTTATGACCGAGAATCCAGTCAAAATCCGAATAGCATCGCAATACGGCGTCATTTAAGCTGTCACTTTCATAAATACCGTACAATTGTATTCGTGGCCCGAATAAGGTTGTCTTGTCCCAACTGTAATAATTTAAATATTGGTAAACGCTGAAATTTATGGTGCCGTAGTTTTGAAAAAAGTCTGAATCAACTTCGGAAACATCGATTCCCAGAATATCAGCAACCTGATAGTTTGATAGCAATATACCGATATATACCGACATTTCAGGATTCACTGCTAGCATGTTTAAATCAGAAATATCGTCAGTCACGATTATCTTGCGATATTCGTTGTCATCATCATATGTGTTGTCATATGTGTCATCTGTGATAATGACATTGTTTATCGAAACTGTATCGCCAAAAGAAGTTATCTGCGGAATAAAATCCGCAGTGGCGAAAATAACCTGAAGCATCGCCAGGTATCTGGATTCGAAGCGATAATCGCTGTCGCTACCGTCTTTCGTATATTCGTAACGCTGATAATCGCTTTTCAGAATACCGACGATTTTCATTGATTGACCGGTGTCCCTGTCAGTAAGTGTGTTGTCCAATAATTCTTCCATTGTTTCCATTTCCGGATATGCATCTACATAGATCATCATGTCAGCCATATAATCGTATATGACGACTTCGTTGTCTTTGGCTGGATATCTGCCATAACGAAGCGGTTGATGGAATTGGGAAAAATCATCGACGACAACGACTTCCGTGAAATTCAGCGACACGTAACAGTTCATCGTGAATCTAGGATTGTATGTAAAGCGGAAATACGTGAAATCCTGGAATGATTTATTAAAGAAGTATGATTGATAAACGGGAATCAAACCCGACGTTTTGTCTTGTAAACGCAGAATATCGTCCGTTGATATGTTTTCATAATAGAGTTGGCTTCCCCACATAATCATTTCATCATTGACGAAAATGGCATTTTCTTCGTATTCGCTTACCGGAACGATATAAACATCATTGTATTGCAAAGTATTGACAAATGTATCGTTATAATTATATTCGGAAATGGAAAAAAGACATGAAAAGACAGTAAAAGCAGCAACCAATATGATAATCAAGGGGATTATGACGGGAATATTTTTGCGAATATTGGCAAAAGAAAGACCGAATAGCGTAAAACAAGAATGTTTTTTTGCCAAAAAAGACGGATCATCGGCAGGCATAGAAATCGCTTCGGTTGCTCGTAAAGTCGTGTCTTCGACGATTACGCCCTGATCCAGACGAATAATCCGGTCGCAATATGGTTTTATTAGTTCGGTGTCGTGGGAAACAACAATGACTAAGCGGTTTCTGGATATATGTTTTAAAATATCCATGATGCCGGTAGCGGTTTCTTTATCCAGATTGCCTGTCGGTTCGTCGCATAA
>DAOSWG010000017.1:1649-6130 GCA_035379945.1 Bacillota bacterium
CCATGATGCCGGTAGCGGTTTCTTTATCCAGATTGCCTGTCGGTTCGTCGCATAATAGGATCTGTGCGTTCTTCGCTATGGCTCTGGCGATAGCTACTCTTTGTTTCTCTCCTCCGCTTAACTGTCCGGGCATTCTTGTGGAATAGGCGTCCAATCCCACGGAAGACAAGGCTTCAAGGATTGTTTCATCGATTTTTTCCGGGTCTGTATCAGACAGCTTGAGCGCCAATTCAATGTTTTCGTATACGGTAAGGGAACTTATGAGATAGTATTCTTGAAAAACAAAAGCGACAATTTTCTGCCGATACATATTGATCCGGCGTCGATTCATCCGGTCCAAACGGTCGCCCATGTATTCTATATGACCGTCTGTAGGGCTGTCTATGCTTCCCAGCAGGTTAAGCAAAGTCGATTTTCCGCTGCCAGTTTTTCCCATGATTGCCACAAAACCTTTGGCATCCATTTCGAAAGACACGTTGACAAGTCCCGACGTGGTCGTTTTTCTGGATAATTTGTATTTTTTGGATATTTCCACCGCTTTGATCGCTGATCTAGTAGCCAATTGTTTCCTCCAAAAAAAAGAACGGATTTTATTATTTTGCGAAGGCAATCAGTAGAAAATGATGGCGAGAAATATTTAGTTTGGTGAATTTATTATAGCATATCGGGGCTAAAACATGAAGATATATTAAAAAATATTTAATATTCTTTTTTCAAGCGATAATCTTGTATTCAATAAGCAATATTGAGGTCGTCTTATCGGTTGATTCGAATTTTGTTTAGACCAACGAGAAGATTTGTCGTCAAGCGTATTTCCCATATTGACAAAGGCCAAATCCATGATATAATTCTGTCTCAGGAACAAATGATAAGGCCGATGGAGATGCTATATTGGGTCTTGAGAATATCTTAATTGCCGGCAACGAGACAACCGCCGAATTCAATGTGCCGGATTATTACGAATCGTTTTCCTGCAAAGGTCCGGAGTGTAAAAATTCATGCTGCAGCGGTTGGGAAGTGACGATCCCGATGAAGCAGTATTTTTTATTGCAAAGCATGAGTGCCGGCAAAAGGGCGAAAACCGTAATGGACAAATCTTTCAGATTGTTGCCTGGCGCAATGCCTGAGCGATATGCCGAAATCGTCCATGACTATGAAACCGACGACTGTCTGTTGCATATGAAAAACGGTTATTGTCTGCTTCACTTTGAATTCGGGGAAAAAATGCTACCGGCGGTATGCCGTTATTATCCCCGGGGGATTAGGAGCAGGATGGCTTACGAGTGTTCGCTGTCAAACAGCTGCGAACGGACGTTGGAGCTATTGTTCGCAAACAATGAATCGCTGACTTTCAAAACCGCAACGCTCGCTTTTGCCGTAGAGCCGGTAAAAGACAGGGGTTCGAATAGCGAAATAGATCTTTACGTCCGTTTGCGGGCGTTTTGTTTTGGCATTCTTGCAGATCGCAGATATCCTTTTTCTGTCAGGGTCATGAAAATGGGAAAGTTCCTTGATTCACTGGCAAGGGATGGTTCCCGTAACTTTGACGATATCGACATAGACTGGATTCCAAAAGCGCCAAATATCGATAAAACCCTTGTTGTCATGGCCCATGTCGCCAACTCATGCAAGGATGTATGGGATTCACTGTCCGATTATTCAGGCAAGGCTATGAGCTACTTTGGCGAAAAGCAGGGAATGAATGAATACGAAGAAGCGAAGAGACATCTAGACAGCATACTTCCATATAACGAAATCATGTTCGAGAAGATGCTCGTCAACAATCTGTTCTTCCGCGAGTTTCCGTATCGAAAAGGCTTTGCCGGTTTGGATGCGGAATTCGTGGCGTTTGCCGGAACCTATCTTTTTCTACGCTATCTGTCGCTGGCTTTGATGAGGGATGGAAGCGATATCGGCGATTTCGTGGATATCATGGCTAAAGTGTTCCGGGTCGTCTCCCATAGCGCTTTCGAACGTAACATGATTATTTTTCTCAGACAGATCGACATTGAGAGACCGGAAAGTTTTCAAGACATGATCGGATTCTGATGATATCGTAAAAGACCTCCAAAAGGAGGTTTCTTTTATCTTTGGAAATGCATGAGGCCTTATTGCTTTTTGATTTCCGCCATTATAAAATAAAAACAGGCAAAATCCTTTTTAAGGCCGGAAACGGGGTAAATCGATGACTTTCAAAAAAACGGGGGAAAGAAACCGCGGATGGGCAAGCAAGATAGCGCCGCATCCGGTTTTGAACATCGCCGCCTTGGCGAGCGTGACAGGCGCGATCATCGCCCAGATTCTGATTACGCCTTTTGGTGTCGACACGATCGTCACCAGCACGATCATTACGATCACCGTGGCGCTGGTCTGCGCCACCATCACGGTTCTATCCATCACGATATCCCTGCAAAGACAGGAATATTTCGGTGTATCTTTACAGGAAATCAGGAAACTGAGACAAGCCCCGGCCTTCAACTTTCTGACCATGCTTCTGATTTCGGTTCTTATCACTTTCGGCATCAGCCTGACATTCCTTCTGGGATTTTACGTCGTGATGTTCGATCTTATCGTTTGTCTGTTCGTTTATCTGTCCTGCTTTGCCATCCAGGAACTTCCGCTTTTGATCGATAGCGAAAACCAAGCAAAAAGAATACTTAAGAGGCAGTACCGGGCCAACCGGACCAACCATACCAAGACAGATATGGCGAACATCAATTTCGCGATTGAAAACGCCATTTTCACCAAAAGCCTGTTCGAAGCCTATCAGATGTTTGCGGACAAGGAAGCCGACACCGATCTGATGGACGATCTTCTGGCATTGCAGGAAAACCATGTCCGCAATCTGGTTTCAAGCGCCGATAAGGTGAAACAGATCGCCAACATGACGATGGCACTGCAAAACGTCAAATCGATCATGCAGGAAGATTCCCCGTTTGCGGGGATCATGCCAGATTACCGGGACTACGCTTTCCGGATGCCGCGGGTTCTTTCCCTGATTCACAGGATTTCCGCCAAATCCGGGTTTTCCATCAACATGTACGATCTTTTCGACATGTTGGTGTCCGAACTCCAGGATTCCAATCCTTCGGAGGAAAAGAAGGATCTGATTTATTCGACCATTTGCAATCTGGTGATCGATTCCCTGCCGGAAGGCGATTTCTGGGCTATCGACATTCTGACCAAAAGAATTTCTTACAATCCTTTTGCCTTGGAATCCAGCGAAAGTGTCGCGACTCTTTTTGATATGTTAAGCCTGTACATCTATTACCTTTGCGAAAAAGAAGAAAAGCTTCCGAAAGCTATCAGGAACAAGATCGTTTCCTGGATCAACCGTCCGGAAAGAATCGACGACGACATCAGGATCAGAAACTGGAAACAACTCTTCTCTATCGCCAGGGAGAGTTACAATTCCGATCAATCGGAACTCTACCGGCTATATTGGCTTTGCCACTGGGAATTCGAATCGTTCCACGAGGTAAAAACCTATGTCATGACAGGTGGATTCGTCGCCAGATGGTACCTTGCCGGGTATCTCGATTCCGAAAACATCTATGCGGATGATTTTCCAACAAAATTGTTGGAAAAGACCGAATACCGGAAATACGTCATCGATGCGATCGACGACCTGTTTGATGATGATGGTAACATTAATGAAGAATCTGTCGACATACTGCCGGCATTCTTCGAAACCGGCGGAACTTACATGGAATCATTCATGAGCGACGATCGTCTGAAAAAACAATTGCTTCAAGTGAAGACCAGCATCAAACAGACCGATATGGAAAAAAGGATCGACCGGATCAAGGATGTCGATCTGAAACTGATCAGAGACGGACTCGGAAAATCCATGAAAGAGATTATTTCGCAATATCAGGGACTTGCTCGCAAGCTGGAAATAGAAGACGAGGACACGGAACAGAAATACTTCTATGTCTATGCCCAGAGAAATAAATCCGATGATTATTATGAAACATTAGGCGAAAGCTTTGCGAACGGCATCCTGAATTCGATCAGGGATGACATCTTATCCGAAACGATCGTCTGCGATCCCGACCGTCCGAAGGAAAGCCTTGAAAGGATCATGTCGCTCGGTATCACCCACGAATACGAACATTGTCTTTTGAATCTCGCCCATGACCAGAACAAGACCTTCCAGAAAGAAGTCAGGAAATTCGATTCGACATTGAAGCATGTTTCCGGACATCATCTGATTCCGTTCGACTCTGTGCTTAAAAAGGATTCCCTTGCTTTCAATTACGAAATCGATTCCCTGGAAGTTTTGCCTTTGGATGCACAACAGACAGAAGAAAAAGCCGACGGCTACAAACGTGACGACGGCCAGTACATCTTCGAAGGCATGGTTGTGAGAAGAGACAAAGTCATCGACTTCGTCGAAGAGGAATACGTGACGATCAAGATGGTCTTCAGGACCAGGATCGTTTGTCACGATATTTACAGGCTCGATTTCTGGAGCAAGC
>DAOSWG010000017.1:6230-21614 GCA_035379945.1 Bacillota bacterium
TTCAGGACCAGGATCGTTTGTCACGATATTTACAGGCTCGATTTCTGGAGCAAGCCCAAAACCATCAGTTCCTGATTTGCATCTATCCGGCAAGGACTTTATATCCTGCCGGTTTTTTTTCTGAAAAACCGGTATTCTTGAAAAAAGCCGGGAAATTACGTATAATTGAATAAGAGTGGAATATCCGGAGGAACAAAATGGAAAAAACATATGATCTCGTGATTATCGGCGCCGGTCCGGCCGGACTGGCAGCCGCCATCTATGCCAAACGGGCCATGCTCGATTTCGTGGTCTTGGAAAAATGGTTTCCCGGCGGACAGATCGCCAACACTTATGAAATTGAAAACTATCCCGGAATCCGCAAAGCGTCGGGAGCCGAACTTTCCGATCTCATGTATGCCCATGCGACCGATCTTGGCAGCGATATCCGGATGGAAGGCGTGGAAAGCGTCCGTTTAAACGGAGATATAAAGGAAGTTGTCTCCGACAAGGATACTTATCTCGCGAAGACAGTAATCATTGCCACCGGAGCTTCCCCGCGGAAGCTGAAAATCCCCGGAGAGGATAAGTTCTACGGCCGCGGAGTATCATATTGCGCCGTCTGTGACGGAGCCTTGTATAAGAACAAAGTGGTCACCGTGGTCGGTGGCGGCGATGTCGCCGCCGAGGATTCCCTGTACTTGTCCAGAATGGCGAGCGAAGTCTATCTCGTTCACCGGCGCGACGAACTCAGGGCGGTCAAGACGCTTCAGGAAAGGATATTCGCCGAGCCGAAGATCGAAACAATCTGGAATTCGGTGATAACCGAAATCATCGGCCGGGAAACCCTGGAAGCGATCATCATCAGGGACAAAACCACGGGAGAGGAAAAATTGCATAAGACCGACGGCCTTTTCGTGGCGATTGGAATGGACCCGAATACGGAGTTTTTGTCCGGCGAACTGGATCTTGAGGACGGGTGGATCGTGACAGACGAAAACTGCGAAACCGTCATTCCCGGAGTATTTGCGATCGGGGATGTCAGAAAGAAGGCATTGAGACAAGTGGTAACCGGCGTGGCCGACGGAGCGATAGCCGTCCATTTTGTCACAAAATATCTATAACAGAAGGAGTGGTAGACTGTGGATTTTGACACACACAAAATTTTGGCAGACAACGCTTGTATCAAAACATCCGAACTATTGGATAAACCGGAGCTCACAAAGGAGGAAGCAGTTATCCTTGTGGATTTCGCCCATACCGCCAGGTTGCATTACTGGTTCAGCGGTTTTGACAAGAACACCCCGGAAATGAAAGAGAATCTGAAAAAAGCGAATGAACTCGTGGAAAGGGCTTATCGCAAACTTGGCCTTGAAAAGGCCGCGACATGGTTTAAAGAATCGACTTCATACGACAAGTAAGAACAAAAAAGCGCCTCAGGGCGCTTTTTGTTTGATGATTTGCCAGGCGTCGACGAGCCCTTCCAATCGCATGGCGGCGTTGGCGGGACTTGTCGAGGGAAGCAGGGTTGCCATTTTTAAAAACTGCCTGTCGTATCTGTTAAACAGATCGTATGCCTTGCGACCGTTCAGGTAAATGCGCCTGATCTGGGTGTTACTGATGATTTTGGCGATATCTGCAGGCATCACACCGGTTATCGAAGCATCGGAAGATCCTTTGATGGTGCAGGATTCGATGACATCATAAAGCGCAATGTGATATTTCTTAAGAAGATGTCTCTTTTTTGCGATGTCCGTGTTGATGAAATCGTCTTCGAACAGGATTGACAGAACTGTCCAGAAACGGTTTTGCGGATACATATAGAAAAAACCGTGTTCACGGCTTTTGACGGAAGGAAAACTTCCGAGTATCAGGATTTCGCTATCCGGTTCGACCTCGGGGCCGAAGCCGTGCGTGGCATACATCGCGTCCATGTCATCAGTATAACACAAAAGAATACTAGCCGTAACAAGTTTATGTTGGCGAAACCGAAACGTTTATGATATAATCTTTTCTGGACGGAGTCATAGCTCAGCGGGAGAGCACTTGCTTCACGAGCAAGGGGTCGTGGGTTCGAAACCCTCTGACTCCACCATCAGTTTTTTGACGGTTTTCTTTTGAAAACCGTTTTTTTTATCGTACAGCTTTCTTAAATGATTTCCATGTTTTGCGAATTATGTGAAAATAAGCGGACAATGTGATAAAATATGTTTAACAAAAAGGAAGATGAATATGAAAAAAACAGCCATACTGATATTGCTTGCATTTGTTTCCTATGCTTTCTTTGCCTGCGCGACTGATACCCTGGATACGACAACCGCCATTACGACGGAAGATGTAAGAAATGATGCGATCAATCAGGAATATCAAACCCTGAGATTGTCTTTTCCGGTCGCCTTGGTTGCGGACTTTGTGCTTCCCGAAGCTTCTTCGGCCGATTTCGCGGTTTCTTACTCGCTTGACGATGTGATTTTGACAAACCGGACGATCACTTATGTCCAGGAAGCCTATGACCGGGAAAAGACGTTGGAAGTTTCAATCACCTACGAAGGCTTGTCGGTGACGAAACAGTATGTCTTCATGCAAGTTGCCGATCCCGACTTGTCGGAACAGGAAATCATCAAATTGGTTTTCCAGGCTTGTTACGATACGATACTTGACGATATTCCCGCAAAAATCTATTCGGATCTGACACTGCCGGATATGCCTCTTGACGGTGTTAGTGTCGAATATTCGTCCGACATATCCTATGTTTTCCATGGAAGGTTCATCTACACATATCCGGATATAGAAGAAACCGTCCTGATCAACGCTACTTTACGCTACGGCGAAGAAGTCCGATATGTTAGCACTTATGTAACGATGGCTTCAATAGACGAATTAAGCAAGATTCCCGCCATCTATATCTATACCGAAGGCGGAGCCGCTGTGGAATCAGACGAGGATTATGTAAGTGCGACGATGACTGTCGTCACATACGAAGATAATGAAGCTGTGACTTTCTTAGAAAATGCCGTGTTAGGAATAAGGTTAAGAGGGAATTCGACTCTCTACATGCCCAAAAAGCCTTATAAGATCAAATTTGAGGAAAAAACGGCCATGTTTACTGATTATGCGAGAAAAGATTGGGTATTGCTGGCGAACTATGCCGATCAGACTCTGGTCAGAAATTATCTGGCTGACGAATTGTCTCGAGGCGTCGGAATGGCTTTCTCGCCGATCTCGGTTTTCGTCGATCTTTATTTAAATGGGGAATATCAGGGCAATTACATGTTGACAGACCAAGTGGAAGCGGCTTCTTCCCGGGTCGATATCGAAAAGGAATCCCCGAATCTCGATACCGGATACTTGGTGGAACTCGACAAGCGTCTTTATGATTATGATGATTGGAGTTTATTGGATGATAACTGGTTTCTTGTTGAAGGTATTCCCTTCGTGATTAAAGAACCGGATTGGGACGACGATACCTATTCCATCGACCAACTTTATTACATCCAGGATTATTTTGTTACCTTGCTTAATACTTTGAAGGCGAAAGCAGATTACACCGATCTGATCGACGAAGACACTTTCATCGACTGGTTCATCATCGAAGAAGTGATGAAAAACGTTGATTCCGGTTATTCGAGCGTGTATTTCTACAAAGATGCGGGCGGAAAGCTGAAAATGGGTCCCATCTGGGATTTTGACCTGTCCTCCGGTAACTACGGGCATTTGGAACCGGCGCTTCGCGGTCCCGAAGGCTGGTATACTTCCAGACAGGACAAGAATATCTTTTTCTATTATTTGATGCAGTATTCCACATTTAGAAGTCATTTGAAGGTTAGATGGAACGAACTATACGAAACGGTGATTCTGCCGCTTCCTGACAAGATTTACGAAACTTCCGATTCAATAATGCTTTCGCGTTATCAAAACTTTGAAATGTGGGACGTGATCGGTGTAGACACATCTTGGTACATCGCTCCCGAAATCCATGCGATCGACACCTACGAGGGACAGCTCTGGTTCCTGTATGATTTCCTGACCCAGAGGATTGCCTGGCTCAATCAAAACATCAACAATCTCTAAAGACTGAAAAAGCCCTTATCCGGTTTAATCCGAAGGGCTTTTTTTTCGTTTATCCCAACCGCTGGAAAAACGAATGGCAAAATAACGGAAAAAGGCCGTTTTAGGCCATATTTTGAAATCAAGGATAACCGCCAAGTCTCGCTGTTTAAACGGATTTGCAAATTTGCAGGCACGAATATGAAAAAAAACTGAAAAAATATCTTGCATTTACAAAAAAATGCCATATAATTATTGCATGTAAAACAAATATTGTCCAGGGGGCCGCAAGTGGAGAAAAAACCGCTTATCGAACTCGTCAATGTGACGAAAACTTATGACGAAGAAAACGTTGTAAACGACCTCAGCCTAACCATCTACGAGAACGAATTCATCACGCTTCTCGGACCATCGGGGTGCGGAAAAACCACGACTCTGAGGATGATTGCCGGGTTCATTCAGCCAGATGAAGGAAAAATCATCATCAATGGCAAGATCTTCAACGATCTTCCTCCTTATGCCAGACCGATCCATACTGTTTTCCAACGCTATGCGCTTTTTCCGCATCTAAACGTTTTGGAGAACGTTGCTTTCGGATTGAGAAACCGTTCTTACGAATCCCTGGAGAAATTTTTCGGCAGGGATGTTTTAATCGAGGAAGCAAAAAAAGTTTCCATGGACAAGGAACCTTCAAAACATCTTGTCAACAAGATTATCAACCGGAAAATCGAAGCGATGGCGAAAGAAGCTTTGGCGCTCGTCAAATTGACCGGATTCGAAAATCGCAAGACCGACATGCTTTCGGGCGGCCAGCAACAACGCGTGGCCCTGGCGAGAGCGCTGGTCGACAAACCGCAAATTCTGCTGCTTGACGAGCCGTTGGCGGCGCTCGATTTAAAACTGCGCCAGGCCATGCAGTACGAACTGAAGGAAATGCAGAAGAAACTGGGAATCACTTTCGTTTTCGTCACGCACGATCAGGAAGAAGCGATGACGATGAGCGACCGGATCGTCGTCATGAAAGACGGTGTCATCCAACAGGAAGGTTCCCCGAAATCGATCTACAACGAACCGGTAAACCGGTACGTCGCCAATTTCATCGGGGAAACGAACATCATCCCAGGAATCTATGTCAAGAAAGACCTAGTACATTTCCTGGGGACCGATTTTCCCTGTACCGGATATACATTCGCCAACAAGGAGAAAGTCGATGTCGTTATTCGTCCGGAAGACTGGGACGTCGTCCCGCTTGACAAGGCCAAAGTGGTGGGAGAAGTCACCTTCAGCCTGTTCAAGGGCGTCCATAACGAATACGACGTCAAGGTCAAAAACACCACTTTGTTGGTCCATACCTATGAAAGTTATGAAGTCGGACAGCCGATCGGGCTGACGATCGACCCTTATGAAATCCATATGATGAAGGTCGAAACGGATGAACAAGTCATTTAGGATCCTGGCTACGCCATATCAGATATGGCTGATGCTTCTGGTTTTTGTGCCGCTTCTTGCGATGATAATCATCAGTTTCACGAACCTGACATCGGAAGTGCCTTTAAATGAAGTGAGTTTCACCTTGGCGAATTTCCTTATCCTGGGCGAGACTTCCACATTGGTGGCTTTCAAGAACAGTCTGGTATACGCAAGTCTTTCCACCATCATCTGTTTCGTTCTCGGCTACTTCATTGCCTACAAAATCAAAACCTCCCGCTTCAACAACAAATTCATCGTTCTGACGATCGTCATCCTGCCGATGTGGTCGAACCTGATCCTCCGCGCCGAAGCGTTGATGAATGTCATGAGCGAAAACAATATTATCAAGAGCTTGATCGGCTTCAGTATCTTGGGGAATACCGCCGGGACCGGATTCGCTGTCCTGTTCGGACTTGTCTTCACCTATATGCCTTTCATGATCCTGCCGATCTATACGACCCTGGAGAAGATCGATCCCGCTTTGGAAGAAGCCGCTCTCGATCTCGGACTCACTCCCTTCAAAAAATTCTGGAAGGTGGTTTTTCCTCTGTCTTTCCGGGGCGTCGTTTCCGGATCGATCATGGTGTTTCTGCCCACGCTGGCGGGATTTGCGATTCCGAAGATCATCAGCCGGGGGCAGATCATCTTCATCGGGAACATCATCGATACCAAATTCATGTACACGAGTTATGACCAAGGAGCCCTGCTCGCAGTCCTGATTCTGGTCTTCATTCTCGGTTCCATCCTTCTGCTTACAAGATTCGACAAGGAAGGAGAGACCCTCCTATGAATGACAAAGAATATCCAGTCGCCACCCTGGCCGAATACGGATTCCGGGATTATTCCCGCTTCCGGGGCATATTGAAGGTTTTATCCACCATTCTGTTTTATTTCATCATGGTGATGCTGTACCTTGCGATCATCGTGATCGCCGTCGAGAGCGTCAATTCCAGCCGGACGATGTCGTCATTTGCCTCGTTCTCGCTAGAGTGGTATCCGAATATCTTACAAGAAGAAGACTTGTTGCTGGCGATCAGGAACACCTTCCTTGTATCAACGATAGCTACGACGCTTGCGACCATCATCGGCACTTTTTCCGCCATCGGATTGTATGCGATGGAAAAGAAGAAAAGACAGAAATGGATGCTTATGAACAACATCCCGATCCTGAATGCCGATATCGTCACCGGATTTTCCCTCATGCTGATGTTCAGATTGCTGATGTACATTTTCCCGTCCATTTTCGGACTTTTCACTCTTGTGATGGCGCATTTGTTCTTCACGATTCCCTATGTCATTCTTTCCGTGATGCCGAAACTGAAAGAGACCGATCCAAACTTGATGGATGCCGCCCTTGATCTTGGCGTCAAACCCTATAAAGCGCTTGTCAAGGTCGTCATTCCGGCGATCAAAGCCGGAATCTTCTCCGGTATGCTCCTGGCGCTGACGATGTCGATAGACGACTTCGTCATCAGTTATTTCAACACCGGCGCCGGCTTCGACAATCTGTCGATCTGGATCTACGCCGTCATCGGAAGACGGAACCTGACGCCTTCGGTTTACGCCTTCTCGACCCTGCTAACCCTGTTCACCATGATTGCCTTGCTGGCCTACCAGTTCATCCACAAATCCAAAAAAACCAAAAGGAGCGTCCCAAAATGAAAAAATTCATCATCGCTTTCATCGCATTAGCAGTTTCATTGACATTTTCCGGATGCACTCAGACTCCCAAAATCAGGATCCTGAACTGGGGCGAGTACATCAACGATGAAGTTGTCGCCAATTTCGAAAGGGAATACGGAGTCAACGTTGTCGTCGACACCGCCGATTCGAATGAATTGTTCTATTCCAAGATCAAAAGCAAAACAACGGCATACGATCTCGTGATTCCGTCGGACTACATGATCGAGAAAATGGTTTCGGAAGGCATGCTTATAGAACTTGACTACAACAAATTGCCAAACTATGTGAATATCACCTATATGGACGGAGTCGAACAGATTTTGGCTTCGATGGCCGAGACCACCTATGAAAGAAACTCCACCACCATCGATTACAAGAATTACGCCATTCCTTATTTCTGGGGAACCTTCGGTATCATCTACAACAATCGCGTGGAAGGCTTGGAAGCATCGCTAGAAGCCAACGGCTGGGATACCTATTTCGACGCTGCGAATTATTTCCCGACAGCCAGAAGAGGCATGTATGATGTAGCCCAGTTCGCCTATGCGGCCTCGATGTTCTATTTAGGGGAAAACCCCAATGATTACAGCCCCGCGTTGCTTAGCGCATCGGAAACAGCCATCCGGGGAGCCGATTTCTCATCCTGGGGCGACGATATTTTGAAACGCGACGTGGAAGCCGACAATCTCGATATGGCGTTTGTTTATACCGGAGATTACCTCGACAGACTGTATATCCAGCTTGACGAAGGAAAGACGATGGAAGAAGTCCAAGCCGATTTCAATATCTACATTCCCGAAACAACGATGGTTTTCGCCGATTGCATGGTCATTCCCTATACGGCGAAAAATATCGACGGCGCGCATCAGTTCATCAATTATTTGCTTGATCCGGACAACATGGCGCTTAACGCTTCGGTCGTAGGCTATTGCACGACGACCGAACAAGCATACGATATCGTCGTCGCCTATTTGGGAAATGCCAAAACCTCCCTTGACAACTGGGCTAAGGCTTATCTTGCCTATTACAACAAGGATCGCGAAGGGACATATTATCCGCTCACATCCCTGCCTTCGGCGGATATCGACGCAATCAACACGATGATCCAGAATGTCATCGCCGGCGACTAAGTAAAAAAATTATAGAACTAAAGATCGGTTCTTCATTATGAAGAGCCGATTTTTTTAATAAATGTTGCCGATGATGTATGAAAACATTAAAAAAGATGTAAATCCTGATGATATATTTTAAAAAACTACGACATTTCCGCCCTGTTTTAATAATACGTAATGTGAAATAATGTTATTATCAATAGATTTATAAATTCAATAAAAGGAGAGTGTTACAGTGTTGAAGAAGATTTTGGTTTGGTCATTGATGTTTTTGTTTGGAACAGGCATTTTTGTAAGCCAAGTCACACATGTATCTGCTAAAGGGCTTTCCTTAATTCCCGGTGCAAGCGCGGATTTGATTAATCTTTATGAAACCGATGGAGGCGGAGGGACATTGGAAGACAGTTTCAAAGCAGCAACAAACACGGACACCAAATTATACAGTTATATGTCAGAAAGCATGGGAAATAATTATACGGATGAAGGCGACTTGTCTGATAACGGCATCGTATCCGTAATCCCGAAAAAAGTATTCTATACCCCAGGAACATACACATATGTGGGCAACGAATGGGGATTTTACGCAAAAACGACAAGCGAAAATGCTTGGGTATACCAATGCGAAGTGGTGATTTTCGATATTACCGTGACTTTACCGGGCGAATTTTACGGCGATTCAGAAGCACAAGTGAAGGTAAAACCGGTTATACAGTGCGTATACCATTGCACAAACAATCTCAACAATTTACCTGGTTTCGATTCGAGTCTCGATTATGTGGTATCCATAAATCCGTACAATTACTTTATAAACAACATCTATCTCGCAAACATAGTCATATGTTCTTCTGTCACAGAAGCGAATTCCGCAGATAGCTATCTTAATACCGATTATGTGGAAACAATGACAATCGAATCAATCAGTCAGGAACCAAATTATGCGGCAGATAGCCCGCTTAATAAGGAAATGGTGTTTAAAATAGCAATGTTCGTCGGTTCAAAATTGCCATTGGTAGGATCATACTTCAGTCTGATAAGCAGAAGTAAAACCGGAATGGAAATACTAAACGGGTTGTTATTCTGCGATAAAATAATCCAAGGAGACATAGTCGATCAGACAGATAAGTCAATAAAAATTGATATTTCTGAATCATATACTACACATATAAAATATTTTGAAGGCTGGTTACAATCGGTAGCCTTAGGGGCATATGAGGGTACAGAGAATATTGAAGTGGGAGATAATGCCGATTATAATTATCTCTACAATTCATTGAACGGTTGCTTCATGAAAACAACCGTCGAATATACATGCGACTTTCCTGTGGACGCTTCGGGATATAAGATCGAATTGAGCAGCGAAATGAATTTCAGCACCTGCATATCGCTTGACATTGTAACACAAGACGAAAGCACATTCGAACTTACAAAAGTAGCGGAAGTGTGCGGCGAAGCGGATTACGGTAAATACCAGCGCTATGGTGAATTAATGAATATGTATGAACCCACGGCTGTTGTCATTAATGATCCAGGCACCGCCGATTATTTTAAAATCGCAGCGGATTATAACGGAATTTATCAAATAAAGAAGACGGGATGCAGCACCAATACAAGAATTGAAATTTATGATAACGTTGGAAATCTTGTTGTCAGTTCCACAGCAGTTGACTTTACGTTCAGAGTAAATTCGGACATAGAGTATTATGTGAAAACCAAATACTTAAGCGATGACTATACCGGAACATATAATATACTTGTCATGCCTCAGTACATGGGGTTGTTGTCGACAGATTACTATAAGTATATATATTTTACAGAGCCAAAAGCCGTAACATATTATTTCTGTCCGACGAAATCTGCGGATTATTACATATATACGGGCGGAACTCAGGACACTTTAATTAAACTGTACGACAAATACGGCAATTTCATTACCGCCAATGACGACAACATAAATGATGATAACGCAAAGATACTCGTGCATCTGGTTGCCGGAGAGACATATTATGTTCAGCTGGTAAACAAAAGCACAACTTGGGGATATGCGAAAGTCTATGTGCTGGAATGCGTATACATAGATCCGGATCCTTTCTATATTCCCAAAGACGGAATAGAATTAATGTAAAAAACAATAAACATACAAGCGGATTATCAGTGCTGGTTATTACATGCATCCGAGTAAAAAAGAAAACCGGAAGTTTCTTACGAAACCCGGTTTTTTATATTCTACGTTTCGTAGAAATCAAAATATCTTGTCTTTTGGTTATTTGGATGGTTTAATTGTCTCAGGAGCTGATAATATGACGATCGGTGAAAAAATAGCCGCAAGACGCAAAGAAATGGGATACAGTCAGGCTGAACTCGCAGCCAGGCTGTATGTAAGCGACAAAACGATTTCCAAATGGGAGACCGGACGCGGAAAGCCGGAAATCGATACCTTGAAAAAAATCTCGACTGTTTTGGGAATGACCGTCGACGAACTGTTGGATGACGATATGGAAAACCAGGATACCGGCAACGCAAAAAAAAGCAAACGGTCCTTCATGGAAATCATATCGGAGAAGATTCCACCGCTTTCCTACAATAAAAACGACATTGCCGTAGTGTGGGTCTTGGGTATCGGCCTTGGCATTTTGCTAGATATCATTCTCACCTGGTGGTTTTTAAGGATCGTCAGGATATATGGGTTGGATTACCCGGTAGGCCTTTTAGTGCTCCAGGTGATTACCACGACTATGCTGATAGTTGCCATAGCCAAAGCGAAAACCGATTTGCGTTTTCTGCTCGCATACATGGTATTTATAGTGATCCTTTTGATTTACACGCTTTTTTCCGCAGATCGAGACTTTCTGGAAGTCCTGACAATTCTGGCGGAGATTGCGGTGCCGGTATTGTTTATCCTTTACATATTCGGAGTCGTTTCCGAAAGAAGAATACCGTTATATATCCAACTTGTGACGATCATATTGGCGGGAATCACTTTCCTGACAAGAATATTCGACTTCAATTTGTTCGCCAATTCTTCGTTTACCTATGTATACAATGTCATCAACAGTTTCAATTTCATCATTACCAGCATAGCTTTTTTCTTCCTGTTGAAAGGCGTCTTGGGTCCGGTGTCGGATATGCCAATTCAAAAAGAACCCTCCGAAGCCGAATAAACAAACAAATAATGACCGAAGGCAAGGAATTTTCCTTGCCTTTTTGAATGCCAAAAACAAAGTGCGTTATTTATGATATAATCATAATGAACAACATCCAGGCGGTGATAATTTGCAAAAAAAGAATATCACGGTAATAGGCGGCGGAGCATCCGGCGTCATGGCGGCGCTTGCGGCAGCGGAAGACGGAGCGTCAGTCACCCTGCTCGAAAGAAATTCCCGGATCGGGAAGAAATTGCTTGCGACCGGGAACGGTCGCTGCAATTACACAAACGAGAATCTGACGGCGGATGATTACAACCATCCTGATTTCGTCAAGCACGGGCTTGCGCAGTTTTCTTCCACCGATACGCTGGTTTTTTTCAAGAATCTGGGAATCGATCCCAAATACGAAGAAGAAGGGAAAGTGTTCCCCCGCTCCGAACAGGCTTCCAGTTTCCTGGACATATTTCTTTACGAACTCGATCGTCGTGGCGTCAATATAGTAACCGACGCCTATGTCCAAAACATAGTCGCAAAGAAAAACGGATTTCTGATTTTCTTGGCGGACGGAACCAGTTACAAAGCCGACAAGGTGATCATATCGACCGGCGGAAAGGCGATGCCCAAAAGCGGAAGCGAAGGGTCGGGATATGTCATCGCCCAATCGCTCGGGCATACGATAACGGATGTTTTCCCCGCCCTCACCAAACTGAAAATCGACAGCCCTTATCTGAAACAACTGGACGGAGTGAAATTTCCCGGAGCGGTAGAATTGTTTGCGGACAATGTTTCCTTGCAAAAGGAAAAGGACGATATTCTTTTCACCAAATACGGGATCAGCGGTCCCGCGATCATGCAACTGAGCCGGAAAGCCAACGAAGCTTTGGCGAAAAAACAAAAAACGGAAATCAAAGTATCCATAATAGACACGTTGTCAAAAAGGGATATTGCCAAAAGAATGGATTCGTCCATGGACAAACCGGTCGATTACAGTCTAATTGGGCTTGTGAACAAAAGACTGATCGCCGCCTTGTTAAAGGAAGCGGGAGTGGAAAAACAAAATGCGCTTGTGTCAAGCCTCCGGGACGACACAAGAAACAAAATCATCGATTTGTTGTTTGACTGGCGTTTCCCTGTCAAAGGATCGATGGGGTTTGACGACGCCCAGGTTACGGCCGGTGGCGTCAGTTGCGAGGAAATCGATCCCAATACCATGGAATCCAAATTGGTAAAAGGACTCTATTTCACCGGCGAAATCATGGACATCGACGGCAAGTGCGGCGGATACAACCTTCAATGGGCCTGGACAAGCGGCTATCTGGCCGGGGAAAATGCGGCCAAGGATATGGAATATGACGATTAGGATAACCGAAATCAAGCTTCGTCCGGACGAGGCGATAGATAAAGAGTCGGAACTTTTTCATCTGAAGGACAAAGTCTCGAGAAAATTTCGAATTGTGGAAAGCGATATGTTTTCCTTCAACATAACGAGAAAAGCGATCGACGCCAGGAAGAAAGAAGACATTTTTCTAGTATATTCGGTCGACATGGAACTGAAAAACGGAAAAAGCTTGCTCGCAAAGGGTTTTCCGAATGTCAAGGCATATGAGAAACCGGATATCAACTATCCGGGAAAACCGAAGATAAATCCGAAATATCGTCCGGTGATCGTCGGTTTCGGACCTGCCGGCATTTTTGCGGCGCTTACCTTGGCCAAGCAGGGACTTTCCCCTCTTGTCCTGGAACAAGGCCCGGATGTCGACAAAAGGACCGAGGCGGTCAGTTCTTTTGGCAAAACAGGCGTGTTTTCTCCCGAAGGCACTGTTCTTTTCGGAGAAGGCGGAGCCGGAACGTTTTCCGACGGCAAACTGACGACCTTGATCAACGATCCCTTATGCGACATCGTTTTGGATACCTTTATCGAACACGGAGCCGATCCCGAGATCAAATACCAGGCCAAACCGCATATCGGCACCGATGTCCTGAAAGGCATCATCAAGAGTATCAGAAAAGAGATCATGGATCTTGGCGGTGAAGTCAGATTCAATGCCAAGGTGACCGACTTCATCATCAAAGGAAACAAACTGGAAGGCATTGTCGTAAACGATGATGAAAACATCGAAGCGGATATGTGCATTCTGGCGATCGGCCACAGCGCCAGGGACACCTACGAACTCTTGCTGGATAAAGGGTTGAAAATGGAACAGAAGCCTTTTTCGGTCGGAGTAAGGATCGAACATCTCCAAAATGCGATCGACGAAGCGCAGTACGGCAAATTCGCCGGGCACAAGGCTTTGGGCCCGGCCGATTACAAGCTGGCGTACCATGCCCCCAGCGGACGGACAGCTTATACTTTTTGCATGTGCCCGGGCGGTTTCGTGGTGAATTCCTCATCTGAAGAAGGAGGAATAGCGACAAACGGCATGAGCTATAGCAAGCGTAGTGGTGTAAATGCCAATTCCGCTTTGCTTGTGAATGTTGGACCGGGAGACTACGGTTCGGATCATCCGCTTGCCGGAATCGAGTTTCAAAGAGGATTTGAAAGAAAAGCAAATAATCTTGCCGGAAACAAATACTATGCGCCAATACAATCGTTAGGCAATTTTCTTGATGACAGGATCACAAATGAGATCGGATTTGTAAAGCCAACATATCTGCCTGATACCGTGTTTGCACAAATGGCAGACATCTATCCAGATTATGTTATCAAGACGCTTAAAGAGGCATTGCCCGTATTTGACAAGAAAATAAAAGGATTTGCGTCAAACGATGCAATTCTGACTGCTCCGGAAACAAGATCGTCATCACCTGTAAGAACAACAAGAAGCAGTGAATACGAGACGAATATCGAAGGAATATATTCAATCGGAGAAGGATCCGGTTATTCCGGAGGAATCATGTCTTCGGCAATAGATGGAATCAGATGCCAATCAAAATGATACATTAACGAAAAACGGAGGTTTCTCATGCGCTTGACAACTTTCATTGATAAAGGCAAATTTTATAAGGCCAATCTGCACGGCCATTCCACCCGGAGCGACGGATCGCTGACCCAGGAAGCCGCCGTCCTGGCTTATAAGAACAAAGGCTATGATTTTCTGGCTTTGACGGAACATAATGTCATTACAAAACTTGACAAATACAATACCGACAGTTTCATCCTGATACCGGGGATGGAACTCCATACCTATAACAAAGACATCACGACCATCCATCATATGGTCGGTCTTTCCGATATGGACAACGATTTCATCAAGGACGGAACCGTTCTTGAAAACATCGTTTATACCGAAAACAAGACTTCGCTTCTGGCTTTGGAGAAGAGATTGCACGATCTCGGATTCCTGACGATCTACTGCCATCCGACCTGGAGCCATGTGAACACTTCCCAGTTCGATTTTCTCGAACATACGAATATGATGGAAGTCTGCAACTACGGCACAATCTGGGAAATGTCCCATAACGAGGACCCGACCTATTGGGACGATTGGTTGAAACAGGGAAAACAGATATATGGCGTCGCCAATGACGACGAGCATGTGATAGAGCAGTATTTCGGCGGCTGGAACATGGTGAAATGCGAGGAGTTCTCGATCAAATCATTGTTCGAAAGCCTTAAAAAAGGCAGTTTCTACAGCACTATGGGCCCAATGATCGAAGATTTCTATGTCGAAGACGGCATCGCCCATATCGAGTGCTCAAATGTGAAGGAAATCACCTTTGTCGTCCATGGTTGGTGGGGCCATACTTTCAGGGATAAGGAAGGGAAACTGAACAAGGCTGACTTCTCTCTTCCGGATCGTGCCTACATCGTCAGGGCGGAAATCACCGACCTTGATGGAAATGTCGCCTGGACCAATCCGATCATGTTGCCAAGAAATTAAAAAAAGCCCGGTGGTCAGCCACCGGGTTTTTATTTGACATTGAGAAGCTTTTTCTGGCATTCCGGACAG
>DAOSWG010000018.1:0-3504 GCA_035379945.1 Bacillota bacterium
CGATCATGGCGGCTGTTATTCTGCCGATCTTCCTGTTTGTCGAATTTCTGACGCGATATGTTTCGGTGGCATCCACTGTGGCAGCGTTGTCAGCGCTTCTTTTTGCCGTTCTGAGCTATTTTTTCATCGAACCGGACATCTACTTCCCGATCATCACTTTTCTGGCGGTGTCGCTTATCATTTGGCGGCATCTGTCCAATTACAAACGGCTCATGAACGGTTGTGAAAATCGAGTTGGCATCTTCGACTGGTACGACAGGTTGAAAGAAAAACGGAAAACGAAAAAACATTCAAAAAAATAATCTGATACCTAAATAAAAAAAGTTAGCAAGCGCGTCCTATAAACGTGTCTACTAACTTTTTTTATCTTATATATCCATATCAAGGAGTTTCAAAAACAAAATTATCGTACAATTCCCACTCGCTGGAATAGGTGTCTATGACCGTTTGAAAAGCCGCTTCCAGTCTTTCCGCATCTTCCGTGTTTGTGGGCATCACGATTGTGATTGTGAAGTCATTTCCCTCATACATAAGATGCATGAAGAATGAATAATTCACAAATCCATAAACGAATGTCATCAGGTCGGATTCCGATTCGACAAACGAAAGCGATTCGAACTGGACTCTGGTCAATAAAAGATCCTTGGACACAGCCGAAGTACTATAGTTGTAAAATGCCTTGACATCCAGTTCTGACAAAGTGGACGGGAGGACAACTGAATTCAGCCAGTTGCTGCTGAAGGCATATTGTTCGATAGTCTCCAATCCCTCCGGTAAAACCAATTCTCCGGCAAAACCGGCATAGGCAAAAGCCCGATCGCGAATATATTTGACATATTCGGGTAAGACAATCGTTTCTATCGAGGAATCATAGAAGGCATATGGACCGATTTCCTGTACCGATGCCGGCAATATGACCTCTTGACCACTAGCTTTACAAAAAGCGTTATATTCAATGACATCAATTGAATTCTCAAATTCTATTCTATCGAAAACAACGGACCAGAAACAGCCTTCTCCGATATCGCTCAAATGCCCATACACGGTCAGATTCTCAAATACGGATTTTGAGAACGCACTTGTGCCGATCTTGGTCACGGATATGGGCAGTGTTATATCCCCGAAAGACAATCTGGAACAGGCATAAGAAGCAATTTCCACATAGGTCGATGGAAGAATGAATGTTTCATCCGCGTCAGCTGTATTTTCCAGGGCGATCAAAACCGTTTCATCTTTGGTAACAACCGCATCACGGCCGCAAATCACGGCTTCCTTGAAATAAGTATGATCCGCGGGAATGATAAAATCGATATCAATGAAATCGGAAGCATACGGCGAAGAGAAAGCTTGGGCGAAATAATAGAGTTTTTTAGGAATGGTCAACTCGGAAATACCGGTGTTATACAAACTGCCTATTTCGACATAAGTGATCGAATCGGGCAACACAATGGACGTAATGGCGCTATTATTGATATTGCGGATTGTCGTTACCGGGATACCGTCATAGGTTGAAGAAATAACGACGGTTGTGTCGCTGCCTTCATATCCGGTCACCATATATTCGTTTTTCAAAGCAATTTTCTCATAGGTTACGCCGGATGTGCTTCCGGGATCGGTATTCATGGCTGTTGCGGTGGTGTCTGTTGTCGTTACGCATCCGTAAACGCCGAATATAATTAAAAACATCAATGCTGTGAAAATGATTTTTTTCATCATAATACCCCACTTCCTGATTATTTTATTCGCCGTTGTATTCAAAAACAAGCCAGTGTTCCGCAAATGCGAAGAAATAGTCGCCTGTCACTCTTTCGTCATAAACCGGTTTATCTTCTGTCCAGTAATAAGTGAAGGCTCTTTCCACATGCGAAGCTTCCTGAGGATCATTTGGCAAAACAATCGTTATGATGACTTCACTACCAGTCAATTTGTAATCGCAGTCGAGTCCATATCCCTGGTTCATGTAATTTTGAATAAGAAACTGCTTGAAGCCGTCCTCGGAAAAAATGAAGTTATCCGATACGAAAGTGATTCTGGTCACATAATTACGATGTGTTACCGCCCCGTCGTTAGCGAAAAGGTATGTCGACATGCTGGTAACTGTCGATGGAATAACGATGCTTGTGATTGCATTGGCATTGAAAGCGGCATCCCCGATTGTTTCCAGGCCCTCCGGCAATGCAAGTTCCCCGGAAAACCCGGAATTGGCAAAAGCCCAATCGCCGATCGTCTTGATATTTGCCGGAAAATTGATGATGGCGTTCGGTGTGTTCAAGAATGCGCCTTCACATATTTCTTCTATACTATCTGGTAGCTGTATTTTTTCGCATGAAGCATCGTAAAACATGTATTCGCCGATACTTGTGGTGTTGGCGTTAATCGTAATCGTTTCGGTATCGACATGGCTGAAAGCGTAAGCCCCTATTTCGGTCACCGAAGACGGGATCACAATTCCCTTGTAGTCTGTATAAGAGAAGGCATAAGGAGCGATTTCTTCATAGGAACCGGCCAATTTCAAGGTGCGTCTCCATAGCGATTGATTTTCGACCAGTAATACCGTTTTTTCGTCCTTGCTAACGATAACACTGTGCCCGGCCATCGACACTTCCTTTAGATACGGGTGATCATTTGCCACTTTAAAATCGATATTCTCCCGGTTTTCTCCAAAAGCCTGGGCAAAATAATAGACGCCGGAAGGAATCAAGAATTCGGTCAAATCCAAGTTTGCCAGCGCTTCTACTTCGATCAGGTTTATTGTATCCGGAAGCGAAAGCGACGTTACATTGGCATCCAGAAATGCAGTCGCAGCGATTTTCGTTACCGAAAACCCCTGATATGTGGAAGCAATCACTACTTCTTCCGAAGTGCCTTCATAACCGACGACGGCGTATTCATTGGCATTTTCGATCAATTCGAATTCCAATCCTTCTGTCGAACCGTCAATCAAGACATTGCCGGTTGTTTCATTGACACACGCCCACATCGCCGATGTTACGGTCAAAAGACAAAGAATCAATAATGTCTTAATAATCTGCTTCATCATTGATCACCTTCATATGCATAGATAAATGATTCTGTGGAAAAACCACGATATAGAAAGTCAGTGTAGATGTATCCAAAATAAAACTCAGTATTCCACGCCAAAGTAAAAGATCTTTCCAGCGAAAATGCATCTTGATATTCAGCAGGCAACACAATGGTGATTTTCACATCTTCATCGCAACTCTGCCAATAACCTTGCCCGGCATAATTAAGATATATGAACTGTTGCAGATAGAATTTCATCGAATATGCATTCATGGTGAATCCTATTGAATTGAATGTTATTCTCGTCACACAATTGGCATGTTCAAGCAAAGCTCCGTCGTTCGCAAAGAATCCCGGAGCCAGATTTGTGAGAGTCGAAGGCAAGACAATCGAGGTAAGTCTGTTGGCGTTGAATGCTCCTTCGCCGACAGTTTCCACTCCTTCCGGCAATACAAGTTCCCCGGTAAATCCGGAATTGCA
>DAOSWG010000018.1:3604-20107 GCA_035379945.1 Bacillota bacterium
ATATTAATAAAATACAGTACTGATTGTTATAACTTACATTCATTTTATTTCATTAGTTACTTATTGTAAACAGGGTTTTTATTTTTTGTGCTTTCATTTGCATATTATTTTATAATTCTGTTCTCGTTTAATTTGAACAAAAAAATCCCGTATCGCTTGCCACACATTTTTTGTGTGTCCGCAGTACGGGATATTCTTAATTGTATTCTCGGTATTATTTAGCTTGGTTCATCGAAGCCATAACCTGACGAACCTGTTTTTCCGAAGGAGTTCTTCCCATCTGTGTCATCATCGCACGGATCATCTTTTCGTTAACCGGCGGATTTTTTTCCAAATACTTTTTAAACGATCTTTTCGCCAGAAAGAATCCGACGACACCTCCGACAAGCAAAGTAAATATCGGCAATACGATTTCAAGCCATGTTGGCATTTTCATCACTCCTTCTTTTCTTACTTTATTTTATCAAAAAATCCTTGTTAAAACAAGATAAATTGCTTTGAAACAATCATGAAATATAACCGGCAAAAGAAAAATGCACCTTTACAAATAGTCGCCGTGTTGGTAAAATAATAGGCGTAGTTTACCAATCATCAGTCAAGGGAGGGAATGAAGATGCCAAGAAGGATTACGGACGCATGCATCGCCTGCGGATCATGCAAGGAAAATTGCCCGGTCGACTGCATCGAAGCCGGAGATATCTATGTTATCGATCCCGAACAATGCATCGATTGCGGAGTTTGTGAATCAAACTGCCCGGTTGAAGCCATCGTCGCCGAATAAACGAGGCCTACACCATAAGAATCTCTAAACATGAAAGAGCCTCACTTGTGTCAAAGACGACAGAGGCTTTTTTGTTTTCATGAAAGGATGGACATATGAAAACTGTCATTCTGTATTACACCTTCGGCGGCGCCACCATGACGGAAGCGGAAAGGCTCGGAAAAGAACTAGAAAGTTCTGTCTACCGCATCAGGGAAATCAAGAAGCGCTGTCTTTTCACTTCTTTCATTCCCGGTGGCTTTCAGGCCATGCAGCAAAAAAAGGTACCAGTTACAAAGCCTGACGTCAACCTGGACGAATTCGACGACATCATGATCGGCTGTCCGATCTGGGCGAATTATCCGGCTCCGGCTTTCAATTCGATTGTCAGCTGGCTACCAAAAGGAAAACATGTGGATCTTTTTTTCATGTCCGGAAGCGGCAATCCGCTTCCGCACGAGAAAATAATAGTTCAGGCCATTCTTGACAAAGGCTGCGAAGTTGTTTCAATCAGAAATGTCAAAACAGGCAAACCGCCTCACAAGATGAAAGAAAAGTAATCAATAATAAAAAAGAAAAATCCCCTGTTATATCATCCTATGATGACACAAGAACAGGGATTTTTCTTTATCCTATTGAAAAGAGAGGAGAAACAATGCTTTTTGACAGATACTATTCGATTTGGTAACGTTTGAAGTAATCGGAAACATTTTTCAGCAACTGGATCAGAATCTCGTCTTCTCCGAGTTTCAAATCAGAAAACACGGAATCGATCATGTGCTGATGGAATTTCTGGTGAATGTCCAGAACTGCTTTGCTTTTGTCCTCCAATGCGACAAGGACCTTTCTTCTGTCGTAATTGTCGGTGTAGCGACGGACATAACCCTTCTGAAACAAAGTGTTGATCGCAACCGAAAGGCTTCCCGGAGTGATACCGAGTTTTTGGGAGATGGCAGTCATCGACGGTTCCGGCAATTTCTCCACAGCCTCGAGGACATGGACTTCGGACATCGAAAGTTTGACGCCTTCTTTTTTCAGGGCTTCACCTTCTATTGTCAAAATCCGGTTGAAAGTCTCGACCAAAAGTTCGTTGATCAAATCTTTTGCTTTCGACATGGCTATTCCTCCTTTTCGATGTAGCCAAGTCCCATCGTCCCTGGTCCGGCATGACAGCCGACCACGGGGGTCAGGGGAATCATTTTCATTTCGACAATCTCAGGACGTTCTTCCAGAAGATCCTTGAGGTCGAAAAATTCGTTCATGTTGTTAGTGTAAACAATGAATGCGACAACTTTTTTGCCGGCAATCTCTTTATAGAAAAGATCCATCATTTCCGCTCTCGCACGTTGCGTTGTCCTTATCTTTTCCAAGGTTTCGACCTTGCCGTCCTTGGATACTTCCAACAACGGTTTTAATTTCAGCAATGTCCCGAAGAATCCGGCTGCATTCGAAAGTCTTCCGTTTTTTATCAGATATTTAAGCGTGTCCACCGTGACAAAAATATGGTTGTGGTCGCGGATCCATTCGAGCTTTCGCATGATGTCAGGAACTTTTTCACCTTCATCCGCCATCAGTCTGGCTGTCATTGCCATCAGGGCTTCGACATAGGAAAGCGATTGTGAATCAAAAATATGGATGGGGACATTCTCGATCATCTTCGCTGCCAGAACGGCGTTCTGATAAGTGCCGGAAAGGTGTTTGGAGATGGTTATGATTAGAAGTTCGTCATATCCGGAAGCGATCATTTCTTTGTACATTTCCAGAAGTTTGCCGGTACTTGTCTGGGCTGTCCTGATGTCGAGATCGGGATTTTTTTCTAGTCTGGCGTAAAATTCGTCACAGGATATTTCCACGAAGTCCTCGTATTCCTGGGTTCCGATCATCAGCAAGGAATGAAAAATGCGAATGGATTTGTCGTGTACGAGATAATCGATGCCTGAATTGCCGCATACGGCTACGCCTATGTTTGCCATGATAATGGTCTCCTCTGTTTGTTTTAATATCAAATGTTTTGAATTTCAAACAGAGTATACCATGATATCTTTTTTATTGCAAGTAAAAAGGCTGATTTTCACAGCCTTATTTTTCCTGATAGGGATTGGTGTCAACAGTGGAGGCCGCAATATCCAAGTATGGGAATTCTTTCCTGATGTCGTCGATGATTGACGGAATAAATATTTTTTCAACGTTGTGTCCGACATCAATGATCGTATAACCCATCATGATGGCGTCGAGGGCATTGTGGTATGTAACGTCCCCGGTGATGTAGACGTCGCATCCGCGTTTTTTCGCTTGATGCATGTGCTGGCTTCCGGAACCGCCGGATATGCCGACAATCTCCACCGTTTTGTTCATGTTACCGATTAGGCGCACATGCGTAACTTCAAGTTGTTTCTTGACATATGAAATGAATTCCGGCATCGGCATGGGATTGATCCTGCCGTAACGTCCGATGCCTAATTCTTCATCCAAAAGTTTCGTGTCTCTTAGCCCGAGTCTTTCGGAAAGGCGGTCATTCATCCCTCCGTCTGCAACATCGAAATTCGTGTGCATAGAATAGAGGGCGATATCCTTTTTCACGAGTTCCTGGATTATCCAGCCTTTCGGAGTCTCGAACTGAACCGAACTGATCGGTTGGAATATCAAAGGGTGATGCGATAAGATGAGATCCGCTTTGAGGTCAGTCGCTTCCCTGACAACATCCTTCGTGACATCAAGCGTCACAAGAATCTTCTTCACGGGCTTGTTCAAGGTACCAACCTGCAACCCGACATTGTCCCAGTCATATGCAAGATGACGGGGATACATGGTTTCTAAGTATTTGGTAACTTCGATTCTGTTCACAATACCAGTCCTTTCAACAGGCCGATCCTTTCCCGGATCCTTTCTTTTTCTTGGATATCGTTGGCTCCCGCTGCGGCTTTGTCGAGTTTCGCAATGATTTTTCTTATGTATGCGACGAAAGCGGGATTTTTCTCCCTGATTATCATCGGGCCGAATTCTTTCTCAATCAGATCCAGTTCCATGACGCCTTTTTTGGCGGCAATCACCTGATAATGCTTGCCGCGATCCAAAAGAAATGTTTCGCCTGTAATCACGAAATGATTTTTCTCCAGCCAGTCACGGACGACAAATGCTTCGGAATTGGGAGACAAAACCAGCATTTTGACTTTTTCGAGATCGCCTTGTTCCAGGATCTCGGCCGTTAGTTTTCCGCCGATTCCGGAAATGGTGACGAGATCGCCAGAATGGTTTAGAGATGTGAAGCCATCCGACAGAACGGTCTCGATTTTGTCTTTTAGGCCGCTTTGTTCGATGTTCTTTAAAGCAACGCTTAAGGGCGATGGCTTGTTGTCGACGGCGATGGCTTTGGCCACATATCCCTGCCTTACCGCTTCGATCGGCAGATAAGCATGGTCGGAGCCGATATCGATCAGGCAATCGAAGCCATGGCAGAAGGAAAGAACGGCGCCAAGCCTTGGGGACAATTGTGTCATTTGTTTCCGTTCGTAAAGTCTTTCAGTTTCTTGCTGCGGGAAGGATGGCGGAGTTTGCGAAGCGCTTTCGCTTCGATCTGCCGGATTCTTTCTCTGGTCACTCCGAATTCCTTGCCGACTTCTTCCAGGGTCCTGGTTCTGCCGTCAAGCAGGCCAAACCGCATTCTCAGGACTTTCTCCTCGCGGTCGGTCAGGGTTTCCAATACGGAATCGAGTTCCCGTTTCAACATTTCCTTGGAAGTATATTCGTAAGGAGTCAGGGTGTCGGGATCAGGAATGAAATCTCCCAAAGAAGAGTCTTCTTCCTCGCCGACCGGACTTTCGAGTGAAATCGGTTCCTGAGCGACTTTCTGGATGATCTGGACCTTGTCGACCGAAATATGCATTTCCGCCGCGACTTCTTCGGGTCGGGGTTCTCTTTTCAGTTTCTGAGTGAGCGTCCTTTGAGTTCTTACGAGCTTGTTGATGGTTTCGACCATGTGGACGGGGATCCTGATCGTTCGTGCCTGATCGGCGATCGCCCGGGTGATGGCTTGACGAATCCACCATGTGGCGTAGGTTGAAAACTTAAAACCCTTGGTGTGGTCGAATTTGTAAACGGCTTTCATCAGACCCATGTTGCCTTCCTGGATAAGATCTAGGAATTGCATGCCTCTTCCGACATAGCGTTTGGCGATCGAGACAACCAGACGGAGATTGGCTTCGACCAGTTTTTTTTCGCTGAATTCGCCGCGTTTGAAGAGTTCTTCATAATCGGCCATTTCTTCGCTCGAGATAGTCTCGCCGTTTTTCACGCGTTCCTCGTATGTTTCCTTGGCTTTGCGAGCCCGGCTGATCAGGGTTGCAAGTTCGTATTCTTCGTCGTTCGAGAGAAGTTCGACCCGGCCGATCTCTTTAAGATACATTCTGACAGGATCATCAACCTTGATCGATACATTACTGTCGAATTGCTTTTCAAGCATCAATTCCTCTTCGATTTCTTTCGCATAATCAAAATCGATCAATTCCTCTTCGGGAATATCTTCATCGGAGAGTTCGTCCAAATCGACAAAATCGTCTTCTTCCGCATCTTCGTCTTCGGCTGGTTTCTCTTCCTGTTTTTCCTCATCTTCGTCGTCAATCAGTCCGTCGTCGATTTCGCCAAGATCGTTATCGTCATATAGGTCGATTCCTTCGGTTTCGAGATCGACTATGATATCTTCAAACAGTTTCGATCCCTCTTCGGCGTATTTCTTGACATCATCGATGCCGATGGATCCTTCATCCTCGTGCTGTTTGACTAATTTTGCGACTATTTCTTTTTTATCCATTTTTTATCCTTTCCCTGCGACCTTTTGAGTTCGGCGATTTGATTTACAAGTTCAATATAGCGTTCTTTCTTGTTTTCGTATGTGATCGAATTTTTCTCGTCCTCGAGTTCGGCCACCATTTCTTCGACTTTGCGATCTTTGATTGTCATGATGCAATCGGACAGTTCTTGTGACGAGTATTCGTACCCGGGGTCCAAAAGTTTACGATGAAACAACTCGTGGCGGCTTTCCGGAATCTGGGCGAACACTTCCGCGGTAATGTCGTCTTTATCCGAGGTGTCGGCAATATCAATAGCGCACCCGATGATCTCGACGTTGCCTTTTTCTTTAGCAAAGAGATCGGTTAGATTGTCGCGGATTTCCTTGCGGAAGACGGCGGATTTCAAATAGTAGTTGATCAGGATTTCCTCGGCTTTCACATAGCGATGCGTCACGGTCGAGAATTGGTTGTGGGTTTTCCTGGTGACTAGGCTCTTTTTGATTGCCTGCATCATCAGATATGATTCGTAGTCGGCTTTAATTGATGATTCGTCGACGCCGATCGTGGAAGCCATTTTTTTCAGATAGATGTCCGTGACCGTGATTGACGCTTTCTTCTGTAAGAAATCAAAAACTTTAAGTTTAAACGCTTCCGCTTCGGAAGCCTTGGAAAGATCATGTCCGTGGAGAAAGTGGAGATAGGCGAATTCGTAGATATCTATCTTATTCTTATCGATAAACTCGGCAAAAGCCTTGGCGGAATGCTTACGGACAAAATCGTCCGGATCGAGGCCTTCCGGTAATACGACAACGCTGATCTCGAATCTTTCATCCCTGAGGATGGTAATGGCTTTGCCGGTGGCGTTAAAGCCCGCCTCGTCGCCGTCGTAACAAATGACAACCTTATCCGTGTATTTTCGCAAAAGGGCCGCCTGTTGCATGGTCAACTGGGTTCCCATCGAAGCGACGGCATTCTTGACGCCGGCTTTGACGGAAGCGATGACATCCATGAAACCTTCGTAAAGAATCGCTTCGCCAGATTGTCTTATGAATGTCTGCGCCTTGTCGAGATTGTACAAGGTTTCCCCTTTTATGAAAATGTCGGTAAAGGGAGAGTTGACATATTTCGGTTCGTCTTCCTTTGCCTCATAAAGCCGTCCGCTGAATCCCAGGACTTTTCCGTAGGCGTTTTTCAGGGGAAACACGACGCGGTCGCGGAAAAGGTCGTAATATTCACCGGTGTCTTTTTTCTTTATGAGACCGAGTTCGAGCATGTCCAATTCCGTATATTTTTCCTTGAGATGCTGGTAAAGCGCATCTGATTCCTTGGGGGCGTATCCGATCTCGAAATACTGGACGGTATGAATGCCGATGCCGCGTTTGGAAAGATAAGCGAGCGGAACTTTGCCTTTTTCCGTGTTGGTGAGATACAACTGATAAAAGCGCATGGCTTCCTCGTTGATCTGGTACAAACGGTCACGGCTGACCGACGTTTCGATGTCGCCTTCCCATTTCATTTCGATATTGTATTTCTCACCCAGATATTTCAGGCTGTCGACATAGGAAATGTTCTTGTATTTCTGGATGAAAGTGATAGGATCGCCTTTGGCGCCACATCCGTAACAATGGAACCAGTTACGCTCGGGAGACACAAAAAAAGAAGGTGTCTTTTCGTTATGGAAAGGGCAAAGGCCTTTATGGTTCTTGCCGGCCGGTTGCAAGGCTACGTATTCGCCGACAACGTCGAGAATGTCAGCCGCATCCTTGATCCTGTCAACGGTGTCCTGACTGATCCTTGCCATTTCCTCACCTTCTTTTTGGTTATTTTTTATGAATCAGAATTGTTTTTTCAAATAATCCGACAATTCAGCGACGGCAATTACAACCTGACTCATGGAATCGCGGTCACGAATGGTGACGGTTCCTTCGCTTTCGGTCGTATCGTCGATTGTCACGGCATACGGAGTGCCGATGGCATCCTGGCGGCGATAACGGCGGCCGATATTGCCGGTGTCGTCATAGACGGCAGAAAAATCATTTATCAGCATGTTGAAGACTGCGTTTGATTTTTCCTGATGATATTTCTTGACGAGCGGCAGGACGGCAACCTGGTATGGAGCCAGATGCTTGTCGATTTTGAGCAGCGTCCTGGTCTCGCCGGTCGATTCTACGGTTTCTTCCGTCAGAGCGTCGTTCAGGATTGCGAGTAACAGCCTTTCGACTCCGAGCGACGGTTCGATGACATAGGGAAGATATTTCTCGTTAGTGTCGGGATCAAGATATTCCAGGTTTTCTCCGGAATTTTCCTGATGTCTTCCGAGATCGTAATCGGTACGGGAAGCGATGCCCCAGAGTTCGTCGAACCCCCAGGGGAATTGGTACAATATGTCGGTGGTGGCGTTGGAATAGAACGAAAGCTTTTCTTTCGGATGATCATGGAATCTGATATGTTCCGGATCAAGCCCCAAAGATAACAGGAATTTTTGGGCGAAATCCTTCCAGTAAGCGAACCATTCGAGTTCCGTATGCGGTTTGCAAAAGAATTCCAGTTCCATCTGTTCGAATTCCCTTGTACGGAAAACAAAGTTCCCCGGAGTAATTTCGTTACGGAAAGCCTTGCCGATCTGACCGATGCCAAATGGGATTTTCTTCCGCGATACCCTTAAGACATTTTTGAAATCAAGGAAGATTCCCTGAGCGGTTTCCGGACGCAGATATACTTGACTTTGCTCGTCCTCGATCACGCCCTGATGGGTTTTGAACATCAGATTGAACTGTCTGATGTCGGTATAATTGAAAGCGCCGCAAACAGGGCACTTCACTTTGTTATCGTTGATATATCGGAGCATTTCGTCACGGCTCCAACCGTCGGCGTCCACTTTGCCCTTCGAATGGGCTTCGATCAGCTTATCGGCCCGATGTCTCGATTTGCATTCCTTGCAATCCATGAGCGGATCTTGGAAACTCTTGACGTGTCCGGATGCTATCCAGGCGTTTGTATGCAAAATGATCCCGGAATCGAGACCGACGTTGTATGGATTCCTGGCGACGAATTTTTCCCACCAGGCTTTTTTGATGTTGTTTTTGAGTTCGACGCCTAGAGGGCCGTAGTCCCAGGAATTGGCGAGGCCGCCGTAGATTTCGGAGCCCTGGAAGATGAATCCGTATTGTTTGCAGTAGTTCACAAGTTGATCGAGTGTGTTGGCCAAATCAATCATCCTCCCAAAATGGCGCATATTACTTCAGTATAATTATATTATTATTAACTGTATTGTCAAGTTGATATATGCAAATTGAAAACAAGGGACTCAGTATCCCAGCAGTCCTTCTAGGACCTGGCGTGACTTTGTCCTCATGTTCAGGTGATATCGGTAATAGTCATCGAGAAGCCTTCTTAACCCGACTGCTGTGTCATAAGACAACAGAGGCGGTTCGGCTTCTTTGTTGATGTCGAAATAATAAAGACGCATCCATTCTCTTGCAAGTGTGAGAGGGTAACAGGATTCGCGGTAATGTTCCTGACAAAGCATTCCGCCGTCCGGCACGGAAAATCCGGCCACTTCTTTGCTTTTGCAGACGACACATTCCCTGAATTCCGGTTGAATCCCCAAAAGATATAACAACTTGCTTTCAAACATATAGGCGTAAGGAATGTAGTTGTCGCTTTCTTCCATTTTAGGAAGCAATTTTTCCATGAATCCAAACAACTTTGCATGATCGATTTCGGCATCGGCCACATTCTGAAGGATTTCAAAAAGATGCAGGGCGTAGGTATATTTTTCCAGGTTGTCTTTGATGTGGGGATAACGTGCCTTTGTTTCGATGTTTTTGGCTGTCTTCAGTCCTTTTCCTTCGCTTTTCACGTTTAAAAGGTTTAATATTTCCGCTTGGGCCAGGAATGGGCTTGTGAACTTGTTGGCTCCGTGGACGAGATAGCTTTCACGGCCCGTCGGGGTATAGACGAAAATGATCTTGCTCGTCTCTTTGTAATCCATCCTTTTGAGAACGAATCCCGTCGTTTCGGTCATGTCTAACACCTTATTTCTTTTCTGGTTTGTATCCGTATGTTTTCAGATAATGGTCTCGGTTCCGCCAGTTTGGTTCGACTTTGCAGAAAAGGTCGAGATAGACGGAACGTCCCAGTAATTCTTCGATGTCCAATCTCGCATCGGTCCCGATCTTTTTGAGCCTGGCACCGTTTTTGCCGATCACGATCGCTTTTTGGGAATCGCGCTCGACAACGATTGTCGCATCGATTCTGGTCAGTTCTTTCTTGTGTTGCATCCTTTCGATATAGACCGCTACAGCATGAGGAACTTCTTCACGGGTATTGTCCAATATTTTTTCACGGATGAATTCCTGGATCAGGAATGTCTCCGGCCGGTCGGAAAGAGCGCCGTCCGGATAATATTTCGGGCCTTCCGGCAACATGTTTTTGATGTCTTTCATAAGCAAATCGACATATTGCCCGGTCAAAGCGGAAACCGCAAAGACCCCGGCAAAAGCACATTTGTCCTTATAGGGTTTGATAGCGGCCTCAAGGCGCTGAAAATCGGTGATCGTGTCAAGCTTGTTGATAATGAGAAAAACCGGCGTTTTGATGTTTTCCAGTTTGTCCATTATCTTGAGATTGCTTTCTTTTACATCATCGTAGGCGTTGACAAAAAAAAGCACCAGATCGACAGCCTTGATCGTGCTGATGGCCGATGATGTCATATATTCGCCCAGTTTGGTCTTGGCATTGTGAATTCCGGGCGTATCGAGAAAAACCAGTTGCGATTCACTATCGTTAAAGATACCGGCGAATACGTCTCTGGTCGTTTGCGGCTTGTCCGAGGTGATTGCGATCTTCTTTTTCAGGACTTGGTTCAAAAACGTCGATTTGCCGACGTTTGGTTCGCCGATTATGGCTATAAATCCGGATTTGAACATCAGAGATCCTTTTTTGAGAAACCGAATGGCAACAATTCGGAGTTTTTGATCGTTTTGGTTTCGTTCTTGTTGTTTACCAAAATGATATCGGCATCGTCTTCCATCAATTCACGCATGACCTGGCGACAGGATCCGCAAGGGGACACGAAATAAGGATGGTCGGTGAAAATGACGATTTTTTTGATATCTTCTTTCTTGATTCCGTTGGAGTAAGCTGCGAAAAGAGCGCTTCTTTCGGCGCAGTTCGACAGACCGAAAGCGGCGTTTTCGATGTTGACGCCCTTGTAAGTATCGCCGTTTTTAAGCTCGAGAACCGCCGACACGGCGAATTTGGAATAGGGTGAATAGGAATTGACGATGTTTTCTTTCGCCATTTTGATTAGTTTGTCCATTTTGCATTACCTCTTGTATTTCGATTTTTCCAGTATCTGTTTCTGGAGGGTGAACATTTCCGTCTCGGATTCCTTGTCCAAGTGGTCGTATCCTAGGCAGTGAAGAAATCCATGTAAAGCGAGAAAAGCAAGTTCGCGGTCGAATGAATGTCCGTATTCTTCGGCCTGCGATTTGGTTTTTTCGAGCGATATGAATATGTCTCCGAGTTCTCTTTTTGTTTCGTCGTCGGGAAAACTCAGAACATCGGTCGGCCGGTCAACGTTACGGTATATCCGGTTTAGTTCGTGGATTTTCTCGTTTGTGACCATTATCACGCTGATGATTTTATATCCGCATAGCCTGGTTTCCCTGGCTGCTTTTTTCAGAATGCTACGGATTATTTCATGACATTCTTCCGGGCTGGAAGCTTCATCCACATAATTAATCCTTAGCATCTTCGAACCTCTTAATGATCGTTTGGACAAGCGGATGTCTCACGACATCGGTGTTGTCGAATGTAACGATCGCTATGTCGTTGATCTCTTTTAGGATCTCGGAAGCCCTGATCAGGCCCGACGGAACTCTTGCGGGCAAATCGCTTTGAGTGACATCGCCGGTGACGATCATTTTGGATTGGAATCCCAGCCTCGTCAGGAACAGTTTCATCTGCCCGACAGTAGTGTTCTGGGCTTCGTCCAGAATGACATATACGTTTTCCAGAGTGCGTCCCCGCATATAAGCAAGCGGAGCGATCTCGATCAAACCTTTTTCGATGTATTCTTCGGTGAGTCTCAGACCGAGCACCTCGTACATGGCGTCATACAATGGTCTGAGATAAGGATCGATCTTTTCCTTGAGATCACCGGGAAGAAAGCCCAGG
Source organism: Bacillota bacterium (assembly GCA_035379945.1). Classification (GTDB taxonomy): domain Bacteria; phylum Bacillota_I; class Bacilli_A; order Izemoplasmatales; family Hujiaoplasmataceae; genus JAAYZB01. Next base: position 15,335 of record DAOSWG010000018.1, read on the forward strand.
TTCTCGCCAGCTTCGACAGCCGGACGGGTTAGGACGATTTTCTTGATCTTGCCTTCTTTAAGCTTTCTTAGCCCGTAGAGAACGGCAAGATAGGTTTTACCGGTACCGGCCGGTCCGATACCGAAAACGACGGTGTTTTTCTCAATAGCGTCAAGATAGGTTTTCTGACTAAGCGTTTTGGCGTAAACCGGTTTTCCCGAAAATGTTTTCACCACTTCCTGGCGACCCAGAAAAAGGGAAAGCAACTCTTCCTTCCCGGCGATATTGTACATGTGATGGATATAGATGATATCGCGCTCGTTGAACACGATGTTGCGTTTTACAAGTTGTAACAAAATATCGAAGATTCCCCTGATTTCAGAAATCTTCTCTTCGTCATCCGTATCGAGTAAAATACCCTCGTGGTTGACGTAGATATTGAATCCGTATAAACCGGATAAAATCCGGACGTATTTTTCGTTGACGCCGAACAGGGCGACCATTTCGGAAACGTTCGTCACGGGTATGTCCAGCTTGGTCAGATCTACCATCGGAATCGCATCACTCCCTTTATATAATTATACCACACAACGGGGAAAAAAAGCACTTCAACAATGTGAAGTGCTCTCGAGTCATACGCGGTGTCCGCCTTTATGCTGGCGCTGTTTGAGTTTCTTGGAAACGCTCGGTTTCAAATAATATTCCCTTTTACGGGCTTCAGCCAAGGTTCCGGCGCGTGAAACGTCTCGTTTAAAACGACGCAATGCGTCTTCGATGCTTTCGTTATCTCTTACGACGGTTTTTGCCATGTGCTTTCACCCCTTTTCTTCTTGCCAAAAAATATTATACAGGAATATTTATAAAAAGTAAACGATTTTTTTCGGGAAATTGATTTCATTTCTTGGCCAGATATGGTATTATTTCAGGTGTATGGAATCGAGGTGTTCGTATATGGATTTGCCAATGTTTTATTTTATGAATTTGGGGTTGGTCCAAATCATCATCATCGCTGTGGCAGCGATCGCATTCATCATCCTTTTGGCGGTTTTCATCAATAAAGGACGCTATGCAGCCCGCTACAAGAATTTCTACAAAAAGTTGGACCGCACCATCAACAAAAACAAGCGCTACAACGGCAACATCCTTAACGAAACCATTGTTTCCGGAAACCTGATGAGAGACGAGACCAACACGTACAAATGCCTGAACGGAAAAGGCAAGCGGATGGTCAGAAAGTACCTTGAGTACTATGTCAAGAATCTGCCGGAACTGGTATTGTTGAGAAGTTTTATATCGGCCGACAAGAAAAAAGCATCTTTTGTTCTTTTGTATCTGAATGAGATGAACAAAGTCATTTTCCGCTGGGATCGTTCCAAAAAGATTCGCAATCTGGTCAAAGGCATCAACAAGTACCAGATGCTTCTGCCGACGATCGGATTTTTGTTCGAAGTCCCGATGCAGATCAACGAAGGCGTGCCATACCGGATGACAAATCATGACAACGGCACCGTGATCAGTTACGATGTCGTCAAAGATGCCAAACATATCAAGAGAAAACAAAAGGAAAAACCGCTTTCGAAGAAACAGATCAAGGCTCAGGCCAAGATCGAAGCTTTGAAAGAAAAACGGCTCGCCAAACAGAAAAAACGTTGAATTTGTTTCTTTAAAAGATCCTCGGAAAACCGGGGATCTTTTTTATTTATTCACAAGCGAGCCGACGCTTAGAGGGTATGCTTCCCTATCCAGGATGACATCCACCTTCCGGCCGATTAAATCGTCCGAACCTTTGAAAGCCACGTGGATGTAGCCGGCGGAATGTCCCGTCAAATAATCTCCCTTCCTTCTTTCGACGATGACTTCGAGTTTTTTTCCGATCATTGCTTTTATCGCGTCTTTTGCCATTTTCTCGCCTAAAGCTATCAGACGACCGACTCTTTCTTTTTTTATGTTTCCGGGAATTTCGTCGGTCATTTTCGCCGCTACGGTTCCCGGCCGTTTGGAATATGGGAATACATGCAATTCGTTAAATCCGATCATTTCCGCAAATGTCAGCGTATCTACAAAGTCGGCTTCCGTTTCTTTAGGGAAGCCGACGATGATGTCGGTAGTCACTGACAGATCTGGCAAAGCCTTACGGATTTTATTTATCCTGTCTTTGTAATAAGCGGTGTCATATTTGCGGTTCATCAATTTCAGGATTTTGTCGGATCCGGACTGGAGAGGAATGTGAAGGTGATGCACAAAACGCTTTGAACCGGAAAGAATTTCGATCACTTCATCAGTCAGTTCATGGATTTCGATCGACGATATGCGAATCCTTGGAAGGTTATTATCACCAGCCAGTTTCCAAAGAAGCGTCGCGAAGGTCACATCTTCAATATCCTTCCCGTATCCGCCGGTATGAATTCCCGTCAGAATGATTTCCTGATGGCTTTTTGCTAGTATTTCGGCTTCTTCCATGACTTCGTCAAGCGGTTTGGAACGAACCGGTCCGCGAGCGTAAGGAATGATGCAATAGGAACAGTAATTATCGCATCCGTCCTCGATTTTCAAAAATGCCCTTTGATGATCAGAATATCCGGAAACCGCCAGATTCCCGAATTTACGACGATTTTCAACACGGTTTATACCATTGATTTTTTTGCCTTTTTCATGGTATTCATCCAGATATCCAAGCAGCTTCTCCCGATCATTCGTTCCGACAATCGCCCGCACGTTTTTTTCCGCAAGAACTTTTTCAGCTTCTAATTGGGACAAACATCCCATGACTAGGATGTCGGCATCCGGATTGTGTTTCAAAACCCGGTGAATCATCTGTCTGCTTTTGCCGGCAGCGGTGTTTGTCACAAGGCAGGTGTTGACAATATAGACATCGGCCGCTTTTGTGTCACTAACCCTTTGATAGCCTTTTTGTCTGAAAATCTCCCACAAGGCTTCGGTTTCGTAGGAATTGACTTTGCATCCCAAAGTGGTGAAGGCAACTTTTTTCATATCATCTGCCTCCTTCATACAAGAAGGCGGAAAGAACCATGATCGATGCGGTTTCGCTCCGCAGGATTCTATTTCCCAAAGTTACGAAAAAAGCTTTTTGAAGGCTAAGAAACTCCGCTTCTTCCTTCGATATGCCACCCTCCGGGCCGACAATGACGAGGATTTTTTCTTCGGGACGGATTTGTCCGATGATTTCTTTCAATGATCCGTCCGTGTCGTTTTTTTCATAACAGACGATCACCCGGTCATATGCCGGATAATCGATATCTGTGAGAATTGTAAAAGGAAGCAGTTCCGGGATATCTTTTCGCTTTGACTGTTCGGAAGCTTCTTTCAGAATCAGTTGAAACCGTTCATGCTTTCTTGATTCTTTCGTTTCGTCGATTTTGACTACCGAGCGCGAAAAAACCGTCGGGATTACAGCGCTGACGCCGAGTTCCGCCGCTTTTTCCAGAAACAGTTCGAACCGGTCCTTTTTGATCAAGGCCTGGGCGATCGTGACATTGTAGTAAGGTTCAATTATATTCAACTCTTCCGTAAGCGTCACTTCGCAGATATCCCTGGTGATCAATCCGATCACGCCCAGATAACTTTTTCCTCCCGAAATTCCGATTATAACCTGTTGCCCGGTATGGTAACGCAAAACGTCCCGGATATGATGAAGATCGGATCCGGAAAGATAACAGGTATGGTCGTGGACTTTATCGGGAAGAACGAAATACTTTTGCATATTTTTCACCGCTTCAATGATAACATAAAATCATTTTTTTGATAACAAAAAGCCGCACCAGACTGCGACTTCTGTCATTTCAGAATCCCATATTGCATAGATCTTCATATATTTTCAGATAAATTTCGGTGATGTCGGAAATACCGTCACCGGTCTTTTTGGTAAACCGGCGTCTTCTCAAATCGACTTCGTCACAATGGGAGATTCCTCTTCTTCCGTTGCTTTTATAGATGCCTCGGAAATTCCCCCACTTGACCGCACGAGGCGACAACAAGCCGTCGCTTTCTCCTTCATAGTGGCGGACAAGCAACCAAGATAACCAGAAAAAACCGTCCGAAAATATGTTTTTCATGACAAAGGCGTAACTTTGATAGTAAACCTTGTCGGAGTCCGGATTATCCAGGTTGAACTGGTTGGCCACTTTTGTGGTCAAAGAACAGACGGAACTGTACGTTTTCGGGTTTTTGTCGCCGAGGATACGAAAGAAAATATCGGTGAGAAAACAACCGAACTTGACAAGAAATTTCGGGAATTTCAATAGATGGTCGACGGTCACAGACCCATTGTGGGGCGTCGATATTGTCGTCAGGGACGCGACCTCGTCCGCATGTTTCAACGTCGATATGAGATAACGGGCTTCGATCCCGCCTTTCGAATGGGCGATGATGTTGACTTTAGCGGCACCCGTTTCCCTTAAAATTTCTTTAAGTCTCATTTCAATTTGAAGGGCGTTGGTCTCGACCGAACCGTTGGCGTCCTGGTTTCCATAGAAAACTTTGGCCCCGTATACTCCCAAAACACCGGGAATCCTGCCCCAGTAATTGATTCTACGGAAATCCCGAAATCCCATTCCATGTAACAAAAGTATCGGATAAATCGTTCCTTCGGCCATATACGGTATTCCTTCCTCTAAGGTCTTGTTGGTTTGAAACGCCATATCGTTATTTTATCATATCGCGTCATACCATGAAAGGCAAAACCGTCTTTTGTTTCTGTTTTATAAAAAAACGGCTCCCGCAAAGGAGCCATTTCATTTATCACATATCTTTCTGGACGACTTCGTAAGCTCTGGC
>DAOSWG010000019.1:0-3350 GCA_035379945.1 Bacillota bacterium
TGTAAAATCCATTGTGGAGATGGAATCGACCGGAGCGATCCAATCAATGAATGATTTGGTATCGCAAGGCAAGGAAATTCACAAAATCGCCTTGAATTTGATGGATTTTTTCCGTGCGATGCTGATGTATAAGAATATAGGGCCGATCGGAGATGCCAACAGTCTTTATAAAAACGAAGAATTCGTTCAATTGACCAAGATTGTCAGTAATCGGAGAATCTTTTTCTATATCGACGTGTTGCAAAAAGCCATAAACGAAATGAAATGGAGCACAAGCCCCAAATTATACCTTGAACTGGCTTTTATCAAGATGACGGACAAAGAGGTTTCCAGCGACGCCAAATTGCTGGAAAGCATCGATTCTTTGGAAAAACGGATAAGAATCATCGAAACCGCAAAACCCAAGACGCCAGAACCGGAAAAAATCGTTTTGCCCGCAAAAGAAGAAAAACCGAGTCTCGATATTTTTATGGAAGAGCCCGAAGAAAAACAAATAGAAGATCTACCTATAGAAGAACCGGAAAAAGAAGAAACGCCAGATGACCTTCCGGAAGAAGATATTGCCAATACTTACAGGATCGAATTCGTGGAAAGCGTTCTGAACAACGGAAGCAGAGACGACAAGAATTATCTGGCAAGCAACTGGAACCGACTGACAAAGTTCAATTCCCACGGCAACCTGAAACAATATGCCGCTCAATTCGAGACCGGAACAGTGAGAGCGAGCTCCAATGACGCGCTTATCGTCACGTTTTCCACTGCAGGAATGTGCAATCAAATGATGAAACCGGCGGTGAAAAAAAGCATCAAAGAAGTTCTGAAAAGGGCTTTCGACAGAGACATCGATTATATTGCTTTGCCGGATGCCGTGTTTGAGGACATCGCCAAGGAATTTGCCGAACAATGGCACCAGGGCCGTCGGGACATAACTTTGTCTCCTATCGTATGCGACGGGCTCAGGGACGTTTCCGGAGAGCAAAGGGAAGACGAATCGGAAAAAGAAGAAAAGGTAATAACCGAAGCTGTTAATATTTTCGGCGATCTTGTGACAATAAAAAAATAACATTTTGGGAGTGACGGAAATGATCAATCCGCAAATGATCAAAAAAATTCAAAAAATGCAGGAAGATCTGAAAAAAGCCCAAGCAGAGATAAATGCATCGACATTTTACGGGCAAGCGGGCGGCTCGGTGGTCAAAGTCGCCGTCAAGGGAAACAAAGAAGTAATATCGATCGACATAAAAAAAGACGAAATAGATCTTACAGATATCGAGATGGTTCAGGACATGATAGTGGCCGCTTTGAACGATGCATTCAAAAAGGTCGACAAAGAACTTGAGGAAACTATTGGATCCATAACACAGGGAATGCAAATTCCGGGGCTTTTCTGATGAGTTATCCCAAGGCGATGGAAGATCTGATTGCCGATTTCATGAAGTATCCGGGAATCGGCAGAAAAACCGCCGAAAGGTATGCCATTTTCACGATCGACAAAATCACACAGGAAGATTTGGATGGATTCGCATCGGATATTTCCAAGATAAAACAGGACGTTTTTCCTTGCCCCGTATGCGGTCAACTGACGGATATAAACCCGTGTCAAGTATGTTCTGACCCAAAGCGAGACAAATCAGTTATTATGATCGTGGAATCGCCAAAGGACGCGTTTTCCTTTGAACGCGGCGGGACGTATAACGGATTATATCACGTGCTTCACGGAGTGATTTCGCCAATGGACGGAACGGGACCGGAAGACATAAACCTGTCCAGTCTCTGGCCGCGGGTCCAGGAGAAGAAAATAAAGGAAATCATCATAGCCACATCAGCCACTCAGGAAGGCGAAGCTACCGCCATGTACATTCAGAGAGCCCTAAAAAACTTGGACATTCTCACAACAAGAATCGGCTATGGCGTACCCGTCGGCGGGAACCTTGATTATGCTGATGATCAGACCTTGACAAAAGCGGTGGAAAACCGAAAAGCTTACCGATAAATATTTTTGTTCGACAATTTGAAAAAAATAGAAAAACGCTCTTCCTTCCGAAAATATTTATGATATAATGTTTATACAACATAATATAAAAGATTTATCCATAAAAGGGGTGGAAACAAATGAATGTTTACGCTATGACGATTATCGACACAATCAACAGCTACATCCAACCGTTCATCAACCAGGCTATAAGCTTTTTCCAGGGCCTGTACATTTGGGCGCAAGGACTCATTTTGTTGGCGCTTGCCATTTTTGCCATAATTGGTCTCGTGGTGTTTATCAAGAAATTCATAAAACTTTTCCTGGTCCTTGGTGTATTGGCCGTCATAGTGTACTTCGTTTGGACTAAAACAACAATAATCCAAGACCTTATAGGCAATTTTGCGGGAGCCTCAATCGTTCCCAAGAACATAGTCGCCACAATATTAAGTATGCCTTTTTAACGAAAGGCATATTTTTTTCTATCTTGCTTCCATTTCAAAGCGTTGACATGATAAAAAGATCAAACCGAATATCAAAGCCCGATTCTCTTGATCTCAAGGACGCTTTCAGAACGAAAGCGGCCTTTTTATAGAGCACAGGATATTGAACAAACAAGGAGCCCGATCGACATGAAAAAAAGAATGTTTCTTTCCGTTTTATCAATTTTGTTTCTGACATTTGCGTTCATAGGATGCCAAACCCAGCAAACCACATATACATTGCCCGACCTATCCGGCATGACCGAAACCGAGGCAAGGGAAGAGTTATCTTCCTTGCTTGTGACGATAGTCGTCAAAACGGAACAGAACTACAATGTGGAAACTGGTGATTTTTCGCGTTACGGCAATGATCTGGCTGCCGGCAGCGAAATAACTCCCGGAACAGTATTGACGCTTTATTTTGCAGAAAATCCACCGGTTCTTCCGGACTTGTCCGGAAAAACAAGTTCGGAAATCCGGGAAATAATGGACAATCTCGGTATTGATTACCAAATAACGATCGAAACCAACAACGAAGTTCCCGATCAGACTTTTTCCCGTTATGGAAATCCTTACGAAATCGGAGATATGATAACCGATTCGTCGACTACTGTTCTTGTCTATATCGGTTACAACGACCCCGTGTTGCCTGATTTGTCCGGCAAGACCATAGGCGAAATAGAAACCATACTTGAAAGCGATTTGCTGGGTTACACTTTTGTTTATATAGTAGATGACACGAAAACCGAAGATGTTTTCGCTTCCTACGGTGATGATTATGAAGCCGGTGATTTCTTCTCGGGAACGGTAGTGACCGTGAATCTGTACAAGAACACATTCACATCGGCGGAGAAATCGCTCATGATATCGCAATATGTAGATGGCGGCAACGATAC
>DAOSWG010000019.1:3450-9401 GCA_035379945.1 Bacillota bacterium
TAGAGGCTTGTTTAGTTGAAAGTACTGGGGCGAATATTCTACGCCATAGCGGCCGTCATTGTTTTCCTTTTCGTATACGATTACACCACCGGGATCATGACGACCTATTATATCGAAAAATATGGTGTCAGCGGGTTGGAACAGGAAGAACCGGATTACTTTTTCTTTTATTCCAACATGCCGGATTACAATCGCCGGGAGCCGTTGTTCGAATATGACTTGGATCCATATGAAATCAGGTTTTATGAGATTGCCGCAGCCGATGTTGCCGGTGATACATTGACGGTAGACGAATATGCATATATCCTGATTCATTCAAAAACCGATGATCTTTCCGGAAATTACTATCTGAATTTTTCTGATTCTGCAGACCCGGAATCCGAAGGCTTAACGATCAATATTGTAAGATTTCGGTCAATTTCGCTATTTATAGCGATTGATAATGAAGGATATGCCAGAATAAGCAAAGACGTTCTGTTGACAGATGCGTATGATACCGTAACGCTGGTTTCTGAAGGCGGAGAAGTGATTTTTACGGTTCCTTTCGCACTTGCCGATGCTGATTTTCAGATATCGTCCGCAATAGAACAGTATTATGACGAAAACGGGACGCTGCCGTCTTTTGAATTGGAGTCCGCCGGCATTTATCCGAAAAACAATTATGTGATGACGGAATTCCAATACATTTTTTACCTTGGAATGGGCATTTATTTGACGGTTTTGGCCGTTACTACCTATTTTGTGTTTTTCCGTAAAAAGAAATATATGGGCAAGGTGGAGCCTACGACAATTTTCAAAGCGGAAAAACAAAATAAAAAACCGCCAGGAAATAATTTATCTTAACTTATGGTATCGCTTTCCGTATTGAAATTAAAGAGCGAAGAAGATATAATTTATCCGGTACGTTTTTATAAATTATATATAACAAATAAAGTAAGATAGCATTTTTCTCGCTCTCATCTTGAACAAACCATTTGCGATATAAGCGTTTTGGAGAAATATAAGTTGACATTTTATCAGACTGATATTTTTGAACAATAGGGAGGATTTGAGCATGGAAATAAGACTGGAGCATCTAACGAAGATTTTTACCGACAAAAGCGGCATCGAGACAACAGCGGTAAACGATCTCGATATTGTAATAGAATCGGGAAAACTTATCGCATTGCTCGGGCCTTCGGGCTGCGGCAAATCGACCACACTTTTTATGATTGCCGGTTTGCACAAACCCACGGAAGGAAAAATCTTTTTTGGTGATGACGAAGTCACTAAACTAGCACCGGAAAAAAGAGGCATTGGCTTGGTTTTCCAAAACTATGCCCTGTATCCCCATATGACCGTAAGGCAGAACATCATGTTTCCGCTGGAAAATCTTCGCATCAAACGCGAAGATGCCATAGCCAGAATGAACGAGATGGCAGCCCTTGTCAACATCAAAGAATTGTTGGACCGCAAACCGGCCCAGCTATCCGGCGGGCAACAACAGCGCGTGGCCATAGCCCGCGCCCTTGTCAAGAAGCCGAGAGTGCTTTTACTGGATGAGCCGCTGTCGAACCTCGATGCCAGATTGCGGCTGCAAATGCGCGAAGAAATCAAGCGGATTCAAAGAGAAACGCAAATCACCACGATTTTTGTCACCCACGACCAGGAAGAAGCCATGTCCATATCGGATCAGATGGTTGTTTTGAATTTCGGGGTCAAACAACAGGTTGACGCTCCGCAGGAAATGTATAATAACCCGGACAACATTTTTGTCGCGAAATTCTTAGGAAATCCGCCGATTAATATCTTCAAGGGAAAAGTCAAAAACAACACATTGTACGCAGGAAAGACGCCAATCGGTCCGGTAGAGGTTCAAGACGGACAGTACGATGTCGGCGTAAGACCGGAAGATTTCCGGGTTGACGACAAAGGATTCGATGTCAATATCACCGAAATATTCCATATCGGTCGCGATACCTTGATTCATTTCGACGAATCCGGCACCGATACCCGCGCGCTCGTTGATTCCGATTCTATTTTGCCAGGACAGACAAAAGTGAAACTATCGGTCAAAAAGGGAAAAATCCACTTATTTGATGAAACATCAGGGTTAGTGGTCGGCCATGTCTAAAATCAAAGACGCCTTTTGGGCGGTAAGGAATTGGTTTAAGAAAATCAATTCCAAGATCACTGATTTTCTTGTAAATCACAAAATGGGGTTTTTGGTACATTGGCCCGATTGGTTCAAAGCGTTGATTTTCCTGGCCCCGGCGTTGATTTTGCTGTCGATATTCATCTTTTATCCGATAGTCAACGCCTTCAAACTGGTAATATATGAAGGATACAACCAGACGGACAATACCATCACCGGATACACCGTGTTCGGAAACTTCATCACCGTGCTGAATGAAGACAATTTCCTGTTGCCGTCAAGTCACACGCAGTCGTCGGTTATGATCAACACCTTGATAATTGTGTTGATTTCCGTTCCAATTTCCATCCTTCTTTCATTGTTGATCGCTGTAGCGCTCAATTCGATCAAACCGCTTCGCAATTTTTTCCAAACAATATATTTTCTGCCTTATGTCACCAACTCTATCGCCATCGGACTTGTATTTGCCTACATGTTCAAAAGCGGAGATTCCGGACTTATCAACCGAATGCTTGGTTGGTTTGGGATCGATCCGATAGCCTGGGTCAGTAACTGGAACAATAACGGCGTGATAATCGGGCCCACTTTCTGGGCCGCCATGAGTGTTCTCATCATTTATGGGGTATGGCAGGCCATGGCATTCAAGATCATGGTGTTCCTCACAAGTATTCAAGGAATCGATAAGCAATATTATCAAGCCGCCGAAATAGACGGAACTCCGAAGCGACGGATCTTTTCAAAAATCACAATTCCGTTGATTTCCCCGATGATTTTTTACATCATCATCACATCCATGATCGGAGCGTTTAAAACATACGAATCGGTTATCGCCATCTTCGGCGATTCCGGCGCACCGGCCGGTGCGACTTACACTCTGAAAACGATAGTCTTTTACATTTACGATTATTTGAATAACAGCACGCCGGGCAACCTGTCGCTCGCAGCTGCGTCTTCAATAATTCTGTTCGCCTTCATCCTGGTCCTGACACTGATCCAAATGCAGATCAGTAAAAAACGGGTCCATTACTAGGAGGCCGTCAAAATGAAAAATATCTATTTTAAAAGATATCGCAGACAGGAACTGGTATCGCTTATCTTTGATTTCTTGGCCATAATTGCTTATATCACGATTTTCCTGATGTTCTTCCGGATGATCAAGTTGCCTCTCGGCGAGGGCGGGAACGTCGATCTCGGAGCCTTGGCCTATCCTCAAGTTTACCAGTGGACATTTGGCGAAATCAAATCGGAAACGGTTAACACTGTATTGACTTTGATGGCCCTGTTCCTTGTGGTGGCCATACCAATGTTCGTTATCGGCGTCAAGAAACTGAAAAACGGACTTATCTATGATGTCGATCTTCCAATGACGTGGGCCAAATTCTTCCAGGCGCTGATTTCGTTGTTATTGGTCAATCCGATCAGTTTTGTAATCAAACTTATCAGCACTTTCACGTTGCTGAGAGTCGTTAAGGATTACGGATTTATCGGTTTTATCAAAAATATTCCTTCTCGCATCAAACAATTGTTTGAAAAAAAGCCAAAAGAAGAAAAAGAACCAGAAGAAGAGGATGAAGACACGATTCGCCTCAAGAAAAATATCAGCAGGCAGAATTTCCGCAAGTTGTCGAGAATGTTTTTCACCTATATGTTCCTTGTCCTGATCGCGCTTTTCATAATGATTCCGTTTTATTGGATGGTCATAGCTTCCCTTATGACATATTATGAAAGCTCCGTCAATCCAAATCCGTCACTGTTTCTCTTGTTTTCGGATACGCAATGGATAAATTATAAAACGGTTTTACAGGAATTGAATTTCGGATTATATATAAAGAACACAGTGATCGTGGCGCTCGTATCAACGGCCGGAACGATCATTACGACGATATTGGCAGCTTACGCTTTTGCCAAGATCCAGTTCAAAGGGCGCGAAACTTTGTTTTCCATTCTTATCATGACCATGATGGTTCCTGGTGAAATATTCATTATCACCAACTTTATTACCGTCAGCGGAAACGGGTTCGGATGGATTGCCATGGGAACGGGAAATAATCATTACTTCCTGGCAATGACGATTCCGTTCATGACTAGCATATCGTATATTTTCTTCTTGCGACAAAGTTTCAAACAAGTTCCTGACAGTCTATACCGGGCAGCCCGGGTCGATGGATGCAGCGATTTCAAGTATTTGACGAGAGTCATGATTCCGATTGCTAGCCCCATTATTTTCACAATTACCATTTTAAATATTCTGGGTGCATGGAACGCCTTCATATGGCCCCGGTTGATCACATCTACCGGCGGCACGGAAGGACAGCAATACTGGCTGATCTCCGTAGCTTTGCGAGATGCCAGTTTCAACGTTCCGGGAGGCGACCGCATAATGTATAATCTTCAGATTGCGGCCAGCGCCCTGGTTACGGTGCCTCTTATCATAATTTTCCTGGTTTTCCGTAAATACATCATGAATGGTATCGGCCGCAGCGGCACAAAAGGCTGATATCGACAGGCATTGATATTCTGGAATTTGTAAATCCAATAAGCAAAAGGAGGAAAATATAGTGAAAAAAATTCTTTCGTTGATCGTAGGTGCATTGTTGGTCATATCTTTGTCCGCTTGCGCCGAGATAAGAAACACGCCGCCGGAAATCGTCGGCGCGTCCACAAGTGTTACCATTTATGTCGGTGACAGTTATGATCCGTTGGCCGGAATTACCGCCACGGACGCCCAAGATGGCGACCTTACCAGCAGCATAACCGTGGAAGGGTACAATGCCGCATGGCTTACTGCCCAAGGAGTCAGAACCTATATATTGTCTGTCGAAGACAGTGAAGGGTCAATTACTCAAATAACGGTTACCCTGACAATCCTTCCGGTTGGAAGCGATAACGAAGCGCCGATTCTTCTAGGCGTATTCAACACACAGACATATTATATCGGTTCAACAGCGTATGATCCGTTGCGCGGCGTCACAGCCACCGATGCCGAAGACGGAGATTTGACCGGTTCGATTACTTACACGACCGATTACTCGACGACAAGAGCGGGAAAATACACCATCACCGTTGATGTCGAAGACTCCGAAGGAGCCGTGGCTTCCGAGACTATCATCCTGACAGTCAAAGCGGCCGTTAGCATTCCTACGCTTGCCGATCTGCAAGCGGCAGGTCCGATCAGTATTTCATTGTGGCATTCAAACGGAGAAACCATCGAGACCGCTTTGAAGGCTTATGCCGATGATTTTGAGGTTTATATGAACACCACATATGGACTCACTGTTGACGTCACCATCAACAAGGCGGCCAGCAACTATGACGACCTCAGACAGACAATCGTCAGCTTGATCAATGCTTCCGGAGAACTTCCCAATATCGTCCAAAACTATCCGGACCATGTTATGGAATATATCAGCAACCGCGCGCTCATCAGCCTCACGCCTTATATTGATGACTCGACTTGGGGATATGGCGACGGCGACGACGCATTCGAAGATATTCTGGAAATATATCGTCGCGAGAACTGCCAATATACCACGGACGGCGAATATTACTCGATTCCTTTCAACAAATCCACAGAAGTCGTCATTTACAACAAGACCTTGTTTGATGACATGATCGCCGACGGCGTCATCGACAGCTTCCCGACAACATGGCAAGACCTGTTCGCGCTTTCGGATGAAATAATCGCAAGATCCGGCGATATGATCGATCAGATCGCCGCGATATTAAACAAATCGCCCAATACCTCGATGCACAAGACCGCGTCTGAAATCGCGGATATGAAAGCCAATTTTGTTCCGTTCTCATATGATTCTTCAGC
>DAOSWG010000019.1:9501-15243 GCA_035379945.1 Bacillota bacterium
ATTGAAGAACAGACATTCGAAGTCGGCATCACTTCAATGCTTTACAACGAAGATCATCCCGAATACGCAACCGCTATTCAGCAGGGAACAAATATGTCGATCACGAATGAAGGAACCGCCGAACAACAACTCGTATCCTGGTTGTTCCTCAAATATTTGACCAGCGCCGAAGTCCAGTTGAATTTCGCTCTTGAAACAGGATATTCGCCGGTCAGAAGTTCCGTTTACACAGAAGAAGAGTATATCCAATTCACTAACGGATACGTATTGAATGCCAGCAACCAGTATGTGGCCGCCACCGGTTCTGATCTTGTCAAAGCCCTGGCTTCAAAAGCCGCAGCCGCTCAATCAAGCATTCTCTTCTATGATCAGGCATTCGTCGGATCATCGACCGCAAGATCCGCGGTAGAAGCCGCATTCGAAAGGGTTGTTCTGTCAACCGAAACAACGAAGACGGAACTCCAGATCATTCAGGAAGCCTTGGCCGCCGCCGAAGCGGAAGCCAACCGCGTTCTTGGCAATTAGTTCATAATCAAGCAAAGCAACAAGAATATAAAGATTAAGATATTGTTGTTTCAGATATCATATAGATATTAAAAATATATATAGGAGGATAGAAATGAGAAAAACAACAAAGTTTCTGGCATTTGCTCTGATCGCTGTGTTCGGCCTGTTCTTGGTCGGATGCAAACAGGATCCGGCCGAAGTTCTTGATGCGGCCAAAACGAATCTTGTGATCACCTATGCCACCGGCGACTCCGCTACATCGGTCACCGGCAATGTGACATTACCGACAACAGACGGCGATGTCGTGATAACATGGAGTTCTTCTGATACGACCGTCATCGCCAACGATGGCACAGTAACAAGAGGAACCGAAGACGCAAGCATCATTTTGACGGCCACATTGACATACGAGGAAACCACTGTAACGAAAGCGTTCAGCTTGACGGTTATAGGCGATACCTCGATCCAAGATGCCCTTGACGCCGCCGAAGACGCACTGATCGCTTATTATGCCGAGACAATCGGCAGCGACACTTATGTCGTGTCCGGCAACTTGACGCTGGTAGCGACAATCGGCAACGATGGCGCCACCGTTACATGGGCTTCGTCCGATACGGATTATGTTGCTCTTGACGGAACCGTCACGATGCCTTCATTTACCGCCGGCGATCAGAACGTAACTTTGACTGCCACAATTTCCTACGGCGGACTCACCACCCAGGTTACGCTTTATGCTTACCTTGAGAAATTGGCTTTGTCCAACGCCGAAAGAGCCGAACAGGCTTTGACGAGAGCCGTTGCTTTCCCGGCCAATGACGGAATCTACGAAGACGTTGATTTTGTAGCAACCGCTTTGGATGACGATGGCAACTCTTATGCCGTCACATGGACGACATCTAACCTTGCTCTTATCGCCGCTGATGGTACGGTAACCCAACCTATGGATGCCGACACCAACGTCGTAGTGACCGCTTCGATTACAATCGAAGGTGTCGTTTACACAAAGACATATACCTTTATCGTTTTGAAATACGATCTTGGTACGGATGTCACGACAATCGCAGCTGCCATTGCCCTTGGCGTTGATGAAAGAGCCAATTACGTTGGAATGACAGTCGTCGCAATTTATGACTGGGGCGCATTCTTCATTTCCGACGGCACCGATGTCATGTATGTATATTCCGGAAGTTATGATGTTGAACTCGGCGGAGTATATGACATCTCCGGTGTTCTGGATATTTATAGTGCCCAGTATGAGATTACCGGTTATGAACCAATCATTATAACCGAATCCACAGCTACGGCTGTCGGAATGCCAGCCGGAACAGTTGCTACTGTTTCCGAAGTTCTCGAGGACAACCCGACGGTACCGACAGGAACAAATCCATATCATTATACTGTTTATACAGTGACCGGAAAGGTTTATTATGATACGTCGGTTAGCGATGATTATTCAGTCTTTTTGGTACCGACCGATTATGACTTCAATACCGATCTGGTAACCGTTAACTCGGATGATTCGTATACATTAGCGGATGACGGGATAATGCTGTATCATTCCGCCAACGACGAGGATCTGAAACCATTACACGGACAAACAGTAACCGTTGACATCCTTATGGTCGGCTATAGAAGCGACTTTAAGGTCTATTATGGTTCTTTCTTCGGAACAACAAGCGACATCACTGTAGTGTTTGAGAGCGATCAAGCCGCTGCAGACGCTGTGGCAACCGCAATCAAAAACACAATTCCGACATTCGTGTTGGAAGATACAGATCTTGAATTACTGGCATCGCTTTACGGTGTTGACCTAACTTATGCATCAGAAGATCCCACCATCATCTCGGTGGCAGGTTTGATTGATGTCGACGCCGTTACAATCCAAACACCGGTTGACTTCACAATCACAGCCACCAAGGGCGAAGCTACAGCGGAAGTCACGGTCACGATCTTTGTTGGCGATCTGCCATTCTCTGACATTGCCGACATTCATGACGACCTAGTAATCGCTGAGGGAGATCTTGTCAAAGTCCAAGGTATTATCACAGCAATGACCAAGTACAATAACTTCTGGATCCAGGATGCGACCGGTGGAGTTGATATTTATGTTAGCTCCGATTACGAAGATTTGTTTGCTAGCCTCGTTGGACAAGAAGTAATACTGTACGGTGAAAAAGACGTTTATAAAGGCCTTTACGAAATTGTCAATATCGTCAGCGTCGAAGTAGTCGACGAAGAACCCACAGCAATTACGCCGGTTTCATTGACCGGAATCGACATCATTGCAGAAAATGTTGCCGATTATCAGGGACAACTCGTTAGCTTTGAAGGCTGCATATTGAAATCCACCGTTTCCTTTACTACCAATTCATTCAACTTCTATCTCCTCGATGTTGCAACAGGAACTACTATTACCGGTAGAGTTGAAAGTTCGATTGACGAAGACGAATTCACTGCTATCGTTGCATTCTTGACAGGCCTAGACGCCGGAGACCCGGTTGATGTTGTTGGAGCGATACTGAGCTGGTATAACACACCGCAAATCGCCATTGCATTGTCCAGCAACCTCGTTGCCGGAACAGCTATTTCCGACCAGGCCATGGCTGATTACGAAGCCAGTGTCTTGACGATGCCAGCCGCTACAGCGACGACCGATTTCACATTGACGGTCGCTGGAAAATACGGCGCAACAGTTGCCTGGACATCTGACAACGCCGCTATCGTAATTGACGGCGCCAGTGCAACAGTTACAAGACCGGCATCCGGTCAACCCGATGCGGTCGTAACTTTGTCGTATACCGTGACTTACGGAGATACAAACGCCACTGCGACAGGAACTACAACTGTTACAGTTACTGCAGAAGCAACTGTCGCTACTGTCGCTTCAGATTTGTTCTTCTCTGAGTACATTGAAGGATCATCAAACAGCAAAGCGCTTGAGATTTACAATGGTACTGGTGTGACCGTTGACCTTAGCATATATACAGTTTGTTTGTATTCTAATGGGTCTGCTACCGCGACAAATACTCTGAATCTTACTGGAACATTAGCTCCGGGAGAAGTTTATGTTATTGCCAATTCAAGTTCAGCTCAAGCTATTCTAGATGTTTCAGACACAACCTCAACTGTGACATATTTCAACGGAGATGACGCTATTGCCTTGTTGAAGAACGATGTAGTTATCGATGTTATCGGTGTTATTGGTTCCGATCCTGGCACCAATTGGCCGGTTGGTGATGGAAGTACATTGGATCATACTTTGGTAAGATCTGCTGCCGTTTCTGATCCAAACACAACATTTACAGCTTCTGAATGGGTTGTATATGATATTGATACATTTACATACCTCGGCTCACACACAATGGATTAGTAACACAAAAAGTAAAACAAAATAATTTAAAAAGGGTTTCTCGTGTAAGAGAAGCCCTTTTTTATCTTAAAATTATCTAGAATAAGAAATATAAAACAAAGCTTAATAATTTGGAGATTGTTTTGTTTGCTCCACATCGTGAGGATGCGATTCTTTCAGACCGGCACCCGATATTTTGACAAACTTGCCTTTCTCTTTCAGTTCCGCAATTGTTTTTGTGCCGCAATATCCCATTCCGGATCTTAGGCCGCCAATCAATTGATACACAACATCATCGATTTCCCCGCGATAGGGAACCCTTGCTTCAATACCTTCCGGTACGAGTTTTTTGATTTCTGATTTGGAATCCTGGAAGTATCTTTCTCCGGATCCGCGATGCATGGCCGATAACGATCCCATGCCCTGATAACTTTTGAAATGCTTGCCGTTGTCGTAGATGTCTTCTCCCGGAGCTTCTTTGGCGCCGGCAAACAAACTGCCTATCATGACAACGTCCGCTCCGGCAGCGATCGCTTTGGTTATGTCTCCGCTTGATTTTATGCCGCCGTCGGCGATGATCGGTATGTTCTTTGTTTTGCAAATATCGTAGACATCGGCAATTGCGGTTAATTGTGGAACACCTACGCCCGCAACCACTCTGGTCGTGCAAATGGCTCCCGGTCCGACGCCGACTTTTATTGCGTCGGCTCCGGCCTCTATCAGATCGGCTGCGCCTTCTTTTGTGACGACGTTTCCACCGACCATCGGAAGATGCGGATATTTCGCCTTGATCGTTCTTATCATATTGAGAACGCCGATTGAATGTCCATGCGCGGAATCGACCGCGATGATGTCGACACCGGCGCCAACAAGCGCGTCAACGCGCTCCATTGTGTCCTTGCCCACGCCGACAGCGGCGCCGGCAAGCAAGTTGCCTCTATTCGCTTTTTTGACCTTTTTCACTTCATCCGTTTGTTTTGCGATAGTCATATTCTTATGGATAAAACCAAGACCGCCAGCCTCGGCCAAAGCGATTGCCAATCCGGATTCCGTAACAGTATCCATTGCAGCGCTGACCAAAGGAATTCCAAGCTTTATCCCTTTTGCCAGAACGGTGGAAGTATCCGCTTCTTTTGGCAAAACGGATGATTTGCCAGGTATCAGTAACACGTCGTCGAAAGTCAAACCTTCCATGATGATCTTATCTATCAATCCGCTCATTCTGTTTCCCCCTTATTATTCCCACTCGATAGTCCCTGGTGGCTTCGATGTTATGTCATAGGCAACCCTAGTGATTCCCGAAACTTCGTTGACGATTCGGATGGATATCTTGTCAAGAACGTCATATGGCAGTTTGGCCCAGTCGGCCGTCATGCCATCGACCGACGAGACGGCCCTGATCACAATCAGTTCGCCGTATGTCCTTTCGTCCCCCATGACCCCGACGGTATGAACTCCGGGAAGCAATGTGAAATATTGCCATGTTTCCTTGTCCAAGCCGTTCGCAAAAATTTCTTCCCGCAATATGGCATCGGACTCTTTTACCAGATTCAGTCTATCCTTGGTTATTTCCCCGATTATCCTGATGGCGAGACCGGGCCCGGGGAACGGTTGTCTGTTGACAAGCGATTCCGGTAATCCCAAGGTCAAACCAAGTTTTCTGACTTCGTCCTTGAACAAAGTGTCGAGCGGCTCAAGAAGCCTGAGATTCATATGATCCGGCAAGCCGCCGACATTGTGATGGGATTTGATGGTGGCGGATGCGCCGGTGCCGGATTCGACTTTGTCCGTATAAAGCGTTCCTTGGGCCAGAAAAGCGAGGTCGCCAAGTTTATTTGCTGTTTCTTCGAAAACCTTTATGAATTCGTTTCCGATGATTTTCCGTT
>DAOSWG010000020.1:0-12803 GCA_035379945.1 Bacillota bacterium
CCGTAAACCATGTTGATGGCAGATACTTCCGATTCGGCCTGAACGAATACTTTACCGTTTTCAAGCAAGTGTTTCGAAAGATATTCCGGAATTTCGTTTTGCGGGGTGATCGGATAGCCGAAAAACGCTTCGGCTCCTCCCTTAATGGCGGCGAGAGCCATGGCCTCGTTGCCTTTCATCAATACTTTGGCCATTTTACTCCACCTCCACCTTGATAACCGAATCCGGGCACATGATTGCGCAGAATCCGCAACCGATGCATTTGTCCGGGTCGCTGACTTTGATGATGTTATAACCCGCTTTGTTCAGAGTTGTCTTGTCCTGATAAAGTATCTTTTGCGGACAATACTCGACGCATAGCAGGCAACCTTTGCATTTTTCGTAATCGAACGTTGTTCTACCTTTTGGCATTTTTTCCTCCTTAGTACCATTTTTTGCGAAAATAGAGTTTTAATATCAGCGGTTCGCCCATATAAGCGAAGGAGGGCTGGAATAATTCTTCATAAAAACAGGTGTACACTAACGGAATCCCCGATATTTTCGATGCTTCCGCAATTTTGGCCTCGCCTGACATGATGTCGTCGTAAGTGGTCTCGCGAAGCAAATTGGAATTGTTGATGATTCCGGTAATCGCAAATCCGGAAGATCCCTGTATCTTATCGATCAGTTTCAATATCGAAGTCGTGTCCCTTGTCTCTTCCCGGTACACGTTCACAACAAGGAAAAGGTCGACAATCTGTTTGTCGATCTTTTCAAACTGTCGCATCACCTTCGCTCCGAGGTCGTTACCGCCGAGATCGTAGATCGCGCGGCAGCCATCCTGCAAAAAAGGCAAAAAAATTTGTTTTGACAGAAAAGGCATATCGGAGTAGGCGCTGTCCTTGAGATCAGAGGAAATTATCTTCGTCCCCAAGCCCTTCAGGAATTCCTCAGCCTCACGAGACCGGAAATACGGATTTATGATGTCCAGGTCGACAAGATAGTCGGCTTTTTCCTTGACCGCCAGATTGAGAGCGATTTCGGTTTTTCCCGACCCGTAGTATCCCGTAAGAAAGGTAATCCTTTTCATTATTTGCTACCGACGTACGTAATTCGATCTTACTTTGCCAACCGTTTCGATGCGGTTTTTGGCGAACACCTTTGCTGCTTCGTATGTGGAAATTCCTTGTTCGTTTGAGATGCTGAAGATTTCCAGGAGGCGATCATAAATCTTTTCCGTGTCGCGAAGAGCTCTTTCACGGCAATAGCCGATGAGTTCATGGTATACATTGATGAGTCCGCCGGCATTGATGACGAAATCAGGGGCGTAAAGGATACCACGGTCCTTGATCATCATTCCATGTTTGTCTTCGTCTTTCAGGGCATTGTTGGCCGATCCGGCGATAATTTTGCATCTGAAAGCCGGAATCGTTTCGTCATTCAGGATGGCTCCAAGAGCGCAAGGCGCGAAAACATCCACGTCAAGTCCATAGATCTTGTCCGGTTCGACGAATTCGACTTCCGGGCATTCCTTTTTCATTCTTTCGATATGATGCTGGTTGATTTCGGTGAAATATATCTTCTTCGCTTTGGCTTCGACCAACATCTTGATCAGGAAGTAACCGGTCTGTCCGGCGCCTTGGACTGCGAATGTGCGTTTGCTGATGTCGTCATTTCCGAATGTCTGTTGCAAAGCGGCGCGGATTCCGTGATAAACGCCGAGAGCAGTAATCGGTGACGGATTGCCTGATTTTTCTTCAAGTCCGGTGACATATTCGGTTTCCATATGGACGTAATCCATGTCTTTTGTCGAAGTGTTGACATCTTCGGCAGTGATGTATCTTCCGTTGAGGCTTTGGACATAGCGGCCCAGAGCCCGGAAATATGCTTCGCTCTTGACCTTGCTCGCATCGCCGATCAAGACGGTTTTTCCACCGCCGAGATTAAGTCCGGCCGCCGCGGCTTTGTAGGTCATGCCTCTTGCAAGGCGCAAGGCATCGAGAGCTGCGTCTTCTTCCGACGCATAGTTCCACAGTCTAGTTCCGCCGAGGGCTGGTCCCAAGGTGGTGTTGTGGATGCAGGTGATGCCTTTGAGTCCGGTGGTCTTGTCATAGAAGTAAATCAGTTGTTCGTAACCATGTTTCTCCATGTACTCAAATTTGTTCATAAAATCCTCCTTGTTATATGTTGTTTTCCATTTTATGGAAAACGCTTTCATCATTTTTTATTATAACACTAAGAATCGAAAAATTAAAGGAAAAAAGATCGGCTAACGAAAAAAATCCGGTTGCCTGTTAAGATATGGCAACCGGGTATGTGTGTTTATGCGGAAAAAAAGCGGCGGTAATGCCGTAAATAAAGCATAGAGTGTCCAAATCCCGTTTTTTGGTTATGGAACTTTTGAAAACAGTTTTTGCCATTTTTTCTCCTTCTTTTGTTATTTGTGCTTTATCCCGTCAAGACTGATCGCAAAGCGGCATCTTTCGTTCCCGTCAAGAATCGTTTCCAGAATTTCGATTTTAAGCTTTGTTCCCAAAACAAATTCGAATGACAGCTTCTCAAATCCGGCGCTGCAATGGCACCAAAGCGGGGAAATCGAGGTATCGCCGTTTTTCATGGCTTCTCTGGCGAAAGGGCAATGACATCCGAGATATTTTTTTTCTTTTGGATCGGTTGCATGAAGATACCCGTCGATGTCGTAAGGGATTTTCGTCATATATAGTTTGTCGTCTTTTCTGACGGCAGAAAGGATTTCCTGGTTCGCCTTGACAAAGTCGACCACTTCCTGGTTGATTTTCTGTTCGAACCATACTTTGTTCAGATCGGCATGCTTCTGCAAAACAGCAACTTTCTGTGCATGAAGTTTTTCAAGATATTCATCGAGGTCGCTAGAAGCCTCGTATAACGTCTTGTCGGAAATGAAGGCGGATTCAGGGACTCCATGGTTGTTTCCATCCAAAATAAATGCGATGTCCTTGTCGTTGAAATTCTTTTTGAGATTGTCCATGAACCGAGCGGTGAAAATCGCCATGTCCGATGGATCGGTACCAAGAATCGGAATCGACAAACCCTGCATGGCAAGATCCATTTTTTCCTTGCCAAACCGAGTTTCCAGTCTTTTGAGAATATTCTCGATGACATCGAGACCGCCGGTGTATCTTGTCAGTTGGATGTATCTGTCCGTGTTTCCGGTCGCAAGAAAATAACGCATCATGATGACGAAATTTCCCACAGTGTTCTTTCCGGATGCCACAAGTTCGGAAACGATTTTCTTGATTCCGGCCTCATCGGCCAAATCGGGATCAACTATTTTCGCAACCGTTTCCATGAAAGCAATCGCTTCCTTCAGGCTGTTTTCCGGAAGACTGTTCCTTTCGTACAGGCTTTTCAGCTTAGCAAGATCCATCGTCTTGTTCCTACAATGCTTCCGCTATCGATTTGCCCTGCATGTGCAAGACGAGATAGTCTGGCCCGCCGGCTTTGGAATCGGTACCGCTCATATTGAAACCTCCGAACGGCTGATAGCCGACGATGGCTCCGGTGCATTTACGATTAAGATACAGATTGCCGACATGAAAATCGGCTTTCGCCATTTCGAGATGGGCACGGTTATTGGAGATCGCCGCTCCGGTCAAACCGAATTCGGTGTCGTTGGCAACCATGATCCCTTCCTCAAAACTCGAAACCTTAGTGACGGCCAGTACAGGGCCGAATATTTCTTCCTGCATAATTCTCGCATGCGGATCAAGATCAACGATGACAGTCGGATCGATGAACCAGCCATGTTCGTCGCTATATTTTCCCCCGGCGACCAATTTGCCTTCCTTTTTCCCGATTTCGATGTAATCGGTGATCATTTTATAAGCCTTATCATCGTTTACCGGGCCCATGTTCATTTGGAAATCGGACGGATCGCCGACTTTCAGTTTTTTAGTCTTCTCAACTATCTTGGTTACGATTTCGTCATAGACATCCTGGTGGATGATGGCTCTTGAGCAGGCACTGCACTTTTGGCCAGAAAAGCCAAAGGCCGAAGCGACGATCGCCTGGGCGGCCATCTCGGTGTCACAATCCGAATCGACAAGAATGGCGTCTTTCCCGCCCATCTCGGCGATCACGCGTTTAAGCCATATCTGGCCTTTGTTGACTTTTGCGGCATTTTCATAGATAGTTTGTCCGACATCTTTGGATCCGGTAAATGAAATGAATCTCGTCTTCGGATGCTTGACTATGTAATCGCCAATCTCGGATCCCCTGCCCGGCATGTAGTTGACGACTCCATCCGGCAGTCCCGCCCGTTTCAGGGCGTCCACGAATTTGTACGCTATTACCTGGGTCGTCATCGCCGGTTTCAGAAGCACGGTGTTTCCAGTGACGATCGCGGCTGAAGTCATGCCGGTAAGAATCGCCATTGGGAAATTCCATGGCGTAATGATCGCTCCGACGCCAAGAGGAATATAACGATACTCGTTTTTCTCAATATCCCTACGGGATAGAACAGCATCATCAATTCTTTCGAGCGAAAGCATTTGTCTGCCGTAATATTCAAGAAAATCGATGGCTTCCGCCGTATCGGCATCGGCTTCGATCCACGGTTTGCCGGCTTCCAGGGTCATGATGGCATTAAACTCGAAGCGTTCCCTTTTCATAATGGCAGCCAGTTTGAAAAGAATCCCGGCGCGAACTTTCGCATCGGTTTTTTTCCAAGTTTCGAAGGCCTTCAGAGCGGCCTCCATGGCTTCGTCGGCTTCCTTGATGCCGGCTTGGCAAATCGTACCGATCTTTTGGGAATGGTTGGCCGGATTGACCGAAGTATAAACATTCTTCGTGTAAATCTGGCGCCCGCCTATCACAAGGGGATAATTGCCACCCAGTTCGCTTCCGACTTTCTTAAGCGCTTCTTCGTATTTCTTACGGTTTTCTTCTTTGGAAAAATCTGTCAACGGTTCTGTACGATACTCATAAATAGCCATATCAATTCACCCTTTCTCAGACCACGGATTTTTCTTTGACCGTGGTTTTATTTATCTTGAATCTATGCAGGTCATAATCTGCCCTGTCTAGCATTGTTTCTTTGCCGGTGATAATCTGTGTCATCATCAAACCGGTGATGGGAGCGAACATGAAACCGTGTCCGCTGAATCCGCAAGCAACGAAAAATCCCGGAATTTCCGGAACGGCACTGATGATCGGTTGACGATCGGGTGACAGATTGTATAACCCGGCCCATTGTCTCACAACCCGGAGTTTGCCGACCTTGGGCATGATTTCCATCACGGTCTTTGACATTTCGTCGAGAAATTCCCATGAAGAATCCATATCATGGCTCGGTTTTTGCTTGGGATCTCCTCTTCCAATCAGGAAGCTTCCGTGCGGAACTTGCTGGCAATAGATATTTTTGGCAAACGACATTACCATCGGCCCCTGCATTCTCTCGACCGGTTCCGTCACCAGTATCTCGTGCTTTTCAGAATGAGTAGGAATGTCTAGATCCACCATCATTCCGATCTCGTGCGAGTAACCGCCGGCGGCGTTTACCACTTTTTCGGCTTCAATCTCGCGCTTATTGGTTTTAACCAAAAATCCGTCTTGAGTTTTTATGATCGATTCAACTTCCTCCGAAAACAGGAAATTGACTCCCATCTTATGGGCTTTTTGATAGAAGGCATCCGTCATTTTGAACGGATTAAGATGTCCGTCCGTCTGACAGAAAGTAGCGCTTATGAAACTTTCCGGATTAAGATGGGGGACAATCTTCAAGGCTTCTTCCTTGTTGCATTTGACGGAAGGAATTCCCAGATCGTTCTGCAATACCACATTTTCCGAGAAAGCCTTGTCTTCTTCTGGCGTCACCGCAAGAATAAGATATCCTTCCTGTTTGAATTCGATATCTCCGTCGTAATCAAGTGTTTTCTCGGCATTTTCAAAGAACTCGATTGAATGTTTCGCCATGATGCAATTGGCCTTCGTGCCCCATTGCTGGCGCACACCGGCTCCGCATCTTCCCGTCGATCCGCTGGTAAGAAAACCTTTTTCGACGACTACGATATCAGTAATTCCTTCTTTGGCAAGATTATAGGCGATGCTGGTGCCGCTGATTCCGGCTCCGATTATCAATATCTCAGTCTTCATCGTGAGCACGCTCCGCTATTTTTTCCAGTTTGACGCCCATGACAAGCGGACGTTGTCTCGGCATTGGTATATTTTCGGGATTTTCCCCGGTGAATCTGGCAATTTCCTGTTTCAACAGTTCGCAACAATTCTGCCCCTGACATGGACCCATGCCGATTCTCAATTGTCTTTTCAAGTCTTCGACGGTCACAAAACCTTTTTTCATCATGTCGATTACATCCTGCCTGGAAACATCCTCACAACGGCAGATTATCACATTTTTATCATTCATATGGGCACCTGATTGTGATGAAGTCGTAAAGGAAACGCCTTTCCGTTTCAACCGTGACGACGACTGTCCTATCGTTTGTCTTCTTGGTGTCGGCTTTTACGATCAAGGCTTCGCAAATCGGATTGCCCGAGCGATCGAGACCGATCCATTTTTCTCCCGGAACGGGAACGGGAATAAATTCATAAGGAATTTTGAAAATCGCCTTGTCGCTGTCGGTTTGGGCGACGATGATGGCAAGCCCCGGGCAACTGCTTATGCAGATACCGCATCCGGTGCACTTATCATGATCGATTTGGGGAATCGAATTGATGTCCTCTCCGATCGTGATCGCTTTGAAAGGGCAGCTTGTGGAACAAGGGTTGCAAGGGATCTCTTCGTAGCATTCGAGGATAGCTTTAGGCCTTGCAAGCACGGCCTCCGAAGGAAATTTTTGTCTTACCTGTTCCTGAGAAGGAACGCCGTTTTTCAGAAGAGTCATGAGCGTTCACCGAGCCTTTCCAAGCCGCGTCTGATCTTGGTTCCGGAAGGACCCTGGCGCAAATCTTGCAATTGTTTCTCGAAATCGGCAACCAATTTGTCGAAATCAGGATGCCTGTATCCGAGATTTTCCGCTGCGAAAAGACCGGCAAGTGCGCCTTCAGCCATGGCGCTTGACGCTTCCTCGATGCCGGAAACGTCGCCACATGCGAAGACATTGTCCATGCTGGTTTCTAGTCTTTTATCCAATAACGGGACGAGACCGCCCAGTTCTTTGACATATTTCATTTTGACTCCCGCCATCGACATCAGTTGATGAAGCGGTGACAAGCCTACGGCAATTGTCAATGTGTCACAATAGATTTCTTTTTCCGTACCCGGGATCTCTTTCCACGATTCGTCCAGCGATACTGTTACGACTTTTTCCAGTTCTTTGTCCCCGATCGCTTTTTTTATTGTTGTCGACACATAAATCGGAACACCAAGTCTGGCTATTTTTGCCGCGTGTACCTTATATCCGCCGATAGTGGGGGCTGCTTCTAAAATTGCCTTTACGGTGACTCCCGCCTGCATGAGTTGGTATGTCACGATCAAGCCGATGTTTCCGCTTCCGACCATGACAACTTCCTTGCCCGGGAGCACGCCGTACAGGTTCATCAGCGTCTGAACCGCACCGGCTCCGAAAATACCGGGAAGATCATTGTTTTCAAATGCTAAAAATTTTTCTGAGGCTCCGGTTGCCATGATGTATGCCTGCGCATGATATTTCCGGTATTCCTCGTTTGATAAAGTTGTCAATACATGATCCTTATATAATCCGACAGCTGTCGTATCAGTCAAAATATCCAGCTTGTCATGGTATTTTCCCAAATTGCTTTTTAAGATTCCGGCAATGTCAAATCCCCGTGTTTTGGCATATTGTTTTTCCGAACCGAAAAATTTGTGGGTTTGTTTCGCCAGCTGTCCGCCCGGGTATTTGTTTCTGTCTACGATTGTGACACCGCATCCTGCTTCCAAGGCAACCTTGGCGGCGGATAATCCGGCCGGACCGGCGCCGATTATCATCAGTTCTTTTTCGGTCATTCTAACCTGCCCAGTCCTTTCTGGCTTTCAACCACCATGCCGTCTTTCAGTTCAGTAATGCAGGTTTTGACATTGGGGATCCCGTCTACCGTCATATGGCACGATCCGCAGTTGCCGATCGCGCAGTACAGTCCGCGGTTTCTTCCGTCTTTGATGCTCTTTGACAACACTTTGATGCCGGATGCGTGCAATGCCGCCGCGATTGTGTCGCCTTCCTTGCCCGACATCGGTCTTCCATCGAAATAAAAGTCGATTTTCCGCTTTTCCGTGACGTCCAGAATTGGATGTTTTTTCAGTCTCATCTTTTCACCGCTCTCACGCTTTCTATCATAACATAAAACGCTTACATTGGTAAATGTTTTTTTTATTAAAAATCAGGATCAATCCTGATTTTCAAAATGTTCATTCGCCTATTTTTTCGGTATTCGTCACATTTTCGGATCCAGCATGCAAAACACGTTTTCCAGTGCCGTAACGGCACTTGTCATAGCGGTTTTTTCCATTTTTGAATAACCCATCACAAAAGTCGAAGCCAAAGGGATTTTTTTTAGACAAAATTCCCTGAGTCCCTTTATTTTAATCCCTGCTTTTCTTGCATTCTCCATATATTTTGATTCGTCGATTTCCGACTGTGATTCAAGCAAAAAATGCAATCCGGCTTCTTCTCCTTTGATACCGAAATTTTCTGTTAATCTGGATTGCGATAATGCATATATGAGAGTGTCCCTTTTTGATTTATATATTTTTTTCATTCTTGCAAGGTGCTGTTCGAACTTTCCCGTATTGATATTGTCTGCCAGAAACTGTTGGACAAACACGGGAACAGGACATGTGATATAGGAATAGTCCGATTCCAATTTTTTGGCTAAATGATCCGGAAATACCATGTAGTTGACTCTCAAACCGGGAAACAGGCTTTTGGCAAACGAATTTACATAGATGACACGGTCATTGAAATCAAGACTTTTCATCGCCCTGATCGGAGCGCCAGAAAAACGGAATTCGCTGTCATAGTCATCTTCGATGATATATCTATCGTTTTTTATTTCCGCCCATTTCAAAAGGACTGAACGCCTGGATGCCGGCATAACCATTCCGCAGGGAAACTGATGTGACGGAGTGACATGGACTAGATTTGCTTCGGATTCAGTCAACATATCGATTTTTATTCCGTTTTCGTCCAAATTGATTGGCACTGTCGATATTCCCATCGCTTCGTACATTCTCATTAATTTGGGATATCCGGGATTCTCCACGCCGATTTTTCGGTTGTCTCCTAATAAAAGTCTTATTAACATGATGGTGTATTCAGTTCCCGAACCGATTATGATGCTTCTTGGATTCGCGCTTATTCCCCTGTATCTGTACAGATATCCGGCTATCTCTGTTTGTAAGTATTCAAGTCCGGATGGAGATGATCCGTTTATATCGAATAAAATCCGCTCGGCAAAAACATTTCTGAATTCCTTTGACCAATTTTCGTAGGGAAACTCGATATCATCGACAACATTGGTCGAAAAATCATATGCGACATCGGCTTTGTTTTTCTTTTTTATAACAATATGCTCATATTGTTTAACCCGATCTGTTTTGCTATATTGAAAAAACACACTGACATCCTCGACATAATATCCGCTCTTTGGTTTCGAGTATATATAGCCTTCGGCAGTCAGCTGTCCGTAGGCGTTTTCAACTGTCTGGACACTGACCCCAAGATCTTCGGCTAATTTTCTTTTGGACGGAATTTTTTCCTGCGGATATATTTTACCTTCCAGTATGGCGTCGCGGATCTGAATGTAAAGTTGCATATACAACGGTTCCTTGCCGTCGGTATTCAAATATAAAGTTATCATATCTGACCTTCTTATATTATGTCATTCTGGCTATTTATCAAATGTCAGTTATCATTATACAATAATTGTGGATATTTGAAAAGCAGACTTATAAAGGAGGAAACAAAATGGAAAAAACAAGATATGACCTGAACAAGGAGTTGGCTCAGATGCTTAAGGGCGGAGTGATTATGGATGTAACCACGCCGGAACAAGCCAAAATCGCCGAAGCTTCCGGCGCCTGCGCCGTAATGGCTCTCGAAAGAATTCCGGCCGACATCAGAAAGGCAGGCGGAGTTTCCAGGATGAGCGATCCCAAACTCATAAAGGACATTCAAGCGGCGGTTTCCATTCCGGTTATGGCAAAAGTCCGGATCGGTCACTTTGTCGAAGCCGAAATTTTGGAGGCGCTCGAAATAGATTATATCGACGAATCGGAGGTCCTTTCACCGGCCGACGACATTTATCATATCGACAAAACAGCTTTCAAAGTGCCATTCGTTTGCGGAGCAAAAAACCTTGGCGAAGCATTGCGAAGAATATCCGAAGGAGCCGCAATGATTCGGACAAAAGGCGAACCGGGAACCGGTGATGTCATTCAGGCAGTCAGACACATGCGTCTGATCCAAGCGGAAATCAGGCGGGTCGTATCACTTTCCGAAGATGAAATTTACGAAGCCGCAAAAGAATTGGGCGTTTCGATTGATCTTTTGAAAGATGTCAAAAAGACAGGTAAATTGCCGGTTGTAAATTTTGCAGCCGGAGGAATCGCCACTCCCGCCGACGCCGCGCTTATGATGAAACTCGGGGCGGAAGGCGTTTTCGTCGGTTCCGGAATCTTCAAGTCCGGAAATCCCGCCAAGCGGGCGGAAGCAATCGTCAAAGCGGTTGCCAATTTCAACGACCCCGCCATTCTCGCTTTGGTTTCGGAAAATCTCGGTGAAGCAATGGTCGGGACAAACGAGGAGGAAATCGCGCTGTTGATGGCCAACCGCGGTGAATGATCTCATGGAAATCGGTATTTTGGCCCTTCAGGGAGCATTTATCGAACACGAACAGGCATTTGAAGATATCGGGATTTCCACTCATGAAATCAGAAATCGTAAAGATCTGGAGAAACCGATGGATGGTCTTGTCATTCCTGGCGGGGAAAGCACCTCGATGGTTAAGCTTCTCAAAGGACTTTCCATGTGGGATAAGCTCAAGGATATGCTTGACAAGGGACTCCCCGCATTCGGCACATGTGCCGGACTCATATTGCTCGCCAAGGTTAATGACGGACGCCAAGATTCCTTTGGCTCAATTGACATCGAGGCCAAAAGAAATGGCTACGGCCGCCAGATAGACAGTTTTTTCGCTTATGGAGAAACCGAGGACAATACATTATTTCCGCTTGTTTTCATCAGGGCGCCAATCATAACGTCAATCGGCCCCGATGTCTTCAAAGCAGCCACTATGGGAAAAAATATCGTTGCCTGCCGCAACAATAATATTCTTGTATGCGCGTTCCATCCAGAGTTGACGGAAAACCGTTATTTTCACAGATTATTCGTTGATATCTGTAAGCGTTAATTGTTTTATACTAATTAAAGGAAACGGCCCCGTCTGGCGAATTGCATTTGTCTGACGGAGCCGCTTTTTATATTTGTTATTCAAATATATTTTCTTTTTACCCTTGGTGATATGTCAGTAAGGATTTCATAAGATATTGTTCCGATCTTTTTTGCGATGGTGTCGGCATTTATATCACCGGTACCGAATATCTCCACGAAATCCCCTGGTTTCAATTCGCCTTTTTCTATTCCCACCATGGCAAGATCCATACAGATGGTTCCGATAACGGGAAATTCTTTCCCGTCTTTGGATACGGAAATGATACCGGAAAGCAGTCTTGAAAGACCGTCCGCATAGCCGATGGAGATAGTCGCAACTTCCATATCTTCTTTTGCAACATAACGGCATCCGTAACTTACCGGCATTCCCTTCTTAAGTTTAGCGACCCTGACCACTCTTGCTTTCAGAGTCAAAACTGGTTTCAACCGAAGATCGGTTTTTACCGGAGGCAAACCGTATAAGGCGATTCCACATCTGACCATGTCGAGATGCATCTCTTTATGAAGAATAGTTGCAGCGCTGTTGCAACAATGCCTCAGAGGAATGTCGACGCCAGCTTTGTCTAACTTATCCAGCACTTTTGAAAACAACGAAAATTGGAGATCCGTAAAGGGATTTTCCGTGTTTTCGCTGATAGCGAAATGCGTGTAAATACCGGTCGTTATACAAAATCCGGTTCGGATAATTTCCATAATCTCGGCAAAAGCGGTTTCCGTTTCCGCTTCCGTCCGGCATAAGATCCCCATCCTTGACATTCCGGTGTCTAGATTTATATGCGCTTTGTATCTAATTTTATGCTTGGCGTATTCTTTCGCCTGATTTACCGATATCATCGTCGGGGTTATCCCGTACTCGGTCAAAAAGGAAAAGTCGCACGCGTCGATCAGTCCGAATACCAGGATTTCTCCTTTGATCCCGGCCTCTCTTAGTTCAATCGCTTCCTCGAGAGTCGCGACACCGAAATGTGAAGCCCCGATTTCGGCCAGCTTGCAAGCGGTCTTAACCGCCCCGTGTCCGTAAGCATCTGCTTTGACAACCGCCATAACTTCCGTTTTGGGACCCACGCGTTCACTCAGAATGCGATAATTTTCCGCCAATGTCTCGAGATTTACCTCGGCAACGCATCTGTTTTGTATTTCTGTTTGTTTCATCGGTATTTCACGCCTTCCCGAAGCATTGATGCAGTATATAAATATTTATTATAGTCTAATTATAATGCCGTTTCACCATGTTGTAAATATTCTATAGCATTTGCAAAACGAAAATTTTATACATCAATATTAATCTGTTTTTACATTTTTTCTTATCATCAGTCCATTCTTTATGATACAATTGGCTTGAGTAGAAATCTAGGCGGTGAACCTATGGCGACAGCACAGTGATCGACAAGCTCAACAATGGCGAAGTCGACGCCA
>DAOSWG010000021.1:0-4092 GCA_035379945.1 Bacillota bacterium
GCAAGCAGTTCGTCAATATGTTCGTCGTGCTCGTTTTCCGGAAGCGACCAAACATTATGAAACCGATAAGCCACTTCCGTTTCGATGTCGATACCTTTCTCTTCATCGATAAGCCGGATTTCTTCCTTAGAAAGATTTTTGACGATACCGGGTGCGGAATAGCGCATGCCGAGGTCGCCTTCGACAGTACGTTTGGCAAACGGTTCTTCCAGTCCGTGAAGAATGACATCGCTTCGGTTGGTCGCCAAGCACATTGAATACATGTCGGTCGTGGCGCCACCGATATCTACTATGACGATATCTCCGAGTCCGGGTTCATGCATATATCCGCGGGAAAGCAGTTCCGATGCCTGAAGCACTGCTTCCGGCGTCGGTAAAACCACGCGGTCGATCTCTTCTTCGATTTTTTTTATTCCTTTGGCGGCAATGATTTTCTTCAAAAAGATTTCCCGAATCTTTTCTTTGGCGCTGCCAACATTCAAAACATTGATTCTGGGCATGACATTTTCGCATATATATCCATCCATGCCGTATTTCTGAAATATCAGTTTGATATCGTCCTCCGCCGTTTTATTTCCGGCAAAAACGATCGGTACAGATATTTTCATTTCTCCAAGTTTGTTGGCGTTATACAAAACGCATTCTGTGTTTCCGCCGTCAGATCCGCCAGCCAATAATACTATGTCGATTTTCTGATTGACGATTTCTTGCACTTCATGGTTGGTGAGATGATGGGAAAAAACCAGATCGACTTTGGCGCCGGCGCCAAGACAAACCCGCTTTGCCGCTTCTACTGTCAATTCGTCGACCAGGCCAACGGCTGCCATTTTCAATCCGCCGGCCGCCGATGAACAGGCAATGATTTTGTCAAATGTGACCTCGTGTCCGATTTCGGCAAAAAGCGCCGCCAAAGCCTGGTGGTATCCTTCCCTGATATCGGAGGCGACCGTCGTCGCCTTGGCAGATGTGCCGATGATGTCTCCTTTTTCGGTATCAACAGCTGTCAGTTTGGTGAAGGTGGATCCGAAGTCGATCAAAAGATAACGAGCCATTTCATTCTCCTAAATCTTTTTTTATATCACAAAGGGCTTTGTCAATCGGCGTTCCGGGCGGATAAATTCGATTGAATCCCATATCAAGAAATCTTTTTTTGACTTCCCGGAAATCTTGTTTCCCGACCACGATGTTTCCGCCGACATAAAGTAAAATGTCACCAATCCCGGCTTCTATGCATTTGTCTCTCATACCACGACAATCGATTTCTCCCTGACCATAAAGCGATGAAACCAAAATTAACTTGGCATCGGCCTCGATGGCGGCATTGATGAAATCTTCCTGCGATGAAAGAACGCCGATATTGATAACATTGTATCCATGGTTTGTCAAAGTGTATTCAATGATTTTGTTTCCTACCGCATGCACATCGGCGCCGATGACGCCTATCACGATTGTTTTCAATGAAGTCCTCTTTTCCATACATGAAAGCGTTTTTTTACGCCAACATTATATCATACATAATAGTAAGTTTCAAAATATAATTGGGGGTTTTGTCAACTAATGCGATCGGTCCATAAATCAGCTGTTTTCTTCGAAACGGGCGAGCACGTAAAGATAGTCACTCAACCGGTTGACAAATCCGGCAACTATGTTGAGATCATCCCGGCTATTCTTTTCGATAAATTTCCACAGACTTCTTTCGCACCGACGAACAACGGTCCTGGCAAAGTCATAATAAGCACCGGCAAGCGTTGTCTCGCTTCCCGGCAGAACAAAGCCCGGATCAAGGTTTTTTTTATCGAGCATGGTTTGCGCCGACAACTCAAGCCATGTTATGTCAACGACAGTCAATTTATCCATTCGTCCGGAAAAATTTTCATGCGGATGCGAGGCAACCTGAGCTGCTGCTTTTTCCAGATCTTTCTGGATTTTTTTCAAATCCTCGTTTTTTCCGTAATGATAACAAATTCCGAGAATGCTTTCGCATTCGTCAAGCGAACCCAAAACGTCAAACAAACGATCGCTTTTCGGAAACAGGTCGCCTTCATAATTGGCCGACATCCCCGTATCTCCCTTTTTGGTTGCGATTTGACTCAGTTTGCTTATTTTCATTATTTCGCCCCCGACTCAGTTTTTGGAATTCTTCCGTTTTATTAGCTCAGTAATGGCATATGATGCCACATCCTCGGCATATTTTTTCGGTCCGAACCCAGCGTCATATCCCAATTCCTTTGCCAGTTCATGGGTTATTCTCGCGCCGCCGGCGATCAGGATGACATCATTTCGCATATTCTCCGCCTCTAGTATTTCCACCAGATTTTCCAGATTCTTCAAATGAATATCTTTTTGCGTTACTGTCTGGCTGACTAGAAGAACATCGGCTCCAAGTAGTTTGGCTTGCCTCACAAATTCTTCGTTCGGTACTTGACTGCCAAGATTGTGCGCCCGGATGTGTTTGTAACGCTCAAGGCCGTAGTGACCGGCAAATCCTTTCATATTCATGATGGCATCAATTCCGACGGTATGGGCGTCGGTTCCGGTGGAAGCTCCGACAAAAACGACATCGCGTCCGACCTCTTTCTCGATCAAATCTTCGATTTCTTCCCTTGTCATTGTCGGGGTTTCGATCTTTTCGACTTTTATTTTATCGGTATCGACAGTATAAGGAACCGATCCGTAAATCACGAAAAAGCTGAACCCTTCTCCTATCTCTTCGGCGTGCACTATGTTCGGATCAACAAACCCCATTTGCTTGGCGAATTGTCTGGCTATTTCCTGGCCTGTCTCGTCTGACGTCGTCGGCAAGGTGAAACTTGTCTCAACCTTGCCATCGGCCATGGTGTCACCGTATGGTCTAATTTTCATTCAATTCGGCCTCCATTCTGTCAGCCACAACATTGAAGTAGCCTTGTTGTTTTTCGATTACTCCGTTCAAACCCTTTCCACCATCATAAGGCCGTTTGACACCGGCGAACATTCCGGCTTCCAAAGCTCTGAATAAATTGATCTTTTCCACTTCGCCTAAAAATGCATGAGCATTGGCCAAAACCGTTTTTGCCCTGGTTACCACAAAGCCTCCTGGCTTATACTCGATTTCCTCTCTTGCTGACTTCATAGCTTGCTGGACAAGCTTGGCATTGTCAATCGCCAAAAACCGATCTGCAAGGAAAGGCGTATGGATCGCTTCGGTCATCATGCCTAAAAGATGAATCGACTGGTCCGTAAGAACCGTAGCCATATTGAACATTGTATCCTGCATATAAGCCCGAAAAATATTTCCGGTTATGTGCTTCGTTGGCGGCATGTATTTAAGCGGTGCGTCCGGGAATATTTCCCTCGCCATCTCGGCTTGGGCAACCTCCATCAGAAAACTGTTTTCCACCATCGGATCAATTTCAAATGCATGTCCGAGCCCCATCAGTTTTTCCGGCAGATGCGCTTTAATGGCGAAAGCCTCGTTAATGAATTGGGAAGCGAGAACCGTATGAGCTTCTTCGACAGCGTCACTGGTTGTCAGATAATTGTCTTCACCGGTATTGATAGTTATTCCCGCGTAAGCATTTATCAACCGGGAAAAATATTGGTCGATGAATGTCCTTTGCATGTTGATGTCGCGAAATATGATTCCGTACATACTGTCATTCAATAGTACATCCAGTCTTTCAACGGCGGCCATCGCGGCAATTTCAGGCATGCAAAGCCCGGAAGCATAATTGACGAGTTGGATATATCTTCCTGTTTTTTCGCCTATGTCATCAAGCGCTTTTCTCATAATACGGAAGTTGGCCTGAGTGGCGTATGTTCCTCCGAAACCTTCTGTCGTTATTCCATAAGGCACATAGTCCAATAACGATTGTCCCGTAGATCTGATAACGGCAATTATATCGGCTCCGGCCGTAGCCGCCGCTTTGGCTTGTACGACATCTTCGTATATATTTCCAGTCGCGACTATCACGTAAAGTTGGGTTTTGGGAACCCCCAGTTTTGTTTTTTGGTCTTCTCTCAACCGACGGTTTTTTTGAATGATATCAAATGTCTTGCGATAATATGGCCTTAAGATTTCATCGGCTTCCTTCGGACTTGGCAACAAATAGC
>DAOSWG010000021.1:4192-9372 GCA_035379945.1 Bacillota bacterium
TCCTTTCCGAAAGGACATTGAAAATCGGTAAATCCGTCAATGTTCTCAGCCTTTCATAAAATTCGTTGTCATCGAAAACATACCCGGCGGGTGAAAAAGGATTGTAACACAAAGCGACAATGTTTACCGGTCTGATTGTTTGGATCCGGCCTTCCGCCGCTTTGGGGAACACGTCGATAAAATCATCCGCAATCAAGTTGGTAGGCGAATAGACAACCAGTTTGCTCATTCCGGCATCCTTCGTTTTTATGAACTTTCTTACGAACTCCGCTGTCGTCGCTCCCGGTACGTAAAGGTACCCAACACCAGGACCCAGCAAACCGAGTGTGGCTTCGGGATCCATCACTGCGGAATGTTCGCCTGCGCCGATCCAGTTGCCTTCAAAATCGAAAATTTCTGTTTTTTTCCATTCGTTTCTCGTCAATAGATTTTTTTCGGATTTCGGGATGGAAAGCCGTCTTATGACTCTCTCGGTGTCGTTTATTACTTCATCCATGACCGGAGACCTGTTTGCGCCGGAAACAAGAATCGTTCCATCAGCCATTTTTGCCGTACTTTGGCGCGCGAAAGCCCCATCTATAAATTTTTTTTGTGCGCCGTGTTCATGAAAAATATGCACGATTTTTTCCATGTCGGCAATTGTGGACGGACCTGCGACCAATATATTTCCCGGTTTTACGGCCTCTGCGACCACAATATTGCCAAAAGGCGTGGATATATCGGTTCTTTTTAGTATTTTTTCGCCAATTGTCGCCGTTTCCAGAAACATTTCCGCAGTAGCGACAAGTGTTCCCGGCCATAAATGTATCCTCGGCTTCGGAAGAAAGGAAACATTATCCAGGGGCTCCCCGTCCATACCGATGGAAGATACTCCAATGACCTTTTTTTTCATTCTTTCCAGAAGATAATTCAACACTGTTGTCTTGCCGGCATTCTTGGCGTTCCCGATGATGCTTACGACATCGTAGGGTTCAATCAAGGAAACTAATGTTTTAATTGCCTTG
The DNA here is from genome assembly GCA_035379945.1 of Bacillota bacterium. Lineage (GTDB taxonomy): Bacteria > Bacillota_I > Bacilli_A > Izemoplasmatales > Hujiaoplasmataceae > JAAYZB01. Next base: position 5,197 of record DAOSWG010000021.1, read on the forward strand.
TCCTTCTTTGCAAAACTTTCGGTTCAATGGATGTTTCTTCTCCCGTAAGCAAAGAAGAAACGCCGATCGTTTTTTCTTCGGGTTCTGATTCGTTGTCATCAACATAGTCGGTGGGCTCTGCGTAAGTACAAATCACACCTTCATAGTTTCTTAGTACGATTTTGCCGGGGGCTTGCGAAATAACATAATTCGGCATGACCGGAATTTTTCCTCCGCCTCCCGGAGCATCGATCACGTATGTCGGAACACAGTATCCGCTGGTATGGCCGCGTAGGCCTTCCATGATTTCGATTCCTTTGGAAACCGGTGTCCGGAAGTGTCCGATCCCCATCGACAGATCGCATTGATAAAGATAATATGGTCTTACCCTTATTTCAACCAGCTTGTTCACAAGCTTGCGCATCGTAACAACCGAGTCGTTTACTCCGCGCAAAAGAACGCTCTGGTTTCCCAAAGGAATTCCGGCATCTGCCATTTTGTCGATGGCCGCCTTGCTTTCCGGAGTGATTTCGTTATAATGATTAAAATGCGTATTGACCCAGATAGGATGATATTTTCTCAGCATCATAACCAAATCGTCGGTTATTCTTTGGGGCATTACAACCGGTGTCCTTGTTCCGATTCTGATGATTTCAACATGATCGATTTCGCGTAGTCTTTTGATGATGTCTTCCAAAAATTCATCGGGAACGAGCAAAGCGTCGCCACCGGATAAAAGGACATCACGAATTTCCGGATGTTCCCTGATATACTCGATCGCTTTATCGATATTCTCCTGTGGCAGTCTGTTGTCAAGTTGGCCGGCAAATCTTCTTCTAGTGCAATGCCGGCAGTACATACTGCACATATCCGTGATAAGAAAAAGAACACGGTCTGGATAACGGTGTGTCAATCCCGGAACCGGAGAATCGACATCCTCGCTCAAGGGGTCGTTCATATCATATTTTCCGACGACGAGTTCATCTATGCCAGGTATCGCTTGTTTGCGAATAGGATCATTTGGATCATCCGGGTCGATCAATGTCAGATAATAAGGCGTGATCGCCATCCGAAATTTGTTAAGGACAGAGTTGATTTCTTTTTCTTCCTGTGGGGTTATGTCCAGATATTTTTTTAGGCTTTCGGCGTTTATAATCCGGTTTTTAACCTGCCATTTCCAGTTGTTCCAATCCGCATCCGATACCGTTTTGAAATATTTGTTCTTCCTTTCCAAATAACTTACGTTTGTCTTAATCATTTCATTCCCCGCTTCCGTATCTTTGCATGAAGATGTCATATAAGGTCCGAGATTCCCGGAACAGATCCATTGTCAGATCGGCATGTCCTGCCGTGTATCCGTTGCCGATGATCATCGTGGCTTCGCAAGCGATCCCTTCCGCACCGAGAGCTGCTTTGGCAAAAGAAGTCGCCATGGAAAAGAAATAGACTGTTCCATCATCCTTCGTCGGAAGTATCGAAGTCATTTCCGTATTGGGAACATTCACGACATTGATCGTCACATCGACTTTCTCATTGCCGTTGGCAGATAAGACTTTTTCATAGATCTCCAACGGATTGGTGGCATCGCCTTTAATGATCTCATCGCACGCATTGATGCTTTGCAAATCCTCGAGTTGTCTGATATCGTTGATGATGCCGATGACTTTTCCTTCCGGACCCGCACTCTTCTTTGCCTGATAAGACACAAGTAGTCCGCTTTTTCCGGAGGCTCCGATCACAAGAACGGTATCGCCTTTTTTGACCAGTTTGGCTGTTTGGGCCGGTGCTCCGGCAACATCAAGCGCGGCCAACACAAGACTGCTTGGTAAATCGTTTGGTATCTTTGCATATATTCCTGAGGCAAAAAGAATGGCTTGTCCTTCAATGTCTATCTGATCCTTTTCCGGATGAATGCTCTTTATTCTATCTATCCTTAGTGGTGTCAGGGATAATGATACAAGCGAAGCGATCTCATCGCCCGGTTTCAAATCAATATCCAAAGCCTTGCCTACTTGATTGACTTTGCCAAGAAACATCCCGCCGCTGCCAGTGACCGGATTTTGCATTTTTCCTCTTTCTTTGACAATGGAAAGAACCATGTCGCCAATCGCTTGAAGGTTGTTATGACAAACTTCCGCTATCTGGGTGAAAGAAGCCGAGTCGATATTAAGGGTTTTAACATCGACAAGAATTTCGTCATCCGAAATAACCATATTATTGTCCAGGCGTGTGGCCGCTTGCGGCAAGACACCTTTCGGGCTGATTACACGTCCGATTCCGTATCTGGAATTGTTGTCCATATCATTTCACCATCTTCAGGATCATTCTTGCCTCTGTGGGAGTGGCTATCTCCCGGCCGTGGGAGTGAGCCATCCATACGGCTTTTTCCACAAGCGCCGCATTCGATGAGGCGAGAACGCCTTTTTCGATATATAAGTTGTCTTCAAGACCGACTCTGACATTGCCACCGTGAATGATTGCCTGTTCCGCCAAAATATATTCATACTTTCCGACTCCAGCAACAGAAAAAAGCGCATCTTCGGGGATGCTTCCTTTCATGAACTCGAAATCTCTGGCTTCGCCTGTCATGCCTCCGTAGACGCCAAGGGCAAAGCAGAATCGGAGCGGTTCCCTGATAATCCCTTTTTTCCAAAGCCGCAAAGCGGTGTCGATATGTCCTTTTTCAAATACACCCAGTTCATACTGTACGTTCTTTTCATGCATTTTGGCGGCGAACATTTCAATCTCGCTGATCGTATTCACAAAGATGTCGTTCTTGCCAAAATTAAGGGTGCCGCAATCTAGCGACGCCATTTCCGGACTAATCTCCAACGGAGACATTCTTTCTTCCGCCGTCATTCCGACCGAACCTCCGGTCGATACCTGGATGATGATACCCGGGCATCTTGCCTTGATCGCTTCGATCAACTCATTATAACGATGCCAATGCTGGGTCGGAGTTCCGTCATCCTCCCTGGCATGCAAATGTATTATGCTGGCTCCCGCTTTATAAGCGCCATATGCGGACTCTGCGGTTTCTGCTATGGTATATGGAACTGCCGGATTATCCTTTTTAGTAACTTCGGCGCCGGTAATGGCGCAAGTTATCACTAATTTATTCATATATTCCTCTGATTCTCGGCTAAGACCACACAGGTGCCAACAGCCGATGCCACTAGGATTTTTTCTTTTAACAAGTCGGCAGCGGACGCCGAAATGTCTTTTCTGGGTGAAACTGTTTTGTAACAACGGAATTCCATTTTTCTCGATGTGTTGCCAATATGAACGATTTCGGCCTCAACTTCCAGATAATCCCCGGCAAATACCGGATGGAAAAAGTCCACCTGTTCATAGGCGCGGAAAAGACCTTCGTCGCCGTCGTTTCTGATAAGCAATTCTGTTGCTGCGTCTCCGAAAAGACCGAGGATCCTGGCTCCGTCGACCAGATCGCCTCCGTAATGGGCGTCATGGGATGACATTCTCAAGTACAATTTTGTTTTCATTATATGACTCCTTTCATGGGGCTGAATTCGCCTACACGAAGCGTTGCTTCGGTGGCGTTAAGCACTTCTTCAACAGTGTGGTCGGGATGGAGCTCTTTCAGATACAAACCATCCTTGTCAACGGCGATAACCGCCATTTCCGTAACTATAAGATCGGCTGAACGAAGAGCCGTCAAGGGAAGACTGCATTGCTTGCGGATTTTCGGCTTGCCTTTATCGGTATGCGTCATTGCTACAATCAATCGCCTGGCTCCTACCGCCAAATCCATGGCCCCGCCCATTCCTGACAATCTTTCGCCCGGAACAATCCATGAAGCCAAATGCCCTTCCTGATCCACTTCCAAAGCGCCCAGGACGGCAACATCGATGTGTCCTCCCCGTATAATGGCAAAAGCCTGGGATGAATCGATGAAAGATCCTCCGGGAACAACAGTGGCTTTGCGATCGTCCACATTAACCAAGTTGGTATTCTCATCGGCGGAAAGATTTCCCAATCCGATGATTCCGTTTTCCGAAAAAAAAGTGATGTTCTTCTCTTTATCGGTATAATCGGACACAAGCATCGGAATCCCGATTCCCAGATCAACCAACTCGTCTTTTCCAAGTTCGAGGGCAATCCGTTTGGCAATAATGTTTTTATCGTCCATCTTTATTCCTCCTCGAAAATGTAATCGACAAGCGGATGCGGGGTGAC
>DAOSWG010000022.1:0-6558 GCA_035379945.1 Bacillota bacterium
TAATTGCTGTTGGACATTCCGCCCTCCAGCCGTCTTTGAATCGACACTTCGTCTTCCCGGACTCCGAAATGGTACCGGAAATAGGACTTGATTATCTCTTCGTGGCTCATATGCAAATCACTCCAATCGGTTCGTCTTGTTTTGCGCAAATGATTTCCAGATCTTCGGAAAAACCGTTTTTCCCTAGGATATCCCGATGTGTCGTCAGGGCGCATTCCTCGGTATTGCATTCCTGGGACAGATGCGCCAAAACGATTTTTTTGGTTCTTTCTCCGATGATCGAAGCCAAAAGAAACGCCGAATCCTCGTTTGACAGATGTCCTTGGTCATCCAGAATCCTTTTTTTGGTAAGCCAGGGTCTTTCGCTTTCGAGAAGCATCTCCGGTTCGTGATTGGACTCGATGACGACGATGTCGGCATTTCTGATCCAATCGTATCCGGTTCTCGGATAATATCCGGTGTCGGTCATATAGACAAGCGACTTCCCGCTTTCGGTGAAACGATATCCGCAAGGTTCCAGGGCATCATGATAGGTCATGAAAGGAAGCACGGAAAAGCCGTCTAAAACGACGGGTTCAAGATAATTTAGGTAATTGACTTTTCTCATGTCGAGATTGTCGGAAATCCTGATGGGAAGATTCTTGTAAGTGCCCATGGTCATATGGACCACGGAACCGTACTTTTTCTGGATCGTCAAAAGACCGGCTATATGGTCCCCGTGTTCATGCGTAAGAAAAATATGATCAATCCCGTCAAGGGTTTTATCAAGCTGCGAAAGACGGGAAGTGATCTGACGCAGGGAGATTCCGGCATCGATCAGTATGTTGGTGTTTCCGATTTTGACGTAGGTGGCGTTGCCGCCGGATCCCGAAGCCAGCACATATATTTCCAAAATATCACATCCAATATTATTATACCAAAAAACCGGTCCAAAGGACCAAAAAGAATATGCCGAAACGAAGAAGATTCCGTGAATAAATAAAAAAGACGGTAAAATACCGTCCGTCGTATTTGTCTGTCACTTGGCCAAAGGCCCGTTATCTTTCCGGTCTTCGTGCTCGGATTTCAGTTTTTCCAGTTCTTCCTGGATCATTTTTTCCTTATCCATGGTCGCCTGCTTCTGCTTTCCGAGCGCCACTTCTTTCGTGATATTCGCTATCTCGGATATAATAATGAGCAAAAAGACGATGATGACGCCGGCGTAGGCGACGCCAAGTTTGTTGGCAGCTACCAGTTTGTAGACATTTCCGAGGAAAGCCGATCGGCCGACGTAGAGCCCGATGATTTTATCATCGGTTATCTCCCAACCATCCGCCCAGGAATCCGGAGAAGGGTTGTTCACTCCCTGGGTGATGTAGACCTTTTCGCCGCTTGTCGTATCAATGGCGATGATCTCATGGGTCACACAAAGCGTCACCAAAGTGCCGCCAACTCTATCTTTTGCCCAAAAGGAAATGATATCGCCTTCCTGGTAATCATGCGCTCTCGTATCGACGAAAATGATGTCGCTCGGCATGATCACATCAACCATCGAATCGGTATCCGGTTCGATATATAAGACCGCATATTTGAAAATAGTCGGAGTTTTGCCGCTTTGAAGGGAAAGGATCGACTTGCCGATCAGAACCAAAGAAAATATGATGAGGATCAAAGGAAGGAATTGCAACAGGAAGGTTCCGATTTTTTTCTTTTTTTTCATGTCTTCACCCCTCCGTTCCCATGTTTTTTATTCTAATCAGGCGATCGGGTATCCGGTTTCGAAATTGTAGGTCGCCAGTTCGGACCACGTGACGTTGTCGGCTTGTTTAACTTCGATCAGCACCGTCACCGCAATGGTTTGTCCATTATACTCTGTACTTGTGGAATCGCCGTCGTAATGGATGTTGGAAATCAAATCGATCACTCCGGATTCCGCGTTTATCTCGGTCGCATAATCACCGTAATACCAGTAATCGTCGTCATATTCGTCGGGAGTCGCATCACCGTCCGTGAATAAGAAAGTGGACATAAAGATTACGGCAATGTGGTCGTCTGAATCCCCTTTGTAAACATATCCCTGTTCCGGCGTCGGCGTTCCGCCGACATCGGTTACTCTCGTATAGGTTATTTTGATCCGTAACTGGGATGAAACTGACGATTCATTGTTTATCGAGAAATTATCAACCACCAGATCTTCTCCCGGCACGACAACGGAATTGTCATTAAGAAAAGCTCCGGAAAGCGTGTATTCCAGATTACCGACATTGACATGGTTCGTCGTATATATGGTACCGAAAGAAAACCAGCCGTAAGTAAATCCGACGACAACTAGAGCGGCGAAAACCATAAACAGGATGGAGGCGACTATCGCCCGGATATTTGTTTTCATAACCGACGCTCCTCAGGAAGACATGGCGGACTCGATGGAAAGCCGCGCGATCTGTATGCTTTGATTCAAATAGTCGTTTCCGGCATTGCCGGAAACCTGAAGGGTGAAATAGACGATTCCGATTCCGGAAACCGGCAAAGTTATGCTGGATGCCAGATCGAACGATTGATTGGAATAATCCCCGGATGGCACATATGGCAACAAGTCCGCAATCAATTGCCCGGTTATCGTTTCGGAATTCACTGTGTTGGAACAGTTTACTAGCGTCACGTCCCGGAGTGTCTTGGTATCATCATAAGAAAAATTGGCGTCGGCGGCCTGATCGGTGAAACCAGAAAGCGATATTCTCACATTGACGGGAACGTTTCCGGTATTGTCAAGCGAAATACGGTAATAGACGAGATCGCCGGGAACGGCGCCGTCAATCGCTATGTTATCGGCCGGTACGTACGTCACTCCGTCCATTGAAATTTCCAGAGTGACTTCGACGTCCAAATTGACAACATCGACATCGGTTCCGTCCACATTGTTGGAATTAGAAACGGCAAACCATGCAAAAGAGGCGAAAATCAGTAAAAAAACGGACCCCATCATGGCGATAAGCGACAAGACGATGCGTTGTTTCACTTTATTTTCACCTCGCATTTATTAATATTTCATATATTCAAAATGGAATTATCAGGATTCGTCCGTCTGCTTCTTTTCGCGTTCCTTTCTGGCATCTTCCAGAATCTTTCTCGCTCTTTCCAGCTGACGTTTTTTGTCTGCCTCGCTTTCGGCTTTGGCTTTTGTCTCGATGTCGTCCGACATTTTTTCCTCTTCTTCGGCCCGCTCTTTTTCCTCTTGTTCGAATTTCTTCCTGGCTTTTAGCTCATCCTGATAATTTCTCAGATTGAGCAGAGCGATCGCTTTGGTTGTGGACAGTTGGCGCATGTCGTCGCGCTTGATTTTTTCTACTTGCCGGTAAACTTCAAGAATCTGTTCTTGCAGTCTGATCCTTTGTTCGAGATCTTTCTCTTCTTCCGGACGGAATGAATGCCGGATGAAGTCCTCGTAAATCGCATTGGTTATCTGGCTCATTTGTTGGAAGACGATGTCGATCGATTCCGTCATGGGAATACCGGCATCTTCCAACGATTTGAACCGGGATTGGTTGGCGGAACGGACTTGATCCAGATAATACTGATTCAGGGAATTGTCCTCGAATTCATAATAACCCGGCTGGACATACTGGTCGTTCTGATCGGTTTTCTTGATCCGCGGACGTTTTATCTTGCGATATTCGTAAGGTTCGTTCTGGGCGATCACGAATTCGTCGTTCTGGTTGTTCGCAACGGTCGAATAAAGCACCATGAGCATGTTCTCGATGCCGCTCATATAGCCTTCGTCGAATTCGACATCCCGTTCGAATATATCGATATCGTAGCCGATACGGTCGACCTGGTCCATCAGGACCCAAAGATAGTAACACTGCCGGAAGTCTTGATTTTTCATGATCAGATTGGTCTTCATGATCGGCGGGGTCACCGGCGAGAATTTCTTCATTTCCTGCATGAAATCCGACATTTTGAAGATAGTGATGTTTCTTCTTATCTTCGTCATCCGGTCGAACAGTTCCTGATTCTTCATGTCGATCTCATCTTTTTTGATGATTTCGTTAAGCCGCATCGTGATGTCGAATTCGATGGTCGATTCTTCCCATTCGACTTCGGATTTGATATTGAGATAGTTGACGTACTCGGTATGCATTTTCTGCACGACGAGATCGTAGCGTTTCTCGATGAATGTGTACAATTTATCCACGAAAGATCTCAGAAAGCGGTTTTCGTAGGTCCCGAGGTCCGATTCGTTGAAATAGGTCAGGACTTTGCTCGGTATGACGTTTCCTTCTTCGTCGACATCCTTGATGAGATGAGTGTTCTGAGCAAGATGTTTGACTGTGTCCTGGTCGATGTGCTTTGCTCGTTCGACCGGAACGACCAGGTTTACCTTTTTCAGGATTTCCCGGGGATTCCTGGTCAGTTTATCAATAACGGGAATCGCTCCCTCAACCGAATCCATCCATGAGTCGTCGAATATCCGGCGTTCACGACGTTCTTTTTGGTATAGGGTCGTATTCCCGCTCTTGATCAGATTCAAAAACATTCTGGCGAAATCATCTTGCTTGTTGACACCAGCGAATGTCGTGTTTATCTTCTTAAAATATTTTTTGACTTCACTGTCTTCCATCTGGGAACCTCCCTAGATATGTTTCTTCAGGTCTTGGATGCACTTGATGGATTCTTCGAAGCCGTTCTTTCCGAATACACGGTGGATCTGGTTGATCAGCTGATCGAGCTCGTTTTGCAAGAATGCTAGATTCAAGGTTTCAAACTTGCGCAGGATCTTGTTGGCGAATATGTAATCAAGTCCCTTTTCTTCGGTTCCGCCGCAAGCGACGTAGACCGGAACAAATTTATGGACTTGAACCATGATCCGGTTTCCAAAAGCAATTTTGAAATTGGATTGGATATATTTGTCCAAGATTTCGAACTTGTCAAGAAGTCCCTCGGATACCGGATATTTGTAAAATGCTTCGTCAAACAGTTCCTGCAAGTATTCGCTCGACATCCGGATCGGTTCCGTTTCCGGAGCCGGGAAGTATTCCCCTTTGGCTTCGAATTCAAGAGCGATGGCACGGTCATAGACTTTGTCGGTGATCGTGAAAGTCGAGTCGTCCTTGTTGGACGTACCGACAAACCATACGTTGAGCGGAACAGTGATTTTACCGTTTATGAGTTTTAACGGATCGGACGATTTCGAATCGGGAACCAAATCGATCTTCCATTCGGAAGGATCGGGCATTTCCATGATTGATAGGAATTCGGCAAAATAATATTCGATACGGGCAAGGTTCATTTCATCAAGAACGATGAAATCAACGTCTTTCCTGTATGAAGCTTCGTACAAGGCTTTCAAGAATTCGGTTTCGTTGAAACGTTTGGTGAATTCATTCAGATAGCCAAGCATTTCGGAGCGGTCACGCCATGAAGGCTGGACCGAAATGATCGAAGCGTTGTTACCAAAAAACTTACCCATTGCGTATGGTAACGAAGTTTTTCCGGTTCCGGATATACCTTCAAGGATCATGACTTTGGAAGCGGCCATGCCGGAAAAGAACTGGGCTATCATTTCACGTGTGTAGTACAGTTTGAGTTTGGAGGAAGCAAAATCGACGAATTTGTCCACAAGCTCGGACAACTGGAGATAATCTCCCTCTTCCATATAAATATGAGTATCCTTGCCGGCGTATTCCTTGTCGACCTGGATCAGTTTTACAAAACGGGACATCCCTGGCGGCAGATCGCTTTGGGATCTTTCCGGCATGATGACGGATTGCGGTGAACGGACAAGTCCGTTTCCGTTGCCGGCATATTCCATGGCCGGTTGCATCTTCTGGCCGCGGTTTAACGGGCCTGTGATGATCTTTTCCGCCGGTTCTCCGGTGGAAGCGTTGATTCCTAATTGCGAGACTTTCATGGCCATAATCTGGTTCTTTTCGTCCATTAGGGCGATCACTTTGTCATTAAGCAAAGCGATTTCCTCGATAAGCTCGTTCTTTTCCACTTCGATTTTGCGGAAAGCGGCATATTTACGGAACCAAATGACCAATTTTATGATGATGAAAATGATAAGCGAGAAATTAAGTATCAGACTGATTATTGCCATGATCCACGATACAATCGTGAAACTTTGGGAATAATCGTATAAATCCTTGTAATACTCATAAAAATCCAGACCGATACGCTTTAGAAAATTTTCCCAGATGCCATACTGAAAGAGTTCGACGATATTGTCCCAAATATCCTTAAAGAGTTGAATGTAATATCTGGAAAATTCGACCATATGTCAACTCCTCCTCTCCGGAATGGCAACAGTTATGCGGAATCGGATTTTATTCCTTGTCGTTCTCTCCGGGTACTTTTTTATCCGCTTTTTCCTTCTGTTCCTGTTCCAACTGGGCTCTGGCGGCAGCCAGCGCTTCTTCTTGCATTTGCACCCGGTCATTCATTGATTTCTGGACCTGGTATTGGGAATAAACTTTGACAAAACGGAATATCTCATACACAAGGAAAGCCAAGCATGGCAGGACGATGAACAGGAAGAATCCCGTAGACGATTTCAAGAAATCGATGAATGTCCCCATTCCT
>DAOSWG010000022.1:6658-9342 GCA_035379945.1 Bacillota bacterium
GGTCAATCCGAAGAAAGAAGTCATGTTCTCTTCTTTCTTTGAGAATAGGGCAACTACCGAATAAAAGACGACAACGACTATTAAAACCCAAAAAACGACGTTCCCGACGATTTTCCAAGCTCTTGTCCCTTTCTTTGTAACTTCCATTTATTTCACTCCCCAAATATAAGTCATGAGAATAACGCTAACTTATATTATAACGTAAAAATTTGGAATAATACAGGACATTTTTCATAATATGTCCGAGAAAAAGCCTTAAATCGGGTTCTTTTTATAATTATCTTACTTTTTTCAAAGATACGCAAAGATTGCATAACCTTGAAAAAAGCACCCCCGAAGGGGGCGCAACCCGGAGCAACTTCCGGGTTGCGCTATCAAAATAACAATTACTTTTATTTACATGCTTAGTCAATCATCAGGATTGATTTTTCAAGCTGAATGAGAAACTGATATTAAAGGTTCCAGCAAGAATACTGTTTGTGGTTTGTGCATCCCAACCTTCAATATAAATTCTTACGACCATAAGAGATGGAGTATTTAAAGATAATGTCGTAAGCGTTGTTGCATTGGTGATGTTATCTGTAACTATATTTGCAGCAGGAGTAGATCCATCTTGATAGAAAGTCGAATGCAAAGCAAGTAAGACTGACGGATCAGCAATAGCATTTATTGGTGTTGCAGGAGTATTGTAACCTTCCATGCCAACAGTGAATTCAAAATCATAGTCAGGATACTGAGAGAAAATTTTAGCACTTTCAGATACTGTAGATGCTCCGTTTTGTGCTTTCCAAACGGCAACAGCTATTGCCTGATAAGCACTACTTGTTCCTGTTGTTATTGATAAATTTTCAAGAACAATTGCTTCATCTGCAGTTTGTGAAAATACCCAGAACATCAAATCGATATAATCACCGTTGATATCAGCAACACTGGCTGCGTCTGTAGATACTGTATATTCTTTTGTTGAAAGGCTCATGTTATTTAGAGCCTTTCCATCCAGTGTGGCATTACCCGTTTGAACTGCTGTGACATTATTCAATGTCCATGTACTAATTGTTGAGTACGGGCTTGTAGCAAACCCACCAGCAACTGCAACCGCGTCTGAAGTAGTAATATCAGTAGCACTTAAAGATGTTTTGTAGTTTGACGGTACTAGTAAGTACGATTCGTTACCAGTCTCACCATAATATGTTCTGATCAATAAAGATTTACTTGACTTAACATTTAAGGTCAAACTCGGAACAGAAACTGTACTTGACACGGTGAACCATGCGTAAGTCGATCCGACTGTCGCGACTAACGCGAACATTAATACGATTGCGGAAAGTAATACCTTTCTTTTTAACGATTTCATTATTCTTCTCCTTTATGAATTTTTTATTTATTTGAATTTCAGAAATCTCAGCCTTCAATTGTGGTATTAGGAATCTCATTATCCTCATAGATATAGGTAATGTGGAATACCATCTCGAATTTCACGCCTCCACCGATGATGTCATTGTTATGGTCGGCGTCTTCACCTTCGTACCAGATCAGGATGGTGATTTTCACCTGTTCCCCGACCGCGAAAGCGGAAAATTGTTTTTGGACTACCACGTATTCAGCTTCAAACGGTGTGGTGCCAATTTCCGGTTCCCCCGGATTTGCTCCTCTTGAACTCTGGGCTCTGGCATATGTCTCTGCTTCGTCATTGACGAACAGCCTTACTCTGACTGATTCATCCGCTCCTCTTGTAGTCGACAAGAGATTGATGGTTGCTTGCAAATCGACGACCTTTATTCCGGCATTTTCCAAGTAAAATGTGTAAGCCAAGTAATTTTCACCGTTATGTGACCCGTTGATGGAAGTAATTTCCGCATCTGCAGGTAAACATACATCGTCGCCAACATCGTATAATGAATATTCAGTTCCACAAAAACATGTCATACCATCGGCGTTTTCTACTTTATCCGCGAACAATACCGATGTATATTCCTCGGTATCCGGATCCTTCACCAATGAAAGTCCGGCTTCGTAAGAGTTTTTGTCAATCCGGAAAGTGAAATTCCCGACGACTTCGCCGTAATAAGAGATGGAAAAGATGAGAAAGGTCATGATAACACTCACGAATATCCCCAAACGACTGGTTTTGGCGATTCTTGCGGCTTTGGAAGCATAGACAATGCGTTCTGCCAATTTAGCTTTTCGGCTCATGATCGCAAGGTAATCCCCCCCATCATTGTTTTAGATTATACTCCATCTAAAATAAAAAAGCCACCATCCTTTTCGGATTTCAGGCTTTTTTTTCTTTCATTGGTTAAAGACACAATAGACATGTGTCCCAAGAAATAAAAAAGCGCCCTCATCTTTAAAAGATAACGGCAACTGGCTACCATCTTTCGAAGGCCCTATAGCTTTGCGTCACTAACTTTCGTTAGTTTTGCTATTTACACGGTCATTATATTATAGTCAAATTTCTTTGTCAAGCACTTTTATCTATTTTTTTTCACTTTTTCTTCACAAAAGCCATTCCACCGCCATATTTGGCGGTGGAAGGCATGATAAAAAAATGTTTAAAACGCTTACAAACGCATTCCGCCATTGACATTTATCGTTTGGCCGGTGATATATGAAGCATCGTCCGAAGCTAAAAACGACGCAACCTTGGCGATTTCTTCCGGACGGCCCAATCTTTTCAGCATCGT
>DAOSWG010000023.1:0-1336 GCA_035379945.1 Bacillota bacterium
GCGATCAAGGCGATTTTCGGTACGTCAGGTTTATTAGCCTTGATCTTGGCGATCAGGTATCCGTATTCGTCGAGTCGGGATTCGATTTCCATGCTGGCGAGCTCGCCAGCCAGCATCTTCATGAATTCGACTTGTCCGGGAGTCGACGGGTAATCTTCGGACACAGGATCGGATTCGGTATCGATTTTCACATACTTCAACAAGCGTTCGTAAGCTTTCATATAATCACGCCTTTCTTGGTCTGTTTTGTTCCATGAGATAGATGAAGGGAAATTCATCCTTTGTAAATGTCTTGTCGTCGAGATAACGGAAGGGATCTTTTTCGTCGTCGACAGCGAACCGGATTTCCATCGAAACCAGCGCCTGGCTAAACAGTCCGTTGCGTTTGTTCAGATTTTTGTCGCCATATAATGGGTCGCCGACGACGGGATGGCCGATTTTGGCCATCTGGGCGCGGATTTGATGGGTTCGTCCGGTTTCCAGTTCGATTTCGGCCAGTGTAAACCCGTTGCTTTGTTTCAGTACTCTGTATCGGGTGACGATCCGGACGGATCCGGGGATCTCATGGTCGGAAAGCCTGACAATGGCGCTTAATTCATCTTTTAAAAGCCATGAGTGAAGGACGTCTTCCTTGTTGGGAAGATATCCCGACAAGACGGCCATATAAATCTTTTTGATGAAGTTTTTGGTGGCCAGACGATTCAAAGCCGAGGCAGACTCCGCATCTTTGGCGACAAGCAAAAGCCCGGATGTCTGATAGTCCAACCTGGATATAAGGGAATATTCGGGATGACGTAATTCGCTTAAAAGATCCGGTTCCCGATGCCCTTTGGCAGGATGGGAAAGCATTCCGGCCGGTTTATCGACGATTAATATTTTTTTATCCTGATATAATATTTTCATAATTTTATTGTCTCAAAAGCTCATTGATTTTCTCATCCGACAAGGATCTTTTCGGAAGGATATTCGACGCTTGAGGCATATGGATGACCCCAATTCCGGTTGAGAATGCCGAAAATGGTGATCGGTCCCAAGCGACCGGTGAACATCAGAAGCGAGAGGATGATTTTGGATGCCGGCAACAAATAAGGCGTGACGCCCATGGAAAGACCGACGGTGCCGAAAGCCGAAACGGTTTCGAATAACAGATTGAGCAATGTCATATCGTATGTGGTATTGTGCATTTCAATTTGGGAAATGGCGATGAAAACGACAATGATGGCAGTGGATGCCAAAGCCATCAACATGAAGGCTTTGGCTCTGGTGTCATCGTCTATTTTCCGTCCTTTGACGATTGTCGGTTTACCGCTCAGAAAACTGATGATCGAACGCCATA
>DAOSWG010000023.1:1436-8107 GCA_035379945.1 Bacillota bacterium
ACCGTGGTCTTGATCACGATCTTCGAATACATGCTCAGCTGTTTCCAATTCCGTTTTTTGATGATGTCCTGGATGACGATGAAACCGATGCCGCCAACCACGATCAATACCATCGTATTGATGTTAAGCAATATATTGGAACTGAAATTTTGCAAGCTGGAATCGCCGAAGAGGTCGAATCCGGCATTGTTGAAAGAGGATATGGAATGGAAGGCCGACAGACCAACGGCCTGCCAGAAATCATATTCCGGAATCAGAGCGATG
The DNA here is from genome assembly GCA_035379945.1 of Bacillota bacterium. Lineage (GTDB taxonomy): Bacteria > Bacillota_I > Bacilli_A > Izemoplasmatales > Hujiaoplasmataceae > JAAYZB01. The sequence continues at coordinate 1,701 of DAOSWG010000023.1, forward strand.
AAATTGATGATCATTCCGAAGGCTTCGATAATGAGAGAAGTCAAGATGATCGACCGGACAAGTTTGATCATTCCGGATATCGAATGCTGATTCAAAGCTTCCTTGATTACGTATCTTTCGGTGACGCCGATCTTAATGCCAAGAAGAACCAGAATGTAGATGGCGATCGTCACAATACCGAGTCCGCCGATCTGGATCAGAATCGCCAGCACGACTTTTCCGAAAACGGAAAGTGTGGCGGAGAGATCCGGGATGGTGGAAAGGCCGGTAACACAGACCGCTGAAGTTGATGTGAACAAAGCGTCGACCCAGGACATCTCCTGTCCCGATTTGACTGAGAAAGGCAACTTGAATAGCAACATGCCGGCGACAATGATTCCCATGAAGCTGAGAACGATCACCAATAACGGCGACATGCGTCTTTTTTTCATATGTGAAATCACCTCGTTAGTGTGACGTTTCCTTCAAAATTCGCCTTGTATTATACTACTTTTCTTTATATTAAGCAATCACAAACCGGCTTTCACGGTTTTTCAAATGATAAAGGCTTTTTTGCAAGAAAAACATGATATAATGGATTTATCATTTCGGAGGAGAACAGATATGTTGATTCTTTTGGGACCAAGCGCCTCCGGGAAAACCGAATCGGCCAAGATCATGATCAACCGTTATCCGATCTCTCGGGTCGTCACTTGTACTACGAGACCACAAAGGATAAACGAGATCGACGGTTTTGATTACCATTTTATGACCGACGAGGTGTTTTCCCGCAGGGAAAAAGAACATTACTTTGCGGAAACCGCGGTTTACAATAACTATCGTTATGGTACGCCATTAAACGAGCTCAGAGACGACAAACTGATCATTCTGGAACCGCAGGGCCTTCAGTCTTTCTTAAGGCTGAAAGTCTGCGAGGTGGTCGCGATATTTCTAAAAACCAAGGAAGAATGCCGGATCGAGAGAATGCGTAACCGGCACGATTTGGAGGAAAACATCGTTAAAAGGATCGAGCAGGACAGAATTGATTTCAACTACGAAAAAATCGACGGGCTAGATCTCATCATCGACACCACTGATCTGACATTGTCGAATGTCGCCGATCTGGTTTATTACAATTACAATAAAATCCTCGCCAACAAGAAATTCAAACACGAACAGCTATCCCTGTTCGAAACCGACAAATCATGACGAATAATTTCTTTATCCGTCCTGTTAGAATGAACGAATGCAACCTAGTAACGGATCTTATCAGGGGAATCGCCGAATACGAAAAACTTTCAGATCAGGTGGAAGCGACTCCCGAAAAACTGTATCAGGCTTTGTTCGTGGACAAAACATGCAAAGCCGTAATCGGTTTTGAAAATGAAAAACCGGTCGGATTTGCCCTTTATTTTTACAATTTCTCCACCTTCAAAGCCAAGAAAGGTCTTTACCTGGAAGACTTATTCATCAAAGAACCCTATCGTCACAATGGCTACGGAAAACAGTTTTTTTTATACTTGATCCAGGAAGCAAAACAAGAAAACTGCGGCCGGATGGAATGGACCTGTCTTGATTGGAACACTAAAGCGATTGCGTTTTACAACAGCCTAAAAGCCAAGCCGATGGACGAATGGACAGTCTTTAGACTCGACGAAAAAGATTTTGAGCGTTTCTAAGCATATCGCTGGGAAAAAGCTCATTAATCTGATAAAATCATGTTGATAAAACAGATGGAGGAATAGATAAAATGGAAGTTAAAATCACAAACGACAACTTTAAAAAAGAAGTCCTTGAATCCGAACTCCCCGTCATCGTCGATTTCTGGGCAGCCTGGTGCCGCCCCTGCATGATGTTGGGACCGATCATCAAGGAATTATCCGAAGACTTGGAAGGAAAAGTCAAAGTTGGTAAGGTAAATGTCGACGAAGAAGGCTATCTTGCCCAGCAATTCCGTGTTTTCAGCATTCCGACGGTCATCCTTTTCAAAGAAGGAAAACCAGCCGCGCAGGTCGTCGGATTGCTTCGCAAGGAAGATCTGCTCAAACGTCTCGGACTCTAAAAAATGTATGATGTGATCGTAGTCGGCGGAGGACCTGCAGGGGTATCCGCCGCGATCTATTTAAAGCGGCTGAAACTGTCGGTCGGAATTGTGATGAAGGGCATGGGATCCTTGGGGAAAACCGGCCACATCGAGAATTATTACGGTGTACCGGGCCCGGTGTCGGGCGCCGATCTTTTCCAAAAAGGTTTGGATCAGGCAAGAGCCCTCGGAATACCGATCTATCAGGGAGAAGTCCTGGGAATCGATAATTTTGACGGTTTTGCCGTCAAAACGACCGAAGGAACCTGCGAAACCACCTGCATTGCCAAAGCGGTGCTGCTCGCAACCGGAGTTAATAAAATCAATTTGAGAGTCAAGGGATTCGACGGCCTTGTCGGCCACGGCATTTCCTATTGTGTGATTTGCGACGGGTTCTTTTACCGTGACAAAAAAATCGGGCTCGTCGGATCCGGAGATTTTATGAAAGATGAATTGGAAAATCTTGCCAATATCTCTAAAGACATCACGATTTTCACAAACGGGGAAAAGTTGACAGTCGATACCGGCACCTATCCGGTCGACAGTGGAAAACTGACGGAAATCGGCGGTATCGACCACTTGGAATACGTGGCGACCGAAAACGGAAAATATCCGCTTGATGCTCTTTTTGTGGCGGTGGGAACCCCTTCAGCCACAGATTTTGCCGTTAGGATGGGCGCGTTCACCGATCATAACAACATCGTGGTGGACGAAAATTACATGACGAACATCCCCGGCCTTTTCGCCGCGGGGGATTGCATCGGCGGTCTCCTTCAGATAGCGAAAGCGGTCGATGACGGCGCCAAAGCCGGACTCGCCATTAACAAATACTTAAAAAGCCTGAAGTAATGAAACTTCGGGATTTTTATTGTCATAGCCATCTGATCGCGTCAAATTTCAGTGAGCAACCACAAAGCTTATTTACAGTGCATAAAATGGCGAAAAATGCACTGTAATATGTTCAAAAAAGCATAGATATGATAGAAGACATAACGATAAATTTACGTCCATGACATACTCATTTCATCATCATATCCGGAAAGTCTGTATTTACAGACTTTTTTTGTGTTATAATTTTTATAGACAAAAAACAAGGAGCCAGATCATGGAGACACTGAAGGGTTATCGAGATAGGATCGACGACATTGACGCAAAGATCCGGGAACTTTTTTTGGAGCGGATGACGATAGTCGATCAAATCGCCAAGGCAAAAATGGAAAAAGACATGCAGATTTACGATTCTTCCCGCGAAGACCAGGTTAAAAAGAAGAATTTGAATGCCGTAAAACAGGAAGAATACAAAGAATACTATTCCGAGGTGCTGGAAACGATACTCAAAGTGTCTAAGGATTTCCAGAGAGCCTTGATCTTCAGGAGCGCACAATAATGACAAAAAGATTTATCGATTTAAGAAGCGACACGGTAACAAAGCCGACATCGGATATGCTGATGGCTATGACAAACGCGGAAGTGGGGGACGACGTATTCTCTGACGACCCCACGATGAACGAACTGGAGGCCATGGCCGCCAGAATGCTCGGGAAAGATGACGCCGTCTTCGTTCCCTCCGGAACATTTTCCAACCAGTTGGCGCTTTTTACTCACTGCGTTAGGGGCGAAGAAGTGATTGTCGATCAGGATGCCCATATTGTCCAGCATGAATCGGGAGCGTCTTCGATCATCTCGGGCGTCCAGCTTTTCACCATGGAAAGCTATAACGGGATTTGGGATCTAGAGAAACTTGCCAAAACCGTGAAGGAAAGAACTATCTCCACGACCGAAACCAGACTCATTTGCATTGAAAATGCTCATGGCGGCAGCGTTTTGCCGCTGGATTATATGAAAAAAGTTTATGATTTGGCCAAATCGAAAAACTTGTTAGTCCATTTAGACGGAGCGAGAATCTTCAATGCGGCGACTTTCCTGAAATGCGATGTCAAAGAGATCGCCAAATACGCCGATTCCATCAGCGTTTGCCTTTCCAAGGGGCTATGTTCACCGATCGGCACTTTGCTCGTCGGATCCAAGGATTTCATTAAAAAAGCCAGGATCAAACGTAAAATCATGGGCGGTGGCATGCGCCAGGTTGGCATCCTTGCCGCTTGCGGCAAGATCTCCCTCGACCGCATGACCAAACGCCTTAACGAAGACCACGAGAATGCCAAATACATGGCGGAACTGTTGAACCAGATCAAAGGCGTTGCGATCGACGAAACCCAAAGGGATATCAACATGGTGTTTTTCGATATCGACGACAAACGAAAATACAAGTTGGAGGAATATCTTTACAATCACGGAGTGAAGATCCTTCCTTACGAAGACGGGTTCCGGTTCGTCACCCACAACGACGTTTCGATGGCCGATGTCAAAATGGCCATCAATCTGGTGAAAGCGTACTTCAATTAAAATGAAGAGAATCATATTCAAAATCTACCGTCAGCCGGACATTAATTTGTCCGGTTCGACTTTGCATCGTTTTGCATTCAGGGGAATCATCTGGTTTGGTGACAAACTTTTGATGATTCAAAGCAAGAAATACGGGGAAATGAAATTCCCCGGTGGCGGCAAGGAAAAAGGAGAGAAAACCTTAAAGACACTAAGAAGGGAAGTTCTGGAAGAAACCGGATATGTGATAAAGCCGCATCCGCGCTATTTCGGACATACAATCGAATACGCCAGAGATTACAAAGGCGAATACGATGTCTTCAAACAGGAATCCGGATATTATTTTTGCGAGGTGTATCCGGAAAACAAGGGGACTGCATATTCTTCCGGGGAAACCGCATATGGCTATCATCCGATTTTGGTGACGCTAGACGAAGCAATCAAGAACAACGAAAACGTTCAATCGAACGATATCATTCCCTGGAAGGAAAGGGACACCAAAATGTTATACACTTTAAAGGAAATGCAAAATGCGGATTAATGTCTACTTAAGTTCCCGCGGGCTCTGCTCAAGACGGGAAGCCGACCGTCTCATCGAACAGGGCGAAGTGACGGTGAACGGAAAACCGGCCCGACTCGCCATGGACATCGCCGATACAGACGATGTCATTTTCAAAGGCAAGCCGGTTGCCAAAACCACCAAAGATAATGTCTATATCCTTTTGAATAAACCCAGAGGGATAATTTCGACGACGGAAGCTGAAAAAAAGGACAATATCATATCTTATATCCATTATCCGCGCCGAATCTTTCCCGTCGGAAGACTCGACAAGGATTCTTCCGGTCTCATCATTCTGACGACGGACGGACAGATTGTGAACAAGATCTTAAGAAGCGAGAACCGTCACGAGAAGGAATATGTTGTAAGAACCTGGCGCCCGTTCGACAAAGATTTCATTGTCGAAATGGCATCCGGAGTCAATATTTACAATCCGGTGCGTCACCGGATCGAGACAACCAAACCGTGCAAGATCAAGAAACTGGAAAATGATCTGTTTTCAATCATTCTCACCCAAGGATTGAACCGGCAGATCAGAAGAATGGTAAAAGCCTTGGGAAACGAAGTCATCGAACTCGAAAGAGTTCGGATTATGAACCTGGAAAAAGGCGATCTTTCGGAGGGATCATGGCGTTATATCGAAGGCAGGGAACTGGAAACTTTGATGTCGCTTGTTGGTGAAAACAGTCAAAACACCAAATAAATTTAGTGTTAATAAATAATATGAATAGTGTTATAATACTTTGTGGCTGTGAAAGATGCTTACCATGTCTTGAAGGAGGATATCGCCAATGATTTTGCGTAAAGCGAAAGGCAAACACATCGAAGGCAAGAAACAAATGTCCAGATGCCAACCATTGCAGGAATACTTCAATCCGCCTTTTGTGTATCTCCCGCTTGTCCATCAGAACGCCGTTTTGAAACGCGTGGTGGAAGTGGGCGATGACATCAAAGTCGGACAAACAGTGGCTGTGCGCGAAGGTTTCGGAGCCATGCCTTTCCATGCTTCAGTAAGCGGAAAAGTCAGCGCCGTCAAGAAAGTCTGGCACGCTTCCGGGAAAATGGTGGAAGCGATCGAGATTGAAAATGACAATTTGAACCGGATGGATGATTCAATCAAACCGGAGAAAAACGTCGAAGGTCTCACGAAAGAACAACTGATCAAGAAAATGCAGGATGCCGGACTTTGCGGCATGGGCGGGGCCAGTTTTCCGACCTATGTCAAGTACATGGCTAAGTGTCCGATCGACACCATTATCATCAATGATGTCGAGTGTGAACCGTACCTTACCTGCGACTGCATGCTTTCTCTCAACTATCCGGAGAAAGTGCTTAAGGGGCTCAAATATTTCATGAAGGCGGCTGATGCCACGCAAGGCGTCATCGCCATCAAAAATTACA
>DAOSWG010000024.1:0-5386 GCA_035379945.1 Bacillota bacterium
ATTCGGGCTCGTTTTGATCAGGCGAATATGGATTGACATGAACCATACAATGTTTGATTTCCGGAAATTGACTTTCCAAGTCGTCGTGGAGCCGTTGAGCGACGGCGTGCGCCTGCCATAAAGGCAGATCCCGGTCGACGGAAATCTCGATGTCGACATAGAGCTTCATTCCGAACATACGGGTCTTCAGATCATCGAGTCTTCTGATTTCCTTGATCCGAAGACTGACGTCTCGGATCCTGGATATCGTTTCCTCGTCCGCCGATTGGTCGATGACCTGGCTCACGCCTTCCTTGATGATCCTTATTCCGACTCTGGCTACGAAAAGACAGATGACGATAGACGCCACCGGTTCCAGAAACACAAATCCGAGCAAGGCTCCGCCGATACCGATCAGGGCTCCGAGGCTCGCCAGTTCGTCGCTTCTATTGTCGAAAGCGATCGCTTCCAAGGCCGTCGACTCCGCTTTGCGGGAAGCCTTGATCGTGAACCGGTACATCAGTTCCTTGATGAGGATGGTCGAGGCCGCAACGATCAGGGCCGCCAGTTTCGGAGTGGCGATGGTTGTTCCGTTCGCAAAGTAGTCATAAAGGGTGGTAACGGCGCCTTTACCGATCTCGAAAGCGGTGATAATGATGAAAACGCCGACGAAAACCGAGACCATGCTGTCGAATTTCTCATGACCGTAGGGATGGACGGCGTCCTTTTCTTTTCTGGACATCCGGCCGAAAATCATCACGACGACATTTGTCAAAACGTCGCTTATCGAGTTGACCGCATCAGAAATCAAAGCCGACGACTTTCCAAGTACGCCGGCCAGGATTTTGATTATGGCAAGAAAACCATTCAGGATCATCGTCCAAACCGAAGTTTTGACGATCACCTTTTTTTCTTCTATCAATGTCATGCCGATCCCCCCCGGATTCGTCAGACAGATGTCATTTCCGTTGTTTTAATCAATGATTACGGTATCGAAATAAATGTCGTGGATCCTGCTAATGTCCGCAAGAATTTCTGACGATGTGAAAGTGAAACTTGGATCGGTGAAGGAAGGCGCCGGATTGGCGGCCACTTCTTCGGAGGCGATGACATAAATCGAGCCGGTAACATAGAAACTGTCATGGATATCGGCGAAATATGTTTCAAGCGCATCCATCACGCTATCGGGAATATCAGGAAGCGTGATGCCAAGATCGGCTAGATCGTCCTCGTCGGTCCCGTAAACCATTTCGATGAAGCGGTAGTAACAATACTCCTTGATCTGGTCTATAGACAATTCGTCGGAATCATTGACGAATGCCGTGTCGTATTCCGGCTGGTTTTCATCGTCATAAGTCATCTCGAAGTATGCGCTCGGCTTTGTAAATCCGTCGCCAGGCGCCAGATTGAGAATCTTGATGCCTTCTTCCGAAATAATGGGATTCTGGTAAAGAAGCGCTTCCAGATCGACGTTTTCCGGCAACTGGTAATATGCATAGGCTTCCTGCAATGTAGTGATGAAATCTTCATCGTAATTGTCGATTGTCGTCTCATAGGTTAACGAATTGGAAGATGAAAGTTCGTCTTCGACCAGGAACAATCCGTATTTCTTGAATACGCCCCAAGTGGCGTCGTCATACGTGGCCTTGGCATAATCGCTTTCCAGGGTTGTGAAGGTGTTATCTTCATCCGCCATGTATGCGTAGATCGCCGTTTCAAAATCGGATATCATCGTTTCAAAAGCGCTTTGATCGGCGAGACTGGCGACGAATGTGCTGTAATCATCAGCCGCACCGTCTTCGTTTCTGTCGATATATATCAGCAATTGATCGACGTCCAAGCTGAAATAGTTGTCATAGTATTCATCGATTTTTCCGACAAGATAATCCGTTAAAACAGACCAATCGTCGGCTTGCAGCATATCATAAAGCAACCTTGGCTGAAGTTCCGCTTCCATGTAGTAATTCGTAAGCATTTCTTCGTCGGAACGGGCTCCGTAAGCCAGATAAATGTATTCTTCGAATGTGTAGTAATAACTGTAGTAACTTTCTTCGAAATCAGTTTCGAGCGCATCGAGATCGTCCCAGTGCGCCAGCATCAGATCGGAAGTGTTGGTGTTGACATTGTAGTCGCAAACATCCTGTCCGACGCAATAAATATCGGCAAAATACCGATCAACCAAAATCTCCATCTGAAGCGCATGCACAAGATATACATCGGCATTACGGTTCATCGCATGGTAGAAAAGCTCGTCGGCGGTGATTTCCGTATCGTCGTAAGACGCGACGATGGTCTCGCTGCCGATATCGTCGGTAACATTGGATGCGGTCGCTGATTCGTAATCAAGTCCGAGATAGTAGTCATAGATTACCAGATCATGTTCCTCGCGGAGATCGGCCATTCTGGCCGTAATGAAGCTGGAACTGTCATAGTTTTCCTGAATCAGGATGTCCTTGATCTCGTCGTACAGATCATTGCCGATCAGGGTTCTCAGCTCGGCTTCGGTTCCGTCGAAGTCGGAAACATCGGCTGTGTTGTCGGTGCGTTTGAGATTCAAAACCATATAACAAGCGCCGTCATAGCCGGTAGAATAGGAAGCCGGTTGATAGGTGTAATATTGGGACGTATCGGTTCCGGCCACATATGATTCCATGTCTCCGAAACTGTCGAACAATAATTTTCTTAACGAAGCATTGGTTATGTCATCGTATCCGATGACAAGGTCGTCTAACAAGACGGCGTCATTATAGGTAAGATCGGTTGCCAAGGCAATACGATATCCGTCGTAGACGATATTGTACATCGCCGCGAAAGCACCGACCAGTTCGTCGCCTTCCAAGAGCCTTGTGTTGGTGCTATTGAAAAATGCCACGGTGCTGATATCCTTGGTGCCGGTGTATAAATAAAGCTTCCCGCTGATTCCGACCAGATTGAGGGATGCCATGATGGCTTTCGCTTCCGTCTGGCTCATGAAACGGATCTTGATCGCGGAAAGAGTCTCCCGGTAGTTGTCCTCATAGTATTCCGCAATCGTCTGAGGCCCGACATACCAGGTCTCGGCGCTGTTGTCGGATGACAACATGGCATCGAGGGCGTATTTGTCTTTCGCCACCGCCAGTTTCGCATATTCCTCCGAATCGTCTGTGTATCCGACCATGAAGATGTTCTTGTCATAGTTTTCCTCATCTTCGGTCCTTTCCTCCAAGGATAAGGCCGCGATCTCGTCCGGATCGTCGGTTCCATAGATGAAATAATTGACTTTATCGGCGATTTCATCCTCGGTCACTGCGGCTATGTAAGCGGAAAGAAGATCGCGATCGATCATGTCAAGCAGTTGGCTGACGCCGTCGTTTAGCTTGATTTCTTCATACATTTCCTGATAGGTGACCCGGTAATCTCCGCCATCATAGAAAACACTGTTGGGGTTCGATAATGCCGGGATTTCCGTCTCGCTGTTGGTCACGACTTCCGAAGTGTCGGAGGTCGTCGTACCGCAGGCCATTACCGCAAGGGTGGCTGTGGCGCAAAGAAAAACCAGCGATGTTTTTTTCAGAATGTTGGATATCATGGGCAAATTACTCCTTTTTTCAGTCGCTATTTTATATTATATAACAAATTTATGTCATTTCATCTTGTTTTTTAAATTTGTCCTTCGCAATTATAACAATCTTTCATGCGTCTTTTGTGAGAAATTTGGTCATAATTCACACAAAAAACAAAAAAACCGCGGTTTCTCAAATGGAGACCGCGGTTTCTGTCATAATATTTGTCTTCAGATGATTTCCGAGTAATCCATTGCCTGATAACGTTTGTACATCTGATAGCGCCGTTTGGCGTCGTTGAGGTTGACTGCGAGAAGTTCTTCCGCTTCCGTCGGGTTCAGTTGGACCAACTGACGATAACGGTTTTCGTTTAACAAAAATTCATGGTATTTCGACCAATCCGGTTCTTTGGAATCGAGTTGGAACGGATTCTTGCCTTCTGCGATCAGACGCGGATCGTATCTGAAGAGCGGCCAGTATCCGCATTCGGTAGCCATTTTGGCTTCGAGATGCGAGTTTCCGAGTCCGCCGTTGATCCCGTGGGCGATACAAGGCGAATAAGCGACGATGAGCGAAGGCCCTTTGTAGGATTCGGCTTCCTTCATCGCTTTGAGCAGTTGGGCCGAATTGGCGCCGTGGCTGATCGTGGCGACATAGACGCTTTCGTAGGTCATGGCGAGCGCTGCCAGGTCTTTCATCTTGGTCGGTTTGCCGGCTGCCGTGAATTTGGCGATCGATCCGGCTCTTGCGGCCTTGGAGGATTGTCCGCCGGTGTTCGAATAGACTTCGGTGTCCAGAACCAGGATGTTCAGATCTTCATTGTTGGCGATCACATGATCCAAACCGCCGTAACCGATGTCGTAAGCCCATCCGTCGCCACCGATGATCCAGTTCGATTGTTTGACAAGATAATTTTTGAGATCAAGGATCTCTTTCGCAAGAGAGGAACCGTCTTTTTCAAGCAATGGTATGATCTGGCGGGATAACGCCAACGACTGGTCGCCTTCCTCGCGGACTTCGATCCACTGCTCTAACAAACCTTTGAGTTCTTCCGATTTGATTTCTTCTTTTTGCGTAGCAATCAGATTCTGGATACGGTCGCGGATCGTCTTGTAAGCGACTGTCATGCCGAAACCGAATTCGGCGTTGTCTTCAAAGAGGGAGTTAGCCCAGGCCGGACCGCGTCCTTCGGCATTCTTGGTATAAGGTGATGTCGGGAAAGATCCGCCGTAGATCGACGAGCAACCGGTGGCGTTGGCCACGACCATGCGTTCGCCGAACAGCTGGGTGACGAATTTGACATACGGGGTTTCGCCGCAACCGGCGCAAGCTCCGGAGAATTCGAAGAGCGGGCGGGCGAACTGAACGTTCTTGAGCGTATTCTTTCCGACAAGGGCGTCTTTCGGAGTGACTTCGTTATATAGATAGTCGGCGCGGATCGCTTCCTTGTTTGCGATTTCCTCGGCGAGCGGCTTATATTCCAAAGCCTTTGTCTTGGCCGGGCAGGTGTTGATGCAGACACCGCAGCCGGTGCAATCTAACACCGAAACCTGGATGCGGAACTTCATGCCTTCGAGGCCTCTGCCCATGGCGTCTTTCCAGACGGTTCCTTCGGGAGCCTTGGCGGCTTCCTCGGCGGTTGCCAGGATCGGACGAATACAGGCGTGCGGGCAAGCATAGGCGCATTGGTTGCATTGGATGCAGTTGTCGGCGATCCAGGAAGAAACTTCTTCGGCGACGCCGCGTTTTTCGTAGGCGGCGGTGCCGTTCGGGATTCTTCCGTCTTCGATGCCTTCAAAAGCGGAGGTCGGAAGATCGTAACCCTGGATCCGGTTGACGACATCGGCGATGTTCCTGACGAAATC
>DAOSWG010000024.1:5486-7635 GCA_035379945.1 Bacillota bacterium
GTGCCCAAAACATCGTCGTTGATTCCGACGGTGAAATGATCTTTCATCTCGCCTTTAAGGTTTTCGTAAACGGCGAAGATCTGGGCCGGGGTGGTGTCGCGGCTTGACAAGCCGTAACGTCCGCCGATGATGATCGGCTCTTCTTCTTTGCCGTAATAAAGACTTCTCACATCAAGATACAATGGTTCGCCGCCGGCGCCCGGTTCTTTCGTCCGATCGAGGACGGAAATGCGTTTGACGGTTGAAGGCATCGACTGGAAGAAATGTTTCTCCGATAGCGGACGGTAGAGATGAACCGCAAGCAAACCGACTTTTTCACCCTGGGTGATTTTGTAATCGACGACTTCGCGGATGGTATCGGTGACCGAACCCATGGCGACGATGACATCGGTGGCGTCCTTGGCTCCGTAATAGCTGAAAGGTTTGTAGCTTCTTCCGGTGACTTTGCTGATCTCGTCCATGTATTTTTCGACAATATCGGCGACCGGCAGATAGTATTTCTCCTGGATTTCCTTGGCTTGGAAATAAACATCGTCGTTCTGGGCCGTGCCCTTTGTATACGGGGTCGCGGAGTTCAGCGAACGGTCGCGGAATGTCTGGACGGCCTTGCGGTCAAGCAATCTGTCGAACACGGCATAATCCATGACTTCGATCTTGTTGACTTCATGACTCGTGCGGAATCCGTCGAAGAAATGCATGAAAGGAACGCTTGTCTCGATGGCGGCCAAATGGGCGATACCGGCTAAGTCCATGGTTTCCTGGACCGATCCGGAAGCGAGCATGGCGAATCCCGTCTGTCTTGCGGCCATGACATCCTGATGGTCTCCCATGATGGAAAGCGCATGGGCGGCCAGGCTTCTGGCTGCGACATGAATGACTCCGGGCAGAAGTTCTCCGGCGATCTTGTACATGTTTGGCACTTTGAGAAGCAATCCCTGGGAAGCGGTGAATGTCGAGGTGAGAGCGCCTGAGGCCAAAGAACCGTGAACGGTTCCGGCGGCACCGGCCTCCGACTGCATTTCGACTACCTTTACGGGCATGCCGAAGAGATTCTTTTTGCCCTGAGCCGCCCACTGGTCGATATACTCGGCCATCGGGGAGGACGGGGTGATCGGATAGATACCGGCGACTTCGCTGAAGGCATAGGCGCAATACGCCGCAGCCTGGTTTCCATCCATCGACTGATAATTCTTTTTCGTTGTCATCTGATGAACAACCTCCCATATATATGTATTGGTTAAGTGTGTGTTTTGACCAATATGTTATTATACTTCAAAAACCGGCAAACTTCAATTCAAATCGCAGGTAATGCGTTTTCAGATGAAAGCCAGGGCTTCCGCGTACATCCGATTGGCTTTTTCGACATAGCTTTCCGCAATCCTAAGAAAATCGAGATGCAATTCGGCGGAGACGCCGGTGGCTTCTTTGTACAAGGCGACGTTATGCCATTGAAGGCACTGGAAAGTCCGCCACAGATACAGGCGTTTCCAATCATTATGCTTCGGTTCGCATCCGAGATATACGGGCAAAAGCCCGATTGCGTAGGCAAAATCGTTGTTGCCGTAACAGGCGACGTCATACAAAGGATCGTTGTTGCCGCCGAATTCCCAGTCGACCAGCAATAATTCCTTTTTGTCGGTTCTCAGGAAATTAGAAGGCTGGCTGTCGTTATGGCAGAACACCTTTTCAACCGCCAAAAGCTCGTCCGAGAATTTCAGAAATTTTTCTTTGATTTCCCGGTACCCCCGACCGTGATGCAAGCCGTTCTCGACCACGTATTTTTCATATTGTTTCAGACGGCCAAGCGGATCATAATCGTTTTCCGCCAGAGTTTCGGATCCATGGACCTTGTGTAACAGAGCGGCCGCTTCAAAATAGAATTCGGCCGGATTTTGTTGCATAAGCGATGTTCCTTCGACATAACGGCTTAGCTTGTAACCGGTGTCCTTGTCCATCCGGATCAGAAGATTGCCGTCGACACCGAGCTTTTCCACGTGTTCGAGCGTCTTCGCCTCGATGTCGCGGGAAACGAATTTCTCGGCGTTCTTTCCGGGGATGCGGAAGGTGTAAAGAACACCCTCGCATTTTACCACGTAATTGCTGTTGGACATTCCGCCCTCCAGCCGTCTTTGAATCGACACTTCGTCTT
>DAOSWG010000025.1:0-7348 GCA_035379945.1 Bacillota bacterium
GTTACGATATTTATTTTCGCCACTGAAAACATTTTCATTTTAAAAGCCCTTGTCAAATCTTTTTCTCTGTGGCATAATCGTGGAAAACCGTGAACAGTAGTAGTAGTTTTCCCGATGGTCTATAGAGAGTCGCCGGTTGGTGAAAGGCGATGAGGGAAGGAAAACGAACGTGACTGGGAGTCGGATCGTCGAAACTTGTTGAGGCGGTCACGCAGAACCTGCGTTATGGGTATGAGAGTCCGGCATGCATCATGGCCGGGAATCAAAGGTGGCACCGCGTTCATTCGATCGTCCTTGTTTTTAAGGACGGTCTTTTTTTATTTCAAGGAGTGATTTCATGGATATATTCGATTATGAAAAAATCAAACCGTGGATACCCTATCTCGCCAAAGGTATCGGCATTACGCTTTTGATCGCCTTTGTGGCGGCGATCGTCGGTTTTATTCTGGGCGTTGTTTTGGTCCTCATGAACAAACGAAAATTCTTTCGCGGATTCGCCCGCGGTTATATCGATATCTTCCGGGGAACCCCGATGCTGCTCCAACTGTCGATTATCTATTTTGCCATTCCCCAACTGCTAGATAGAATCTTCAACGACGGATTCGGCATGAACGTCGATTTCGCCATCACTGCCCTGATGGCGGCGTTCATCACATTTGGTCTGAATAGTGCCGCCTATGTGTCGGAAATCATCCGTAGCGGTATCAACAGCGTCGACCCGGGCGAGATCGAAGCGGCGAAAGCGCTCGGGATTAGCAAATACCACATGTATAAGGACATCGTTTTACCCAAAGCCTTCAAGAATTCGTTTCCGGCTCTCGTGAATGAATTCGTCACTCTAATCAAAGAAACATCGATCGTGAGCGTGATCGGCATCCAGGATCTTTTCCGCCGGCAACAGATTGTCACTGCCCAGACCTATCTGTATTTCGAGGCTTTGATCATCATCGGTGTATTCTATTATGTCCTGATCAAAGTATTCAGCCTGATAGCCCGCCGTCTGGAGGTGATTTACGCAAAATGATAACATTGATTGATGTACATAAGTCTTTTGGCGACATCGAGGTGCTGAAAGGCATCAGTCATGAATTCCAAAAAGGAAAGACCACGGTCATTCTGGGAGCTTCCGGCAGCGGGAAATCGACCTTGCTGCGGACGATCAACCAACTGACGCCGATCGATGAAGGGAAAGTACTTTTCGAAGGCGTTGACGTGACCACGATCAAGCACCGGCAGTTGGTAGCCAGGATCGGTATAGTCTTCCAGCAGTTTAACCTGTTTTCCGGCATGAACGTCTTACAAAACGTGATGTATACCCTGGTTAAGGAAAAGAAACTTAACAAGGATAAAGCCAGAGAAATGGCGATGATTTCGCTTGACAAGGTCAACATGGCAAGCAGGCTGGATGCCTATCCCAAACATCTTTCCGGCGGCGAGAAGCAAAGGGTGGCTCTGGCCAGAGCGATGGTCCTTTCTCCCGACGTCATGCTGTTTGACGAGCCGACATCGGCACTGGATCCGGAGAAGGTCAACGAGGTGTTGGACGAGATCAAGAAACTGACCCATATCGGGCTTACGAACATTATCGTGACCCATGAGATGGGATTCGCCAGAGAAGTGGCGGACGAAGTGATTTTCATGGATGAAGGGAGAATTATCGAGACCGGTTCCAAGGAAGCATTCTTCCAACATCCGAAAGCAGAAAGAACAAAACAATTTTTGGATAAAATACTGTGAGGAGGATAAAATTATGAAGAAAATTGTCATGGCATTTGGATTGATTATCGTATTGTCGCTGGCGGGATGCCAACAAAAAGGCGATATGGAAGTATTGACGGTTCTGACCTCGAGCGGTTACGAACCATACGAAATGGTGGATGAAGACGGTCAATTGACCGGATTCGACATCGAACTGATGGAAGCTTTGGCGAGCGAAGCCGGAATAGAGATCGAATGGCTCGATGTCAGCTTCGAAGGTATCATCGCCAGTCTGCAGGCTGGCCAGTACGAAGTGGCGATCGCCGGCATAACCCCGACACCTGACCGTGCAAATGTTGTCGACTTCGGCGAAGTCTATTACAACAGCGAGAATGGCATTACCAATTACATGGTTTATGAATACGAGAATAGTTACAATACGCTTGACGATCTTCAAGGACTCGTGGTAGGAGCGCAACTCGGAACCATCCAAGCGGAACTTTTAGGCGAATTGGCGGAAGATTATGGATTTACGGTCGAACTGAGAGACACCAATTCCCAGATCATCGAAGAGATCAAAATCGGTACTATCAACGTGCTTTTGGTTGAAAGTCTGGTGGCGGACTCGATTGTTGAGGCAAACAGCGAATTTACCAAGACAGAACTTATAACCGATCTCGACCAGCTCTATGGAAATGCGATCGCTTTTGCCAAAGGAAGCGGCTATGTCGATATCTTCAATAACGCTCTGGAAGTCTTGAAAGATAACGGAACGCTTGATTACTTGATTGCAAAGTGGTTCCAGGAATAAAAGAAGCCCGAAGGCGCATGTCTTCGGGCTTTTGATTGTTAATTATTCTATTTCAAATTTTTTTAAGATATTCGTCGATCGCTATCGCGGCGTCCTTGCCTTCTCCGATCGCCAGAATGACCGTGGCGGCTCCGATCACGACGTCACCGCCGGCGAAAACACCTGCTATCGATGTCTGGTGATTATTTACGACGATTTGGCCTTTCCTGTCCGTTTCAAGACCGGGAGTTGCCTTGCTGATGATGGGATTGGGATTCTCCCCGATCGAAACGATGGCGGAATCGACCGGGAAAGTCTCGTATTGACCGGTGCCGACCGGTTTCGCCCTGCCGGACGAATCCAATTCGCCTAGTTCCATCTTTTCGCATCTGACAGCCTTTAATTGATGATTTTCGCCGATGAATTCGACGGGATTGTGAAGTAACTTGAATATGATGCCTTCCTCTTCGGCATGGATGACTTCTTCCAGACGGGCGGGAAGCGAAGATTTGTCACGCCGGTAAAGAATGAAGACATTTTTCGCTCCCAGGCGTTTGGCAACCCTGGCGGCATCCATGGCGACATTGCCGCCACCGATGACGGCCACGTTATCGCCAATTCGGATTGGTGTCGGATAATCCATGGCAGGAGTTGCTTTCATCAGATTCACGCGGATCAGGAACTCGTTGGCGGAAAATACGCCGCTATGTCCTTCGCCGGGAACTCCAAGCGATTTGGGAAGTCCGGCGCCGGTGCCTACGAATATGGCATCGTATCCGAGCTCGTTTTTCATCTGGTCGATGGTGAGCGATTTACCGATGATGACATTCTTATGAAATTTGATTCCCAGTTTTTCAAGGCGCAATACTTCGCTTTCGACGATTGTTTTAGGTAATCTGAAAGCCGGAATGCCATATTGGAGAACGCCGCCGAATTCATGTAAAGCTTCGTAAATATCGACGTCGTATCCCATCCGACGCAGGGAAGCGGCATTTGCCAATCCGGCGGGACCGGAGCCGACAACGGCGACTTTTTTGCCGTTGGGAATGATTTTTTCATCTTTACATTCGCCGCATTTGAGACTTTCGTCCCCGACATAACGCTCAAGGGCGCCGATCGCGATCGGACGGCCCGTACGATTCAAGACGCAGGCGCCTTCACACTGGCTTTCCTGCGGGCAAACTCTGCCGCAGACCGCCGGCAGGACATTGTCCTTGTATATCGTGTCATAAGCGACCCGGCTGTTTTTTTCCTTGATCAGGCGGATGAAATCTGGAATTTTGACACTAGCGGGACAAGCGGCGATACAAGTCGGATTCTTGCATTGCAGGCATCTCGAAGCTTCAAGAATGGCTTCATTCTCAGAGAAACCTAAAGCGACTTCATTGAAATTATGGTTACGGATCAAGGGATCTTGGGTTTGCATAATAATTCTGTCTTTGATCATTTTTTATCACCAAGTTTGATACGGCAGATATGCTCCTCCTCGCGGTAGGAGTTTTGTCTGGCCAGAAGTTCGTCAAAATCGATGTCATCTCCCGGAAAATCCGGTCCGTCGACACAGGCAAAATAAGTTTTTCCGGCAATCGACACCCGGCAGTTTCCGCACATTCCTGTTCCGTCGATCATGATCGGATTCAGCGATACATCGGTTTTGAGACCATGTTTTTTATCTAGTTCGACAACCGCTCTCATCATCGCAAGCGGTCCGATGGCGATGACAAGATCGTAGGTTTCGGTTTCATAGAGGCGTTTGGCGACGTCGGTGACGAATCCCTTGGTTCCGATACTGCCATCGTCTGTTGCAATATGGATATTCTCGCAGAAAGCCGCGAAGTCATCCTTCAGGATCAGATGATCCCTGTTTCTGGCTCCGATTATAAGGTCGACGGATGATCCTCTGGAAGCGTATTCCCTAAGCTGCGGATAAAGCGGAGCGGCTCCGACGCCGCCGGCGATGCCGAGAACTTTTTTAACCGGTCTGATGATTGTTGGCATTCCCAATGGTCCGACGACATCTTCCAAAGCGTCCCCTTTTTGCATTTTGCCAAGAAGCATGGTGGAATAGCCCACCTTCTGAACAATGATCGTGACGGTTGTTTCTGTATGCGACACGATCGTCATCGGGATCCTTTCCCCGTTTTTGTCTACCCTGATGATCAGAAACTGACCAGGCTTTGCGTTTTTGGCGACCATCGGCGCCAGAATTTCCAAAAGATCGACATCGGCGTTTTGTGGTTTCTTTTCGATTATTTCGTACATGGCATGATGTCCCTTTCTTTTCTAATCTTCAAAATAATTATATCACTTATCGTCATGCTTATCGCGACAAATTTGGTCCAAAAGGATTTTATGAGTATAAAAAATCCTTTTTCTGACACAAAAAAACGGTTTTAGCAAACCGTCTTTTCGTTCTTTGACAAATAAGGACAATTTAAGGTATTGATTAACCCGATCAGCTTATCCAAAAAGAATTCGAAGTGTTGACAATCCAGCCGTCGTCATATTGAGTAAAGAAGTCCCTCCCTGTTGCGGAAAGGGAGCCGCTGTATATGGATATTTCTCCACTGATGTTGTCATTGCCTGTCATCGATATGTTGTGAAAGTGAAGAATGACGCCGTTTTGGAATCCGCCATCGATGATATATCCGTCTTCTTTCAGTTCATCATATGTGGCAATCAGGTATCTCATATGGTTTCTACGGCAATATTGTCTCATGAGCGTGTTGAAATAGGGACGGTATCCGATCGGAAGGGAAGTCTCGTCAAAGGCCAAATACTTTAGATTTTTGTCGGCAATTTCATCGCCGTATATCGTTTCGAATGTTTCGTAGAATCCGGTCGCTGGAAAATCGGGAAGCGGAATGAATGCCAGGATTCCCAACATGACGACGAATGTAAATAAAACGACTACCTTTATATGGCGCCAAATCATCTAGAATACCTCCGTATTATGGGATTATTCGATGCTTTTAAGGCTTTCGACCATTTTAATCTTGCGGATATAGGTTGTGAACACAATGTTGAATATGAATCCCGTTCCGATCGACAGCAAGGCCGCATAGACATAGGATGCCGGTTCGATATGATACAGATAGGCCATCACATCGACTTTGTTGCTACTCATGACAAGATAGAGCATGGGATAACCAAGCAACAATCCGAAAATAGTTCCGATTGACACCAGGATCATCATCTGATAAACCAAGATTTTGCCGATCCGGATGTTTTTGTGGCCGAGAACTTTCAAGGTGGCGATGTCGCGGATGCTTTCTTTCATGTTCAAAAGCGAGAAGTTGTAAAGAACGACGACGGAAAGCAAAATCGAGAAAATCATCATGGTTTTGCGGATAGTGTTGATCGAAGTCACTTTGTCATCGATCATCGCCTGGCGGTCGCTTTTGAGCCAAGCGCCGTTGGTTCCGTTGATTGAGTTGATCTCATCAACTATTTCATCTGTTGCTCCGTAGAGGGAAATCCAGAGATGGTATGTGAGAATGGCATCGAGATCAATGAGCCCGAAATCAGCTTCGGAAATAAAAACCCCCTGAGTGACAGAAGTGTCAACCAATGAATCAATGGTGACAACGACACTGCCGGATGCGACCGAAATCGTGATTTCATCGCCTTCCTTTACGCCGATTGTATCGGCTTTGGAACGGCTGATGGCGACGCCTTCCGAAACATCAATAGTGGTGTGAGCGGAAGGACTTTCCAGGACATAAACGTAAATAGAGGCTTCGCTATATCCGGAAACGGTTGCCAGGAAGGAGCGGTATGGTTCGTAATCGGCACCTTTGTTATCAAGATAATCATATAGGACGGTTTCATTTGCTTTGTCGTATGTCGTATTGATGTCGTATGTGAATTGGCGGTTTAGTTCGTTGTCGATACTGTAATTAACCGAATCGCCGATTCCGAAGGCACAGACGAGTAGTGCTACGCAGCCCATCACGCCAATGACGCTCATGAACGCTCTTCCGGGATGGACGATGATATTGCGAATGGCCATCTTAATCGACAGGCGCGACTGGTTCATCATGTCCGTCACCTCCGATCAATCTGATCATCATCATGTTTTTCGGCGCTTTCGGGCGCATGCACTGGGCCGGAGTCTCCTTTAGAACGTCCCGACAGATCAAAAAGCTTAAGGAAGCGGACAATAATCCGACGGCCAAAATGGCCGCAAAACTCCAAAGGATACTGTATATTACGCCGTCATAAGCCGGAAGATTGTATACGAGTTCATATTTGACTTCCATGACATGCGGAATGATTTTCGGTCCGATCATTACTCCAATCAACGCCCCGAAGAGCGTGACGATGATTCCCACTGAGGAATAATGAGAGGCGATTTCTGGATTGCTGTAACCGAGAGCTTTCAATGTTCCGATATTCATTCTCTCTCTCAGGATCAGCTGGCTGATCGTCGTCAAGATCACAAGGACAGAAACAAAAAGAAAGATTACCGGGAACACATAGATCATGGCCTTGCTTTGGGAAACCTCGTTTTCAAGCAAAGTGAACGACTCGGTAGTGTCCATATCCAGAATGAAAAGCAAGTTGTTTTGGTCGCTATAATGGTTGTTGATCGCTTGCCTTGTATATGCAACATCGCCGGTTTTGACAAGCGCTTGGTTTGCGTATGCATTGAAAAACGGCAACAAACCCTGGTTTTGTGCGATGCTTATATAAATGGGACAAACTGATTTCGTCGAAGTGGCTTCCGCATAGCACATTGTCCCGGTGATTTGTGTTTCGAAAGAAAGCGAATATGCCGTCAGTTCGATTTGGATAGTGTCTCCGATGTTGTAGCCGTGGGATTCGGCGAACGAACTGTCGATCAAAACGCCGTTTGAT
>DAOSWG010000026.1:0-7308 GCA_035379945.1 Bacillota bacterium
AATCGGCGATTCGACCGATATCGTCAAGAAAGAAACATTTGATTTTGCCGATCGCGGATCCCGCATGATCACCCTGCGTCCGGAAGGGACGGCATCGATTGTCCGGGCCGTGATCGAGAACAAGTTATACGCAACCATGCCTCAGCCTTTGAAACTTTTCTATTATGGACCGATGTTTCGCTACGAACGGCCTCAGAAAGGCAGACAAAGACAATTTCATCAGTTCGGAGCGGAAGCCATCGGCTCCGAATCGCCATATGTCGATTCGGAAATAATCGCTTATAGCGTCACTTTCCTGAAAGCCCTGCAGATTCCCGGAATCGTCGTCAGGATCAACACCCTTGGCGATGCCTCTAGCAAAGAGAACTACAAACAGGTGCTGAAGGAATACCTGACTCCGCAGATAGGCGGCTTATGCGAGGATTGCCAGCGAAGATATCTTGAGAACCCCCTGAGAGTGCTCGATTGCAAAGTCGACAGCGACTCGACGATTCTCAAAAATGCCCCGAAACCGAAAGACAGTCTTTCGGAAAAGGCGGAAGCTCATTTCAAACAGGTTCTTGCCAATCTGGACCGGATGGGGATTGATTATGTCGTCGATCCCAGTCTGGTGCGCGGGCTTGATTATTACACCCATACGGTTTTCGAAATCGACAGCAATCTGGAAACATTGGGATCCCAAAAAACGCTTTGTGGCGGCGGTAGATACGATAAACTGTCGGAATCCCTGGACGGTCCCAGCCTTCCGTCCGTCGGATTCGCTTTCGGACTCGAAAGATTGTTGCTTGCCCTTGATGCTTTGGAAGAACAGGAAATTCCCGATTCCATCCATGCTTTCATGGTTTCACTCGGAGAAGAAGCCCGGGAAAAAAGTCTTCCCATCATCGAGATGTTAAGACACGGTGGACTTGTCGTGGAACACGACTATGACGGAAAGACACTCAAAGCCCAGTTCAAACAAGCGGAGAAATTCAATCCGATGTTCTATCTTTTCTACGGATCGGACGAAGACAAAAAAGGCGTCGTTAACGTTAAAAACGCCAAAACCGGAGTACAGGAAGAAATCCCCTTCAATAAACTCTATGCCGAACTCGTCACCCTGATCCGCAAGGAACACGAGAGTTGCTCGGGCAATTGCGCGAGCTGCGGTGGCAATTGCTGAGTTTTCGTGAAATACCTGTATTTTTGTTTTTTGTTATGCTATAATCAAAAAGAACCGGAAGGTGTGTGAAAGGTGAAAAAGAAGCCGATTTCCGACGAACTTCTCAACCGCATAATCAAGTACCTGGCGATAGCCTTGCTGACGCTTGCCGTCATTTTCATGGCTACGCTGTTTTCCGATGTGTGGAACTGGATATTCAAGGCGATCAAGACCGTCGTAGTGCCGGTCGTTTTCGCCTATTTCCTCGCTTTGATCATGCATCCGCTTCTCAAATATCTGGAAAAGAAGGGCGTCGGTCCGAGATGGCTGTCGCTGGCCATAGTTTTCTTGCTGATGATCGCTATTATCGCCGCTTTCTTCTATTTCATCATACCGGCGGTAGTAAGAGAAATTACTGCCTTCTTCAATGACGACTTTCAGAAGATCATCGGCTACCTCACGAGCGCGGAACTCCGCGACAACTTCATCCTCGGTTCCGACATATACGACAAGATCTTCAATTACGTCGCCGGCACCGATATTCTCAATACCTGGCTTGACTCCCTGATTCCGACTTTCCTAGCAGGGATGACCGATACTTTGATTCCGATTCTGACAGCCGTAGCGATCATACCGATCATGTTGCTATATTATCTGCTTGATTATGAAATGATTGGCGACCGCCTGCGTTCCATCATTCCGCAAAAGCACGAGAAACGGGTTGCCGATCTTGGATCCAGATTGAATCAGACTGTTGGCGCCTACCTGCGCGGACAGTTGATCTTGATGGCTGCGATCGGTGCTGTCGCCACAATCGTTTACAAGCTGATCGGACTCAAATACTATTTCGCATTCGGTCTTTTGGTAGGCATAACCAATATCATTCCGTATTTTGGTTCGATCATCGCCGCCATTCCTCCGATCGCCTATGCGGCGATATCGGGAGTGGCTCCCGGGCCGCTTATCGTGCTAGCCGTGAATATCGGTCTGCAATTTGTCGAAGGAAACATCTTCCAGCCGATCATCATGGCCAAACAGTTGGAGATGCATCCGCTTGTCATCATTATATCGATTTTATTCTTCGGTGCCCTTTTCGGAACCTTTGGCGTCGTATTCGCCTCCCCGATCGCCGCAGCGATCCGGGTATTCTACAATTTCTTCCGCGAACAGAAGCAACTTAACGAGCTTTCGCCGGAAGGAGGGGGAGGTAAGACCAAGACATGAGAAGCGGCAAAAAAGTAAGGATCTATTCCGAGTTTGCGATCAGGATGATCGTGTTCTATGCGACAATGATCCTTTTGTTGCCAATCATTCTGGTTGTGACCTATCTGTTTCCGATCGGCGGATCTTTCAACAATCTCGTCTTCATGTTCTGGGCCGCGATAGCCGTTCTCTGTCTTACCGGGATCGGCACCGGAATCCTATTCCTCAAAAGAGACCATCTGAAGCGTCGGGTACGCCCATCGTATCGCAACGAGTTTATCTATTTGATGATGATCAGCGCCTTCGGATTGCTCGGATTTGCCGTTATGTACGATTACTTGGGATTCGATCGTCAGTATATCGCCAATTTTCTGATTGTGATCCTCGCCCTGATGCTCTATCTACTAATCATGCTGGGACGTAAATATTTCAAATTCAATCTGTATAAATAAAAATGGCTGCGGTCGCAGCCATATTTGTTAGGAGGACAATATGCCTTCTTTCGAGCGTCTTCGTCTGCTTATAGGCGACGAAGGAATGAATAAACTGGCAAATGCTTTTGTCATGGTGTATGGAATCGGAGGCGTCGGATCTTATGTGGCCGAAGCCCTGGCAAGAAGCAACATCGGTCATATCGCATTGATCGATTCGGATCTGATCGAGGAATCCAATATCAACCGACAGATATTTGCGACAATTAAGACTGTCGGCTCGCCAAAAGTAGAAATTGCCGAAAAACGGCTTCACGATATCAATCCCGCTCTTAAAATCGATATTTATTTTCAAAGGGCAACCAAGGATAATATTGCAAATTTTTTGGCCCTGAATCCCATGTGGGTAATAGATGCCATCGACGATGTCGAAACAAAAGCGTCGCTTTTGGAAAATTGCCGGAAAAAACGAATCAATGTCATATCCAGCATGGGGTTTGCCAACAAGTTTCATCCGGAAATGATCGAGATTGCCATGCTTTCGGAAACATCGGTATGCCCGCTTGCCAGAACAATGAGGCAAAAACTTGGCAGATTCGGTATCTGTGATCAGATACCAGTTGTATATTCTAGGGAAAAACCAACTGCCACAACACAAGCAAAACCGCTCGGTTCGACCGCTTTCGTACCCGCCGCTGCGGGACTTATCATCGCAAGCTACGTCGTAAACAAAATCATCGGAAGGGATGACGTGAAATCATGAAAACGATCATCTTCGCCGGCGGATGCTTTTGGGGAGTCGAAGCCTATTTCAAACGCTTGAATGGCGTTATGGAAACGACTGTCGGGTATATTGACGGATACACGGAAAACCCGACATACAAGGAAGTTTGCGATGGCTCCGGTCACGCCGAGGCGGTAAGAATAGCCTATGACGAAGCCAAGATATCTTTAGAAACACTTCTGGATCATTTTTTCCGGATCGTCAATCCAACAGAAAAGGACCGTCAAGGACCGGACATCGGCAGACAGTACAGAAACGGAATCTTTTTATTGTCGCCAAGCGACATGGAAAAAACACAAAACTATGTGAATATATTAAAGGATAAATACATAGACCCAATTCAGACAATAGTCAAAATGGCTCCGATTTTTTATGAAGCGGAACTTTATCACCAGGACTATCTGGACAAAGTTCCGAACGGCTACTGTCATATCAACCTGAATCTTGCCAGCAATTCGGAAATGAAGGAGGAATACCGTCATGAGGATCAATCCCGAGGTCAGAAACGCCATCAGAAGAAATGAACCGGTGGTCGCTTTGGAATCGACGATCATTTCCCACGGAATGCCTTATCCAGCCAATATCGAGACAGCCATCGCCTGCGAGAATAAGATTCGTGAAAGAGGAGCCGTTCCCGCCACGATTGCCATAATCGAAGGCGAAATCGTGGTCGGTCTTTCCCTAAGCGAAATTGAAAGGATTGCCGCTCCCGATGCCAATGTCATGAAAGTGTCTCGAAGGGATCTGGCTTATGCGACTTACAAGCACATGGACGGAGCCCTGACCGTTTCCGGAACGATGATTGCGGCCAAAATGGCCGGAATCCGATTTTTTGCGACCGGCGGAATCGGCGGCGTTCATCGGAACGCCTGCTCCACCATGGATATTTCGGCTGATCTTGACGAACTAGCGAGAACTCAGGTATATGTGGTTTCCGCCGGTGCGAAGGCCATACTGGATTTGCCGAAGACCAAGGAATATCTGGAAACCAAAGGGGTTCCCGTCATCGGTTATCAGACAGACGAACTTCCGGCTTTCTACACCAGGGAATCCGGGGTCGGCGTAGACTTCAGATTCGACAGCCCGGAAGAAATTGCCGGTTATCTTTTGGAAAAGGAAAAACAAGGTACGGGCGGCGGCGTCCTGATCGGAAATCCGATTCACGAACAGTTCGCCATGTCGAAAAAGGAAATCGACGAAGCAATCGACAAAGCCTTGGCCGAAGCGGCCGAGAAAGGTATTACCGGCAAGGAAGTAACGCCTTTTTTACTTTCCCGGATCGTCTTTCACACCAAAGGGAAAAGCCTTGAATCAAACAAACACCTTGTTTATTCGAATGCCGAACTGGCTGCCAAAATCGCCGTTTCATTTCATGGATTGGAGAAGAAAAAATGAAAAGAGAAGACTACATATCCTGGGACGAGTATTTCATGGGAGTAGCCATGCTTTCCGGTCTCAGAAGCAAAGATGATTCCAGTCAGGTGGGAGCCTGCATTGTCAATCAGAAGAACCGGATCGTCGGAATCGGTTACAACGGATTCCCGATCGGTTGCGAAGACGATTGCTTTCCCTGGGAACGGGAAGGCGACTTTCTGGATACGAAATACCCCTATGTCGTCCATGCCGAAGCCAATGCGATTCTGAACACCAGCGTGGATCTTTCCGGATGTCGGATTTACGTGACGCTTTTTCCCTGCAACGAGTGCGCCAAACTGATTATCCAGGCCGGAATCCGCGAAGTGGTTTTTCTGGAAGAGAAAAATACAGGAACCGATATGGACAAAGCGGCCAAACGATTGTTTGCGGCTGCCAATGTCAAATTAAGCCATCTGGAAAATTTCAATCTGAAAGTCGTGAGACAATGAACGAATTGCTCGAAAAATATTCGTTGCATATCAAACTGCTCTTCATTCCATATCTCGCGCTTTTGTTTTTGCTTATTTTCCCGTTGGATTTTCTAGTATATTCTCCGGGAGGCCTGACAGAAGTCAACCGCTTGATTGAAATCGATTCGTCATATGATAGTTCCGAAGAAGCCGGCTCGATTTCGACAACCTATGTCATGAGCCTGCCGAGACCGACGATCTTCGAGTTTCTACTTGCTGATTTCAACAAATTTTGCGATACATACGCCTTACCGACAAGTTATGAAAACTACACCAACGAGGAAATAAACACGATCAGTTATTACGACAAGGATATCTCGGTATCGACATCCATCATCGTCGCATACGAAGCGATGGCGTCAGTTGATCCATCCATCGTGATAAACTATACTAGCAAAATCATTGTTTTCGGGAAGTCGTCCTATCTTTCCCATTATGACGAAATCGCTTTTGGCGATGAATTTGTCCAGGTTGTTGGGGATGATTCACTCGTCATCACCGATTCTTCGCTTATCAAGGAAAACACAACGGCCGGGAACACATATGATTTCACTTTCATCAATGCCGACGGGGACACATATACCGTCGGACTTACAAAGGATCTCGACACCGGCCTCTTCGGAATCACGCTTTATCCTTATAGCCTGGTCGATCCGGAAACCAGTTATCCCGTCTTCGCGATCAATGATTCGTCGATCGGCGGTTCGTCGGGCGGACTGCTTCAGACGCTTGCCGTCTACAATATGCTTTCAAGCGAGGATATCACTCACGGATTGAAAGTTGCCGGTACCGGCACGATGTCGATTGACGGCACCGTCGGAAATATCGGCGCAGTCAAACAGAAAGTGTTGACCGCTTATCTGAATCATGTCGACGTGTTCTTCATGTCTCCGGATGATTATTCCACCGCCGTCAATGTCTGTGAAGCCTATAACATCGATTATTCATCGTGGTTGGTTTCCGTAGCCACATTCCAGGATGCCCTCGATTATCTGGAAGGCCTGGGTGAATGACATGATGCAAAGATACTTTAGCGAACTGAAGAAGCTTGTATCGGAATACAAACCGGGTCGGATTGCCGATGCCATATTCGCCGGATTTTTGTTTTCAACCATCATTTTCGTTCCGGTTTATCTGATTCTAACCGAACTCATGATCGTCTATGTCTATCTCTATTACGAGATAACCGCACTTTTTATACTGGCTGCTTTGGGCCACATGGCTATTTGGCATCTTTTGACGAAGCAATCGCTTGCCAGAAAGATACCGAATAGCGGATGCGATCTCAATTTCCTGTTTTTTTCCAGTATGTTGTTTTTCGGGCTTGTGATAATAGTCATCGGCCTTCTGATAATCTTCGTAATGCTACCGATATGGATGGTGTGACTATGAAAAAAATATGGCCTTGGCTTTTGGGAATTCTGCTTTTGGTGATTGTAGATCAGGTATCGAAATATCTGATTGTCATCAATTTCGCCCAACTCGGCGACAAGATCGACATCATCGGCGATTTCCTGCAACTAAAATATGTCAGGAATGCCGGCGCCGCTTTCGGACTCGGATCCGATTGCATTTGTGTTTTGACAGACACCATGTATTCCTCGAATCCTTTGGATTTTTCCAATGTCGGATTTTCAACTTATTTCTTTATCGCCATGTTTCTGGTCGCGTTAGTTGCTTTCGGATGGTTGTTCGCCAAAAACGATTTCGGCGACAAAAGGCGAATTTGGTATTCGATCAGCCTCATGCTTCTGATTGCGGGAGCATTGGGAAACACGATCGACCGGATATTCCAACCGGATCACTGCGTGGTCGATTTCATTGCCTTTTCGACGATTTGGGATGCGGTTTTCAATGTCGCTG
>DAOSWG010000027.1:0-6351 GCA_035379945.1 Bacillota bacterium
AATATTATCCAATATGACTCTTTTTATTTTCTGTCTGTTTTAATCGAACGCTTTCCCCGGGGGCTTTTTTTATATGTGCCGGGTTTATCAAATCTGGCATTAATGAATATGATGGCAAAACGGCACGATTTTTCCGGTTTTTTAGCAAAAAATCCCCCTTTTTAATGCCAAGATGTGATAATATCTTATCATTGGCAACATATAATGGAAGGGCGCGCAAATGAAAATATCCGATGTTGTGTACAAAACGATCGAAGAAGTAGACCAAATGCAAAGATTCGATATGTTCATGAAACCACGGAAAGCTCCTTGGTACTTGCAGCTATTGGCTTGGCTTTTGAGTTTTCCAGAAACATTTTCTCACAGGGCAAAAATATCCAAAATCAACATGAAAGGCCTGAAACCTCCCTATATCATGCTTTGCAATCATAACAGTTTTCTCGATTTCAAAGTAGCGACCAGGGCTGTATTTCCGCATTCCTCCAATTATGTCGTGGCGATTGACGGATTCATCAACCGGGAAAAACTGCTACGCGATGTCGGTTGCATCGGCAAACGCAAATTCATTTCCGACATGCCGGTCGTCAGGAATATCCAGTATTCCCTAAAAAACTTGGGCCAGATCTGTCAGATCTATCCCGAAGCCAGGTATTCGCTAGTGGGGACCACGGCGATTTTGCCGGAGAGTCTCGGAAAAATGGCTAAGCTACTCAAATATCCGGTCGTCGTTCTTTTAAGCCACGGCCACCATCTGAGTCAGCCGGTCTGGAATCTTGATAAACGGAAAGTTCCGACCAGATCTGAGATGACACAGATCATCACCCAGGAAGAGATCCGCAGTCTCGATGTCACCGAAATCAACCGGCGGATAAACGATGCTTTCGTTTATGACGATTACCGCTATCAATTGGATAACAAAATAAAAATCAAAACCGGGAATCGGGCCGAAAAACTTCACCACGTCCTCTATAAATGTCCATATTGCGGCAAAGAATTCCAGATGCAAAGCGAAGGAAACAAGATTTGGTGCGAAAACTGCCATACCTTGCATGAGATGGACGAATACGGCCGGCTCGAAAACATGGGTGGCGAAACCAAATTCACTCATATTCCTGATTGGTTCGAATGGGAAAGGGAAGAAGTAAAAAAAGAAATAATGGAAGGCATTTACGATGTGACTTTGCCAGTCGATGTCGACAGCTTGCCAAACGCCACCGGCTATTACCGACTCGGCAGAGGCTTGCTTACTCACAACAAGGATGGTTTCCATCTGGTGGTCAAACAGGAGAACAAGGTGTTGGATGTCGTAAAACCGGTTCAGGAGAACTACAGCGTCCATGTTGAATACGATTATTTCGGCAAAGGCTGCGGTCTCAGCTTTTCCACTTTCGACGATACTTATTATATCTATCCGGTCGATCAGAAGTATTCGGTCACCAAATTCCACTTTGCGGTCGAGGAACTTTACAAACTGCAAAACAAATGAAAGAAAGCTCCGTTCCCAATCGTGGAACGGAGCCTTTTATTTCCTATCCGTTGTTTTGTTTCCCGTTTTTTTTAAGTTCGGCTATCTGTTTCTTGAGATCGTTCTGGTTGATAAGCAAGGTGTCGATCTTCTTGTGGAGATCCTCTAAAATGATCTCCGCCTTCAGATTGACTTTGTAATCGTTCTCCGAACGCAGACGGTCTTTGGCGTCCTGCCGGTTCTGGCTCATCATGATGATGGGAGCTTGAAGTGCCGCCACGCAAGACAATATGAGATTCAGAAGAATGAAAGGATAGGGATCGAACGCACCGCTGGCGAGGAAGATTCCATTGATGACGATCCATGCGATCAGTATGGCGACAAAAGAGATGATGAACGCCCAGCTTCCGGCCCAGTCGGCCACCTTGTCCGATACCTTCTGCCCGACGGTCAGACGACCTTCATGAAGCGTGTTGATGTTTTCGGAAATCTTTTTTTCCAAAATCGCATGCATGGCCTGTTCGTCGTTTTCCACGGCTTTCAGTTCGTTCTTTCTGAGTAATTTCTGGATGAGATCGATTTTGTCGTCTTTCATATCCAATTCTCCTTATATAGTATTTATATTGATATCCGTCTTAAATGATAACACTTTTCCTTTATGAGTAAAAGCCAAAGCGACATTTTGTCAAAGATAAGAAAAGCCCGATAATCCATTTCCGGATTACGGGCCTTTCAGTTATTGGTAGTCTTCATTCATTAATGGAAGGTTAGTTTTCCGAAATGCTTGTTTCCTGATTTTCCAAGGCTTTGATCGCGGCGGCGTTCGTATCCAGCGACTTGCCGAACACAAAGAAGCGCTGATAGGGAAACTCAAGAAGCAAATTAGAGATCATGACGATTATTAGCACGACATATTCGTTCAAACCCATTTGATCGGCTAAGAGATAGGTTATCAGAGTCGAAGCCGGAGTGAAAAACAAGTAGAAAACAAATACCTTGAGCATGGCGATATTGATATTGTTGGCCGATTTGAAAGTGAACCGCCGGTTGAAAGTGAAATTCCACAAGACGGAAAGAATCAATGCGATCAAATAACAAAACGCATAATGCCAGGTATATTCCGTACCAAGATATTGGAATGAACTAAGCCGATCCAGAAAATCGAACCATTTAACTTCGTTTAGCAGCGTGAAGGAGCCGAATTCGATCAGCCCCGCCGAAGCGGAAAACAGCAAGAACTTGAAAGCCCGCCACAATTCTTTCTTACGTTTGTCAGTCACCATTAATCCTCCCATAAGCTATTAAATACTTAAAAGACAAAATAAATTCTCATACATACGCCTTGATATTTTTATCATCACGGCCCGATAAAGTCAATACTTGACGATAAAATACTGTCGATTCGTAAATAAAAAAGGCTCCGCATGAATGCGGAGCTTTGAGTCCGGGTTTACTGTGCGAAATGGATATGCTTAGTGACCCATTTTTTCATCTTGATATCCACCCATAAAAAATAGATGCCAAGCGTGATGATACCAAGAAGCAACCATTTGATCCAGTTGCCGAACAGTTGCATTGCGGTTCCGTCGAAAGCCAAACGTTTGCCGTTTATGACCGTGTGTTTGACTTCCCAGTTTTGGATCATGACCACCGCCCACGGGAAACAAATTCCCAAAGTGACGACTGTCACCAAAAATCCCAGTATTCTCCAGCCGATGAGTTGAAGCAAACCTCCGTCAAAATATGAATCTTTCATTTTTCGTTTTCTCCTCCCTTTTTGTAAAACAATTTTATCTATGATTCAATTATAACAAAGAAAATAAAGTCGTTTTCAGAAGTTATGAAAATAATTTGTGAAACGTTTACATCAAAAAGATGATTGCCTTATCGCGAAGAAGCATGATATAATGCAAAGAGTAGTTGACAAAAGTCGTATAATTCCGATAATATGGTTCGAAAGTTTCTACCCTGTCACCGTAAATGGCAGGACTACGGCGTACACATACGAAGAATTGGATGACGAAATTCCTTCAATTTTTGTTGTGTTTGCCTTGGACCGTATCCAAGGTTTTTTTATATTGTCTTTTGTCGGCAAAAATATAAAACGGGAGGAAAATGAATGAAAAGCTTTGCTTTGAAACTGAAGAAGTATTTCAAGATCGACGAACGCGGTTCCTCGATCGGCAATGAACTGCTTGGCGGCCTGACGATCTTTCTGGCCATGGTTTACATTCTGCCTGTCAACTCATCGATTCTGTCAGCTACCGGGATGAGCACCGGGGCGGTATTCGCCGCGACGGCTTTGGCGGCAGCCGCAGCCACTCTCATGATGGGACTTTTTGCGAACTATCCCATCGGTCTGGCATCCGGAATGGGTGTCAATGCCTTTTTCACCTACACGATCGTAATAGGCCTCAACTACTCCTGGCAGGAAGCTCTCGCTGCCGTACTCGTGTCCGGAATTCTGTTCCTGACCATTTCCCTGACCGGTCTAAGAAAAAAAGTGATCAATGCCATACCGAAAAACCTGAAAATAGCAGTTGGCGCCGGCATTGGTTTTTTTATTGCCTTCATCGGTCTTAAAGACGCCGGCATCATCGTCGGAAGCGCCGCCACTTTGGTTACGTTCGGCGAACTCAATCATCCGACCATCCTGCTTGCCCTTTTCGGAATCATCCTGGTTTTTGTCCTTCATTCCCTGCACACGAAAATCAGCCGTTTCGCCGTGATCATCTCGATCGTCGTCACCGGTTTGTTGGGAATTCTCATCGGAATTATATACCCGCCTTTTGCTTCCATGATGCCTTCATTCTCCAATGCTAGCCTTGGTAGTATTTCCGACATTAAATACACTTTCGGACAGGCTTTCCTCGCCTTGCCGGATCTTCTTTCCAATCCGATGTCCTATGCAGTAATCTTCTCGCTGTTGTTCGTTGACTTCTTCGATACAGCCGGAACTTTGATGGCAGTCGGCCATGACGCCGGACTGATCACCAAAGAAGGCGAACTAATCGACGGAGACAAGGCTCTGATCTCCGACGCTACCGGCACCATCGTCGGCGCCATCTTCGGAACCTCGAACGTCACTTCCTATATCGAGTCGACCACCGGAATCAAACAGGGCGCGAGAACGGGTTTGTCAGCCACCGTCGTTGGCATCCTCTTCATCGTATCATTGCTTTTCTATCCGATCTTCTCGTTCGTCGGATCGATCGGCGTCACTTT
Organism: Bacillota bacterium; assembly: GCA_035379945.1. GTDB lineage: Bacteria > Bacillota_I > Bacilli_A > Izemoplasmatales > Hujiaoplasmataceae > JAAYZB01. The sequence goes on from DAOSWG010000027.1 coordinate 4,691, forward strand.
GTCCGATGGCACGACGATGATCTTCGTTTCTCCGGCCACTTCGATGGCTCTCGTGTATGTCGGTGCCCTGATGGCTTCGCAACTTAAAGAGATCGACTGGTCCGATGCCGTCGCTTCCGTCACGGCTTTCATCGTCATCATCATGATGATCCTATCCTATTCGATTTCGGAAGGCATCGCATTCGGTTTCATGTTCTATGTCATCCTGATGCTCGCTTCGAAGCGAGGCAAGGAAGTGAATTCGGTAATGTATGTTCTAGCCGGATTGTTTGTGGTTTATTACGTTTTGAAATTCACCGTGCTTATGTGATTCAAAGGGAGGGACTTCGTCCTTCCTTTTTTTTAAAATAAAAAGGAGGAAAGAAAATGAATGAAAAAATGATTTTAGGAGTAAGAGAAAAACCGAAAGCCGGAAAATGGTTCGCCCTCAGTTTCCAACATGTGTTCGCCATGTTCGGCGCCACCATCCTGGTACCGCTATTGACCGGTCTTCCGGTCTCCGTCGCCCTTTTCGCTTCCGGAGCCGGAACCCTCATTTACATTCTTTGCACAAACGCCAAAGTGCCGGTATATCTGGGCAGTTCATTTGCCTACATTACCGTAGTCGCAACCGTGAGCGGCTATTCGTCAGATCCTTTGACGGCGAATTACGCAGCGGCTCTGACCGGACTCTTCACAGTCGGAATAGTTTATGTCGTTTTCTCCCTTTTGATTAGATTTGCCGGCAAAAAGTGGATTGAAACCATATTACCTCCAGTCATCGTCGGTCCGATGATCATGATCATCGGATTAGGTCTTTCCAGCGTCGCAATCGCTAATGCCGGTTTCAACGGTGGTAGCTGGAAAGAAATCCTGACTGCTATCGTGTCGCTTGCGATCGTCATTGTGGTTTCCCTCAAAGGAAAAGGATTCATCAAGATAATACCCTTCCTGATCGGTATCGTCGGCGGTTATATTTTCGCTTCATGTGTCGGACTCGTCGATTTCTCCGCTTTCGTGGCGGTGATCACGACTCCTTCCGAATGGATCAGGATACCCGAGTTCATGTTCCTTGGCTTCTTCGACGGAAGCGCAAACGTTCTTGGCACCGACATCACCTTCTACAAAGCCAACTTCGCGGCTGTGTTGACGATTGCGCCTTTGGCTTTCGTGACAGCGGCCGAACATATCGGTGACCATGCAGTTTTGAGCAAGATCGTCGGAAAAGACTTTTTGCAGGATCCCGGTTTGGATAGGACGCTTCTGGGTGACGGTCTCGCCACTTCGTTCGCCGCTTTGATCGGCGGACCCGCCAATACGACATACGGGGAAAACACTTCGGTTGTCGGCATGACTAGAGTCGCATCCGTTTATGTGACCGGCGGCGCCGCGGTGATCGCGATCGTCTTGTCTTTCTTCAATGTTTTTACGACCCTGATTTCGACCATCCCCGCTCCGGTGATGGGCGGAATCTCCATCATTCTTTACGGTTTCATCGCATCGAACGGTCTCAAGGTTTTGATCGACAACAAGGTCAACATGTTCGATCTTAGAAATCTGATCATTGTCGCCACCATGCTTGTGATCGGCCTCGGTGGATCGATGATATCATTCGGAACCTTCCAGATCTATGGTATGAGTTTGGCCGCCCTGGTCGGCATCGTCTTGAATCTGACACTGCC
>DAOSWG010000028.1:0-3218 GCA_035379945.1 Bacillota bacterium
GTCCCTGGGAGAAAACGACTTCTCCCGTATCGCCATCGACGATGTCGGTTGCAAAACGGACATCGGCTCCGCGATCGAGCAAAAGCGCGATCCTAGTGATCACGTTGAGTTTTTGGTTGATTTTGAAACGACCTACTTCAGCCAGGTCATAGCGTTTTTCATCAAAAAGACGGGATACGAAGAAAGATCTGGCACCTTCGATAGTCGCGGTTTCACCTTGTCTTATCCTTGCGTAAACTTCCTTCATGGCTTCTTCCGAACTCTGGTTTTCATCGCGTTCTGCGGTTCCTACCAGAAGCTCGTTATGACCGAACAAATCGAAGATCTGCTCGTTAGTCGAAAAGCCAAGTGATCTCAGCATGACCGAAAGAGGAATCTTTTTCGATCTGTCGATCTTGGCGTAAAGGATGTCCTTGGAGCCGATTTCGTACTCAAGCCAGGCTCCGCGAGTCGGAATTACCTGACCTAAGTATTTTCTCTGCAAGGTCTTTTTGTCGACTTCTTCCGAGAAGAAAACACCCGAGGAACGGACGATCTGGGAAACGATAACCCTTTCGGATCCGTTGATAATGAAACTTCCAACGGAACTCATCATCGGGATATCTCCCATGAAGATCTTTTGTTCCTTGATGCTGTCAGTAGCGACTTCGCCGGTGACTTTATCGATTAAATCTTTGTTTCTAAGCTGGACTTTGACTTTCAGGGGTCTTGAATAGGTAAGGTCCTTTTCCTTGCATTCCTGCACGGAATACTTGGCCGGTTCAAGTTCATAATCACCGAAATAAAGTTCCAGGTTGCCGGTAAAATTGGTGATCGGAGACAAATCGTCCAGAAGTTCTCTCAGTCCGGTGGAGACGAACCACTCGAACGATGAGGTTTGGACTTCGATCAAATTGGGCAATTCCACATTTGACTTGACGCGTGAGTAATTTCTCCTCACTCTTTCCTTGCCGTATTGTACGGTCTTGTAATCCACAAAATCACCCCAATTATTCACTTTGATAAGCAATGAAAATGCTTGTTTTTCTTGAAAAAATGTAAAAATGCGCATTCTATCGCATTTAAATATTTTAACATTTGTGTGTCAATTAGTCAAACATTTTTTACATTTGACAACGTAATATCCCGACTTTTTCATCAAAATTCCGATTTCGCCATAAAAGGCGTCAAGATGCTTCATTGCGGAGAGGGCTCCCTGGTCTTTTTTAAGGACAAATACAAGCGTCCCTTCGGGTTTCAAACGACTTCCGGCATTCTCAAGCCAAGGATAGAATACTTTTTTCCCGGCTCTTACCGGCGGATTGGTAACGATCCAGTCGAAACTGCCGGAGATGTTTTCATATCCGTCGCCTTCGATGACATCCGCCTTGACTTTGTTTATAGAAACATTTTCCTCGGCCAATTTTACGGCTCTCGGATTGATATCGGTCATCGTTACGTCTACCAAGCTTTTCTTGGCTATGACAATGCCGATCGGACCATATCCACACCCAAGATCCAGAACACGCCCGGATATTTCCGGCAAGATCGCTTCCAGAAGCGTTCTCGAACCATAATCCAATCCCGATTTTGAAAAGACGCCGGTATCGGTGACAAACTCAAAATTCATCCCGCCTATCTGGCAAAAAAACGTCCTGCGTTTTGATGGCAAGGCGTCATTTTCAGGGGAAAAATACTGATCCATTCCTTTCACCCCCATAAACGGCAAAAACCTGAGGGTTTCTCAGGTTTTATTCGTTTTCGCTTTTTTATTTCAGGTCGACAGTGGCTCCGGCTTCCTGCAATTTCTTCTGCAGTTCCTTGGCTTCGTCTTCCTTGACTTTTTCCTTGATGGCTTTCGGAGCTTCGTCAACGAGTTTCTTGGCATCGATCAAGCCGAGTCCGGTGATTTCGCGGACAACTTTGATGACCGAAACCTTGCTCTGTCCACAACTTGTGAGGACGACGTCGTATTCCTTCGGGCCTTGGTCTTCTTCGGCGGCAGCGGCCTGAGCGGGCGCAGCGGCGACGGCGGACGGATCGATACCGAATTCGTTCTTCATGGCGTCGATCAAAGCCTTGATCTCCAGGATTGTCATTTCTTTCAAGGATGCGATAAATTCTTCAGGTGTAATTTTTGCCATTTTGGTTTCCTCCTAAATAGATTATTCTTGGTTGCTGATAAGATCCAACCCGACGGCCAGATCCCTTAGCGGGGCGTAAAGCTGTGTCGCCAACATTGCTAGCAAAATGTCTCTTGGCGGCAATTGGGCGATTTGCTTGATTTCCGCCGGTTCGTAGTAATCTCCGTCCACGATTCCCGATTTCAACACAAGTTTCGGATTTTTCTTGGCGAAATCGAACAGAATCTTGGCTGCGGAAACGGCATCGTTGTATGCGAATACCACTCCGTTCGGACCAGACAATCCCTGGTCCAAAGCTTCATAGCCGGTTTCCTTGGCGGCGCGACGGGAAATGTTGTTTTTGATAACACACATTTCGCAACCCTCCTTACGGAGTTGTTTACGCAAAGCCTCGGTTTTCTCCACGGTCAGTCCCCGGTATTCGGCAAGTACGATAGATTTTGCTTTTTTCATCTTTTCGGCGATATTTACGACTGCGTCTTGTTTCGCCTGGATGACTGTTTCTCTCGACATGGTTTACCTCCTTGTCAATTATTTGGAAAAAGAAAGCCTCTTTTCTCGCGAGAAAAGAGGCATGAACGGAACTTGCTTTCTCTTTGTCTCGGTAGGATTATTAAGCTTTAGGCCCCTACTGTCTTTGATAAAGGTTTTATATTCAGATTTCGATGTCGACACCAGGTCCCATGGTTGAGGAGATGGCGACGTTTTTCAAATAGACGCCTTTGACGGTCGAAGGTTTCGCCTTCATAATGACATCTGTGACGGCTTTGATGTTTTCTACCAAGGCTTCCGGTTTGAATGATACTTTTCCAACGATGGCCTGGATGTTTCCGCCCTTGTCAACGCGGTAGGTGATCTTGCCCCCCTTGGATTCAGATACGGCTTTGGTTATGTCTTGGGTGATCGTACCGGTCTTCGGGTTTGGCATCAAACCTTTTGGTCCGAGTACGCGGCCCAGTTTGCCGATAACACCCATCATGTCAGGGGTGGCGATCACGACGTCGAAGTCGAACCAGCCTTCCTGGATTTTCTGGACAAGGTCTTCGTCGCCGACATAATCGGCTCCGGCATCCTTGGCGTCTTTGGCCTTGTCGC
>DAOSWG010000028.1:3318-5305 GCA_035379945.1 Bacillota bacterium
TCTTCGTCGCCGACATAATCGGCTCCGGCATCCTTGGCGTCTTTGGCCTTGTCGCCGCGGGCGAAAACGAGAACGCGTTTTTCCTTGCCGGTTCCGTGGGGAAGCACAAGGGCTCCGCGCAGGTTTTGTTCGGCTTTGCGGGGATCAAGATTCAAATTCATGGCGAGTTCGACGGTAGCGTCGAATTTCTCGAATGCGATGGCTTTGACAAGTTCGACAGCTTCTAAAACGGGATATATTTTCCCGCGTTCGATCTTGGTCAAGGCTTCGGTGTATTTTTTTCCTTTTTTTGCCATTTTGTTATGGTTTCCTCCTATATCTGGTATTAGCGGATTGTCCTCCCATATATAGTTGCTTGTAATCGATTATAGATTCAGTCAACTACGACAATTCCCATGTTTTTGGCGGAACCTTCGATGATTCTCGCCGCGGCTTCGATGTCATTTGCGTTGAGATCCGGCATCTTGACTGCCGCGATTTCTCTCAACTGGGCTCTGGTGATCGTCGCTACCTTGTCTTGTTTGGAGTTGCCGGAGCCTTTTTGGATTTTGCAGGCTTTCTTCAGAAGATCGCTTGCCGGCGGCGTCTTGGTGATGAAGGTGAACGAACGGTCTTCGAATACCGTGATGACGACCGGAATGATGCTTCCTACCTGTTCCTTTGTGCGATCATTGAATTGAACGCAGAATTGCTGGATGTTGATGCCTGCCTGTCCCAGAGCGGGACCGATTGGGGGAGCCGGAGTGGCTTTGCCTCCCGGGATTTGCAACTTGACGATGGTTTTGATTTCTTTAGCCACGAAAAACACCTCCTTCTTTTCGTGATGTGGTCAATTGGACTTTGTCCTCCCACGCCATTATGTTATGCACACGCTGAAATATTATACAATAACGACACTTCCCGTGTCAAGGTTTTTTTCCTGACAAAACGAGAACTTAAATATCATATTTGGCGCCAATTTCCGCAGGCGTTTTCCTGAGCAGGCTGTAGACCGGCAACATGCCGAAAATACAGTTGATCAGGTATATGCCGACAATGCCTCCCAGGAAGATATAGAACGGGAAATTGAAGTCTCCGGAACCGAGAGGATTCATCTTGATGAACTCGGCTATCAAACCAGACATTATGAGATATCCCGTCATGGATGCAACGGTTGTGAAAGCGATGATTTCCGAAAGGAATATTTTCCCGACATCTTTCTTCGTGGCACCGATCGAGCGATAAATTCCGACTTCCTTGACTCTGCCAAGAAGACTGGACCGCATCATTATTACAAGATATACCAGCGTCCCGACAAGCGAAATCAGAATGGTCCGCAACTTAGAGGCGTTGTCGGCCCACAATTCCGTCTTGTAATCGGTTCTGGCTTTCAAATACGAATCATAAACTTCGAATCCGGCGGCGTCAAGATCGGTGACTGCCTGTTCGACGTCGTCCGTCGTCAAGTAGTATTCGAAAATATATGCGTAATAATCCGATTCATAATAATATTCGCGTTCGCCCATGTTGGTGATGAGTATCTGCAGGATCGTGTCTTCGAAATCGGACGTGGAGACTATTTGCGCACCGGAAAGCGTTTCGGAAGTGAATTTTCCTACGATGGTGTGCTGCTGGTCGAAGGGACCGTAATATGTGGAACCAATATCCATCGTATTGTAACTGGCGACAAGGATTTCCCCGTCGGCCTGGATATCGCGGCCGTCTGTAATTGTATAATAACCGTCGACCGTTCCTTGTGCGTAGGTGCCGGCCAGGTACTCGTAATTGTAATAGAATATGGAGAGATTGTCGTCCGTCACCACTCCGATTGGCGATCCTGTGTCGACAATTCCGACGATCTCAAGCTGATGGGTACCGGAATAAGGCGTAATCTTTATTCCGATGATATCGCTGTATGTCTTTCCTCCCATGTTTTTGAAATACACGTTCTCCAGAATGTCGTCGGCAATCCATTTGTCAATGGCTATTTCCGTATTGTCGGCGGGAA
>DAOSWG010000029.1:0-5192 GCA_035379945.1 Bacillota bacterium
GGCTCATTGTTTATGATTGTGAATGCCCTGTATAGTTGTTCAAGAAAAATCATCCTTGTCAATTGATGCGGAAAAGTCATACTGGAAAGTGACAGCGATTTATTGCTCCTTTGTTTTACTTCCCGCGATATACCCCACGATCCTCCAATTACAAATACAATTTCGGAAGAATTGTATGTCGTCGTGTGTTCTATGAATTTGGCAAACTGATCGCTTGTCATCATGTCTCCATCAATTTCCAACGTAACTACAAATGTCGAAGACTTTATTTTCTTCAGGATTTCCAAACCTTCTTGATCAAGTACTTTTTGAATATCTCCCTGACTTGGATTCTTGTTCAAAGACTTATCCGAAATTTCGATCATATTGAGTTTGGCATATGCCGAAATACGCTTTATGTATTCCTTTACTCCCGCTTTTAAATAATCTTCTTTGAGCGATCCGACCGCTATGATGGTTATGCCGATCATTTGATTTTCGCTCTCGGGTGAGAAGCCATATAAACTTCCTTAAGTTTCTCTTTGGATACTTTCGTATAGATTTGAGTGGTTGACAAACTGACATGGCCGAGTAGTTCCTGAACTGTTCTAAGGTCCACACCATTGTCCAGAAGGTGGGTCGCAAAAGAATGCCTGAAGGCATGGGGAGTCAGTTTCATGGTCGATGCCTGTTTGGCTAGTTCGGTGTCCAAAATCTTACGGACACCACGGTCGGTCAGATGCCCGCCGTGAAAATTCACAAACAGATATCCTTCGTCCGCTTCCTCTGTACGGGAGCGGAAAAGCGGACGGACTGTTTCCAAATACATTTTGATTCTTTCCTTTTCCGTTTCATGGAAAGGTACATAACGATCCTTGGATCCTTTGCCGTGAACAAGCAAAGTATGATTAAAAAAATCTATGTCCCTTATCTTTAATGTGACTAATTCGCTGACTCTTAATCCGGATCCGTAAAGGATCTCGAAGATGGCTTGATCGCGTTTGCCTATGGGAGACGATGAATCGATTCTTTCCAGGAAATTATTCATTTCCTTTTCGTAAACAAATTTTGGCAAAGGTTTGGATTCCTTGGGTAACTCGACATTCTGGAAAGGATTGCGATCGAGCTCCCCTCTGTCCACTAACAGTTTGTAAAGCGATCTGACACTGCTGATCTTTCTTCTGATCGAGCGGGGATCATAATGGCCGTGAAGCGACGATACATAGAAGCGTGCGATGCGGTCGGTGACTGTCATCAAATTACCGAGGTCTTCAGACATAAGAAAGTTTTCCAAGCATTCTACATCCTCCATATACGCAGTCACTGTATGGGGAGAATAGTTTCTTTGTTCGGACAGATAGTCTTTGTATGAAGCTATTATTTCCTTGTCGGTCATGGTTTCACCGCCTTTATGAATTCTTCCATGGTTTCCAGGCTTCTTTTTGCCAGCAACCCTTTTTTATCTCGTTTTTTATATTTCATGTCTAGTGCTGGAAAAAGGCCGAAATTGGCGTTCATAGGTTGAAATTGCGAAGGGCTGGCAAACTCAAGATAATTCGCTTGCGAGCCGATGGCCGTTTCTAAAGGAAATCTAAGCGGCTCAAATCTCGAAAAAAGTCTGTATGCGTTGATTCCGGCAACCAGTCCGGAAGCTATAGACTCCACATATCCTTCCACTCCGCTCAGCTGTCCGGCTATAAATACGTTGTTATTGTTCTTCATTTGGTATGTTGACAACAAAACTTCAGGTGCCTTGACATATGAGTTTCTGTGCGTTACTCCATATCTGACAATTTTGGCGTCTTTTAGCCCTGGAATCATTCTAATAAGTTTTTTTTGTTCAGAAAATAAAAGGTGTGTTTGAAAGCCTACAATGTTATAAAGAGTCCCGGCAAGGTCATCCTGACGCAGTTGGACGACCGCATAAGGTCGCTTTTCGTCACGTTCCAGACCCACTGGCTTCATCGGACCGTAAAGCAGCGTTTCGTACCCCCGGCGGGCCATCTCTTCAACCGGCATGCAACCCTCGAAAACTTTCATCTCAAAATCGTGGATAGGAGCACATTTTGCATCGATCAAAGCATTGTAAAATGCATCATATTCATCCTTGTCCATCGGACAATTGATATACATTCCGTCGCCTTTGTCATAACGGTTTTTATAGTAAGCGACATTCATGTCGATGGTATCGAATTCGATGATTGGTGCAACGGCATCATAAAAATACAAAGCTTCTTGGCCAGTGATTTTGGTGATTGACGAAGCCAACTCGCCATCTGTCAAGGGGCCGGTCGCAATGATGACGATCCCTTCCGGAATCTTCTTCATTTCCTCTTCGTGAATAGTAATCAAAGGATTTTTCCTGACCTTTTCTGTCAGATAACTAGAGAACATGTTTCGGTCTACGGCCAATGCGCTTCCAGCCGGTACCCGGCATTTGTCGGCGGCTTCTATCACTTCACTTTTAAGTAAACGCATTTCTGCTTTCATGAGTCCGACGGCGTTTTCCAAGGAATCGCTGCGTAAGGAATTCGAACAGACTAGTTCGGCAAAGTCATCCGATTTATGGGCTGGGCTTTTGCGGATCTTTTTCATTTCATATAAGTCGACCACGACATTGCGGTTGGCTATTTGCAAAGCGGCTTCGACGCCAGCCAAGCCCGCACCAATCACCGTAATAGATTTTTCACCCATGCTCTTCACGTCCCTTGACTATGATTATACCATAAGCGGACCGGACAAAAAAACAGAAACCCGAATTAGCGTGGGTTTCTGTTAAAGTTATCATTTCTTTATTTGCAAAACGATTGGACCATTTTGGAGATTCATCTTCCCAGCTCTCACCGATACGAGTTCCCCTGTGAGATAATTTCGGTATTTGCCGCCTTCCAAGGGTACGCTGATTCTTCCCTCCGCTTTCGCCAGGTTGAAAATGCCGACGACTTTTTCCTTGGCATTTTCAAATGTGGTGCAAGCGACACCGTCCACTTCAGGTATATAGACTTTATATGCTCCGGTTGCGAACACCGGTCTTTTCTTGATGGCGACGAGTTTCTGGATATAAGGGCTGATATCTCTTTTACGGACAATCGGATCCTTCTCGAAAAGATTCGGTGTCTTGTCACAAGAGAATTCCTCGCCCGCATAAAGCATCGTGGCCCCTTTTTGGAAGAATAAAAATCCGGTCCAGTTTTCGATCTTGTCTTTGTCGTTCTTGCAATAGGATGCTATCCTCACCACATCGTGATTATCAAGATTTTTCAGTTTCACATAATTCTCAGGATAAATCTCATCCTGTCTTTGCAAAGCTTCAAGATAATCCTTAAGCGGTCTCTTACCGGCAAAATAATCTTCCATGTAAGGTCTGACATCATAATCGTATGCCATGTCGAAGACCTGGTATATCTCCGATTCGGAGGAGCAGTTGAATCCGAGATCACGAACATATTTGCAAAATGAACCATGCACGGATTCGCTCAACCAGATGACTCCGCGACTTTCGCGGCCGACCGCCCTTCTGGCATGTCGCCAGAATTCCAGCGGTACCAAACTGGCAACATCGCAACGAAATCCGTCAACTCCCATGTCAGCATATACCGCCAAAGTCTCAGCTAGTTCATCCCACATTTTCTTATCAGATGAAAAGTCCAAATCATAGACATCGGACCAATCCCCCGCCTTATTAGCAAAATTACCAGCCTTGTCATGATAAAACCATTCCGGATGTTCCATAAGCAATCTGGAATCGCATGATGTATGATTGAATACGACATCCATCATGATGAGCATGTCTCTTTCATGAACGGCTCTGATCAGTTTGCGAAAATCATCGGTCGCCCCCAATTCCGGATTGATTAACCGGTAATCGCTAATCGAATAAGGCGATCCGAGCGATCCCTTGCGGTTCTTCTTGCCGATCGGATGGATCGGTAAAAGATACACCATATTGACACCAAGTTCCATGATCCTGTCTAGATCCTCGATCACCGCTTTAAAAGTTCCCGCTTCAGAAAAATTACGCACGTAAATCTGATAGACGATCAGGTTTCTCAAAGACTTTCTTGTTCTTTCCATTGATATCCTCCCACAACAAGATTTACCAATAAATAGTTTATCGCACTTGGAATGTTTTGTCCACCCGTCAGGACCAATGAATGCCATGGGTTGCTAAAAATCGTATTTTTACCGTTCGTTTTTTTATAAATCAAGTTTTTTTTCTCATTATGATATATAATAATTTTGAAATAAGTGTAAGGACGTGATTTGATGCCGACAATCAAAGATGTCGCCAACCTGGCCCATGTCAGCGTGGCAACCGTTTCCCGGGTGATCAATAACAAAGGGTATGTCAACGAAGAAACTCGCGATATGGTTTTGCATGCAATCGATGAGCTTCACTATATTCCCAACGAACTGGCACGTTCGCTTTTCAAAAAACAATCGCGCATGATCGGAGTCATCATGCCTCATATGACATCGTATTATTTTGCCGAATTGCTCGAAGTGATCGAAAACTTCACGATTGAACACGATTATCATATCATGGTGTGCAATTCCAAAGATGATTGGATGCGGGAAAGCATTTTTCTAAAAGTTTTCCAGCAATACAACATCGACGGAATCATCATCATTTCCAACACTTCGCGCATCACCGATTACCAAAATCTCAACATTCCGATCATTACGATTGATCACAAACTGTCAGAAATGATCCCGTCGGTTTCCAGTAAAAACTACGAAGGCGGAAAACTGGCAGCCAATAAACTGGCAGCCACCGGTTGCAAGAAAATCCTACATTTCCGCGGCCCCAGCGTCTTGCCGACGGTTCAGGCCCGCAGCCGCGGATTCGACACCGTACTCAATCAAAAAAATATCATTTACCAAAATCATGATCTTGATTTCAAATCACCGGATCCGGATGCCATCTGGAAAGCAATCAAGGAAAATCCCGATGCCGACGGAATCTTTTGTGATTCGGATGTCATGGCAATCCACGCTTTCCAAGCTTTGGAATCCATCAATCGCAGGATTCCCGACGATGTCGAGATAATCGGATTCGATAACATCGAAATGGCACATCTATTTTCTCCGAAACTGACGACGATATCCCAAAACAAGGAATTTATTGGTCGATATGCAGTCGAAACCCTTCTGGATTTGATAAACGGCACCCAACCCAAAAAAATGCATTACCAGGTTGATGTCGACCTGAT
>DAOSWG010000030.1:0-5130 GCA_035379945.1 Bacillota bacterium
ATCACCATCGCTTTCGCCGGCCAGGGTCAGTATCAGGACACCGGCGCCAAAATGATCCATATCGGACCTTACACGACTTCGACGATCCTGTCCAAGTCGATCGCCGCCCGCGGCGGCAAGGTCAATTATCGCGGTATGGTAAGCCAGGGGCCAAAGGCCGTCGGCGCCAAAAGCAAGGTCGAATGCGATACGATCATCGTCGATGATATCTCGACTTCGGATACGATGCCAAAGAATATCGTGAAGAATTTCCGCGGTCAGATCGAGCATGAGGCCACGGTATCCAAAGTGAGCGAGGACCAACTATTCTATCTTATGAGCCGGGGACTTTCCGAACAGGAAGCCACTGAGATGATCGTCATGGGATTCATCGAACCGTTTTCCCGTGAATTGCCGATGGAATACGCCGTCGAACTCAATCAACTGATCAAACTGGAAATGACCGGATCGATCGGATAAAAAAACAAGCGCCCGTCAAGGCGCTTTTTGTTTGCTTTTCAAAGGTAACAGGAAATTCCATTTTCCTTTGTCGTCCCGTTTTTTCAGGAAATGGTTGAAGAAAGAGGAAAGGACGGCAGCCACAAAACCAGCGGCGAATCCGTTGTTGTAAAGATCGAATCCTCCTTGGAATTCCAGGGCCAGAGGCGTGATAAGCAGATGGATAAAGCCGGCGGCGACGCCGGCTAACAGGCCGAACTGTCCGGCGATCGGTGCCAGTCCGGTGACGAAAAGGACGGCCAAAGACGTGCCGATCGTCCACTCGTGGGGCGTGAGTTCGATCGCCAGGATCGCTCCGATGATGACTGGAACTGTATTGAGCGGGTGTTTTCCGAAAGCGGCGAAACCGATGATGGTGAGAATGGCCGCCATGATCGGTCCGTTTATGGTGATCGGAGTGAAAAGAACGAGAAGTACGGAAACAAGGCCCATGATTCCGATATTGAGCGATGTCGCGTTCCACCCGCATTCCAAGGCGAAGTCGGTCCGCAGGCGACCGGATTTAGTCAGAAGACATTTATATTCGAAAATAGTATTTTTCCCGCCTTTGAGGAAAGCGACGGCGATAAACAGGATAGAAGAAGCCAAAATAAACCAGACGAACTGATAGTGATAGGCGTTTGACAATTCGTTTTCCTGATAGATTGCAATATCAAACGAATGCAGAATACCGGTGATGAGCATGGACAAGACGCCCATGGAAAATCCGGTGTTGTAAAGGTTGTATCCTTTGTGAAAACGCATCACGACTTCGTTGAAAGCAGGAAGGATAAAACCGATCAAAACGCCGGCCGACAGTCCAACCGCTACACCGAGCCACAGAGGGAATCCCAGACCGAAAATCATAAAGCTCGTCACGGGCGAAATGCCGGAAGAAAGCAGAAAAACCAGTACGTGATCCCTGACTTTTGTTTTGGTCGAAAGGCAATAAAGAAAAATGCCCAAATAGATTGGAAGGGCATTGAATAGATTTTTGCCGAAAAAGGCGAAACCCGATATCGTCATGAGGCAGGCGAAAACCGATCCGTTGATTTTGGCTTTCATCAGTTTCAGAAAAATCAGGTTGAGCCCAGTCGTGGTGGCCACGTTGAAAAGCGTGGCGCCCAATCCGCCGACATAGATATAATCGGAAATCAAAACGGAGGGGCAGGATATGATGCGAAGATATCCGGCCCACATTTCCGATACTGGTTGGATCGTGAATGAAAACAGCAGCAACAACACCACAAAAATGGCGAAAATCCGGTCGATTGTGAAGCGGCAGGCTTTGACGGTCATGGTTTAGGTCCTCCCTATGCTTGTCGTAAGGAAAAGAGATAAAGGATGGCTGTATTGCGACCTGTCGCGGCCGATACGGCCGCTTGTGCCGATCTCAATATACTATATCGCGCCAATTTGGTAAACAAGCCGGTCGTTTTTTTGTATGAAAAAGCGTGTAACTCGCGCAAAATCAATTTGAAAATAGCTTTGAAAACCCCAAACAAGGCTGTTTTTTGCGTTATTCTATTTTATTTGGAATAATCATGTGATAGAATATACCAAAAGGTGGTGATGTGCCATGAAACTGGTGATGGCCATTGTTTCCAACGAAGATGCCGGCAAAGTGATCAAATCATTGATCAAAGAAAATTTCTTCGTTACCAAATTGGCGACGACCGGCGGCTTTCTCATGAGTGGGAACACGACGGTGATCATTGGCGTCCAGGACGAACTTCTGGACAAATGTATCCAAGTCATCAGCGAAACATCCAGGCGCAGGACCAAACTGGTCCCCAATGCCATTTCCAGCGAGTTCGGGATTTTTTCCTCGACTCCGGTGGAGGTGCAGGTTGGCGGAGCCACTATCTTCGTCCTAGATGTCGACAAGTTCATCAAAGCCTGACAACGTTTGTTTAAGAAAAGATCCGATGGAAATCCATTGGATCTTTTTTCTATTCCCGGTCTTTATATATCCAAGGGTTTTTGGTATAATGAATATACTAAAGCATGCAAGGAAGTGTCGGCTTGGAAAACATCAGGGTTTATTTGTACATTCGCGGATTCGATCGGGAAACACTGTTTCCTTTTTTGGCTGAATTCAGCGATCTGAGCGTGACATCGACTGACGGCGATTATGTCTGCTTAAGTATGAAGAACGAAACGGGAAAAGAGGAAATCAACCATTTGCGCGAGAAAATGGTCGAAGAGCTTTACCAGGACTTCGTCGCCTTCATCGAACCGAATTCCCCGAATTTCGATACCAGTTTGGTTGTTGCGATCATGCCAAAATTGTCGGCGGGGGTGTATAAGGTGACGGAAATCATTCCGCCGGTAGTCCTGAAGAACCTTACCGGAGTCAAACAGTATCTTAAGGATTACTATTACTGGCTATGCGGCATCGAGACTATCGAGACGGCCTTGGGATTCGCCGAGGCGGGGTTGAACGCCACCAAGGCTTCTCAATCGCTTTACATGCACAGGAACACCCTTAATTACCGTTTGGACAATTTTACCAAGACGACCGGCATCGATATCCGGACTTTTGCCGGGGCGTACGCCCTTTATTTGCTTTATAAGTCCTGATTTTGTGCAGTTTGCATATAGGATCAGGTCTTTTTTTTTGGTAAAATATAAGACGAGGAAAAATTATTTCAACAATTAACGGAGGTAAAAAATGGCCACATTATCATTCAGACACATCGATAAGGTTTATGACAACGGCGTCCAGGCGGTTTTCGATTTTTCCCTGGAAGTCAAAGACAAGGAATTCATCGTATTCGTCGGACCGTCGGGCTGCGGAAAATCCACGACCCTGCGTATGGTCGCCGGACTGGAAGAAATCACCAACGGCGAACTTTACATCAATGACATTCTGGTTAACGACGTCGCACCGAAAGACCGCGACATCGCCATGGTTTTCCAATCCTACGCCCTTTATCCGCACATGACCGTCTACGACAACATGGCTTTCGGACTCAAACTTCGGAAAATGCCGAAAATGGAAATTGAGGAAAAAGTCAAAAACGCAGCCGCCATTCTGGGACTGGAAGGCTATCTTGACAGGAAGCCAAAAGCCCTGTCAGGCGGTCAGAGACAGCGTGTCGCCCTGGGAAGAGCCATTGTCCGGAACGCCAAAGTGTTCCTGATGGACGAACCTTTGTCCAATCTCGACGCCAAACTGAGAGTCGCGATGCGCGCCGAACTCATCAAATTGCACGAGCATCTGAACAATACGACGATTTATGTCACCCATGACCAGATCGAAGCCATGACCATGGCTACGAGAATCGTCGTCATGAAAGACGGTCGGATCCAACAGATCGGCGGACCGAAGGAAATCTATGACAATCCGAACAATATGTTTGTCGGCGGATTTATCGGAACACCGGCCATGAACTTCCTGCCAGGAACCGTCAAGAAGGACGGATATTTCTATGGCGAAGGACTCAAACTGTTAGTTCCGGAAGAAAAAGTCGAAATGCTTCAGAATCTCAAATTCATCGGCAAACCGATCATGATGGGCATCCGTCCGGAAGATTTGCACGACGACAAGATCTCCTTCGAAAAGCATCCGGAATCCAGAGCCAAACTGACAGTCGATGTTTCCGAACTCTTGGGAGCCGAAACCAATATCCATATCACGATCGGCGACGCGAACATCATCGCCAAGGTCGATGCCAGAAGCGATCTGCGTATCGGCGATCCCATCGAACTCGCCTTCAATATGCACAAATGCCATTTCTTCGATCCGGAAACCGAAATCAGAATGACACCGGATTATGTGAAACCCGCTCAGGAATAAAGCCAACAAGCCACCTTATGGGTGGCTTTTTTTATCGTTTTTTTCAAGCCTTCGGTGCCAATCGACGTGTTATATTGGATAACGGGGGTGATTGCGATCATCGATTATGTCAAAAAAAACCAAGAAGGTTTTTTGATCGTCTGTGAAAATGGAGAAATTACAGCTTTCGATATTCCTCTTAAAAGTTATTTGGAACGTCTGGCGATGGAAGGTTTATCGACAGTTGACGGACGAATGAAGGCGGTTGGCAAACGTTTCGGTTATCGTTCTCGGATTCCGATCTATCTGAAAAAAAACATTCTGTTCATCGTCCTTTACGGTCTGCGTTCGCCAAAAGCCCTGCTTGTGAACTATCATGCCGTGAAAACCTGCCGAAAGATCCAAAAAGGCGTGGCGATATCTTTTTATTCGAACCATGAAATGCTTTATGAAAGCATGGCAAGGTTCCGGGAAGCCTACAAGAAAGCAAAAGCGGTTTCGGAAGCCGTCATCGACATGCAAGACAACATAGAAAGTGCTTACATGGATTTTTAACCGCCATTTTAGAGTGGAAATACATACCAAAAAATAGTATAATAAAGCGTGTTGAAAATATAATATGTCTTGGAGGTTTCATTATGAACAAGAAAACCATCGAAGATTTGGATGTCAAGGGCCGGAAGGTTCTTGTAAGGGTCGATTTCAACGTCCCTATGAAAGACGGAGTCATCACCGATGACAACCGTATTGTACAGGCATTACCGACAATCAAGTATCTGATCGAAGAAGATGCGAAAGTGATTCTCTTCAGCCATCTCGGCAGAGTCAAGACACAAGAAGACAAGGCAAAGAACTCACTGGCCCCCGTCAGC
>DAOSWG010000031.1:0-5090 GCA_035379945.1 Bacillota bacterium
GAAATATTCATGATGATATCCGAAAAGGCGGTAACGTAGAAGATGGCGATCAACAGATACATTTGGCCTAAATTGAAATTGTTGAAGCGATACAGATCCATTTCCTTGATCATGACAAAGACAATCGTAAGCATGATGATCCTGGCATAAAATGCCAGATCGTAGACTTTGAATTCCTTGCGGATCAACCTCATGATGATGTCGATCAGCCAGGTGAACACCGCCAGAATCACAAAGGTCAGGATGAATTCATCCTGAGTGTCGTCGATATAAAGCATAGCGAGACAAATGACGATGAAGCCGATCAGAACGAACCGGAGAATCGACCACTGATGATTCTTGTACAATTTGAAGACATACAGGACGATGGTGTATATGATGGCGAGATTGAAAAGAATTTGGTAAATGATCATTTCGGCTGCGGTGAAGGAAGCCACTCCGCTTAAAAGCGTGTTGCCGGAAAATATGATGATGATATAGTCAATGGCGCTGAAAATGATGCTGGATATGAAAATCTCCTTAAACGAGATTTGTTTGGAAACCAGAAATTTGTATGCCAATACTAAAATCAAAACCAGGCTGAACACGGAAACCAATTTTTCGATATTCATCATATATTGGTATGTATACAGGAATACAGCTGCATTGCCGATATAGCCGAATATGAAATGGTTCCGTTCGTCCTTTTCCGGCTTGGGGAGTATTTTCTTGTAAGAAAGGACAAGCAAAACGCCGGTGGTTATCAATACGAAGACAATATCGGCGAAGACTCCGGTTATCCAGGCGATGCGGTCGTTCATGTTTTCAAAATTGATCATTACCAGGAAATAGATAAACGGCGGATACAGGAACATGATGTAAGTCATTATATAGTAAATGATATTGTTTTTCATGACATTTTCTTTCATAAGGACACCTCCTGTCTATGATAACAGTATATACCATTTGAACAGAAAAAGATTTGAGCTCTTAAAAACATTGTCAATGAATCAAAGATATGTAAGCCGTTCCGATATCTTTCATAGAGAAAAAGCCCGTTATTCTCATGACAAACACAAGCCATCGGCGGTATAATGGTAACATAAGAAAATAATAAAGGAGATAGAAATATGGCCGAGAAAAAGAAAATACAATTCAAGGATGTCGTTCTGGTATCGTTCCTGATACTGGGAATCTGTCTGATCGAATTGCTGCTGTCGCTTTTTGCCGGATCGTCAGACGTGTTTGTGTTCTGGGGCGACGCCGCCAACAAGCCGCTAGCCGACATTGCAAACAATGCGGTGAGAAGCACCGACAATTTCAACTGGACTTTCATATTCCTGTTTGCGGTTGTCATGTATGTTTACTTCAGCGAACTGAAAAACAAGAACTACAAGGGAATCGCCGCGGCATTGGCGCTTTACGGCGTGCACTGGCTTTATGAAATCACGAACGCCATCATCCAAAAGGCTTCCGGATATGCCTTGTGGACGGTTTCTCCGGAAAGCACCTCCTTCATTTTACTTGTCGGAGTGTCCTGGGAATTATCCATGATGTTCGCCCTTGCCGGACTCATCATGTCAAAATTGTTGCCGGCCGATCCGAAAATGAAGATCCTCGGTATCAACAACAGGGTTTTCCTTGCGATCCTGAATGCAGCTTTCTTCAGTCTTTTCGAGATTTTCCTCGCCGGCACGCCGGCTTTCATCTGGACTTATTCCTGGTGGGGAGCCGTTCCGGTGTTCGTTACCACCTACATACCTTTCTTCCTGGCGGCTTTTCTTGTCTATGACGCCAAGCCGAAAACCCAGAAAAGATTTCTGGCGGTTGTCTGGGGACTTGCGGCCCTGTTATTGATTGTGTTGATCTTGCTTGGAATAATCTGACAAATTCTGTTTATAAAGATGCCGGCATGAGAAAAACCGGCATCTTTTCTTTTTTTAAAAACAGGGATAAATCATAAAACATGAAATGAAAGCAATCATAAATTGTCTTTCGTGTGATAAAATAAAGACACGAGAAATATCACAAGGAGAATGCCATGATTAAAAAAATCGGGCTCGTCATGAGCCTCCTGTTGGTAACATTTCTGTTTGTCGGATGCCGCCCGAATATCACGACGGCCGACCTGTTAAGCCAGGAACCGACCGTTGCAGACGGATATCTGGTCGATAATGTCCAGGATGGATTGATCCTCCACGCCTGGAACTGGTCGATGTCTTTAATCGAAGAGCACCTGGAAGATATCGCCATCGCCGGATTCAGTACGGTTCAGATATCGCCAATGCAGCCGCAGAAGGATTATTTCGGAGTGGCAAGCTGGGGATCTAGTTGGTGGAAGCTTTATCAGCCGCTCGGTTTTTCCGTCGCAACGGAGAATCATTCGCTTGGCACCAAGGACGATCTTGAATCGCTTTGCACGGCGGCTGACGCCTACGGAATCAAGATCATCGTTGACGTCGTCGCCAATCATTTGGCCGGCGGCGACAGCATAACGCTTAACGAGAATGTCGCCGAATACGAACCGGAAATCTATAATCAGAACCTGATTCATCAGAACTCCGGATATGTGAGCGACAGCAGCATCTATGCCGTGACCAAACTGCCATTGGGAGGTTATCCGGATCTGATGACCGAAAGCACCGTAGTCCAGGAAAGAGTATTGAGCCTATTAAAAGAGTATGTGGATGCGGGAGTCGACGGATTCAGATTCGATGCGGCAAAACACATCGAAACACCGGAAGACGGTGAATATGCCAGCAATTTCTGGTTGTATGTGATTGACGGGATAAACGATTACGCGGAAACTCTCGGGATAGACAATCTATATTTTTACGGAGAAATCCTTAATACGGTCGGAGCCGACCGGTCGTTCACGGCTTATACCGAATATATGTCTGTCACTGCGAGCAGTCTTTCGGATACGATCAGACATGCGATCGTGAACAGGAATGCCAACACGCTTCAGACGGCCTCATACATAACTGATGTTTCAGCCAATAAGACTGTTTTATGGGCTGAATCGCATGATCTTTATGCCGGAGGAACTACCTTAGATACTAGCGATGAGACTATAACCAAAGCTTATGCCATCGAGGCTTCGAGAAAAGATGCGACGACCTTATATTTTGCCAGACCTTCGGATACGTCTTTCATGGGTGAGATCGGATCATATTTGTGGCAATCCGTCGAAGTGTCCTCCGTGAACAAATTCCATAATTATTTTGTGGGATCCGAAGAAGAGATTACCATCGAAGACGGTTTCTTTTTGAATGAAAGATACAACGACACGGCTTCCGGAGTCGTGATAGTGGATGTCGAAAGAAACGGAGATATTTCCGGAGTTGCTGTTTCCCATATGGCGGACGGCTATTATATGGATCAGGTGTCTGGTGAATATTTCCGGGTCAAAAACGGAGAGATATCCGGCAGTATAAGCGATAGCGGCATTGCCGTTGTCTACAATAATGTTTACGAACCGAAACCGGCAGTATATGTCTCTGATGACGGAATACATGGATCATTTTCCGATACAAAGACCATTTCGGTGTATTCGTATAATACAACCGAAGCTTATTATTCCCTGAACGGAGACGACAAGGTAGCTTTTTCCGGAAATATCGATTTGGAACTTTCGAGTCCGGATTTGAACGTTATCGTCACGCTCGATTTTGAATTGTGGTATGGCGATTACAAGATCGAAAGACATTATGAGTATGTCAAGAGCAATATCGTTGTTACCGAAGTCGTTGTCAGCAATATCGACGATGGAGCCGTTGCCGGCAACAAGATCGTAGCTTGGACATGGAGCCAGGGCGAAGAAGGCAAATGGATGGAAGGAACATATGTAAACGGCACCTTCACATTTGATATAGAAACTGGTGACGACTACTTCCTTTTGGTGACTTTCCCGTCCGGGACAGATACCTTCAATTGGGAAATAAAGATCGCCCAGACCAATGATGTGGAAATTCCCAGTGACGGACTATATGACGGAAGCCAGTTGATTTGGAATTAGGATCAGTTCATAAAAGAAAAGCATCCTTCTGGATGCTTCTTTTTTTATTTAGTCGATATGGCAATGATTTTGAGAACGATATCCACAGCTAGGTCCATTTCCTGGATTGAGGCGTATTCGTAAGGACCGTGATAGTTGTAACCGCCCGTTCCGAGATTCGGACACGGAAGACCTAGGTAAGTCAGTCTGGCTCCGTCGGTTCCTCCTCGAATTGGTTCGATGATCGGCTCAATATTGCATTCCTTGATGGCTTCGATCGCCAAATTGATGACTTCCGGATGATCTTTCAATTTCTCATTCATGTTGAAATAAGAATTCACGATTTCAACCTCGCATGTGTACGGGCCGTATTTGGTGTTTAAGAAAGCGGAGGCATTTTTGAAATCGGTTTTCTGATTTTCAAATATTCTCTTGTCGTGATTGCGGATGATATACTCCATGACGGTTTTTCCAGCATTTCCGGTAATTAGATGGAGATGGTTGAAACCTTCGTATTTTTCAGTTGTCTCCGGACGGGAATATTTCGGTAGCAAATCGTCGAATTCGGCTGCCACGCTGATGGAGTTGAGCATTTTTCCTTTCGCTTCTCCAGGATGGACAGATCGACCGGTGATTGTCACTGTGGCGGCAGCGGCATTGAAATTCTCAAAGGATATTTCTCCTGCCTGTGATCCGTCCAGGGTGTAGGCGAAATCGGCACCGATTTTGGCCACATCGATGTATTTTGTTCCGTTGCCGACTTCTTCGTCGGGTGTGAAGACCAGAATGATTTCGCCGTGTTTCGTTTCAGGATGTGTTGTGAGATATTCCGCCACCGTCATGACTTCCGCCACGCCGGCCTTATCGTCGGCTCCAAGAAGTGTCGTGCCATCGGTTGTGATCAAATCCTGCCCGATAGCATGTTTCAAGGAAGGAAATACTTCTGGATCCAAGATCATGGAAGTATCCTTGTTCAATCCGATTTTTCCTCCGTCATAATGCTTGATAATTCGGGGATTGACATTTTTTCCACTGGCATCGGGCGAAGTGTCAACATGAGCGATCAAGGCGATTTTCGGTACGTCAGGTTTATTAGCCTTGATCTTGGCGATCA
>DAOSWG010000032.1:0-4806 GCA_035379945.1 Bacillota bacterium
TATTTCATGAAGGCGGCTGATGCCACGCAAGGCGTCATCGCCATCAAAAATTACAATCGGAACGTAATCGAGATGTTCGCTATACTCTTGAATGATTATCCGAATGTGAGAATTCAGGAAATGAATGATATTTATCCGGCCGGCTGGGAAAAATACATTGTCGAACAAGTGACCGGAAAAACATATGAAAAACTACCATCGGAAGCCGGCGTCATCGTGAACAATTCCGCGACGGCCGCCGCTTTCGCCGATATGGTGGAAAATAACATTCCGTTGATTTCCCGGATCATCACGATCACGGGTGAAGGCATTCAGACACCGCAGAACTTCCATGTTCCGATCGGAACCAAAGTGGCGGAACTCATCGCCAAGACCGGCGGGTATATCGAAGGACTCGATACAACGAAATCGTGGTATATAGCCGGCGGTCCGATGACCGGCCGGGCGATATTGATCGACGATCTCATCGTCGACTATCCTTTGGGATCCGTCATCGTCATGCCGATGCCGGAAGAAAAGGATCATCCGGAATGTCTTGGCTGCGGACGCTGCGCCGATGTTTGTCCGGTGTTCCTGACTCCGACTTCGATCAAGAGCGCATATGAGAGAAAAGACATCGCGGCGATCGGCAAACTCAATGCCATGAAATGCATGGGATGCGGACTTTGTTCCTATGTCTGCCCATCGCATGTGGAAATAACCGACTTTGTGGCGAAAGCCAAAGACATGTATCGGAAAGGAGCGAAGTAAATGGCCAGATTTGCAGGCGGCAAAGCCCCCTTTCTGAGAAGCGTTGACCAGGGAGGACAAGACACTAAGAAAATCATGCGTGATTTTCTGATTGGTCTGATCCCTGTCATTCTCTTCGCTTGGTACAAAAACGGTATACAGGTATATATCAACGGTGATTGCACGATTTGGGAAATGCTTTATCCTCTCGCTTTCATTTTGTTAGGCGGGATCATCTCCATGCTGATGGAAGGCCTCGTGTTCGTCATCACCGACAAAGAGACAAGATCGCTAAAAGCGATCATGCAGAAAATAAATCTGTCTTTTGCGGTGGTTCCCGGCTTGTTGATTGCCCTGATTCTTCCGATGTATACGCCCATCTGGGTGCTTGTCTTCGGATGCTTCATGGGCACAGTTGTCGGGAAGATGCTTTTCGGCGGATTCGGACATAATATCTTCAATCCGGCGCTCGTCGGTTATCTGGCGATCGGTTTTACTTTCTCCGGGCTTATTGGCAATTCCGGCGGTTATCTCAATCCTTCGGAAGTGTTGGTCGATTCCTATGCCGGAGCGACGCCCCTGGGAACACTTGCCATGTTCAAGACGATTTCCTGGGATACGCTTGTCGCACCATACGGAACACTTTGGAATTTCTTCCTGGGTACGATTCCCGGATCGCTCGGCGAAACCAGCGCCTTGGCAATCCTTGTCAGTTTCATCTGGTTGTCGGCCCGCAAGGTTATCAAATGGTCGACCCCGGTCATTTATGTCGGCACCGTGTTCATCCTTTCCTGGATAATCGGTATTGCCAGCGGCGATTCCGGACTTTGGTTCCCGTCTTATAGCATTTTGTCTGGCGGTTTGATGTTCGGCGCCGTTTTCATGGCGACCGAACCGGTCACAACTCCGAAGAATCCTTTGGGTAAAATCATCTATGCTTTGCTTCTGGGCGTTTTGACTGTCCTCTTCCGGATGATCGGAAATTACCCGGAAGGAGTTGCGACTTCGCTTATCGTCATGAATATCTTCACGATCCCAGTTGATCAGGTGACGGCGGAAATCAGAGCGAACGGCATCACCAAGAAGACTTGGGTGAAAGCAGCCGTGATGCTTTTGATCATCCTTGGTATCGGATTCTATGCCGTGACGAAATCGGTCAATACATACACTATCTTCGTAGGTTTTTTCGGAGGGGTGATGTAAGATGAAGAAATTCTTGTCTAAGTCCGGAGCCTGGATCGTCATGACAATCCTGCTCGTTCTGATATTCGTTTTCGGAACGCTTTACAGTCTTTACATGACCAACCAGATATCCGTACATGAATACGAAGCATATCTTGTCTATTACCAGGATGCCTCCAAAGCCGAAGGATTTGACACGACGGCCGTTGAAGCATCTTACCAGATTCCCGGAACCACCGGGGATGAAAACATGTTCACTCCCACACTTGATAGAAGCATCAAAGTCTATTCGGGCGACGAAGTCATCGGAGTGATCTATGTCATTACATCACATGGAAACGCGGATGGCCTCGAAATTCTCGTCGCTATTTCGACCGAAGCCGATTCGGTCGAAAATATCGCTGTTCTGAGTCAGAATGAAACGGACGACTCCAACCGCTATTACGGCAGTCTGACGGATGCGAACTTCTTCGATCAATTCGCCGGTTTGTCGTTCGATACACCGGATATCACCTTGGACACTGTTGCGGGAGCGACGAAATCCTGCGAAGGATTCGAAATCGCGATCGAATATGCCAGATTGCAATACGCCGCCGATTTCGGCTTTGTGATTCCGGAAGGGAACGGAGGTGCTTCGTGATATGAATAAAGGTTTGATTTCCGGGCTGGTGCTTTTAATCCTCGGACTCGTTTGCGGGTTATTGCTCGCAACCGTCAATTATTTCACGGACCCGATCATCCAGGCGGCGGAAGAAGCCGCCAAGTATGAAGCATTAAATACCATGTTGGCGGATTTCGACACTAGGAGCACGGATGATTTTGACATCACCGAAGTCTCTTTATCCGGTCATGTGGATACAGCTTACTGGCTTTATGACCATACGACAAACGCTTTAGATTATATCGTATACAGCGTCTCGGCCGCCGGTTATCAATCGGATATCGTGATGTTGATAGCGATTGATCCATACATGATCGTTCAAGGTTACACGATCGTGAGCGAAGGCGAAACCGCCGGTGTCGTCGATTACATCTATACTATTGATTATAAGATGGTTGGCAGATCGATCACCAATGTGGTGTCGCTCGATGACATATCGTCTGTCACCACCGCCCATTTCTCGCTTGCGGCCGTATTGAATGATTTCCAATATGTGTCCGAACAAGCTGTAATCGATCTGGGAGGTGAATGATGATGAACCAGAAACAGAACTTCTTCAAGGGATTCGTCAAGGAAAACCCGATCTTCGTATCGGTACTGGGAATGTGCCCGTCACTCGCCATCACGACTTCGGTTGAAAATGCGATCGGCATGGGCATCGCGGTCTTCTTCGTTCTCACACTTTCCAATCTGCTCATCAGCCTCATCATGTCGAGTAAGTTCCTACGCGAACTCGTTAAACCGGTCCGTATTCCGGTCTACATCGTCGTTATCGCTTCGCTTGTCACGATCGTCGAGATGGTGATGCATGCGTTCCTCATCGACCTCTACAACAGCCTCGGTGTCTTTATTCCCCTGATTGTTGTCAACTGCATCATCCTGGGCAGAGCCGAAGCGTTCGCTTCGGAGAACAAGCCCCTTGATTCCGCCGTTGACGGCATGGGCATGGCGCTTGGTTATACAATGGCTCTCATGATCATCAGTTTCTTCCGGGAATTCTTAGGCAAGGGATCGATCACGATCTGGGGTAGCCTCTCGCTTGACCTTGGCTTCATTTTCGACTGGCTGAACATCACACCGATTGACATGTTTGTGAAACCGGTCGGAGCATTCCTGACCTTAGGCTTTATCTTCGCGATCATCGCGGCGATGAATAACAAGAAGAAAGAGAAAGAACTTGCCAAGGAGGCGAAGACCAAATGAGTGATTTGATTAGCTTGGCTTTTGCGGCCTTCATCGTCGAAAACATCGTTCTGACCCAGTTCTTAGGCATCTGCCCGTTCTTGGGAGTTTCCAAAAAGAAAAGCTCGGCTTTGGGCATGGGTCTTGCGGTTGTCTTCGTGATCATTCTTTCCAGCACGATCACCTGGGCGCTTTATCATTATGTGCTCGATGTTCTTTCCATCACTTATATGCGGACGATCGTCTTCATCCTCGTGATCGCGGCTTTGGTCCAGATGGTGGAATTGATTCTCAAAAAGCTTTCCCCCGCGCTTTACAAGAGCCTGGGAATCTATCTGCCTCTGATTACGACTAACTGCGCCGTTTTGGGCGTTGCCATCCTCAACATCAACAACGAATACGATTTCGTCCATATGCTGGTCTATTCCGGATTCATTTCCTTAGGTTTCCTGTTTGTCATGTATATTTTCGCGATCATGCGGGAAAAACTGGATACGGCTCCGGTTCCCAAGGCTTTCAAGGGAACACCGATCGCCTTGATCGTTGCGGCCCTGCTTGCGATGATCTTCGCCCGTTTCGGAGGTATCGTATGATAGATATTCTGTTGCCGGGACTGATCCTGGCGGGCCTAGGCTTCGTTTTAGGCCTTCTTATCTTCATCGTGGGCAAATACTTCCATGTGGAAGAAGATCCGCATATCGACCAGGTAGTGGAACTGTTGCCTAGATACAACTGCGGTGCCTGCGGACATCCGGGATGCAAGGAAATGGCTGTGAGTCTTCTTAAAGGCGAAAGCAAACCGAATCTTTGTAAACCGATCAAGCCGGAAGCGATCAAAGTTTTGGAAGAATACCTGAAGAATTATTTCGCGGAACAAAAACAAGCATGAAAATAAGGACGCCCGAAAGCGTCCTTTTCTTTATCTTTTTCCCATGATATAATAATTTCAAAGCAGGTGAAGCCATGGGAGCAATCGATATCTTTTTAATCACGGCTGCTGGAGCAACTGCGGGAGCAGTTTGCGGAGCGGTAGTTTGGAAGAAAAGAGAAAA
>DAOSWG010000033.1:0-3920 GCA_035379945.1 Bacillota bacterium
AGTTGTTGCAAGATACCGATCGTGGCGGAAGACGACTGGATGACCGCCGTCGTACCTACGCCGACCAGGACTCCCAAAATCGGATGATCGGCCACACTTAGAAGCATTTGACTGAAAGCCGGTTCGTTCACGAGTTGTTTCAGGGCGCCACCCATGGTTTCGAGTCCGAAGAAAAGCATGCCGAAGCCAAGAATGGCTTTGCCAAGTTCCTGTATTTTGCGCTTATGGACAAAAAATATCAGAACACTGCCGACGAACATGATCGGCAAAGCATAGTGTCCGATGTTGAGACCGATCAGAACGGATGTTACCGTGGTTCCGATATTGGCTCCGAAAATGACTCCGACCGCTTGGGGAAGAGTCATGAGTCCGGCACGGACCAGTCCGACTACTAAGGCGCTGGTGGCCGAAGACGACTGAATTATTCCGGTGATCAATATGCCGACGAAAATACCCTTGAGCGGTGTATTGGTCGTTTTTTCCAAAATCATTTTCAGTTTGGAGCCGGCCAATTTTTTCAGCGAATCGCTCATCATGTTGATACCAAAAAGGAAAATCCCCAAACCGCCGAGGATTTCAAAGGTGGTATATTCCCAATCGATGCTCATGAAATATGCCGTCATCCGGTTCCTCCCTGATGTTTTTTGGATAGTTCATCCTTGCGAACCGCTACTATTATATCAAATACCCATGTCGATTCAAACATTTAAAAACACTTTCATTGCTTTTTCCGCTATTCGAAATCCGAAAATGGGATTATTTCTTTCTTGGTTTCTTGCCAAAGGCAAACTACAAAAACGTTTATTGCTGGTTTTCTTTGTATTTTCTTACCAGTTCGTCCGCCTTTTCCAACAAATCATCGGCTTGATTCCAACCATCCAGATTAGTTCCGCAGGCAAGCGGGTGTCCTCCACCGCCGTATTCGTTCGCCAGTTTGTCAATGGCGGGGCCTTTGGAACGAAGCCTGGCTCTGACCGACAAGTCGTCATATTCGGCG
The DNA here is from genome assembly GCA_035379945.1 of Bacillota bacterium. GTDB lineage: Bacteria > Bacillota_I > Bacilli_A > Izemoplasmatales > Hujiaoplasmataceae > JAAYZB01. Next base: position 998 of record DAOSWG010000033.1, read on the forward strand.
AAAAGAATCCAGACCGGACAATCGGCAAGCACGGAAAGTTCATTGACATTTGCCGTCGCTTCTTCGATCGCCACTCCGAATTTTTTAATTACTTCCGGAGTTATTTTGATGTAAGCCACTCCGTTTTCGGTTTTTTCAAAATTTTGAAGAACATATCCTTTCATCTTCATTTCTTTTTCGGTTTTGATATCCAAGGTCATCAGGATGTCCGAAAAATCCAATCCATAATCAAGTAAAAAAGCGACGTCTTTAAACGTGTCTCCGTTGACCGAGCGGTATTTGAACCGTCCTGTGTCAGTCACGATCCCTGTATAAAGGGCCTTTGCGGCAGTCATATTCAGTTTGAGAATATTGGCGTATTCCAGATAAAATTCTAGAATTATCTGAGCTGTTGCGGGCCTGGTGGTGTCGACGTACTGGAAATCGCCATAATCGTCAACCGGCAAATGATGGTCGATTTTAATTATGTAATCTCCTTTTTTATATCTTTGATCGGCAATTCTTTCCACGGTCCCCGTATCGAGAACGATCGAAAGGGCTCCGTCGTATACCGAGTCGTCGATCACATCGTAATCGCCGATGAACTTCAGATATTCGGCTGTTTCGCCAACCGTGTAGGCTTCTTTTTCCGGAAATGATTCCCTGATGATTTCCCTGAGTCCTATTCCGGATCCGTAACAATCGCCGTCAGGCCGGATATGGGTGTGAATGATTATTTTCTTATATTCTAATATTTTGTCTAAAATCAATTGTTTGTCCATTGTTTTTCCTCCAAAAGTTTGTCGAGATCGGCGACTATCAGTTTTGTTTCCTCCCAGGAAGCCACGCTGCATCCGCAGGCTAGCAGGTGCCCGCCGCCGCCGTATTTTTTGGCGATGTCTACGATCGGTATTTCTCTTGATCGCAGTTCACAAAGAATTTTTCTGGTGTCGGTATCATATGTGAAATTTGCCCATATCGGAATTTCCCTGATACCAGAAAGTTGACCGATAAGTCCTCTGCTGGCCGTTTGCGAAGACAGGTTGTTTCTTTCAAGGAAATCCTGATCGTTTCGCCTATAGCCGACCCCGTTTTCCGATATCCGGAAATCAGACAGATAGTCGATCTTGGTTTTTTTCATTTGCAAGGATTCCGTATACATGGCATTGTAGATCGAGGAAAGCGATATTCCCGTTTCCGTCAGCAAAGCCGCAATCCGAAACGTTTCCGGCTTGGTGGAAAAAAGAAATCTACCAGTATCTCCGACAATGCCGGAAAACAAGGGAAAGGCGGCTTGTTTGGATATCTTAACACCGTTTGCCAACAAGAAAGTCGCCACGAGTTCCGAGGTGGAAGATATCTCGGTATCGCGATAAAAGATACTATTCTTTATATCGGAATCATTCTGGTGGTGATCCATTATCACGACGATTTTGGCGCCTTCGAAAAAATCGCCGTCCATCATCTGTCTTACGGATGTATCGAGGATGATGAGCAAAGCTTTTGCAAGCGTCACCTTATCCACTGTGTCCATTTCCCGGAAACGGTTCAGATGATTTGTATCGCCGATGGCGTAAATAGCCTTGGTTGGGAAAGTTTCCTTAAGGGCATAATAAAGACCAAACTGGGAGCCATAGGCATCCAAATCGGGAGCTTTGTGCCTGGCAATAACGATAGTTTCGTTTTCGGATATTAGTCTGAATATGTCTTTGAACATGACGTTCCTCCTAGTGCTTGATATTACATTATATCACATGTGTCCTTCATGCATGAAACAAATCGTCATTATCTTACGAGGCGCCGGCGATTAATCTTGCTTTTCCCCGGGATATCGGATAAAATAAGAACAAATAAAAATTCGTATATCGCCGGTGATACGGACCGGCAGTCTCTACCCCGGAACCGGAAATTTCGGGACTACGAACAAGCCAATGGCTTTTTTTGTTTTTCGGGCGACGGAGACTTTTGTTTTCCGTCGCTTTTTTTGAAAGGAGAGACCCATGTCCGATCAGACTATCATTGTTTTGGATTTCGGAGGACAGTACAATCATCTAATTGCCAGAAGAATCAGGGAACTGGGCGTAAGAAGCGTCTTGTTGCCACACGACACGACGCTCGCGAAAATAAGAAAAGAATATGATGTCGCCGGCATCATCCTAAGCGGCAGCTATAGCAGCGTACGCAAACCGGATTTTTTATCGATGGACGAAAAAATCCTTTTTTCCGGAATTCCTGTTTTGGGAATTTGTTACGGCATGCAATTGATTGCCAAACTGATGGGCGGCCAGGTGATTCCGGCCGCAAAATCGGAATATGGCAAGCAATCGGTATCCATCAAGAATTCCGAATCTCTTCTATTTCGCGGCGTTGGCCAAAAAACCGAAGTCTTCATGTCTCACAAAGACGTGGTGGATACTCTTCCGAAAGATTTCGTAATTGACGCTTCCGCTTCCGATTCCACGGTTGCTGCTATCGAACATGTTACGCTTCCGATATATGGTGTCCAATTTCATCCGGAAGTCACGCATACAATCGAAGGCATGCGGATGTTAGACAATTTCATCTCCCTTGTTTGTCGTGCTTCAAAAACATGGAAAATGGACGCGTTTGCCGAGGAAAAGGCAAATGAAATCCAAAATACGGTCAAAGACGAAAAAGTGCTTCTTGGTTTGTCGGGCGGAGTTGACTCCGCGGTTACGGCCATGCTTGTCCACAAAGCCATCGGATCTAACCTGACTTGCGTGTTTGTAGATCACGGTTTACTAAGAAAAAACGAATCCGACGAAGTGATGAATTCCCTTTCCGGCAAATTTGGGCTCAATATCATCCGTGTTGACGCCTCTGATCGTTTCTTAGAAAAATTGCACGGCGTAACCGATCCGGAAACCAAACGGAAAATCATCGGAAACGAATTCATAAAGGTTTTCGAAGAAACAGCAAATAA
>DAOSWG010000034.1:0-3883 GCA_035379945.1 Bacillota bacterium
ACATACGCCGCAAGTCAAAGAGATTCGAAAAATATCATAATAACCCATTTGGAGGCATACAATGAAATTTGAAGATTATATTAAAAACGTTCCTGATTTTCCCATTCCCGGAATCCAATTCAAGGATATCACTCCCCTGATCGGCAGCGGAGAAGCCTTTCACGCCGCCGTCAGCGAACTGGCCGAATTCGGCAAAAGCCTCGAAGCGACAAAAGTAATCGGTCCGGATGCCCGCGGCTTCATTATCGGCGCTCCCGTCGCCTGTCAACTCCAGGTCGGTTTCGTACCGGTGAGAAAACCGGGTAAGCTTCCCCGGGAAGCCATCAGTTACGATTATGAACTGGAATATGGAAAGAACACCCTCTGCATGCACAAAGATGCCATCCAACCGGGCGAAAAGGTATTGATTGTCGATGACCTTTTGGCAACCGGAGGCACCATGGGTGCCACAATCAAATTGGTCGAACAGGCCGGCGGCGTGGTCGTCGGACTGGGCTTTTTGATTGAACTTGCCGACCTCGGCGGCCGTGGCAAATGCCAGGGCTATCCCATCAAAGCGTTGATCAAATACTAAAGCACAGTCAGAAGAAAGGAGAATGCCAATGGACCGCGAACAGCTGTACCTGCCGCTTGCGGAAGCCATATCCCCCTATCTTTCCAAACCTGAGCACCTCGATTTCATCAGAGGCGCTTTTGACTATGCTTACGACAAACATAACGGCCAATACCGGAAATCCGGAGATCCCTACATAACCCATCCGGTCCAGGTGGCCGTCACTTTGGCGGAATACCGTGTTGATCCCAACACAATCACCGCCGGATTATTGCATGACATTCTCGAAGACACTAGCGGTACCTACGAGGAACTCAAAAGCAAATTCGGGGACGAAGTCGCCGACATTGTCGACGGCGTCACCAAGTTGCATTTGTTGCAATATGAAGGAACTTCCAACAAAGTCACCGAACAAGCCAAAAACCACCAGAAGATGGTCTTGGCGATGGCCAGGGACATCCGGGTAATTTTCGTGAAACTCTCGGACCGCCTCAATAACATGCGTACCCTTTCCTATCTGGACCATGAAAGACAAATAAGGATCAGCCGGGAAACCCTGGACATTTACGCCCCTATCGCCCATAGGCTCGGAATATACCGGCTGAAAGCCGAACTCGAGGACTTGGCTTTCAAGTATCTGTATCCGAACGAATACCTGGAAATCGCGCGTCTGATCAAAGACAAGAAGGGAACCAGGGAAGCCGACATCAAGACCATGGAAGTGGAACTGGAAGAACTGCTCAAAAGCGAGGATTTCCATTTCGAGATATCCGGAAGAATCAAGAATATTCAGAGCGTATACCGCAAAATGCAATTGAAACACCTGGATTTCGAAGAAATCAGTGACTTGTTGGCCCTTCGCGTGATCGTTGACACCGTCAGCGATTGTTACCGGGCGATCGGCATTATCCATTCGAAATTTATTCCTGTGCCAGGCAAGTTCAAAGATTACATCGCTATGCCAAAACCGAATATGTATCAATCGCTGCATACGACGGTCGTAAACAAAGGCAAGATCTACGAGATCCAGATCAGAACCAGGGAAATGGACAAAGTAGCCGAAAAAGGCGTTGCCGCTCACTGGGCCTATAAAGAGTCGCAATCCGGAAGCCATAGCCGCAAGAACATCGAGGACATCGTTTCTTCCAAACTGAGATGGTATTCCGAACTGATAAAGTACACCGAAGAATCGGCTTCCGACGAAGAAATCCTCGATATTTTCACCGATGACATTTTAAATGCAAACGTCTACGTGTTTACGCCAAAAGGCGACATTATCGACCTTCCAGCGGGAGCGACACCGATCGATTTTGCTTTTAGAATCCATACCAAGATCGGCGAGAAAATGGTCGGTGCGATCGTCAACGGGAAAATCCAATCGCTGGATTACACTTTAAAAACCGGTGACATGGTCGAAGTCAAGACCAGCCAGAATGCCGTCGGGCCCAACAATAACTGGCTGAAAATGGCAAAAAGCCAGAACGCCAGAAGCAAAATCAAGAATTTCCTCAATCGCCAGAAACGTGAATATCTGGTCGAAACCGGGAAACAGGAGTTCGAACAGGAACTTCAAAGTCGGAAAGTCCAGATTGACATAACCGATAAACTGTGTCGGGATCTATTCGGCAACAAAGGTGTCAAATCGGAAGAGGATCTTTACTACGAAATCGGTAAAAACGTGATTTCGCCGGTCGGAGCTGTCAATTTGATGACCGGCAAGGAAACGATAAGCGAAGAAGAACTCATCGAGAAGATAAATACGCCGGACGAACGCCGCCAGCAGAAGACCAGAACCTTGCATAACGATATCAACATCATTGTGGAAGGTCTCACCAATCCCTCGGTAAGACTTGCTAACTGTTGCAACCCGATTCTTGGTGATAATATTGTCGGATATGTGTCAAAAAACTCCGGTATTATCGTTCACCGCGACGTCTGCAACAACCTTGACTATTACGACAAGGCCAGATTGATCGAGGTATATTGGGGATCGAACGTCACGAAGCGTTATGAGACAAGCCTGAAGATCATCGTTCAGAACCGCGATAACATTTTGGCCGAGATCATCAATGTCGCCACTTCGTCGAAAGCCAAAATAAATCAGGTAAGCGCGCAAACCAACAAGGCCAGCGAAGGTATCATCAGGATGAAACTGGAAATCGGCAATGTCGTCGAATTGGATCAAGTTGTTGCCAATATCCAGAAAATCCGCGGCATTTTCTCGATCGAAAGGATCTGTTAGGATGAAAGTCGTCGTTCAAAGAGTTGCCAAAGCCGGGGTCTCGGTGGAAGGGAAAAACATTTCCTCGATTGGGAAAGGATACCTTCTTTTAGTGGGAATAGGAAGTAATGACACAGAAACAGAAATTGAATACGTAGCCGGTAAAATCGCTAAATTGCGCATTTTCCCGGATGATAATGACAAAATGAACAAATCAGTGATTGATATATCCGGTGATATTCTCGCCGTCAGTCAATTCACGCTTTACGGAGACATATCGGACGGAAACCGTCCGTCATTCACCAAGGCGATGGAGCCAGTCAAGGCACAAGCGTATTTCGATCAATTCGTTTCCCGGCTTTCCGCCCTGATTGGCAAGGAAGTCAAGAAGGGCGTTTTCGGAGCCCACATGGAAGTCGAACTAACCAATGACGGCCCCGTTACGATAATCTATGAAAGATAGAGGAAAAATGCCTGTATTGTTTGACTTAAAGTCAAAAATTTAATATAATACCATTTGAGATATGAAATAGCCACAACCACGGAGGAAAACGATGGACAAAAAGCAAGTCGTGTTCGAGAAAATTAAGGAAATCATCATCCAAGAACTGGGTGTGAAACCGGAAAAAGTTGTCATGGATGCAGGCCTTGCCGATGACTTCGGCGCCGACAGCCTCGACGCTTTGGAACTCTTCAATCAGATCGAAAGCGAATTTCTGATCACGATCAGCGATGAAGCCGCCATGAAGATGAAAGACGTTTCCGATCTCGTCGAATATGTCGTTGAACATGTCAGCGACAAATATTTTGGCTGAAAACGAAAAACATCCCTCTAACTGATCTTGTCGGAGGATATCGTCCTTTTCCAACAAGGACGATTTTTTCATAAAGGAGATAACATGATCACAAAAATCAAAGGAACACACGACATCCTACCGGATGAGGCAAAAAAATGGGAAGATCTCGAGCATGTGATCCGTCAGGTTTCCCGAATCTACAACTTTCAGGAAATCCGGGTGCCCATTTTCGAGGCAACCGAACTTTTTCATCGCGGAATCGGCGATTCGACCGATATCGTCAAGAAAGAAACATTTGATTTTGCCGATCGC
>DAOSWG010000035.1:0-3560 GCA_035379945.1 Bacillota bacterium
GTCGATAAGAGACGACGTTTTCCGCGCTTATTGCGGCGGCGATGTCGAAAGCGTTCTTTCCAACGTGAAAACCATGAAAAAAGCCGGAATCCATTTAGAGGTGACGACCCTTGTCGTTCCCGGAGTGAACGACAGCGATAGTGAACTGACCAAAATGGCGAATTTCATCGCCGAAAAACTGGGTAAGGACACTCCCTGGCACATCAGCCGTTTTTTCCCGGCATGGCGGATGGACGAAGGCGAACCTACGCCGGCCACAACCTTGAAAAGAGCCCGGGCGATCGGCGAAAACGCCGGTCTTGAAAATATCCACATTGGAAATATCCGCGAATGGGAGATGAACTAATATGCCGCTATTGAAAGCATATATCATGCCGCATCCGCCGCTTGCCGTCCCGGCGATCGGTGGAAACGAGATCGAAAAGATCGGCAAGACAATCGCCGCTTTTGAAAAGGTGGCGGAGGAAATCGCCCAGTTAGCCCCCGAAACGATCATCGTTTCCTCCCCGCACTCCATCATGTATTCCGATTACATCCATATTTCACCGGGAAATTTCGCTACCGGCGATTTCCGCCTTTTCGGAGTCAAAAGCGTCGGTATGGCGAAAGAATACGATGACGAACTGGTCGAACATATCGTCAGGGAGGCGAAGGAGTGCAATCTGAGAGCGGGCACGCTGGGAGAACGCGACAAGTCGCTCGATCACGGAACGATGGTTCCTCTCTATTTCATAGAACAGAAGTATGCCGATTACAAATCGGTCCGGATGTCGATATCTGGTCTGTCATTATACGATCATTACGAATTTGGCAAATGTGTGAGAAAAGCGATCGAAGAAACTAACAGGAGGGTCGTCTACATCGCAAGCGGTGATCTATCGCATAAACTGTCCGCCGACGGGCCTTACGGCTTCAGTCCTGACGGGCCCATTTTCGACCAGGATGTCACTCTGGCGATCGCCAAAGGAGATTTTCTGAAGTTTTTGACTTTTTCGGAAAGTTTTCTGGAGTCGGCCGCCGAATGCGGACTGCGCTCTTTTGTTATCATGGCGGGACTTTTCGACAAGGAAAAGGTCACACCAAAATTGCTTTCTTATGAAGGCCCATTCGGTGTCGGTTACGGGATCGCCTCGTTTGAACCGGCAGGTGCCGATTCCACCCGTGATTTTGACAAACAGGCCCGTGAGGCTGAAACCAAGGAAATATCCAAAACAAGAGAAAGAGAGGATATCTATATCCGTCTTGCCAGAATGTCTTTGGAAAATTATGTTTTGACCGGTAAACGCCTGATTTTGCCGGAAGGTCTTCCCGACGAACTAGTAAGAAAACAAGCAGGCGTCTTTGTTTCGCTTCATGAGCACGGAAGACTGAGAGGTTGTATCGGTACGATCATGCCTCAAAGCAAATCCGTGGCCGAAGAGATCATCAAAAATGCGGTATCGGCCGGAATCAACGATCCCCGTTTTGACAAAGTGGAAGCCACCGAACTGAAGGATATCATCTATAGCGTGGATGTGTTGGAACTGCCGGAGAGGATCGCCTCAAAGGCGGAACTAGATCCCAAAAAATACGGTGTCATCGTCAGGTCAGGATACCGGTCGGGTTTGCTTTTACCGAATCTTGACAATGTCGACACAGTCGAGGATCAAGTGAATATCGTTTTGAGAAAAGCCGGGATCGGAAGTGGCGAGAATTACTCCATGGAAAGGTTCCAAGTAACGAGACATGAATGATAAAAGGCGCTGAAAAACGCCTTTTTCATTGCCTTTGACAATATGAAAATGACTTTTATTTACCACACTTCTGATTTCGTTGCATATTTCCCATAATACTGGTATAATCTTAAATGCAAGCGTTTACTTTCGGAGGTAGCAATGACGAAAAACATGGTCGGAATCAAGGAATTCATCAAGGAAAACAACATTGAAATGGTCGATTTCAAAATGATCGATCTTGATGGAAGGTGGCGGCATCTTACGATCCCCGCCAGCCGCTTTCAGGAAAACATATTTCGTTACGGAATCGGCTTCGACGCCTCGAATTACGGATACGCTCCGATTGAAAAAAGCGATATGATCTTTATTCCCGATCCGACAAGCGCGACCATCGATCCGTTTGCCCAAGCCAAAACATTGGCGATGATCGGCGATGTTTATGTGATCGGAGAAACGAATGAACCGTTCGGACAATATCCCCGCAACGTCAGCAGACGCGCGATCGAATTCATGCGTAAATCCGGGGTTGCCGATGAAATGATCATCGGACCGGAATTCGAATTCCATATCTTTGACAAAGCCGAATACAAACTGATGCCGGGAGATGTCTATTACCATCTCGAAAGTAACCGCGCCTCCTGGAGCCATAGCGCCAGGCAAAGCGGCGACGGCTACATGCTGGCCGCCGATGCCGGATATCATGCGGACATTCCCCAGGATGCCGATTACGATCTCAGAAGCCGCATGTCCCTGGAACTCGAGAAGCTAGATATCGCGGTCAAATACCATCATCATGAGGTCGGAGGTTCGGGCCAGCACGAAATAGAGGTCGAACTCGGTAACATGGAAAAGATGGCCGATGACACCATGATGATCAAATATGTTGTCAAGAACAGCGCCCTCCGGGCGGGAAAAACCGCCACTTTCATGCCCAAACCGATCCGTGGCGAAGCAGGAAACGGCATGCACGTCCACATGCTTCTCAAGAAAGACGGAGAACCGCTTTTCTACGACAAGGACGGTTATGCCCAGTTGTCTCAGATCGCAATGTATTTCATGGGCGGGATTTTGTCGCACATATCTTCGCTTTCGGCTTTTACGAATCCGTCGACCAATTCCTACAGACGTTTGACTCCCGGTTTCGAAGCTCCGGTTGTCGTCGGTTTCGCCACTGCCAACCGTAGCGCAATCATCCGGGTGCCGGCCTATGCCAAAACACCATCCGTCAAACGTTTCGAACTAAGGAATCCCGACGCCACAGCCAATCCCTATTACGCCTATTCGGCGATTCTGATGGCCGGACTCGACGGCATCGAGAAAAAGATCGATCCGGCTGCCGGAAATTGGGGGCCGTTCGATTTCAACCTTTATTCCCTTTCCGAAGATGAAAGAGGTAAAATCGACAAGATACCGACTTCCCTTATCGAAGCAATCGACGCGTTGGAGTCGGATCATGATTATCTGACGAAGAGCGGCGTGTTCCCGGAAGAACTCATCAAAGTCTGGTGCGAACGCAAAAGACGGGAAGCTAGGGAAATCAGCGAGATTCCCCATCCGGCCGAATTCATTCGGTATTACGACATCTGAAAAAAGCCGTTGACAAAAAATGGTTTCAGTCAGTAAATAGAACTATTTATCCATATTTGATCTTCATTAAGTAAACGGTAATCGAGCTGTTTACCAGGATGCTTAAGGAAGATCTTTTTTTAACAAATCATTTCTGCAAAACATATGTTATGAAAAGGTAATATAAAAATATAACTTATTTTTTTATATATCAATTTACAAATGCATTTTATCGTGTTATTTTTATAATAAATATTCTATACAATATATTTATAAAAA
>DAOSWG010000036.1:0-2863 GCA_035379945.1 Bacillota bacterium
TCCGACAGGGCAAGGGCGATCATGTTCAAGGAATCGGTTGTTCCTCTCGTATAGACGGTTTCTTCGCGACTGGCGTTGATGAAAGCGGCGATTATATCGCGGGAAGCCTCGTACATTCTTGTGGCTTCGACGCTTGCATCATAAAGACCCCTGTGGACGTTGACGGAAAGACGGCGATAATAATCGTCGATTGTGTCGATCACCCTTGATGGCTTCAGGCTCATCGCCGCGCTGTCAAGGTATGAATGTCCGGTTTTCAGTTGGGGAAAATCCGATTTGATTCGGTCAGACATCATTCGTCAGCTCCTTGGGTCTTGGCATCGATCCGGTTGGCAATGCGGCTTCCAAACGGCGTGTCGCTGAGTTTTTCCAGATAGGGACCCATATATCCGGAAATGATCAGTTTTCTGGCTTCTTCGTTCGTTATGCCGCGGCTCAAAAGATAAAAAAGCTCTTCTTCGTTGATCTGTCCGATAGCGGCTCCGTGTCTCGCGTTGACATCGAATTCGTCGATCAGAAGTTCCGGATCGACTTCGATCTCGGCGATTTCGCTTAGAAGGATTCCGCGGTTTTGCTGAAGACATTCGGACCCGTGCATCCCTTTTTCGATTTTGCCAGTCACTTCCAGATAAATGTTCGCTTTCCCGTTGGCCACCAGATTGTTGTTAAGGTCGGATTTGGTATCGGGTTTGTTATGATAGACTTTCTCCGTGATGCTTGTCCGGTCGTTTCCGGATGATACGGCGAAAAGTATCTGATTGACAGATGCGTTTCTGCCGTCAAGAAGATATTTTTGGGTGTATTCGGTTTTTCCTGATCTTACCAGTCCTATCCGGCTTTCCAGAACACTGTTTTCTTCAAACGCATGAGCTTGGTTGATGCGGATTGTCCCTTTTCCCAATAGGGAAACAACCAGATCCAGACGGGAATTCTCTTTTAAAACAATACTGATGTTCTTGTCGGTTTCTTTGTCCGACCAGACAACCAAATGCAAAGCGGTTTTCTTACCTTTGTCCGTTTCGATGGCGAAATCGGATGTCCCGTCCGTCAATACAACCGTAGCCATACTATCGGAGTCATCGCCAAAGGATAGTTTCCCGTCGGAAAAAACGGCTGACTTCAGCACGCTTTTATTGTTTATCTCCGGGAAAAAAGCTTCTTCCAGCGATTTGAGATAGTTGGGATAAGGCATCATTTTTTCACCTGTTCGTTTAACTTCAGGTTGTTGGCGCAGGATCCGAGGGAATACCGTTCCGGTTTTTCCGTCAGTTCGTCGATTCCGAGTTCTTCCCGCAACCAGTCGTATCCTTCGCTATCGATCCGGGCGATCAGTTCCTTGCCGCCGCTCTTGACCAGTCTGCCGCCGATCATGATGTGGACAACATCCGGAACGATATAATCCAGAAGTCTTTGGTAATGCGTTATCATGAGCAATCCGAGTTCCGGCGATTTCATCGCCGTGACATTTTCGCCGACCAATTTCAGCGCATCGACGTCAAGCCCGGAGTCTATTTCATCCAAAACGGCTATTTTTGGCGACAAAAGCGACATTTGAAGAATCTCGTTACGCTTCTTTTCACCACCGGAAAAACCCTGATTCAGGAAACGTTCTGACAATCCCGAACCCATTTTGAGAGCCTTGGCGGCGTCCTCGAAACGGAAAATGAATTTTCCGACCCTGAGATGTTCGCCCTTAGGCAAGCGTGCAGAAACCGCGGTTCTGATGAAATCGAAATTGGTAACTCCCGGCACTTCCACCGGGTTCTGCATGGCGAGAAAAAGACCGCGCCGGCTTCTTTCGTCCGTCGGCATGTCTAGAATGCTCTCTCCGTCAAGCAGGATGTCTCCCGATTCGATCTTATATTTGGGGTGCCCCATGATAACGGACGCAAGCGTCGATTTTCCGGTGCCGTTCGGACCCATTATCGCATGGGTCATTCCACCGGAAACGACCAGATCGACACCGTTAAGAATGATTTTTCCTTCAACGCTGGCTACCAGGTTTTTAATTTCCAATTTTGCCATTTTGCCACCTCCAAAGCCATAGTATATTTTACCCTATTTACAACCGTATTGCAAAAAATATGAATGAAAACCTGCCTCCGGCCGGATTTTCATGAAAAAACCCGGCTCTTTTTTTAAGAACCGGGTTGTTTGTCGCTTCAAAAAATCTTATTTTTCGATTACTTCCGATCCGAGAATTTCCGGACTTTTGGTATGCTTGATGGCGGTACGGTCGAGCAGTTTTCTGAATCCGGTCAAAAACAGGAAGGCAAACATGCTCAGGATGATCCCGATCACATATCCGCCCATACCGAAACAGATCCCGATCATGGCTGCCAGAAACAGGGTGGCGGCGGTGGTGAGACCATAGATTCCGTTCGAGGTCTTCAAAATCGTCCCGGCTCCAAGGAAGCCGACTCCGGTGACGACCTGGGCGATGATTCTCTGTCTTTCAAGGCTGACGCTAACGCCCTGGGCGGCCAAGGCTTCCGCCTGGCTCAATGACTCGAGATAAAGCGCGTCCTGCAGGATGGCGATGGCACAGGCGGCGAAGGCGATCATCAGATGGGTGGTGACGCCGGCGATCTTGTGACGCATCTGCCTTTCGATGCCGATGATGCCGACAAACACGGCGGTAAGCCCCATCCGTAGCAACATTTCCCCGATTCCCGGGCCGGTATCAAGGTAATTCTCAAAAATGGTAATGAACATATATCTTCACCTTCCTCGTTGGCGAGGCCAAATGTGTAAGCGCTTTATTGTAAATTAGTATTATATCAGACATATATGGAAAATTCAAGGTCAATTTCCGGTTTTTTGTTTTTAGAAAAGCCGAAAATGCTAAAAAAAGAGCCCTATT
>DAOSWG010000037.1:0-2527 GCA_035379945.1 Bacillota bacterium
GAAAGCGAAGACGATTTCAGGCGCAAGGAGGAAGACTGATGGCAGCCAAATCCGCCAAACAGAAGATCGACGTCTTCCTGAACGAGAAGATTGTCACGGAAAATCTGGAAGCGATCGTCGGAGACCGCTTCGGTAAATATTCCAAATATATCATCCAGGATCGGGCGCTTCCCGATGTCAGGGACGGTTTGAAACCGGTCCAACGCCGGATTCTTTTCGCCATGCAACAGCTTGGCATGTTCTCGGACAAACCGTACAAGAAATGTGCCCGTATCGTCGGCGAAGTGATCGGCAAATATCATCCGCACGGCGATCAGTCAGTATATGATGCCATGGTCAGAATGAGCCAACCTTGGAAAATGGGAGCTTTGCTTGTGGATATGCACGGAAACAACGGCTCCATCGACAACGATCCCGCCGCTGCCATGCGTTATACCGAAGCGAGATTGACTCCTTATGCCGAAATGCTTCTTAAGGACATCGAGAAGAAGACCGTTTATTTTGTTCCCAACTTTGATGACGAGGAAATGGAGCCGGTTGTTTTGCCGGCCAAATTTCCGAATTTGCTTGTTAATGGAGCGATGGGCATGGCAACCGGGTATGCCACCAATATCCCGCCCCACAACCTGAACGAAGTAATCCAAGCCGTGATCTACAAGATCGATCATCCGAGCGCCACCGTGGCGGAACTCATGACGATCATCAAAGGCCCGGATTTTCCGACCGGAGCCATTGTCGAAGGAACCGACGAGATCGAAAAGGCTTTTTCTACCGGCAGAGGCCGGATCGTGTTATCCTCGAAGGTAGAAATTAAAGACACGAAACTGATTATCACCGAAATTCCTTACGAAGTCAACAAAGCGGATTTGGTGAGGAAGATAGACGATGTCAGGTCGAAGAAGAAAATCGACGGCATCCTGGAAGTAAGGGACGAATCGGACCGGGAAGGATTGCGAATCGTCGTCGATATCAAAAAGGAGATTTCCTCGGAAGTCATCCTGGCTTATCTTTTGAAAAACACCGAGTTGAGCGTTTCTTATAACTACAACATGGTCGCGATCGACAACAAGTCCCCGCGCCAGATGTCTCTGACCGATATTTTGGACAGTTATATCATCCATCAAAAGGAAGTCGTTCTCAATCGTTCCAATTTTGATCTGATCAGAGCGGAAAAACGCCGGCACATCGTCGAAGGTTTTCTGAAAATGGTCGACATCCTGGACGATGTCATCAAAACGATCCGCGCTTCCGAAGGACGCAAGGATGCCATTTCCAAACTCATGGGAACATTTGGATTCACTGAAAACCAATCCGAAGCGATCGTCAACCTGCAATTATACCGTTTATCCTCGACCGATGTCGTTGAAATGCAGAAAGAAGCGACTGACCTTCAAAAACAGATCAACTATCTGAACCGGATTTTGAAAAACGAAAAGGAACTGGAAAACGTCATCAAGACCGAAATAAGCGAAATAGCAGAAAAATACCCAGTCGAACGTAAAACCCAGATCAGAGAAGAAATCCGTAAAGTCGAAATCGACGAACAGGAACTTTTCGAGCATGACGATGTCATCGTCGTGCTGACTGGCGATGGGTACCTTAAGCGCTCATCCCTGAAGTCCTATCAGGCCTCGAACGGTTTACCGGGTCTTAAACAGGGAGACCATGTCCTGAAACAGGAGATTGTCAACACCAGGGATACAATGCTTTTATTCACCAGTTTAGGCAATTATATCAACATACCAATCTTCAAGATCGCCGATACCAAATGGCGTGACAATGGCGAATATATCGGCAATTATGCGCAACTGAACGATCAAGAAGAAGTCATCGATTATCTTGTTATTTCCGACTTTGAAACCGATCAGATGGTTTTGCTAATGACCGAAGAGGGCCAGATCAAACAAGTACCGTTATCTGAATTCCAACAGGTCCGTCTGAACAAGACCTATAGTTGCATGGGCGCTTCCAAAATCAACCGGATGGTATCAGTCGATTTAAGGGAAAAATACGACACGGATATTGTTGTCGTGACCGAAAACGGCTATGTGCTTAAGTATCTGGAATCGGAAGTGCCGATCCAAAGTCTGGCCGCCCGCGGCGTCAAAGCCATCAATCTACGCGAAGACGCAACCATCGGTGCCAGATACTTGTCGATGATAAACAAAGACGAAATCCTGCTTTTATCGAACCGAGGCGGACTCAAACGGGAGTTCTCACAAAACATCGAAAGAAGCCATCGCCCGGCCAAGGGCAAGGCATATTTGAAAAGTGTCAAGAGCAATCCTTACAAATTTGTCGGGTTTGTGGCCGAAAACATTTTCCGTCTGAAAGATTATCTCGATATCAGGATCATGGCAAAAGACAAAGATCTTGTGATACCGGGAGCCGATTTAAAACCGGACCGCTACGAGAATGGCATTCCCTATTTTGAAAAAGAAGATCGTCCAACGGGCATCATGGTCGAGATAAACAACCGTAAGGATGCCAATGCTGTTTTGCTGAAACTGGCGATCGACATGGAAAC
>DAOSWG010000038.1:0-2169 GCA_035379945.1 Bacillota bacterium
TTTTCTTCTTTCAGCAAGGAGTTCATCAAACTTGATTTTCCGACGTTGGGTTTTCCTGCAATGACGACACTGACTCCCTCGCGTATGATTTTGCCGGTTTTGGATTGAGAAATGATTTTATCGATTTTTGTCTTTAGAGCGGAAATTTCCGGCACAAGAGTTTCGTTGGTGAGAATTTCGATATCGTCATATTCCGGGTAATCGATATTGACCGCGATTTTGGCGATGATGTTCAAAAGATCGCTTTGCAAACCGGCAATCAGGGATTTTATCTCGCCACCAAGAGTCTTTTCAGCCAGAACCAGTTGAGATCTGGTTTTGGCATTCACGATATCCATCACGCTTTCCGCTTCGGTAAGGTCGATGCGCCCATTAAGAAAAGCTCTTTTGGTGAATTCGCCTTTTTTTGCCAGATCGGCCCCCGATTTGACTAGCAGTCTGATTATTTCCGACACGGCGAGAAACCCGCCGTGGCAGGATATTTCGACCATGTTTTCCCTTGTATATGTATTAGGAGCCCGGTAAACGAAAACCATGACTTCGTCAATGATCTCTCCGTTTTCTTCGATATGCCCGTATATAACGGAATGATGAAGCGCTTTATCGAGGCTTGGGCCATTAAATATCTTGCCTACAACAGAAAAAGCATCGTCTCCCGATACCCTTATTAAATGTAACGCAGAAATGCCATTGGCAGTCGCCTGCCCAACAATCGTTTTGTTTCCCATATGGATCACCTGAAATAATTTTACCATATTTGTGCCATCATATTGTATAATACTTTTAAAGGTGATAGACAATGGAAAACAGGAAAAAACCGTTTAAATTTTATTTGACCATCTTTTTGATGTCGACTTTCGTTGTGCTTGCTTATTCGCTTTATATGATAATATCCGGCAAAGTGGAAGCCAAGGACATGATAAGTTTCTGGTTTTTGCCCCCGATATTCACGGCACTTTATTACGGAAGCGATGTATTAAGGGACAAGATTTACAAAAAAAGACGCAAACCGGATCCGGAAAAAGAATTTTTGGAAAAATCCAGCAAAAGACTCCGGGAATCCGGAGAATTTCTGATCGAGGATTTTCGCAGGTTGCAGGGGAGCCAAAAATTCCAGGAAGCCATAAAAACCGCATTTCAGATTACCCAAACCGGGGAAGACGATACTTGGACGCTTGATAAATTGGATAAAAAGTTTCGTCCGGACACCACGGAAGGAAAAGCGATGTCTTATATCGTCGCATATGCTAGGGAACAATTGAATTCCAAAGACAAATAAACGGAATGCCATGTAAAAAACCAACGAAATGAGATATAATAAATCTGTAATAAACAAACAAAGAAAGGTTATGGTGCATAATGAGTTATAAGGCGCTTTATAGAACATACAGACCCGTCGATTTCAATGAAGTCGCCGGGCAAAAACACATAACCATAACTTTGCAAAACGCGTTACAAAACAACAAAGTCGCACACGCTTATCTTTTTAGCGGGCCGCGCGGAACCGGAAAAACGTCAATAGCCAAAATTTTTGCCAAAGCCATCAACTGCGAACAAGCTCCGACGGCCAATCCGTGCAATGTTTGCCCTAATTGCATCGGCATCCAGAACGGGACAATAAGCGACATCGTCGAGATAGATGCCGCCAGCAACAACGGCGTCGACGAGATCCGGGAAATCCGCGACAAAGTAAAATATTTACCTGGATACGTCAAATACAAAGTGTATATAATCGATGAAGTCCATATGCTGTCGGCCGGCGCTTTCAACGCGCTTCTCAAAACTTTGGAAGAACCGCCACAACATGTGATTTTTATTCTTTGTACCACCGAACCGCAAAAAATTCCGCAAACAATCCATTCCCGTTGCCAACGATTCGATTTCAAAGCCATATCGGTCGCTGATATAGCCGGTAAATTGGATGAAATAATAGAAAAAGAAAGCATAAAAATCGATAAGGACGCCATTAACCAAATTGCCGTGTTCGCAGAAGGCGGATTGCGTGACGCCATCAGTCTTCTGGATCAGGTGAACGCCTACAGCCCCGATCACATAACAATGGAAGATGTCAATCAAATATGCGGCGCCATATCCCAGGAGAGTCAGATCGAGCTTGTAAAATCCATTGTGGAGATGGAATCGACCGGAGCGATCCAATCAATGAATGAT
>DAOSWG010000039.1:0-2065 GCA_035379945.1 Bacillota bacterium
GCCGGAGATACTTTCGTCGGCACGATAGCCGCAGAAATATCCAAAGGAAAACAGGTATCCGAATCCGTTGACAAAGCATGCGTTGCGGCGTCCATCGCCATCTCCAGACCCGGAGCCATGCAGTCGATTCCAACGGAAACAGAGATTCTGGAATCAATTCGAAAGGAAGCCGATCAATGAAGAAAACCATAGTTGATATCGCCAAAGAAGCCAACGTTTCCGTCACCACCGTATCTTTTGTTTTAAACAACAAAGCCGATTCGGTTTCCAAGGAAACGGCAAAACGAATCCGTGACATAGCGAACAAATACCACTATGTGCCGAATCACTTCGCCATCGGCCTCGTAACAAAAAAGACGAAGACGATCGGGTTGATCGTTCCCGACATCAGCAACAACTTCTTTTCAGAGCTTGCGAAAAGCGTCGAACATTATTGCAACAATTCCGGTTATTCACTGGTTCTATCAAACACCAACAATCAACCGGAAAAAGATTTCGAGATGGTCGATTTGCTCAACAATCGGGGAATCGACGGGTTGTTGATTGCTTTTTCCCAAACCGAAGATTATCCGGAACGCGAACGGTTTCTCAACGCGTTGAAACAAATCGAGACTCCGATCGTGGCCGTCGACAGTAAAATAGAAGGCATTGACCTTCCCGGTGTTTCGATCGACCATGTCAAAGGCGGATACATCGCGACAAAACATCTTATCGATCTCAATCACAGAAGAATCGGATGCATTACCGGACCGGCTCATTCCTATACCGCCATTCGTCGTTTAAAAGGTTACAGAAATGCGCTATCCGAAAAAAATATTCCTTACGACGAGAACTTGGTCATCGCTGGGAACTATCGCTATCAGGACGGCTACGAAGCGGCGAAGAAGTTGCTTCGCATGAACGTAACGGCGATATTCGCATCAAATGATCTGATGGCATACGGAGTTTACCGCGCCGCCCAGGAAGCCGGGAAATCGATTCCCGGGGAATTATCGGTCATCGGGTTCGATGATCTGGTTTTTTCCGAAATCATGACGGTTCCTTTGACAACCGTTCATCAATCGGTAGAAGAATTGGGAAAGAAAGCCTGGGAGTTGCTTTTCGGAAGAATATCTTCGGAAGAATCCGGAGCTGACTATATCGAATTGGAACCAACTTTGGTTAAAAGAAGCAGCACTGCATTAAGAAAGGATGAGACCGGAAAATGAAAAAAACATTACTGATCGCAGTACTTTTCCTGGCATTTTTCACTTTCGGGTGCACAACCGACATTACGACCGGAAATACCAGTACAACCGAAGACACTTATCCCGCTACCATCAGGGGAAGAGTCATGACGGATTCGGGTGAGTTGCTTACTGCCGGAATCGTTATCACTTATCCGAACGGGGATATGGAAAGGGTAAATACCAACTTCCTGTCCGGATACACCTTGTTGTTATATTCCGGGACCTATACTCTCACTTATATGAGAGGTTATGAATATTCGACCGTGACGAAAACGATTACCGTGGAAAATTATAAAACTTATGTCATAGAAGATGTAAGACTCACAAAGTTATTCGATGTCACAGACTACGGGTATTATTTAGGCGATTTGCATCAACATTCCAAATACAGTGACGGAGCCGACGAAGTCGACCAAGTCCTGCTGAGCAATCTTTCTAATGGACTGCATTTTGGCTTTTTGTCCGATCATAACTCGGCCGGCGGTCTGGCCGAATGGACCCAGGGGAATCGTTTTGTGGCGTCTTACGACAACACAAACCAGCCAATCTATTTTCTAGCCATGAGGGCAGTAGAAATCACGACCGATTACGGTCACTTCCAGTCGATCGGTGTCGGTAATGTCTTTGAGGAAGCCGATATCAACAGTCTAAAAGGCGATGATCCCGAAGCGGAAATCATCAAAATGGCCGAAGAGACGATCCGGAGCGGAGCCATTGCCCAAATCAACCATCCTTATGCCACTTCGACAATGGGATTCAATTATTGGGATATAACGGAAGAATTCGAAACAATCGAAATATGGAATGGTCTTTATGAAACCAATAGCAACGAAAAT
>DAOSWG010000040.1:0-1902 GCA_035379945.1 Bacillota bacterium
TTTGGTGGTCGGTTGCCTTTTGCACGACATCAGTTATATCTATGAAATGGAATCCGAAGACGATAGTTTGAACCACGGGAGAAAATCGGCCCAGATCGCCAGGGAATTCGTCATGGGTCTAGATATGGACGCAAAGCTTAAAAACGAGCTTCTTTACGGAATCGCGATCCACGTGGACGACAAAGCCGATTTCGAAGGCGAACGCACGGTATTGGCGGAATCTATCGGCGAAGCGGACAACATCGATCGTTTCGACCGGTACCGGTTATATGAGAATCTGCTTTATTCGAATCTGTCGAACATGTCGCTTGACGAGCAGATGGGATATGCCTCTAAACGGGTGGAACGGCTCAAAAACCTGAAAAAATACGTGTTCAGGACAAAGACGTCCAACCGGATGTGGAACGAAAAACTCGATTATCAGATCGGATACTACGAAGGTTTGCTGGAACAATTACAAAAAAGCGATTGCGAAAAGTTATAAGCCATAAAGCATTTACCAATTATGGTGATTTTATAAATGGGAACACAATACCAAAAGAGGGGGATTTCTTTATGTCATTTGAAATTCAGAAAGTAAAAAGGATCGATGAAAGCTTGCTTAAAGAATTATACGGGAGGCATTATTACAACGGTTTCATTAGCAACAATTGGTCTATGGAGATGGTTGAATCAATAACCCAAGACATTATCAAACACGGAGTGGCTTTCGAACTGAGAGAGGACGGACAACCCTTAGGCTTCATTTCGGCATACAAGCTCGATAAATTGTTTTACGGGCAGAAAGGCTATTATACGCCGGAACTGGGATGGATGTACAATAATGATTACGTCGTATTGAATTTGTTGTTGAAGGCATTGCTTGCCGACATGGCGGAAGAAGGTTACACGCACCACGCCATCGGCATGTTTTACCCCGATAACGAAGATCAATGGTTCAATTACGGATATGGCATTAGAAAAGTCGATGTTTCGCGGAAGATCGGTCATGAAGAAACGGAAATTGCGCTTGTTAATGTCAAACCGGAAGATATCGACGTATTTTATCCGCTTTACCAAAAATTCGAACAATATATGATGGGATCGCCAATTTTTCTAACCGGTGACGATTCTAAAGATGCATGCGAAAAAGCGATCAAGGATAAAAAAGACAAATTATTCTTTTTGAAAAAAGGGGAAACAATTCTGGGATTCACAACATTAAGTGAAACCGAAGCGGCAGGATCGCCGATTTTCAAGGACGACAAAACAATGGCGATCAAAGGCACGTATATTCTGGAACAATACCAGGGTCAGGGATACGGAGAAAAGGCCTTGTGCGCCATCATGAATTATTCGGTGGAAAAAGGGTTCGAAGGACTTTCGACCGACTTTGAATCATATAACTTAAGAGCCCTTCGTTTCTGGCCGCGTTTTTTCGCTATAGCCGCAAAAACATTTGTCCGGTATATCGGCACGCCTCTGAAAAAAGCGGAATGAAATCGTTTCTGACATCAAATGATCCGTTCAATGAATTGAGCGGATTTTTTATTTGGCATATAGATATGATTCCAGAACAAAAGCCGGGAGTTTGACTTAAAAGACCCAGAAACAAACTGTTGCGGCGATATTGCGTATCATTTATTAGTTTTTATGCGATAATACTGTCGAGGTGACATGCAATGAACAATATCGGTGACAACATAAAAAACCAGAGAAACAAAAAAAATATCACCCAGCAGGCCCTGGCCGACGAATTATTCGTGACAAGACAATGCGTTTCCAGGTGGGAACAGGGAAAAACTCTGCCTGATATCGTCACTATCGAGAAATTGGCAACCGTTTTTAGTTGCTCTGTCAACGATCTTATCGACGACAATTCGGTCAAGGCGATCACGATCGATCAGGCGATAATGAATAAAA
>DAOSWG010000041.1:0-1691 GCA_035379945.1 Bacillota bacterium
TCAAGAACACCGTTTAACGGTGTCACATCATATCGTTCGATAAGGGTTTTGGCTTCTTCGACTTCCGAAAGCATCGTCACGATCTGATCGCGGTTGCCGGACGGTTCTAACGCCAGGATAGCGGCTTTTCCCCGGTCGGTTTCCGAATGTCTGGCTAATTCGGACAAAATTTTCGGATACTCGAGGATTTCCAGGTCGGCATTCATGGAATCATCTCCATTCCCTTTTATTTTATCATACAATATGCTAAAATAAGCCAAGGAGTTGATAGCGTGAACCAGGTTTTCTCCGTCTCGTTGGATCAGTTGCCGGCACTTGTGGATTATTATGCCGATTTTTCGGTTCCTTCCGACAAGGATCATATTTTGTATCTTTTCCAGTCCCCCGATCTCACAGTCACTGTTTTTCGTTCTCTGAAAGTCATGTTGCAGGGCAAGGACGCCTGGGACGAATACATGATGTGGGCTGAGATATTCAACTTTCCTTTGGAAGAGAAAAAACCGGAGATCAATCCTTTGCCCAAGGTGACATCCGCTTCTTCGATGACTGCAGATAACAAAAGGACCATCGGCTCGGATGAAGTAGGCACCGGAGATTTCTACGGTCCTGTCGTTGTGGCGGCCGCTTTGGCCGGCCCCGATGACATTTCCTTTCTTAAGTCTTTGGGAGTTCGCGACAGCAAGCAGATGTCTGACGAAAACATCAGGGAAATTGGCATCAAATTAATCAAGGCGCTCCCTAGTGTCATTTTGACGGTCGATAATGAAAAATACAACAATCTAGTTAGGGAAGGATACAATCTGAACAAGATCAAGGCTTATTTGCATAACCACGCAATCAGAAAACTCACGGCAAAGTGCCAGGGAGAATTCGATCAGGTCGTGATCGACGAATTCTGCCCGAAAGAAGCATATTTCTCCTATCTCGAAGGCCAACCCGTCTACCGGGATATCCTATTCAGACAAAAAGCCGAATCGGCATATATCGCCGTGGCGGCGGCATCGGTTTTGGCCAGATACACATTCTTAACGGAAATGGACAAGTTGAACAAGGAGGTCGGTTTGATCTTACCTTTTGGAGCTTCGGCTGCCGTCGATCTGCTCGGAAAGCGGATCGCGCTTGAGAACGGTTTTGATATATTCCAAAAGATCGCTAAAACCAATTTCAAAAATATGGATAAAATTCGTAACATGATGAAGTAAATATTCTTGGATAATCGCCATTTCCGGGCATTTGTCGGTAATGGCTTTTTTTATATATAAAACACGGTCCCCGGGGGTTTAAAGGTAACCATCGTCCCGGGGACCGTATTTCTTAATCTTCGTCTTTTTCTTTGTTTTCGGTTTTTTTCTGTCTGTTGGCTTTCATTTTGTTCCAAACCGCCCACTTGAGATAACCGATCAGGATGATGCCAACTCCGATTATGACATACCAATACCAATCCATGACTTTACCTCCTTAGTTGGATTCATTTCTTTTCATGAACATACGATGCGTGATGATTGCCAGGAAAAGCATATAGACGGTCCCGATTGCGAGATAAGCCCAAAATGGCAAATCGGACGGGTCGGATACCGGCAGTATTTCATTTAATAACGGTTTTGTGAACCAAAAATTCGGCATTATTCCCAAAAGGTACTGCTTCCAATCGCGGAAAGTGTCCAAAAGCGCAAGCAACGGCAACATGACAA
>DAOSWG010000042.1:0-1563 GCA_035379945.1 Bacillota bacterium
GTCCCTGGGAGAAAACGACTTCTCCCGTATCGCCATCGACGATGTCGGTTGCAAAGCGGACGTCCGCTCCGCGATCGAGCAAAAGCGCGATCCTGGTGATCACGTTGAGTTTTTGGTTGATTTTGAAACGACCCACTTCAGCCAGGTCGTAGCGTTTTTCATCATAAAGACGGGATACGAAGAAAGATCTGGCGCCTTCGATAGTCGCGGTTTCACCCTGTCTTATCCTCGCGTAGACTTCCTTCATGGCTTCTTCCGAACTCTGGTTTTCATCGCGCTCTGCGGTCCCTGCCAGAAGATCGTTGTGACCGAACAAATCGAAGATCTGCTCGTTAGTCGAGAAGCCAAGCGATCTCAGCATGACCGAAAGAGGAATCTTTTTCGATCTGTCGATCTTGGCGTAAAGGATGTCCTTGGAGCCGATTTCATACTCAAGCCAGGCGCCGCGAGTCGGGATTACCTGACCCAGATATTTTCTCTGCAAGGTCTTTTTGTCGACTTCTTCGGAGAAGAAAACACCCGAGGAACGGACGATCTGGGAAACGATGACCCTTTCGGATCCGTTGATGATGAAACTTCCCACGGGACTCATCATCGGAATGTCTCCCATGAAGATCTTTTGTTCCTTGATGCTGTCAGTGGCGACTTCGCCGGTGACTTTGTCAATTAAATCCTTGTTTCTAAGCTGGACTTTGACTTTCAGGGGTCTTGAATAGGTAAGGTCCTTTTCCTTGCATTCCTGCACGGAATACTTGGCCGGTTCAAGTTCATAATCACCGAAATAAAGTTCCAGGTTGCCGGTAAAATTGGTGATCGGAGACAAATCGTCCAGAAGTTCTCTCAGTCCGGTGGAGACGAACCACTCGAACGATGAGGTTTGGACTTCGATCAAATTGGGCAATTCCACATTTGACTTGACGCGTGAGTAATTTCTCCTCACTCTTTCCTTGCCGTATTGTACGGTCTTGTAATCCACAAAATCACCCCAATTATTCACTTTGATAAGCAATGAAAATGCTTGTTTTTCTTGAAAAAATGTAAAAATGCGCATTCTATCGCATTTAAATATTTTAACATTTGTGTGTCAATTAGTCAAACCTTTTTTACATTTGACAACGTAATATCCCGACTTTTTCATCAAAATCCCGATTTCGCCATAAAAAGCGCCAAGATGCTTCATTGCGGAGAGGGCTCCCTGGTCTTTTTTAAGGACAAACACAAGCGTCCCTTCGGGTTTCAAACGACTTCCGGCATTCTCAAGCCAAGGATAAAATACTTTTTTCCCGGCTCTTACCGGTGGATTGGTGACGATCCAGTCGAAACTGCCGGATATGTTTCCGTATCCGTCGCCTTCGATGATATCCACCTTGACTTTGTTTATAGAAGCATTTTCCTCGGCCAGTTTTACGGCTCTAGGATTGATATCGGTCATTGTGACGTCTGTATTGCTCTTCTTGGCTATTGCAATGCCGATCGGGCCGTATCCGCACCCAATGTCCAAAACACATCCGGATATTTCCGGCAAGATCGCTTCCAGAAGCGTTCTCGAACCATAATCCAATC